>DDET01000017.1 GCA_002336915.1 Bacteroidetes bacterium UBA1947 | reverse complement strand
AAACCAGCGCATACCAAAAACTGGTTTTGCTGCGCTAGTTTTTTTTGATATTATTGGTGAAATACTTAATCCATGGACGTACTTATAGAAACCGAAAGGCTGATCATCAGGCCGCTGGTGATGGAAGATGATGAGGGCATGTTCCGCATGGACTCAAATCCTGAGGTACACACCTACCTGGGCCAAAGGCCGTATAAGGATATTGAAGAGAGCAGGGAGAACATTCGTATTATACAGCAGCAGTACAAAGATTACGGCATAGGCCGCTGGGCAATGATCAATAAGGTAGGTGGTGAGTTTATAGGCTGGACGGGNNTTTAAGTACATTGCTGTTCCCATAAATAAACACATAGGTTTCCGGGACTTTGGCTATCGCCTGGCCAGGGATTGCTGGGGACAGGGGTATGCTACCGAGGGTGCGATAGCTGCGCTCGACTACGGAATCAATACATTGCTGTTCAAAGAGGTATATGCCATGACGGACATAAACAATATGGCATCAAGACACATACTGGAGAAGATTGGCTTCACCTATATCGAGACCTTTGGCTACGATGATCCTACACTTAAATGGTGTAAGCCGGGTGAACCCACTACCTGGTATAAATACAGGTAAATGGGCGCTTTCAGGCTTTGAAAGGCAGCCTGAACATATAAAACCTATATTTTTATAAGAATAGATTTGCAGGAAACCTAAAGCTCCCTATATTTGCACTCCATTTCCGCCAAAACGGAAGGAGAATGGAAGCATAGCTCAGCTGGTTCAGANNGCGGTTCGAACCCGTGTGCTTCCACCAAAGTCCCCGAATTTCGGGGACTTTGTTATTTTAGCAAATGCTAATTTTCCAGCCCATGATCACCCTCTACGGAATAAAAAACTGCGATACCATGCAAAAAGCCTTTAAATGGCTGGATGCTAAGAAAATTAATTACGAGTTTCACAACTATAAGGAACTAGGTATCAACAAAGCTACTTTGGAGCTCTGGTTAAAGCATTTCCCAACGGACAAACTGGTTAACACAAAAAGCACTACTTACCGCGCACTTACCGATGCCGAGAAAGCAAGCATAACCAACAAATCAAAAGCCATCGCCTTAATGATGAAAAACACTTCACTCATTAAGCGCCCGGTATGGGACTTGGGCGATGACAAATTCTTTTTGGGCTGGGATGAAAAGGAAGTAAGTAAATTATTCTAGTATCTATTCCTTAATGAACTTAATTCTGTAAGGTGCAGTATTATTTTCTTTGTACTGCAAAATGTAAAGCCCGGGAGTAAGCGAACCTGTATTTACCATCGCTTTGTTCGCCAGGGTTCTCACCTGCACATTACAGGTTCTGCCCAGCAGATCAAAGACCTCAATACCGCCATTGTTAATTATTGCGCCATCTACTGTCAGCTCGTCCTTTACAGGATTGGGATATATACTAAAAGCACTCCCTGCAACACTGCTCACTGCCTCAACGTTAGAGCCAGGCTGCTTATATTTAGCTATGAAGGAAACGGTGACCCAATTTGGATTAGGCATCGGGAAACTAACAAGCCCCCCCGGGCCGGCGAGGTCAAAATCGGTGGTGTCACTTATATAGCCCGATACATAAACATCGTTTGCGGGGCCAAGCACTATTTGATAGGCCTCATCGTCCCAGCCGCTGTAGGTATGTATATGCCATTTATAGTTGCCGGCTGAGTCAAGTTTCAGTACATAGTAGTCCGCACTATTGGCATGAGTTGTCCCCGCCGGGATAGCTGGTGCAACAGGGTTGAGGACTATGCTTTTCTGGAACATGCCCGTCATATAGACGTTGCTGCTGTCATCACATACCAGTGCCTGTGCAAATGATATTGCATTGAACCCTGTGTCGCAGCCATAATTTTTTGCCCATACCGGGTGCCCTGTTGCACCGTTCAGTTTTACCAGGTAGCCCGATTGGTTACCGGCTCCGGCGTTAAGCACTATATTGGCTGCAGTGTCCACCGTCATTGATCCTGCGTAGTAGCCGCTGGCGTATACGTTGCCCGCCTTGTCTACAGCTATGCCCCTGCCGTAATCATGGCCGGCACCGCCCAGGGCCTCCAGCCAGGCAATAGCACCATCGCTTGTGTATTTTGCCACATAGCCATCATAGCCACCATGGCAAACTAATGTGCGGAAGACGTTGCCCGTATCCATAAACGTAGATGAGGGTGTCATATATCCGGCCGTATAGCCGGTTACAAATACATTCCCGGTCATATCTACATCAAGGGCCATCCCCTGGTCACCGTCATTTCCCTTTATTTGCCTCGCCCATTGAAAGGTGCCATCGCCATCATACTTGGCAATAAAGCCATCCAGCAGGCTGTTGGTGAATAGGGCATTGCCGGGATGTGCCGGATCGAAGTCTATTGTACTGTTAAAAACGCCGGTAACAAAAAGATTCCCGTCATGGTCGGCCTTTATTGCCAGTACACTTGCCCCTATACCTGTTCCCTTTGCCCATACCAGATGGTCTAGTGAGTCATATTTGGCAATAAAAAAGCCCGGGGTCGACAAAGTATCTGTACTGTACCCAAGGCCAATGCTGTCCACGCCCACACCGCCGCCTGCATACCAATGGCCGTCATCACACATAGAGGTGGTCCACTCACCTGTCCCTATATTAAGTTTTCGGATCAACTGGCCCGAGGGGCTGTATTTAAGGAGATAGGCAGCCGAGCCTTGCAGTGCCGTGGCCTTCAGGCTGTCCACACCGGGGCCGGGGTCCACATCCATCGCCACCGCAAATCCGCCAAACAGGTACGATTCTCCTTTCTTGTTTACCATCAGGGAGCTTACGTGGTTGGCTTCAGCCTGCGTCCAGCTCGAAAAGCCGGGCAAGCCATACGCCCATTGATAGACGGGCTGTGCCTTTGATGGTATAACAGCGGCAAATAAAAGAAGGGCAGTAAATACTGCAACAGGCTTAGGCATAGAATGGATATTTCTTAATAAGACGGGTGCTCCTAACTAATAGTTGGACTTTGCAGTATTTTTTTGGCTTGAGCCTGTAATGGGCTTATCTCCAATACATGGAATATAAGATCATTTGATTGTTTTTATTAATTAATTTACACTTGGCAACAGTTTTTATTTCCAATGGCAGGCTTTTTACTAGATGTTACTAATATGAATTTCCCCACATGCCGCGTTGGTTAAAGATCAGCTTGAAAATATCAGGTAGTGTCGCTGCCCTTATAGTGCTGCTATGGATAGGCTTGGCCCTATATGTGAATATGAACAAGGCGGCCCTGTTGAAAAAAATAACCGCACAGCTGAATGACGACCTGAATGGCACGCTCACTATAGAAACCATGGAACCTACTTTACTTCGAGGCTTTCCCGGTATTTCCATTTCATTAAAAAATGTGGTTTTGCGCGATAGTCTCTATTCTATCCATCACCACGACCTGCTGCAGGCAAAAGAAATATATGTAGCCCTAAATGCATTTACGGTACTGCGCAGTGAGCCGCAGATAAGGAACATACGCATCAACACAGGGAAGATATACCTGTTCACTGACAGTATAGGCCGCAGTAACACTAACATCTTTAAGAAGAAAACAGGTACCACGGCAAAAAAAGGAACAGCCCGCATCGATCACGTCTTTCTCAATGATATCGATTTCACCTTCGAGAATACGAATAAGTTCAAACTGTTCCGGCTCAACATAGATCAAATGGAAACCCGGCTAAACTATAATGATACCGGCTGGACCGCGAAAATTGAGCTCAATTCACACGTCAATAGCTTTGCCTTCAATACCGGTAAGGGTAGTTTCCTTAAAGACAAGCAACTGGGAATGGATATCACTATTGGCTACAACGCAGCAAAGCATATACTATCTATCCCCAATCAACGCATCCGCATCGATAAAGACCGGGTAACTATTGGCGGCAGGTTTGCATTCGCAGATACCCCTGCTTCTTTTATGCTCGATATCGGCGCAGAGGATATCATGTATAACAATGCTGCGGCCCTGCTCACACCTGCTATCTCGGCAAAGCTTAAAGTTGTGGATTTCACAAAGCCGCTGGATGTGCATGCTCACCTTGAGGGGCACATGATGTTTCGCGATACACCCGTAGTACAGGTTATATGGCAGGTTAAAGACAATATCATAATCACGCCCTCGGGAAAGGTGGAAGACTGCAGTTTCAGCGGCATGTTCACGAATTACGTAGTGCCGGATGCTGGTCATAGTGACAGGAACTCGCAGATAAATCTCTATAGCCTTAAGGCAAGGTGGGGCCAGGTACCTTTCGGTGCCGACACGGTTACTGTGTCAAATCTTACAAGGCCTGTTTTAGAAACAAGGATAAAATCCCATTTCCCCCTCTCAGCCCTAAACGACATAATAGGCGGCCACACATTTGCGTTTAAAAAAGGAAATATTGATCTTGATCTGCGGTATAAGGGCGGTATACTGTCCAATGATACTACTGCGCCTTATGCCATTGGCACAGTGCGGGTGAGCGGTGGTATTTTGACCTATCTCCCGCGTAACCTTACTTTTACTAATACCGCTGCACTGGTCAGTTTCCGTGGAAGCGACGTGTACATACAAGATGTGAAGCTGCAGAGCGCCTCCAGTATATTATTCATGAACGGCAGCATGCGCAATTTTTTAAATCTCTATTACACTAACCCTGAAAAAATTGTGCTCGACTGGCATATTCGCAGTCCTAAGATAGATCTCAACGAATTCCGTAGCTTCCTGGCCCCACGGAAATCGAAAATTACTGTGACCCGCGAGCCTCAGGTTGCTGATAAGACCGCCAATACCGGGAAGGCTTCGCAGCAGCTCGACAATATGTTGGCAGTCAGCAGTGTGCATATGCAGCTACAGGTAGATAAACTGCTTTATCAAAAATTTACCGCCAGCAATATCAATGCAGATATTCAGCTGGGACAGTCTGGGATTACATTGAATAATATAAGCCTGGATAATGCCGGTGGCAGGCTGGCACTGCATGGTACCCTCGATCAAAAAAGTGCGGTCAACAGTTTTCATGTTGTAGCTGCGGTAGAGAACGTACACATACCGGACTTTTTCCGTTCGTTCGAAAATTTTGGACAGGATGCCATCACTGATAAAAATCTCAATGGCCGTATGTATGCCAATGTGGATGTAACAGGCAGTATACGCGATGATGGCAAAATAGTCCCCAACTCTTTCAACGGCATTGTGCACTTCGATGTGCGCGATGCTGCCCTTGTAGATTTCGAGCCTTTCCGGAAAATAAGTAAATACGTATTCCGCAATCGTAACTTGTCGAATATAACCTTCGTTAAGCTTAAGGATAAGCTGGAAATAAAAGGCGACAAGATAATAATTGATCCTATGCTTATTGAATCCAGCGCGCTCAATGTACAGGTGAGGGGTATATATTCTTTATCTGCATCAGGAACAGATATTGATATAGATGTACCTCTTCGCAATCCAAAAAAAGATGAGCTCATCCTGGACGACAGCCTGAACCTTGAAAGAAGTATGAAAGGCATTGTAGTGCACCTTAAAGCTGTAGATGGAGAAAACGGGAATGTCAGGATACAGCTCAAGACCAAAAAACAAGAGCCTGGTATTGAGGCGGCAGATGCAAACACCGCCCCTAAAGAAAAGAGAGCAAGGAGGAAGAGACTGTTCTCAAAATAAATTTTCTGCGGTTCATGCCATTTGTTATTGGCTTTGCATTAGGTTTTGAGACATATTATTGTATCTTGTAGTGTCTGCTTCAACCCGTTGGCTTTGTGTATATGGATTTATGGAGAATGTATGTTGCCTTTGTTGACAATAACTTTATGGCATCGGCTGTCCCACGCACCGGCTTGTCTTACTGGCGAAACAGGCTCTTCACAACAACTATCACCTATTTTTTCCCCCTGAGTTTCATTGCGGTCATTCCCGGTATAGCAATGTCCTTGCTCACCGGTCTGTATTTATTGGCTTTTGTTGATTTTTTTGCCTTCCTTATATGTGCTGTTATCACCTTCAAATCGGGTATAGATATTAACATACGCAAGGCTGTATTTACCGGGCTAATTTATGTTGTGGCCATTGCACTTTTATATTACCTGGGTTCTTTCGGTCCCGGTTTGCTCTACCTCCTCGGCATCACTTTTTTCACAGTGCTTATTTTTCCGGGCAAAGTAAGCTATTGGCCCGTTGTTTTAAATACTCTTGTTTGCGTTGTCTTTGCCTTTCTAATTTATTTTGACATGGTTGGTGCGCAAGCCGGTCATTTATATACAGTGGGTTCATGGGTCGCAGTGTCTTCAAACCTCATCGTGTTAAGCGCCGTGATGGCAAAGCTCTTGCCTGTGCTTTTTCTCAGGTTGCAGCGTAGCAATGAACGTTATGAAATCGTGGCAAAGGCAACAAGTGACACCGTATGGGATTATGATATGGCATCAGGCAAGGTCACTTACAACGATGGGATCCGTACCACGTTCGGGTATGCAGAATGTGAAATACCTAATTTGGAACAATGGTTGACTGATAAAATTCACCCCGCAGACAAGGTAAGGGTGGATGAAGCGTTTGGAGCTGCAATTGGTGCGGGCGCTACGAATTTTCAAATTGAGTATCGTTTTTTATGCGCCGATAACACCTATAAATATATTTTAGACAGGTCTTTCGTTTTACGCGATAGTTCCGGCAAGCCTATCCGGATCACAGGGGCAATGCAGGACATTTCTGAACTAAAAGTTCATGTAAATGCGATCCGGGCACAAAATATGAAGCTGCGGGAAATAGCATGGACACAATCTCATGTTGTAAGAGCGCCGCTGGCAAGGCTATTAGGCTTGGTTGATATACTTGCCAGCGGAAAATATGAACAAAGCGAACTGCCGGAAATACTAAATTACATTACAAGTTCGGCAAACGAATTAGATGGTATTGTTAAAGATATTGTCAAAAAAACGGAGGAAATATAGGCTTAGATGGCTTTCTAATAGTGATTTCAGACCCTATAGGGAAAACTTCAGGAATCCCGGTTTTTATTTGGTCCGGCCTGTCTGCCCCGCGTCAGGCGGCATGTATTCCCGGTATAACGGACCTGCCTTCATAACTTAAACTGGTAAATCACTAATCACCCTTCAGAATTTATTATTTTCGCCGGATAATAGATAACATGGAATTGCAACAGATGATAGAGGCGGCTTACCAAAACCGGGAGCTTTTAAAAGAAGATACTTATAAAGATGCCGTGCGGGCTGTGATCGAAGATGTGGACAAAGGCCGCCTGCGTGTGGCTATACCCGCGCCCGATGGCTGGCAGGTGCAGCAATGGGTTAAGCAGGCTATCCTGCTGTACTTTGGTATACAGCCCATGCAGACATGGACAATGGAACCCTTCGAGTTTTACGACAAGATGTTGTTGAAGAAGGATTATGCTTCTTTAGGTGTGCGTGCCGTTCCGCATGCAGTAGCGCGTTATGGTGCTTACATTGCCCGTAATGTAGTGCTCATGCCATCATACGTGAACATTGGTGCTTACGTAGATGAAGGCACTATGGTGGACACATGGGCCACCGTTGGCAGTTGCGCGCAGATAGGCAAGGGGGTGCACCTGAGCGGTGGAGTAGGCATAGGTGGCGTACTGGAGCCATTGCAGGCAGGGCCCGTAATTATCGAGGACGGTGCCTTTGTCGGCTCCCGTTGCATAGTGGTCGAGGGGGTAGTAGTAGAAAAAGAAGCCGTCCTGGGTGCAAATGTTGTCCTCACACAGTCCACCAAAATAATAGATGTAAGCGGTGCCGAACCAATTGAATACAAAGGCAGGGTACCCGCCCGTAGCGTAGTGATCCCCGGCAGCTATACCAAAAAATTTCCCGCCGGTGACTATGGCGTAAGCTGCGCATTGATAATAGGGCAGCGTAAACCCTCTACCGACCTTAAGACCAGCCTAAACGATGCGCTAAGGGAGTTTAACGTTGCGGTATAATGTTTGTATAAATCGTGTATTGAAAATATGGCCTTGCTGTTGAACATAGATTGGAGTTTTTTTCAGGATACCTTCATGGGCGAAACGGTGGAGAATTACTGCTGGTTTGCCGGCATTATACTGGCAACCATCCTACTAAAGAAGCCGGTAAGCCTTGGCTTATCCAACCTGAGCCATAGTATATCCACACGCATCAGCAAACAGCGGCATGCCGAGGTTTTTCGCGACTTGCTGCGGAAACCTATCGAGCGATTATTCATGGTTTTACTGTTTTATGTCGCATTTACGCGTTTGTCTGCCTTACTGGACAATATCATCGTAATGCACCGCAGCAAAGGCCCTGCCAATGTGCTTGACATTCGTCTTGGCGATATAGTCGATCATGTTTTCCTGTTTATCATTATTGTCTCCGCCACTATTGTCGCTACACGCATTGTCGATTTTATCTACTTCCTGCAAAAGGAAAAGGCACATGATATTGAACGCCGGCAACTGCTGCCCTTGGTAAAAGAAGTGGTAAAACTGCTCGTGTGGACCACCAGTTTGTTCTGGATGCTGGGTACCGTATTTCATGTAAATATCCCCGCGCTCATCACTGGTCTTGGTATAGGCGGTATCGCTATAGCACTGGCCGCAAAAGAAAGTGTAGAAAATTTCTTCGCCGCCATCACCCTGCTTTCCGACAGGCCTTTTAAAGTGGGTGATACCATTCGTACAGGCAGCTTCGAGGGCATGGTGGAGCGCATTGGTTTCCGTAGCTGCAGGCTCCGCAATTCCGATGGCTCCGCCTACATTATACCCAATCAAAAGCTCGTGAGCGAGAGCCTCGAAAATCTTACCGATAAAAATGCGAAAAACGTTACCCTCAATATAAATGTGAAATACGGCGTGCCCCACGACAAGGTAACACAGATGATAGACGAGCTAAAAACAATGATCACCAAAACCACCCATGTAAAAGAGCCGGTTGAAGTAGCATTGGAAAATTTTGGAGAGAATACCTTTCGCATTGTTGTCAATTACAACCTGCCTTATCCCCAGGCCGAGGGCGTAAGCGATAAAAAAATAAAGCAGGACATCAACCTCCGCGCATACGAAATAGCTTATCGCTATACAGGTGGCAACTTAGGTAAAATACAAAATGCTAAAGACGATGATGATAAAGCGGAAGGCGATGCTTAATTACTACCTGCTAATGTAAGGGAGTATTTCCTCCAGGTATTTACGTTCGTTACTCAGGCGCGGCACCTTATGTTGACCACCTAGTTTGCCTTTATCCTTCAGCCATTTATTAAAGCCATCCTTCGGCATCACATGTACTATAGGCATACGCAGTGCCATGTCTTTATGGCGCTTGGCATCGTAGTCTGAGTTAACGGCACGCAGTGCTTTATCCATCGCTGCTGTAAACACTTCAATAGGACAGGGCAGCACTTCGAATTCTATGATCCATTCATGCGCTCCCGTATCGGTGCCCGTCATGTAAACAGGTGCGGCGGTATAATCGTTCACAATAGCCCCCGTTTCTTTACAGGCTGTTGCAATGGCCTGGTCGGTGTTGTCTACTATCACCTCTTCACCAAAGGCATTGATAAAATGCTTCAGCCTGCCGCTCACTTTTATACGGAAGGGGTCGCGCGACGTAAATTGTATCGTATCTCCTACAAGGTAACGCCAAAGGCCCCCGTTGGTATTTATAACCAGCGCATAGTTCTTATTCAGCTCTACTTCTTTCAGGCTCAGGGTCTCCGGGTGTTCTTTACCATACTCATCCATTGGCATGAACTCGTAATAGATACCATGGTTCAGCAGCAGCAGCATGCCATTGCTGTTCGTGTTATCCTGTATAGCAAAAAAGCCTTCCGATGCATTGTAGGTTTCCCAGTAATGCATGTATGGCGAGGGTATTATTTTTTCAAACTGCCTGCGGTAAGGTACAAAGCTTACGCCGCCGTGTATATAAAGTTCCAGGTTGGGCCAGATGTTCAGCAGGTTATCGGTGCCGGCTATTTCAAATATCCGTTTTATCAGCACCATGGTCCATGTAGGTACGCCGGCTATGAAGGTCACATTTTCATGTACGGTAGTATGCGCCATCATTTCTATCTTCTGTTCCCACTCGTCCATCAGTGCTATCGATAGCTCCGGCGTGCGTACCAATTGGCTGTACAGCGGCATATTCTGCAGCATCACTGCCGAGAGGTCGCCGTAAAACGATTCCGCATTAAGCTGGTTTATCTGGTGGCTGCCGCCTATGGTCAGGCACTTGCCCGATGTGAATTGTGATTGCGGGAACTGCCGCAGGTACAATGTCATCACATCCTTGCTGCCTTTGAAATGGTTATCGTCCAGGCTCTCCTTGCTTACGGGTATGAACTTGCTCTTATCACTCGTAGTGCCGCTCGATTTCGCGAACCATGTAATGGGCGAAGACCATAGTATATTCTGCTCGCCTTCCAGTATTCTGTGTATATATGGCTTCAGGCTATCGTAATCTGTTATAGGAACAGCTTTCTTAAAGTCAGCTACATTGTTCAGCGTCTCAAAATTGTACTTTTTACCGTACTCTGTGAACTGTGCAGTGCCGATCAGCGCATTGAACACCTGTTGCTGGGTGTCTATAGGATTGAGCATGAAGTTATCGATCGCGCTCTGGCGCAATCTCATGTATCCTTTCAAAGCCGGGCTGATAATGCTCATCCTAACAGGTCAAATTACAATTTTTACACTAAAATCTCTCTATTCAAATACGAAGCTACAAATTGCCCTTATAATGTTCGATGTTGCTGTAGTCCTTTCTTTTAAGTACGAACGATTGTCCAAGATACACTTTTCTTACCTGTGCATCCTGGGCCAGCTCTTCAGCCGTGCCCGATTTCAATATTTTACCTTCAAACAGCAGGTAGGCGCGGTCTGTAATGGATAGTGTTTCCTGCACATTATGGTCGGTGATGAGAATGCCTATGTTCTTGTATTGCAGCTTTGCCACGATCATTTGTATGTCCTCTACGGCTATAGGGTCTATGCCCGCAAAGGGCTCATCGAGCAATATGAATTTTGGGTTAACAGCCAGGGCGCGTGCTATTTCGGTACGCCTTCGCTCGCCCCCGCTCAGTACATCACCGGGGCTTTTACGCACATTCACCAGTCCAAACTCATCCAGTAAGCTCTCCAGCTTATCCAGTTGCTGTGTCCTGTTCAGCTTCGTCATCTCCAGCACGGCCAGTATATTATCCTCTACCGATAACTTGCGGAACACTGAGGCTTCCTGGGGGAGGTAGCCTATGCCCATCTGCGCGCGCTTATACATTGGGTATTTCGTAATGTTCACATCGTCCAGGAACACTTCGCCATCGTCCGGCTTCACCAGGCCCACAACCATGTAGAAAGACGTGGTTTTGCCGGCACCATTCGGTCCCAGCAGTCCTACTATCTCGCCCTGGTTCACTTCAAACGACACATTGTTAACCACCGTGCGGCTTCTGTATCGCTTTATTAAGCCCTTTGTATGTATCTTCAAAACCGGTGTTTGCAACAAAAATAACAATATGCCTCTAAAACATCAGATTTATTACCCCATAATGCGAATTGGGACAGAATAAAGAATATTATACTTTTGCGACTTGTATGAAGGTTACAGAACACATAGCTAACGCCAAATCACCTATAGTCTCATTGGAGATATTACCGCCTACAAAGGGGAAAAGCATAGAGTCTATCTATAATCACCTGGATCCTTTGATGGAATTCAACCCGGCTTTCATCAATGTTACCTATCACCGTGCCGAACAGGTATATAAAAAACGTGCTGACGGCAGCTTTGAGCGGGTGGAGATACGCAAACGCCCGGGCACAGTAGGCATATGCGCCGCCCTGATGAACAAATACAAGGTGGAGGCGATACCGCACCTCATATGCGGTGGTTTTAGCAAAGAGGAAACCGAAAATGCCCTCATCGACCTGCATTTCCTCGGTGTGAAGAATGTGCTGGCTTTGCGTGGCGATGCCGCAGCAAATGAGAAGTTCTTTACACCGCACCCCAACGGTCATCGTTATGCCGAGGACCTGGTAAGGCAGGTAATTAGCCTCAATAAGGGCAGCTATATAGAGGAAGATATTATGGACGGTGTAAAAACCGATTTTTGCATAGGTGTGGCCGGCTACCCCGAAAAGCATTTCGAGGCGCCGAATATGGATACGGACATTTACTACCTGAAACGCAAAATAGAGTTCGGGGCCGATTATGTTACCACGCAGATGTTCTTCGACAATAAGCACTATTACAATTACCTCGATCGTTGCAAAGAGCATGGCGTTACAGTACCGATAATGCCGGGGCTTAAGCCGCTAAGCACCAAAAAGCAGCTTACTATGATACCCAGCATATTTAATGTGGAGGTGCCGGTAGATCTGTACAACGAAATGATGAAGGCAAAAACAGAGGCCGATTGCGATAAAATAGGAACCGAATGGTTGTTGGAGCAATGCCGCGACCTTTTGAAGAACAATGCGCAGGTGCTGCACTTTTATACTTTAGGTAAGCCGAACATCATTTACAATGTGCTGAAAGAATTATTCTAGATTTTTGCAGGAAGAATTAGATGCTCCCCTAAGATGTGAATGGCAATTTATGCCCGCTTCAGGTTGGTTGCTTTTTTGATCGCAACATATTTGTCACTCAGTGGCATTGGCCTTGCTTCTTTGTTCTTCTTATCTATAGCGGCCAGCACCCTGCCCAGGCCCAGGTACGATTTCAATGTTATTTGCACTATTAAACGAGGTATCATGTGTATGGTTTTTCCGGGTGGCTGATTAAAGGTTAACGGCTGCCAGGATGCATCCGAGTATTGCGATGAAGAGGAGGATCTTTGTCATTTCAATTGCGTTTTGTGGTGATCTTTGTTATCTTTTGTTTTCGTTTGTTGACACAAAGATTAGCCCGCAATGCTTCTTAAAGAAATAATAAGCCCCTCTTAACGCTGTGTTTATAAGCGCTTAACAAGCGCTTAGTAAAATAAAAAAGGGCCTTCGCAAGGAAGGCCCTTTTTTATCACGCTCTTTTCTACGCGCTTAACAAGCGTTAGTAATAAAAAAGGGCCTTCCTTGCGGAAGCCCTTCTGGCACACTCTTTCTACGCTTTGTTTATCTATAGTCCAAATGGGTTGCAACAAGATGATACATGCACTCTTTCCCTGCCACCATATCCTTCCGATTCATATCTTTCTTCCTTTTCTTCTTTCAGTTTCCTGAAGGTTCTCCTGTCCACATCTACATATACTGCTTTAGTGTCGGTATAGTTAGTAGCATTCTTTTCTTCTATCAGTACTGTTTCGGTCTGGTACGTTTGCGTGAATGGACTGCCTTTTACTTCAGGGTCATTCGTGCCGCAATCGGGGCAGTAACTGCATGCAGGACGTTTGTAGCGTGCAAATACTTGTACCCTTGTTGTCGGGCAATTTTCTTTTGGTGACACTGCCGCCTGTGGATAATAGAAAGCATTACCGCAGCGCGACATGAAGTGCAGGTCGTTGCCATTTTCAGCACGTACTCTCCAGCTTGGTATATAAGGGTCACCCGCTACATTCAGCTTACAATATTCGTAGTGGTGGCTTCCGTCACCCATCATGCCTATTGCTCCGTAAGGAATTTCGCCTTTATTTACATCGTTCTCTGTAAAGTTGGGATCATTAACGCCACTGTACCCCATAGCGGTGAATAATGAATTGATATATTTCCTGTACCTGGGGCTGTTGCCCATCTCTTTCAGCTTTACATATACCTGGTGCTTGTTCTTCAGGTTTTGCAGTGGATGAAATTCCGGGTCGGAACCCAGGACAGTTATGGTCTTTGCATCCTTGCCGGGAATGGTGTAGATGGCGTGTGACTGTGCGTAAGCGCCGCTACATACAAAAGCTAACAAAGCGGCTAAAAGTACGGTTTTCATAATACTGGTTTTAAAATGTGGTTTAGTGCATTTTAACATATAGCTTAATAAAAGCGTGCCATGTATTTATGTTCCCACTTTGTCTGCCAGCGTATCTAATTGAAAAAACGGGGCTTATGCCCCGTTTTTTATAAAAAGTATCTGTTAGCTTATCGCGCTTATTTCAGCCTGCGGTAGGTAGCATTGTCCACATCCAGGTAGATGGTTTGCGTATTGCTACCCCTGTCTGCTGCTTCCGAGCGGATCAGCTTGGTTTTGGTTTCATCGCTTGGGTGGAAGGGATAGCCTGTTTCATTAGGATCATCTTCGCCCAGGTTACAGTTGCACGATTTGGCCCTGGTGCGTGCCACTACTTCTATGTGGGCAGGGTTGCTGCCGGGGCAGTTCGAGGTTTGGTAAAATGCATTGCCGCAGCGGTTCATGAAGTTGAGGTCGCAGCCGTTGCGTGAGTGTATATGCCAGCTTTTAATGATCTCTTCGCCGGGTAATACCAGGATGCTGTACTCGTAATGGTGTGCTGCATCGCCTAGCATGCCTATAGCGCCAAATGGCACATTGCCCGGTGTTACATCCTCAAGTGTGAACTCAGGGTCCTGTACGCCGGTATAGCCAAGTGCTACGAACAGGCTGTTGATGGCATCCTTATACTTGGGGCTCTCACCCATTGCCTTCAGGTTATGGTATATCTCTTTTACCGAATTGCGGTTTTGCAGCGGGGGAAATTCAGGGCTGGTACCCAGCACTTTCATCACTTTAGGTGTTACGCCATGTGGCACTTTAAATACAGGGTGTTTGTCCGCGCAGTTTTGGGCAAATGAGCTTGCTGCCACCATGGTAAAAGCAAGAACGAATGATAAGTACTTCATGATTAATGTTTGTAAAAAATGAACAATTAGTTTTTATCCTGGTTTTTTGTGTGACGTTGCGGTAATGGCGGGGCGCTAATATATAATGATTTACCCTTAAATGCAAGATTCCGTCCATTTAAAGTATGTTTGCAGTATGAAAAACAGGTGGATAATATACCTCACATTTTCGCTGGGATTCATGGTTATTGCTGCCTGCGGCAATAAGAAAGCTGCATCGCAGGGCGAGGCCAACCCACTATTCAAAGATCCCTTGCTGGCCGGTGTAACAGGCAAGATACAGGCCGAGCCTAAAAATGCAGCCCTGTATTATGAGCGGGGCAATATACTGCACAAAATGAAGCAGGATACCTTTGCCCTTGACGATTTCAAGAAGGCAGTGGCTCTCGACTCCACCCATGCCGAGTATTACAGCGCCATTGGCGACCTGCTGTTTGAGCACAAGGATATTAAAGGCTCTATACAGTGGCTGCAGAAAGCTATAGCTATCAATAAGGAAGACCCAACGGCCCACCTCAAGATCGCCAAGATGTTCATCTACGCAAAAGACTTCCCCAAGGCCTTTGGCGAGATAAATACCGTGCTGCGCCAGGATATTTACAACCCCGAGGGCTATTACCTGAAGGGCATCATTTACAAGAACCTCAAAGATACTTCCAAGGCTATCTCCAGCTTCCAGACCACTATTAATGTGGCGCCCCAGTACAAGGACGCATTTATACAGCTGGGCATACTGTATGGCGCTAAGCGCGACCCTGTGGCCCTTAAGTACTATGATAACGCCTTTAAACTGGATACGCTCGATGTATCTCCCCTGTACGACCGGGGCATGTATTACCAGGACCAGCAAAAATATGAGGAGGCGAAGGCTGAGTACAAGAACTGCATTATGCACGACCACCAGTATGCCGATGCCTATTTCAACATTGGCTGGATACTGATGCAACAGGACAGCCTGGACAAGGCATGGCGGCAATATGACATTGTGACCCAGATAGCCCCCGATAATGTGGATGCTTACTACAACCGCGGCCTTTGTGCCGAGATGATGGGCAAAAAACAGGATGCCATAGCCGATTACAAGCAGGCCCTTGTATTTGATAAAAACTACATGAAGGCAAGCGCTGCCCTAAAGCGCCTGGGGGCGAAATAGGTTGAAATCCTAGTTCTAATGCCCGAATGCCCGACCGGGCATGAAATAAAAATCGGGCATTTCCTAACAGTGTTAGGGAGCGGAAATGCTTTACTGACGTATCATATGATGATTTTAGGGGTGTGCCCGATTTGTGCCCGAATCGGACATCTGATACCCGAACGGCGACTGTCCGTGCTAAACCCAGGCTTCGGAATATCTTCCCGGCAGTTCCTTCGCTATCGCTCAGGATGACAGGTGAGTGCCTTGGATGCCCGAATCGGGCATGAAATAAAAATCGGGCATTTCCTAACAGTGTTAGGGAGCTGAAATGCTTTCCTGACGTATCATATGATGATTTTAGGGGTGTGCCCGATTTGTGCCCGAATCGGACATTTGTGTGTCCGGGGAAGTCTGAAAAAGTATCACCAGATTCCTGCATCTCGTCAGTTGAACCTCTCCTCTGCTCGTTACTTTCTTTTGTCTTGACACAAAAGAAAGTAACCAAAGAAAAAGTCAAGGCTGTTGGAAAGAAAGCTAAAAATATTTGCTTAGCCCTAAAGAGGGAAATAAGTTCGAGCTTCGAATATAACCTGGCTTCAGCAGGACTTTTATAAGTCCGAATTTCTTTAAACTTCAGTAGATGGTTCCCTCTTCTTAACGGTCTAATCAAATATTTTCTTAACGCTTTCTTTCCAAATGCCGGTCGCCAAGGGGGTGAATGCCCCATCGGCTGAGCCGAGGCACGCGACGGGGTATGAAATAAAAATCGGGGTTCTTGCTCTTTCATAAATAGCGGTTTACTGTTAAATAATGCTTCCTAAAGGCCACGCGACACGGCGAAATGGCTAAGGAACCTGTAAAGTTCTTAAGCGGTTTTGAGATGGGCAAATTGAAGTTTTATGATACCCTTTTGGAAGGGTATGATACCCCCTTGCGGAGGGCATCATACGCCTATTTTTGAGGTTAAAGTGTTGATAATGAGCTAGTGGTATAATGAAATGAAAAAGGCAGGAAAATGTGCGCGGTGCGAGGCTTGTGGGTGAAGAAGATCAACAAAGACGGAAAGTCGATCAGTTAGTCAGCAAGCGTGAACTTAGGCGAGGTTTAGGATGTGTTGTTTTGAGCTTTATAGCCCCGTATTTTATACCAAAAATTACGAGTTCCTGGCGGGTATGCACGCCTGCCTTTCTGAATATGCTGTCGCGGTAGCCCTCCACCGCCCTTTTGGTAATATGCATAATGTCGGCTATCTGGGTATATGTATGTTCCCCGCCACAATAGCGGAGTACCTCCAACTCAGCGGTAGAAAAATGCGGGTATTTTGTTATACTGTTGTTTAGCACCCGCACCAATTGTTCTGAGACATCAGCTGAATAGTAAAAGCCATTTTGGCAGATATCCTGCAATGCTTTGGAGAGTGCATCGGGTGTACTGTTCTTAGGCAAAAAGCCTTTGATGCCCTGCTTAATAAAGCGCAGCAACTCATCCTCCACATCGTGCGCGCAGAGCAACAGGGTTTTAAGTTGGGGCCAGCGCTTTTTCAATGTTTCCGGCAGGTCGATGCCATCGAGCACAAGCATGCTGTCCAGGATGAATATACCGGGCATTATTTCGATCTCGTCCAGTGCCTTTACAAGACCGGCGGCGGAGCTTGCTTTTACGGATACATTAAAATACGAGCTGCCTTCGAGCATGGAGGCAAGTGAACTTAGGTAGATGGGCTGGCTATCGGCAACAGCCAGGGTGATGACAGGTTTTTGCAGCATTGAGTAGATTTTTAGGTGGTGCCCGGTCGCTAGCTTAAAATTGGCAAAAAAATACCTGTAATCAAAATATAATAGTGTAAAATTTTTATTAACAGGCAAAGATGTATGGCGAATACTTGCGCGGGTTTTTAAACGGGGGCGAAACAACGCATTATTTACGCCTAAAAACACGTATGAAATGCGCTCATAAATCAGTAGCACTTTTCCTATATGCCCTGTAGGTTTATGGCTCATTTTAAAACGCATATTTATGAGAAGAAAATTAAGTAATGCATGCAAAAAAATGCGGCTGCTGGCCCTGCTGCTGCCGCTGCTGCTGCCACAGGGCGGCAAAGCACAGACCTATATCCCGGCCGGGATCCCCGATGGAACCTTCCAGAGCGTGAGCGCAGCACCCACCTGGATGAACAATGCGGAATTCAAGAACAATGCGGGCACCCTGCTGGGCGTGGTATGGGATGATAACAGCGGCACCCTGCAGTTTACACTGCGGTGGAATACCTACGTAAATAACCAAAACATTTCGGCACCTACGCCCATTACCAACTTTCGGCACCCCGATATAATATTGGGCGGTAATGCCAATAATAATTACATGGCTATTGTGTACACGGCCAGCAACAGCAGCGTCGATAACGTGTACTGTAATTTCTATAAGATAACGCTTAACTCCGGCGGTATAACGGTAACGCCACTCTGCTCGTCAGTAAGTACCATGAAGGTATCGACCAATACAACGACAGGCGCCGGGCAGATAGGCGATGCACATATAGATATGCTCAACACGGGCGGCGCGGCCATAACCGGTAACCTGATGTGCGTAGTTTGGGAAGCCAAGGTGTGCGGTGCAGTGGGTTATGGTACAGCAGCGGCTATCAATAGCTTTGGCAATATAGTAAACAACTGCCCCGCGCCTAATCCATTCGTTCCGTGCCCAGCGCAGCCTAATGGCTGTATAAACCCCATTACGGAAGATGGGCAGCAACCGGACGTGGCCCTGGTAACGCGCCTGCCCGGCTCAACTAATATGGCGGATATGACATATGTGGACGGCACCACGGGCATACTGCGCGCACGCCGCTGGAACATTAACAACGGGACATTATCCACATTGTTTTCGGCGGACCCCGGCCCGGGCATCAGCTACCCGCGTATAGACGAGATGGATGACCCTAATATGGCCGGGCTGGCCTACCCGGAGATCGTGTATCAAAAAACAAATACCCTGACAGGTACAGAAGATGTGTGGCAGACAAACACGCTCTTCAACGGGCCGTCCGACCAGGTAAATGCCTATCTTCCCGCAGCTACAGGTGTGGACAACCTGAGGCCGGTAGTGGCCTGCGGACCTAATACTCCCGGTGGCTTCTTGCCTGTAGAACAATATTCTATATCTTATGCAAGCACAGGCACACCGGACATACTATACAATAATGTGATGTGGAATAACGGCCATCTGTCGGTCGTATACAATTACCCCGATTATGATTTCTTTGAAGTAAATTTTCCTCAGCTTACAAATTACGTGTCTAACCCATTAGCCCTCACCAATAGCTGGAGCGTATTCTCGCCCGCAAAGATATACCCTGATGATGTATTTGAGTGCTGGTATGACTATGATCCATTAGTTGGTAAAACTATACGGTATAAAACCACGGTAAACCCGCCGGCCTTTAAACCTACGGAGATACCTGCGCTGAGCAATATGCAGCAGGAGGTGCCGGCAGTGTACCCCAACCCGGTGAGCAATGTGCTGTATATACAGGCAGGCATAGCAGGCGCCGACAGCTACAGCATAAGCGATATAACCGGCCGGACGGTGATGCAGGGCGATATAACCGGCGCATATACCATGCTGCAGACGGGGCAACTGGCAAAAGGCATGTACATAGCGCATATATGCCTTAAGAACAAGACCACAGCCCTGGTGAAATTTATAAAAGACTAGCCCGGACAGCCTGCACTATGCCCCGGTACAAGCCCTGCAAGCCAATGGCATACAGGGCTTGTTTTTTTGCGGGACCGTGGCTATGGAATAGCTGCAAAAAAGCTGCTGCAAAATAAATAGCAACAGACAGCGACGATAGCTTGACAAATAAATTTTTCTAAGTATCTTTATTAATACTATAATGCCATTATTACTATAGCCAAAAAACTACAACACATGAAAAGACCGTTATTACTACCCGCACTATTACTACTCCTGCTGTGCGGCTTCACGGCCATGAGCCGCGAGGGCAATACCCGCAATAAAAGCAGCAATGCTTACCGCAACAATTATGAGCGTATAAGTGCAGGCCAGTTCAGCACCTTCGAGATAAGGGGCGGTGCTTTATATGCCTGGGGCGACAATACTTATGGCCAACTAGGTTTGGGTAACACTAACGATCAGCATAGCCCGGTACAGGTGGGTAATGCTACCAACTGGGTAAGTATCAATGCACACGGGTATCATGCCCTGGCACTTCGTTCGGATGGCACATTATGGGCCAGCGGGTATAACGCTGCAGGTCAGCTAGGCATAGGTAATAATACTGACTCACATGTGTTTGTGCAGGTGGGTAATGATAACAAATGGGTGTCTGTAGGTGTAGGAGTCTATTCCAGTGCCGGCATAAAGAGTGATGGCACTTTGTGGACCTGGGGCGATAACACTTTCGGTCAGCTCGGCATAGGTAGTACCGTAAGCCAGAATGCTCCCGTACAGGTCGGTGTAGACAATCATTGGGTGAGCTTGTCGGTGTCGGAAAATAATATACACGCGGTTAAAAGCGATGGCAGTTTGTGGGCCTGGGGCTACAACTTTAGCGGTCAACTAGGCCAGGGCAACACAACCGACCAGTACAGCCCGGTACAGATGGGCAGCGACCGCGATTGGGTATCGGTATGCGGGGGGTCAAGCTTTGTAGTTGCGCTTAAGTCAAACGGAACTTTATGGAGCTGCGGTTTAGACAATGTAGGCCAGCTAGGCCTGGGCGCGCTGTACCTGGTACAATATACGCTGACGCAGATAGGCACGGACAATGACTGGGTGTCTATTGCTTGTGGAATATCACATATGCATGCGCTTAAAGCCAATGGCACGCTCTGGAGCTGGGGCAGCGGAAGCGGCGGCAGGCTGGGCACAGGTGTTGTATTAAACACCGTAAGCCCCACACAGGTAGGCAGCAGCCATAACTGGACGGCAGTGACAGCGGGCAATGTTTTCGGCATAGGTGTGCAAGCCGGCGGCCGGGTATTTGCCTGGGGTGCAAACAGCGAGGGACAGCTAGGGATAGGTAATACCATACAGCAGCTAACCCCAGTACCCACCAGCAGCCCGGCCATAGAATGGATAAATATAAGTACAGGCGGCAACCATACGGTAGGTGTGCGCTCAGAGGGCAGCCTGTGGGTATGGGGGGCCAATGCCAGCGGACAACTGGGCCTTGGCAATGTAACAGATATACACTTTCCCTGGCAACTGGATGCGGACACCACATGGGTGGGTGTGGCAGCAGGCAGCGTGCACACACTGGCCATAAAGGCCAATGGCAAGCTATACGCATGGGGCGGCAATACAACAGGGCAACTGGGCAACGGTAACACGACCGACCAACACAGCCCGGTGCAGATAGGCAATGACAGCAACTGGACCAGCATAAGCGCGGGCAGGGGCCACAGCGTGGCGCTGAAGAGCAACGGCACCCTGTGGACCTGGGGCCTGAACAGCTACGGGCAACTGGGCAACGGCAATAACACTAACAGCAATGTACCCACACAGGTGGGCAGCGACCATGACTGGATAAGCGTAATGGCCGGCAGCGACCATACACTGGCGCTAAAGAGCAATGGCACCCTGTGGGCATGGGGCTATAATAACTATGGGCAACTGGGCACAGGCAACAATACCAACAGTAACGTGCCTGTGCAGGTGGGCCTGGCTAGCGACTGGGCCAGCATCAGCGGCGGCGGCTACCATAACACGGCTATAAAAGCCGATGGTACCCTATGGGCCTGGGGCTATAACTTTTACGGGCAGCTGGGTAACGGCAATAACCTGAACAGCAATGTGCCTGTACAAATAGGCGCGGGCAATACCTGGATAGGGGCCACTACGGGCGAGGAGCATAGCTTTGCCTTTAAGACCGACGGCACAGCGATGAGCTGGGGCAGCAATGGGTACGGGCAACTGGGCCTTAATAACTTTACCGACTACAACACGCCGCAGGCCATACCCTCGCAGAGCGGGGTGGTGCAACTCTTCTGCGGGGCGGAAGGCATGCACAGCACGCTGATAAAGGATGCACGCACACTGGTGTGCCTGGCGGGCCGCAATAGTAACGGTCAACTGGGTAACAATACGATACTGAACAGCAATAACTACAACTGCGTGAACATATGCGTGCCGGTGACACCCACTGTAAATATTACCGTAAGCCCGAATGATACCCTATGCGGCAGCCAGAGCGTGTTATTTACGGCAAGCCCGACCAACGGAGGGCCTGTGCCACTATACCAGTGGTATAAAAACGGCTTCCCTGTGGGCGTGAATGCCCCCACGTATACGGACAACAGCCTGGTGAACAGTGACGTAATAAGCTGCATAATGACGAGCAGCGCAGGCTGCGCGCTGCCTATAAGCGATACCGATACGGTACATATGGTGATCAACAGCCCAAGCAACTCACTGGCCGGCAATAGCCTGTACCCCGAGAGCATGGTGCAGAACATAAGCGCGCCAACAGATGTGCGCTACTATGCGGACTGTGACCTGATGGCGAGTATAACACCCTCGGGCGCCTTCCCGATAAACGGTAATACTACCGTGAAGGTGACGAAGGACCTGGTGGTGAACAGCTTTAACGGGCAGCCATATGTGCAAAGGCATTTTGATATAGAGCCGGTGAACGCAGCAGGCAGCGCAACGGCCACAGTAACACTATATGCCTACCAAAGTGAATTTGACGTCTACAATATAGCTGCTGCTGCAGCCAGCCTGCCACCGCTGCCTACAGGCGCTGTGGATAATGGTAATGTAAGGGTAACACAGTTCCACGGTGTGGGTACAGCCCCTGGCAACTATACAGGTACGGAGGTGCTGATAACACCAACTGTGAGCTGGGATGCGACCAATGGCTGGTGGGTGATGACATTTAATGTGGTGGGCTTTAGCGGCTTCTATATACACACCGCATGGGGACCTGATCCGCTGGATATAGCCATAAGCAATATAGGCGCACAAAATGAAGGCAGCCGCAACAGGGTGGACTGGACAAGTGCAACAGAAACAAGGGGCGGCCTGTATACCATACAGCGCAGCGCCGATGGCAGGAACTTTACAGACATAGGCACAACAGATGCTAAGGGAATAGCCAGCGCCTACACTTATTGGGATGAAAAACCATTCAGTGGCATAAACTACTACCGTATAAAAATGAATGAGCCCGGCGGCAAGAGCAACTATACCAAAGTGGTGGATGCGACGGTGAAAACAGGCAATACATTCAACATAACGGCATCACCCAACCCTGCGCATAACAATGTGAGCGTAACCATATATGGTACGCAAACAGGCAATAGCTACATAAGCATAACCGACCTGACCGGCAAGGAACTGAGGAGGGTGCAATTAAGCAGCGCGAGTGCAAGCATAGACCTCAGCGGCCTTGCACAAGGCATCTATATGCTGAAGTACACCGATGATGTGAGAACGGAGACGATGAAGATGGTGAAAGAGTAGGGTAATAATTCAAAAGTCAAAATTCAAAAGTCGAAAATTGAAGGCTGGCACAGATAAATTGAGAAAGTAGGAGCGCCTCAGCACTCCTACTTTCTTTTTTATACAGGTTCCGGAGCCGTTTTTGCTTCCAAAGTCCTCTATCGGAGCGCAAAGGGCTAAGAAAAAATACCCACCCATATCAATTTTCTTTACTATTTTTACTGTAGTTTATGTTTAATTAGCACAATTATTTTTCTATGAAAAGAAATTTACTAAGTCAATTAATTGCTTGTGGCTTACTGCTGCTGGCCTGCGCTGCAAGTGTAAAGGCACAAACTACGCTCCCCACACCTGAGCTGTTGTATTACCGCTTTGACGGCGTGGGTACTACTGTGCCAAACCTGGCGCTTACGCCCCCCGTGGGCACAGCTACCGCTACTATTATGGGCTCAGTGACCCAGGGTGGTACCGGCCTTTACGGAGGTGCATTGATAGGTAGCGGCAACGCTTCATCAACAGATTATTTAAATACAGGCTGGGCACCGAATCTTGGTTCGTCTTCGTGGACGATCTCTTTCTGGAGTTCCGGCATCGGTCCAAATTCTACCCTCTATTATATTTTTGGCGATGCAAACTCCAATTCGTTTCGCTGCTTCACAAATGGTGTTGCCGGCCCAAATAACTGGATAATGCGTGGCGGCGGCCTTACGGACGTATATGTACTGGGAGCTGCAAACGGCGCCCCGCATATGACCACCTTTGTATATGACAATAGTGCTAATAATGTGTATGTGTATGTAGATGGCGTGCTGACAAACACTCAATCTCAAGGTGCGGTATCTATCAGCGGTGCAGGGCCTTTTAAAGTTATGGGCTATAGCGCTAATGTAGGTAGCCCCGCCGGCGGTCTTATGGATGAATTCAGGGTATATAGTCGTCCACTTTCGGCAACAGAAGTATTATCACTTTACGAGCGCCGTACTTATGATACTATCTCTGTTATTTCCTGTGCCAATCCATACATCAGCCCCAGCGGCAACCATAGCTGGACAGTGGCAGGTACTTATTCTGATACACTCGTGGGTGCGAATATGTATGGCGGCGATAGCGTCATGTACATCGATCTTAGCTTCGCACCACCTGTAGTACCAAATGTTGCTATAAGCAGCAACCCGAATGATACGATCTGCGGCAGCCAGACTGTTGTATTTACCGCCAACACTACGAACGGAGGCCCTGCGCCTTCCTACCAATGGTTTAAGAACGGCTCCCCGGTGGCGACCAGCCCCACATATACAGACACTATACCCGCAGACGGAGATGTGATAAGCGTAGTGCTTACCAGCAATGATCCCTGCGCCGCCCCTATAACCGATACAGACACGGTTCACATAGCGTTCATCAATACATCGAACTCCCTTGCGGGCAACTACGTGTTCCCCGAGAGCAGGGTGGTGAATGTGAACGGATTTATGGATGTGCGCTATTATACGGACTGCGACCTGATGGCGAGCATCAACCCTACGGGTGCCAACCCCATAAACGGGAACACGACCGTAACGGTGACAAAGGACCTGGTGGTAAATAGCTATAACGGCCAGCCATATGTGCAAAGACATTTTGATATAACACCGGCGAACAATGCGGGCACTGCTACCGCTACTATAATGCTATATGCATACCAGAGCGAATTTGACGCATACAATGTAGCTGCAACCGCTGCCGGCATGCCACTGCTGCCTACCGGCGCAATAAATAATGGTAATGTACGGGTAACGCAATTCCACGGCACAGGTACGGCACCCGGAAACTACACAGGCAGCGAGGAATTGATAATACCTGCTGTAAACTGGGATGCTACGAATAACTGGTGGGTGATGGTACTGCCTGTAACAGGCTTTAGCGGTTTCTACATACACACTGCATACGGATTTGCGCCACTGGATATTGCCATAAGCAATATAAGCGCGCAAAACGAAGCTGCACGCAACAGGGTGGACTGGACAAGTGCTACAGAAACAAGCGGTGGCCTGTATACCATACAGCGCAGCGCCGATGGCAGGAACTTTACTGATATAGGTACCGCATCTGCAAAGGGAGTAGCCGCTGCATATACCTGGTGGGATGAGCAGCCATTCAATGGCATTAACTACTACCGTGTAAAAATGGATGAGCCGGGCGGCAAGAGCAACTATACCAAAGTGGTGGATGCGACCGTAAAGAATGGCAACAGCCTCAACATAACTGCATCGCCCAACCCTGTACGTAACAGCGTAAGCATAACCATATACGGCACACAAACAGGCAATAGCTACATCAGCCTTACCGACCTGACAGGCAAGGAACTGAAGCGTGTGCCATTAAGTGGAGCCACTGAATCAATAGACCTCAGCGGGCTGGCACAAGGCATTTATATGCTGAAGTATACGGACGATGCAAGGACCGAGACGATGAAGATCGTAAAAGAATAAATAGTCGATAGTCCATAGTAGAAAGGTGCGGGAAGAAAGTAGGACTGAAGAGAAAAAGGAGTGCTACGGCACTCCTTTTTTTATGAATGCTTGCGGCGAACGAGAAACAGGGGTAAATTGCACCTTATTTACCGCAGGTTATCCACCCGCAATCCACCGCGCCGATTTTTCCTATTTATATTTGTACGGATTCAATTATCTTAACGCCCAACCGGCTACCTCAAAAGCATAATAAAGTATTGAAACTCACATAC
The DNA here is from genome assembly GCA_002336915.1 of Bacteroidetes bacterium UBA1947. Taxonomy (GTDB): domain Bacteria; phylum Bacteroidota; class Bacteroidia; order Chitinophagales; family Chitinophagaceae; genus MKUN01. Next base: position 28,249 of record DDET01000017.1, on the reverse strand, counting down.
AAAATACATTGGTTGTCTTTTCTGATCTTAGTCTTACTATGCTATAGCACTCCCGTCCCGGCACAAAAAAAGAAGCAGCCGGAAAAAAAACAGGCCGAAAAAAAGAAATCCGAAAAGCACGCAAAGCCCCTGGGCCCCGAAAAGCCTGGGGAAAAGAAAGTGGCAGACAAAAAGCATCCCGAAGAAAAGCAGGCTGATAAAAGGACAGCGGAGGCAAAACAGCCGGAGAAAAAAACAGTTGATGAACGTCCTACAAGCGTGTGCAATTGCGTAATGATGAAGATACAGGCGCAGGATACCCTGGGCGATGATGCTTATATAACCTACACTTTTACTGTTAAGAACCGTTGCAAAGAACCTGTATGGGTCAACTCAGGCCGTTTTGGCTTTTTTGTAAACAATTTTAGTGGCGGCAGGCCGCGCGTAATACGCGATCTGCTCTTTGTAAAAAGGGCAATTTACCCCGCTTTTGTATTAATTAAGCCCGGTGACAATTTTGACTTTAAATTTGCAGATAATCCCTTTGATGAGTACCAGCTGAAAAGAGGCAACAGGTATTGGTTCAGGTTCACCTACAACAATACTACGATCAGGCAACCGTCGGGAAAGCATTTAAACTACCTCTGTAAGAAAGAACTGCAGCGGCTGGTGTACATAAGATAGAAAAAAAATAAAAAAACAGTATATGGCGCTAATTGCCCCCTCGATGCTCTCGGCCGATTTTTTGAAGCTGGAACAGGAAATTGAAATGGTGAATAACAGCGAGGCCGATTGGTTTCACCTGGATGTGATGGACGGGCGTTTTGTGCCCAACATTAGTTACGGTATGCCCATCATAGCCCAGATGAAAAAGGCGGCGAAAAAGACCTTTGATGTGCACCTGATGATAGAAGAACCGGAGCGCTACCTGGAAGACTTTAAAAAGGCGGGTGCCGATTATCTTACCGTGCACTACGAAACAGGTTACCATATACACCGCACGCTTACCAGCATCAAGGCGCTGGGTATGAAGGCGGGTTTGTCCATTAACCCGCATACACCTGTGGAGATGATACAGGATATAATAGGGGAGATAGACCTGCTGCTGGTAATGAGCATTAACCCCGGCTTTGGTGGCCAGAAGTTCCTGCCGCTTACGTATAACAAAATAAGGCAGGCTAAGGAGATCATCACAAAGGCCGGCGGCAGCACACTAATAGAGATAGATGGCGGTGTAACATTGGAGAATGCCGGCAGCATTATAGAGGCCGGTGCCGATGTACTGGTGGCAGGCAATACAGTCTTTGCATCAGCCAACCCTACCGAAACCATAGCGAAGCTGAAGGCAATAGGAAAATAAATGTAACTTATCCCCGTTTTAGTGATTGTGTATATGCTTCGTAAATTATCGGCCCTCGCTGTATTGATGTTTTGTTGTTCATTTTTTGCTGCTGCGCAAACTGTAAAAGTGGGCGGCATTGTAAAAGATGGGCAAGGGAAACCTATTGATGTAGTTAATGTATCGGTACTCAATTCAAATCTTGGTACTAATACCAACAGGGACGGCCGATACCTGCTCGAAGTACCGGCTGATACACAGCTGATGATCATCTACTCTTACACCGGTTACCAAACAGAGCGCCGGCGTATCAATACGAGGAAAGGCCAGTATGAGCTGATGCCGGATATTACACTAAAGACTGATGCGAATACACTGAAGGAAGTAGTAGTAAGTGATATAAACAGGGGAGAAGCGGGCAGCACCACCATAGACATATCGAAGGCAAACATCATGGTGTCGCCAACAGGTGGTATAGAAGCGATAATAAAGACACTGGTGGGCAGTAATAATGAGCTTACCTCGCAATACAATGTGCGTGGGGGCAATTATGATGAGAACCTGGTGTATGTGAACGATTTTGAGATATACCGCCCATTCCTCGTCCGCTCGGGCCAGCAGGAAGGGCTCAGTTTCGTGAACCCTGATCTTGCATCGGGCGTGAACTTCTCGGTGGGTGGTTTCCAGGCCAAGTATGGTGATAAAATGAGCAGTGTGCTGGATGTGACCTACAAGCACCCGAAGCAATTTGGCGGCTCCGTAATGGCCAGCCTGCTAGGCGCCAGCCTGCACCTTGAGGGCGCATCTAAAAACGAAAAGCTTACTTACCTGATAGGCGCAAGGGAAAAGTCCAACCAGTACCTTTTGCAGTCGCAGCCTACAAAAGGGGTGTACAATCCGTCCTTTACAGATGTACAGGCTTTGGTCAATTACCGCTTCAGTAAAAAGTGGGAAATGGAAGTGATAGGCAACTATGCACGCAATCGCTTTAGCCTTATACCTGAAGAGTCTACCAGCAGCTTTGGCCTGGTCAATAAAGCTTACCAGCTGCGTGTATTTTTCGACGGTAGCGAGGTAGACCAGTTCGATTCGCGTTTTGCGGGTATATCCACCACTTACAGACCTGATGATAAGCTGAAGCTCAAATTCCTGGCATCGGGTTTTCAAACCAATGAATACGAAACCTATGATATAGGTGGTGAGTACCTGCTGGGTGAACTGGAAACGGATCTTGGCAAGGAGAGCTTCGGGCAAATAAAGACCTACCTGGGCACCGGCCTGATAGAAACCCATGCCCGGAATTACCTGGAGGTGAATGTGAGCAACCTCGCACATCGCGGTTCGTATGATGCAAAAAAGCACTTCCTGCAATGGGGTGTGGACGCGAACGTGACAAGCATCAGCGACAAGCTACATGAATGGGAACGCCGTGACTCATCGGGCTTTACACAGCCATATGATACAACACAGCTGAGGATGATGAATTTTTACAACTCATCGGCCAATTTCAATTATACGGTGCTGAGCGGTTTTGTGCAGGACAACCTTCGCTTTAACGACTCGCTTCATCTTACCATGTCGGTTGGTGCAAGGTTCAATTATGATTTCCTGAACAAGGAGTTCATAGTAAGTCCGCGACTACAGATGGCATACAAACCAGAGTGGAAGAATGATGTGGTGTTCAGGTTTGCTACAGGCTTGTATGCACAACCTCCCTTCTATCGCGAGATGCGCGACCTGCAAGGCAATCTTAACACAGGCTTGCAGGCGCAGAAATCATACCACGTACTGCTGGGTACGGACTATAATTTCAAAGCTGCCAACCGCCCCTTTAAGCTGACAACAGAGCTGTACTACAAATACCTTTGGGACCTTGTGCCCTATATTTTTGATAATGTGCGCATTCGCTATCATGGTCAAAATGAGGCTACGGGTTATGCATATGGTGGTGAGCTGCGCCTGTATGGTGATATAGTAAAAGGCGCGACATCGTGGATAAGCATAGGCGTGATGAAGACAGCGGAATATCTCAGGGATTCTAATTACAAGACAGTGACCGGTGGCGATAGTGGTATAAACCCCGGTTTTATACCACGCCCTTCCGATCAGCGCTTTATGATAGGTATGTACTTTGAAGATTACATACCACGCCACAATAGCTACAAGGTGCACATCAACGCGATGTATGCTACAGGCCTGCCACTGGGGCCGCCAAGCGCCCCACGCTATGCAGATACACTGCGCCTGCCCGATTACAAGCGTGTGGACATAGGCTTCTCGGCACTGCTACTGAATGGTGCGCGCAAGGAGCGCCCTTATCACAGTTTCTTTAAAAATATAAAGAGCATCTGGGCAAGCCTCGAGGTCTTTAACCTCTTAGGCATACAGAATACATTATCCTATACATGGATACAGGATCAGAGCAGCGGCAAAACATTTGCGGTGCCCAACAGGCTCACTTCGAGGCTGATTAACGTCAAATTGATGTTCGATTTTTAGATAACAGAAATTTCCATTTCTTTCAAAGCCTTTACTGTGGCTGTGCTAGCTATTATGTGTAAAAAAACATTGAAAAACTTTTTGTGAAAAAGGCTATATTCTTATCTTTGCGCTCCGTTAAGGAGGTACAGCCTTCTAAAATTGGTAAGATTTCGTAGCTCAGTTGGTAGAGCATCCCGCTTTTCGCGGGAGGGTCTTGGGTTCGAGAGGTTAAGTTGATAATAGTTCTTTAAAATATTGATTTCGTAGCTCAGTTGGTAGANNCAATACACTTTTAATGTATGGGTCTTGGGTTCGAGTCCCAACGGAATCACAAAAAGCCTCGCGAAAGCGGGGCTTTTTTGTTTTTATGGAATGCCTCGTGTATGTCATATATTAGCCAAGGTGGACAAGTACTACGTCGGTGCTTGTACCGACCTGCAACGTAGATTGTACGAGCACAACATAGGGCACTCAAAATTCACGTCAACGGGTGAGCCATGGGAAGTGAAGTACACGGAAGAATATGACACGCTACAAGAGGCTAAGAGACGAGAATTGGAGATCAAGAAGAAGAAGTCGCGAAAAAAATATATTGAGTCATTGATCTCGTAGCTCTGCTGGTAGAGCATCCTGCTTTTCGCGGGATGCTCTTGGGTTCGAGTCCCAATGGGATCACCATATGGGACAAGTCAAAATTCAAACGACTTGTCCCATTTTTTTTTGGCTTTAATTCCCTATCTATCAAGGATATAATGTTGATGATTTCGTTCAATCTTTTGGTTCGATGTTGGCAACCGTCGAATACGATATTTTCAGGGAACATCGAACCAACTATCTTTCTTTTAAGTTCTACCGTACCTTCTTTGTACAAAGTATCAAGCTGAGCGATATTGCTAAAAGCCTTATCCCACAATGGTTCTACCGTTGTTTGAAAACTTACAGCAGCTTTCAATTTCGCTTCCAGACGATTGATCTTCTCCTCACATTCAGATTTGATTGCCCGATAATCATCCCCTTCTATATCGCCGCACAAAAGCAGTTCTCTTGCCTTTACAATACGGCTATTCACTTCCTGCAATTGCAGCTTCAAATCTTTCTGTTCGTCTCTCTCTCCACGCTCTTTTGATTTGTACGTTGATGTGATTACGTCTTTGCATGTTTCAAGTCTTGAAAGAGGCCATACATATTTCCTGATTTCCTCAACCATTTTGTCATTTGCCTCTTTTGCCTTGTAACGAACTCCACAAGCAGAACTGCAATGATAATAATGGTAGTATTGCGTTCTTCCCTTTGATGCGCTGCCAGTAAGCATCCTTCCGCATTTTGGACAGATTAGAAAGCCTCTCAACGGAATATTATCGTCTGCCGTAACCTTTGTTCCTAAAATCCGCTTGCGTCCATCCAATACATCCTGAACGTCATAATACAGAGTTTCAGAAATTAACGGCTCATGCTGTCCTTTTACCAACATGCTTTCTTCTTCCTTGTACTTTGGTATAAATATTAATCCGCAGTAGATCGGATTTCTTATGGCAACCCAAAAGTTATTCTTACTGCATTTCAAGCCTTTTTCTTTCGCTGTTTTCCATACCTGTTCCGTGTTAAGCTGACTATGGGAAAGTTCCTCAAACGCCCATTTCATTATGTCCCCCTGAATATCCTTCGGAGCAATATATTTCTTGCCATTCTCAGTAACCTTATTCGCATATCCAATAGGAGCGGTTCCCATCCAGCGCCCTTCTTTTTTAGCACGGCGCATACCATGAAACACATTTAATGCCCTACGGTCATTCTCTACTTCAGGTGCTGCGAGGTAGAACGCCAGCATCATTTTATTTTCTGGAATAGATAGGTCAAGCGGTTGTTCAACTGCCTGCGGCTCGATACCCAAACGCCGAAGGGTGCTGATCATCTGGTAAGCATCCCCTGCGTTACGGCTGAACCTATCCCATTTTGTAAACAGAATAAGGTCAGTATGTCCCTTGTGCTTACGCAGGTCGCCTAATAATCCAGTCCAAGCTGGTCGTTTGAACGTCTTTGCAGAGTGGTCTTCCAGTATCACTTTCCTGACCCGGATATTGTTTATTTCGCAGTATTTCCGCAAACGTTCCTCCTGGTCACGTTGCGAATAGCCCTTATCGGCCTGTTCGTCCGTACTTACTCGTACATAAAGGTCTGCTATTTTCATACTATATAAATTAAGTGTGGTACAATGTAAAGGTACAAAGAAAAAATCAAATTGAACAACATTTAATAGAATTATCACGTCAAGATTTACTAAATTTGCCACATCTTTGTTTAATAGAAAGCGACACGGTTTAATAGGGGGCATACCCTTTTCAATAAAAACGAAATATGGCAACACCACGCGAACGTTTAGTCGAATCATTGAAGTTTCTGAAAGAATTGCAGGATAATGGGATTGTCGGTATTCACACCGATGAAATACCCAATCGGAAATACAGAGAGATACTACTTAAAAACGGCTTTATGCGGGAAGTTACAAAGGGATGGTATATACCTACTGACCCTATGGAAAAAGCAGGAGAAACAACTTCCTGGTACAGTTCTTATTGGAACTTCATAGTCAAATTCCTGAATTACAAATTTGGGGAAGAATGGTGCTTGTCGGCAGACCAGTCCCTACTTATCCATGCAGGAAACAGTGCTGTACCGCAACAGCTAATGTTACGTTCGCCACACGGCAATAATAACCCTACACCCTTACCGCATAACACCTCTTTATTCAATTTAAAAGCAAATATTCCTCCTGGGGATCAAACCATTATTATAAACGGCATTCGGATGTACAATCTGCAGGCTGCATTGGTTTATAGCTCTCCAAGTATTTATACAAGAAATGCGATTGATGCCCGCACAGCTCTTGCATTGATAAGGGATGCTTCGGAAGTATTACCCATTCTACTGGAGAATGGGCATACAATTTTTGCAGGCAGGTTAGCGGGTGCTTTTAGAAATATAAACAGGGACAAGATCGCCGATCAGATTGTTGACACCCTTAAACAAGCCGATTACGATATACGGGAAGAAGATCCTTTTGAAACCAAACTAAGCCTTAGCTTGTCCTTCCGTGAACGCTCACCCTATGCCAACCGGATCAGGCTCATGTGGGAGCAGATGCGTGAGATTGTTATTGCCAGCTTTCCCAAAGCTCCAGGCATACCCGATGATCTGCAAGCCTACTTAAAGGATGTTGACGACATCTACATTACGGACGCATACAATTCGCTTTCCATAGAGCGATATCGTGTAACCCCGGAACTGATCGAAAGGGTAAGCAGCGGCCAGTGGAACAGCAAGGAGAACGAAGAAGACCGGAAACAAAGGGATGCGATGGCAGCCAGAGGCTACTACCAAGCCTTCCTGCAGGTGAAAGATACCATCACAGCTATACTGAAGGGTGCAAATGCAGGAAAGCAGGTTGACAAGGATCATTCAAAATGGTACAGGCAACTGTTTGACCCAAGTGTAGCCGCAGGACTTTTAAAAGCCGTAGATCTTGCAGGGTATCGAAACCACCAAGTGTACATTGGCAATTCCAAGCATGTCCCTTTGAATGTGGATGCTATGAGGGATGCTATGCCTGTACTTTTTGAGTTACTGGAGGAAGAATCTGAACCATCGGTGAGAGCAGTATTAGGGCATTTTATCTTCGTTTTTATCCATCCATACATGGACGGCAATGGAAGGATAGGACGTTTTCTGATGAATGCTATGCTGGCTTCGGGAGGTTACCCGTGGACAATAATACCAGTTGAAAGAAGGGATGAGTATATGCAGGCTTTGGAGCAGGCAAGCGTAGGACAGGACATTACTTTGTTTGCTTCTTTTCTCGGTTATTTGGTTAATGAGCGATTACATGGGAAGATAGTGGCAAAGTTGCCTGACGCGAAATAATAACACTATATTCTATTCCGTAATTCAGCAACGGCATGTTTACGGTTCAGATGAACACTTTCAGCCTGATAAATTTGGTCGCTCTTTCCAACAACTTCCTGTGGATATTTCCTGCGGGTGGTCAACAAACTGATTGCTGCGCTCACCCTGATGCGATGGAGCTTTACACCGTCGTATATCAGGTTATCAGGGAACATTGTACTTACAATTTTCCTTTTCTGTATGACAGTTCCGTTTTGGAACAGAACATCTAAATGTGAGACTTTGGAAATCGGAAGATCCCAAAGCAATTCCATACTGTCTGAAAAGTAATTAGAGGCTTTCAGCTTTGCTTCAATATCAGCTATTCGTTCGCTGGCCTCTGTCTTAATAGTACGATAGTCTTCCCCTTCAATTTCCTCACGAAGTAAAAGTTCACGAGCTTTTGAGAGGCGATGCTTTATCTGGTCAAGTTGTGACATCATGCGCTTCTGATCTGTTTTTTCAACACGACTTACGTCCATATAAGTGGCTGTAATAATTTCCCTGAACAGTTTTAGTTGCGGAACATTACGCACTTCATCTCCGATTGCGTCTATCATCAAATTGTTTGCGTCATCTGCTTTGTAACGTACACCACATTCAGAATTGCAATGGTAGTAATGATAATATTTTTTCCTGCCTTTTGAACCGCTGCCTGTTAAAAACCTTCCGCAGTTTGGACAAATCAGATAACCCCTTAAAGGAATATCATCCTGTGAAACTACCTTTTTACTTACCGCCTTCCTCTTTCTGCCGTCCAAAACATCCTGCACGTCAAAAAATAGTGAAGCCGTTATGATCGGCTCATGTTGTCCCGGTACAAGCTGGCTTTGCTCATCTTTATGCTGCGGGACGAAAATCAACCCACAATAAATAGGGTTTCTTATCGCAACCCAAAAGTTGTTTTTGCTACATTTTAAACCTTTTTCACGGGCTTGTTTCCAGACTTGTTCAGTATTCAGCTTATTGCGAAAGATTTCCTCAAAAACCCATTTCATGATTTTAGCATCCTGATCTTTCGGCGCAATATATTTCTTGCCATCTTCTGTAGTTCTGTTCAGATAGCCAATCGGAGCTGTGCCCATCCAGCGACCTTCCTTCTTAGCACGCCGCATACCATTAAATACATTTAACGCCCTGCGGTCATTCTCTACCTCCGGTGCTGCGAGATAAAATGCCAGCATCATTTTGTTCTCAGGAATAGACAAATCTAATGGCTGCTCCACGGCCTGCGGCTCTACTCCAAGATGGCGTAACAAGCTTATCATTTGATAGGCGTCCCCGGCATTACGGCTAAACCTATCCCATTTTGTAAAAAGAATAAGGTCAGAATGACCTCTTTGCTTCCGTAAATCAACCAACAGGTTTTGCCATGCTGGCCGCTTGAAAGTCTTTGCTGAATGATCTTCAAAAATAACCTTGCGTATTTGGATGTTATTGATATTACAATACCTTCGCAGCCTTTCTTCCTGGTCACGTTGAGAATAACCTTTGTCTGCCTGTTCATCTGTACTTACCCTGATATAAAGGTCTGCAATTTTCATAGCTGCTATTTATTGTCATTTGTTACGGTTATGGCATCAGATTGCCTACTGCTGACAAACTGCTCAACGACGATATTTGCCATGCTGTACAAGAAGTCGAGTATAATCTGAGCTTCTTCCATAGTGACGTAAATACCGTCTTTCTGCAATAGTTCTATCGCCTTGTCAGGAGTGATTCTTATCAACACGTCATCTTCCATCTCACACCTCCCTTTTAGATAACAAAAGCCCGTCACGGGCTTAGATTACTATTAAACTTTAAGTTTCAATCGCTTCTTTCTGCAAAGTAAATCTTGCTGCCTTTTGTGCGATTAAATGAAGGTTCGTACCTGATATATCCATAACTGCTTAATTCTTTCACGCATTTATGGTAGGTTATAGCCGATGATAATTTCGCGATGTTCATAATCTCATGGCTGAATACCTGTATCGGATTAGTGAAACCTTTTTGCATCCGGTATTGTAACAGGGCTGCATATACTCCAATATGGGTAATGCTGATGCGTGGATCAGTTCCTATGGCTTCAAAAAAATCCGATAAGTAACATAACCTGTCCATTGCCCATATCTTTTTAACCTACTTTGATATCGTTCTTTTTAGAATGTTGCTGCTCATTCACCTTGTGGGTTACTTTCATGGCATCCATTGTCTTATTGCCTAATGCCGTATGTAGCGTTATCTTTCTGGAATGCTCGTCATAAATATTGACTGATTTAAACTGTGGATTTGCTTCAATGTAAAAGCGTTGTTCATTGCCATCCTTTATAAAACTCACAGAAATCTTTTCGCCATTCTTTAATGCCTCTTTCAGTTTTTCCGTTTCGGCTGTATTCGTTAACTCCCTCAAAGGAAGCTGCTGTAGTACATTATCAAGATCATATCCGTAATCGGAATGAAATTGCTTGATACGAAAGTTGCCATGCTGGTCCTTATCGTTAAGGTCGAGCTGTAACCAGGTTCCGCCGCTCTGAATACACCGGCCAGACAATAAATTATGGGCTTCCGTAGTATTGAGATTATGCTCGTGGCGCATACTAAAGTATTGCTGGCGTTTTTCATCCGGTTTTGCCTCATTATACAATGCCGTTTTATATCCTTCAAAATGGTATTGCCCGGATTGGTCTTTTACAAATGATAGTTGGTGATCTACTCTTTCTTTATCGTTGATGTAATAGGAAACCGGAATGGAAAACTGTTGTTGCCCCTGCCTTATCTGCTCATCAATTTTTGCCGAAAGGTCAGGAAAGCCAGTGCGCTGCACCTGTTGGTGCAGTGCCTGGCTGTTTTGTTCTGTCTTCCTGTTATCCTGCCTAATTACAATTTGTTCCTTTACAGGCGCTACCAATAACCGGCGCAACAGCCTTATTAACAGGTTAGGATAAAGCTGCTTCTCGATGCGGCTGCGTTCCTGCCGCAACATCCTAAGCGCAAACCGTTCGTCCAGATCCTGCGTGCCTTTGTACTTTGCCGCTATACGGTCATAGTAATCCAGCTTTTCTTTTAGCAATGCTCTGTTCGAGGAAAGGTTAAAGGAGAACAGTTTGCTAAACCGTTCTTCCCTTGACCGCCATTGATTCAATTCCGCTTCTACTCTGTTCACAAGGCTGTTAATCATAATCCGAGTTTTAAATGATACACAATTAAGGCATACTGTATGTCACAAGATCATAAGCATACGTGCTGCAATCGGCAGCATATTCCACACTGCCGCTCACAATAGCTCCGCCTATATCACTTGTTACAGCAGCGATCCATTTCACAATGTTCTTGAACTTAAAAGCTGCCACTGGAACCGGAGGCGGGAGCGTGTTTATCCAATAATAAACGGAGTAACGTGCCACCGATGCGGCTTTAAGCACAATGCCGCGACCTTCAGGAGTAAGCAAGTCATTCTGCATTATCCTGCGCTCATAGTCCATAATAGTGGTCTTAATGACCGGATAAGGACTTTCGTTGTCTGAAAGTCGCTTTGTCAGTTGCACCAACGAATCCAGGGCAGCCTTTACTGGTTCTTCATAAGGGCAATCCGCAATAAGGTTTTCAATGCTTTCATTGCTTTGCCGTACCGTTTGCTCCACTGTAATAAACAGGGATGCAGGTGGTTCAGGATGTTGATTCTCCCTGCAAAAGTTGAGGACACATCGTGTTGATGATTCCACATCCGGCGCATTGTCAGGCTGTTTACACTCCTGTACATACGCAACGATCTCGTTATGCCAATAACCTATGCTATCATAGGCATTATTAGGATTATCTGGCATAACTGCACCTGAACCTGATCGTAGCAGCACCGCTTTATTTTCTTCTTCGGTTACTGTTGCATTATTATCCTTTTTACATGCTGAAATACCGATGATAAATACTAAAAGCATTATTATTTGACTTTTCATTTGATTTTGCTTTTTTGTTATAAATAGTTTTCCTGTTCACATATCCAACAACACGGCTACTTATAGTAAGCTGGTCTGCTTAATCTTTAGTTGATGCTTTGCCTTTTCTTCTTTTTGTTAGATGCCTTCGGCATCTCAGGGCCATCATCTTCAGCAGGTGTCTGCTTTTCCTTTTTACCATCTTGCTTAACTGACTGGCCTTCGCCTTCAGATTGCTGTTCCTTTTTCGATTGCCGGGTATCCACCCTTTGCATGGCGCTGTCATAAATATTGATTGTCTTAAACTGAGGATTTGCTTCGATATACTGCTTTTGATCTGCGCCATTGATTTGAAATGTCGCAGATTGCAGGTTACCCTTTTTGAGAGAATCCATCAGGTTAGACTTGTATTTGTCGTTACCTAATTCCCTGATTGGATGCTTGGATAAAACAGCCTCCAGATCATAGCCATAGTTCTCGTGGTAGTGCTTCAGCTTGAAGTTGCCGTTGTCATCACTTTGTTTAAAGTCCATTTGCACCCAGGCATTGTAAACTTGCCCTTCCTTATTGGTGAGGTCTTTATTCACTGACCGGCCTTCCATAAGGTTATAGGCTTCTTTCAACGTGATGTTGTTCCCTTTGTTGATGTAGAAGGTTTGATCCATTGTTTCAGCACTATTCTCCTTTTGTACATTGACCTGATAGGAATTAAAAAAGTACATATCGCTTTGCTTCGACTGGCTGAAATTCAATGTGGCGTTTACAGTATCGTTGCCGTACTTAGTTTCGTAGGCTAACTTAAACTCAGGATTGCCTTCCTGAATTTTTTGCTTTAGGTCATTTTCCAACCCTTCGCCAAACCCCGTGTACTTTACTTGATCACGCAGGTATTCAAAATTTTTCTGATTCATGACTTCTGAATTTTGATTGTTATTTAATTGTTCTCTTTCTAATCTTTCATATCGCATAGCTACCATGAGAGAAACGTCAATGATGCCATCCCTTTCAATCATTAGCTTACTATCTTCCATAGCTTCCTGCATTGCCCGGTACGCTGACCGTATTGATAAAAAGTTGTAAAAGTCTATATCGGTTGACATTTCGTAACAGAACTCCCTGACTTCATATTCCGTAGAGAATGTGTATAGTTCTTCTTTACTGGCAGGTAAACCATCATTGAGAAACGCGACAAATTCTTCACCTTCCCAGCGTTTATTAGTTAGGTATTCAAGGACTTTCTGATAATCGTCTTTCCTAATTTTCATAGTTCAAATTTTTATCGGGAATAAATGCTGATTGAGATTTATGAGAATGGAATGATTGGCTTCATTTACGATTGTTAGTCAATCGGAACTGCCTTTGCAATCTTCTTATTCTTCACATGCAGCTCCAGATGTCTACCGCCGTTCTTCTCCATCAATTGCACAGCGAGATATTTTTTATCCGGAATAGTGAACTTGGGCACAACAAACAGTATCGTATTATCCGACTTACCTGCTACCTTGCTGGTATTATCCTGCACGAATACAGGTAATATTTCGATCTCCTGTGTTGCTGTCCTTTTGGATTTCTTCTGGTCACGGATATAAAGCCTTAATTGATCAATATCATAGTTGATATTGGTTTGATTGGAAATATTGAAGCGTAGCAACATTATGTCCTCATGGATAAATATTCCATTCAGTTTAAAGCGAATGCCGAAAGTTTTATCCTTTATACCTCTTGCCTTCGCTTTTGATTCAGCAGCCATCTTAGCAAAATGCTCCATTTGTTCCTGGTTAATGTTCTCTGAAGGAATAGAGATAGTATTTTGCCTGCCTACGCCTGTGAGAGCCAGGTTAAGCACTGACGGTTGGTTGTCATAATCAACAAGAAATGACGTGAGCTTGCCGTCAGCCGTAATGATGCTGATATTTGTTTGCGGAAAATTGTCCTTTGCGGCCTTTATCTGCAAAATGTTTTCTACGCCTTTCGCTTTTTGCGCCAGTACATCCTTGCTTCCTATATCTACGCTGACGATAGCATAAGGAAAGATGATGTTGGTGGTTTTGGTAAAAGCAACTTTTACATGATACGTTTCGATTGCTTTGGTTTGCCAGGCTGTATTTGTTTGAGCCTGAGCCTTGAAAATTGCAAATAGCAGGAAAATTCCTATTACCATTACTGCACTGATCTTTTTCATCTTTTGGAATTTTTAAGTGATTGAAATATTTAGTTGGATTGTTGTTGCTTTTCGTCACGCAGAAGCACCTGATACCCTGCCTTCACAGTTACCTTGATTAACTTTACTTTTCGGCTGAACAGCGTTTTTGCAGCTTCAATGCCTGCGCTTGCTGCCTGTGCCGCCCATGACGGATCAAGACTGGTTAACCCAATTGTTTGCATAGAACGGTCTGCCGACTGCTTTGCAACATCCCTTGTAATCGCTCCGGGAATATAAATGCCATCCAGGCCGTCCATGTCATATACCGATAATTCAACCGGGAATAAAGAATTGCCAAAGCGTACACTGTTAATCTTGATACTTAATCTTTCACCACGCAGCGAGGCTATTCCAAAGAGGAAATTGTCTTTCGGAATGCGAACACCATTGATGAAAACTTCATTTACCAATCTCAATTTGACAGTTGAGCCATCCACGATAGTTTGTGTTTCGTGAATAACAGCCTGTATAGCATTCTGCGAATCTTCGATAGCTGTCGCCCCAGTAAGTGAATAGAAGCCATTCGTTATGTTGCCGGATATATGCTCCGTATCAAGCAGCGTGATGCTATTATCTTTCTTTTTTGATGACACCGCAAACACTTGTCCCCGGTTTGCTTCAGAAGTTTGTCTTAGTCGCTCCTTCACTCTGTCGGGATTTTGTACGTCCAATATCTTATCAAGCATACCATTCAATTGCTGCAACTCAGGATCTTCGCCATTCGACTGATTCATCATGTTCATCATTTGTTCCAGCCTTTCCACATCAGAAGAATTTACCGTGGCACTATTGCGGTTTCTCGATGAAGTGGGTTGGTATGTATCATAATCGTCATTGTCTGATGATGTCGGTAGTGGCTTGTTCATCTCCCGATCCAGTTCTGCCAGCTTGCGGTAGATTTTATCAGTATTGGGGTCATTGTGTCCCCGGCTTCCGTGAAGGGATGTATTCAAACCTTTAGGACTGGTAGGCTGCCGAAAGGTATCTTCGTCATTCGACAGGTATTCATCGGTATCTGTTAATCCAATATTCCTGTAATTGGGATCATTTTTTACCATTTCCTGAAATTTGATAGAATCCAGTTGAGCCTGATTGTAATAGCTCATTTTGTCCATCGGCTTGTCATCTTTGAGATTGGCGTCCGGCAGGTTAATGTTAAATCCCTTCTTTGCAGATGCCTGGGCTTCCACCTTTTCAACCTTGCCACCGCCAAGTGCCCAAAAAATCATGGTCATAAAAGGCAATGCGAGAAGTGGTAATACCAATAAGAACCTGCGCTGCCTAATCTCCTTCGGAGTTTTTACTTGCTTTTCCATTTTTATTTCTGTTTTAATTGTTGATAATAATTTTCAATAAACCACACACTGTCCATTAGTCCCGGACGATGGTGGATTATGCTGTCATAAAGAGTTTTCCCCGCAGGACTTCGTGCCAGGCTATCCATATACACCCTGAACCTTTTGATGCGGCTGTATTCAGCCTCAGACACTTCCGCTGGTTCAAGATTTGCTTCTCCCGTTTCAGTTATGTGCTTCGGCTTTTTGATGGGTGTTATGGTTATTGAACTGCTTTTTTTGCCGGTAAAAGCATTTACGCCCAGATATATGCTGTATGTGCCGGTACACAGAACGAAAAGAATAAGCAGCACAAACCATGTACGCCGTGAGAAATTCTCTGTTCGCCTTATCATCCAATTTGCCCAGCCGCCTTGTATTCGTTTGTAGCCCGCCTTTATTCCTTTGGAAAGTGCATTGGGCTTTAGCTCAGCATTGTCCTTTTTTCTTTTTGGAAATAGTTTCATGATCTTGATTTTTATTGTCGTCTGCTTACTGTTTTTAAATCCCTGTTATCAATCGTACTCCATCGCTCGATAAGGAAACCATGTGGATTATTGTCACTGCGTGATACATTCCGCAATGCACCGTCCGTCACCAGGCTACGGGTAGTAATGCTGGTCGGTCGAATAATGCTCTGTGTAGCATAGCAACGGAATTTGAACGGGTAATCATTGATATCTACCGCCACGCTATCCACAACAATGGTTTGATTGACGTTGCCGGATATGAGCCCTGCATAGTACCCGTTCTCCTTCAGATCATCGTAGGCTCGTTTGGCGCTTCCGTCTGCCAGGTACAAGGCTTTGGTAATATTTGCTGTGATTGCTTTATCGTCAGGGTCAAGCGTAAAGAATAGTTTGTGGAATGTAGTTACGTGATCCCTTGCCTCAACAGGAATATTGTCTTTCCGTTCAGATGCGTAGGCTTCCAGTGCCTTGCCATTTGCAAGAATGTATATTTTGCTTTGCATCTGCGATACAAGGCTGAAACTTTTGTATAGTGCAAAACAGCATATCAGTAAACAACCTATAATTACTACAAGGGTGAAACTCCTGATATGACGGAAAGCTGTATCAATGTTTTTCATTTTCTTGAACATATCTCCTCCTTTGAATTATTATGAATTGCCTTTTAGCTTGTCGTTCATATAGCCAGATTTGCCACTACTGCCATCACCGAAATAAGGATTGGAATTGCCGCTACTGGCCATGCTTTGCGACATACGATTTGCTGCGCTGCCCATAGCATCTACTGCCATGCCTGCACCGGCTGATGCTGTATTGACTACCGTTCTGGAAGAACTGCCGAAAATGCTTGTGACCTTGTGGCCTAATGCGCCACCACCGCCGGCATGAACAATGTAATTCGCTACGGAGGGAACAGTAAAGTATCCGACTATGCCGATTATCATGAAGACCAGGTAAGCCACATCGGTTCTGCTAAAAAATGTATCGCCGTAATCCTGCACCTGCGATATGTCCAGCTCCATCATTTTCTCCTGTATCTTCCCTATAATGCTTCCGAAGATGTTGGCGACAGGTAGCCATAGAAAGATGTTGATATAGCGGGCTATCCAGACGGTAAGTGTATGCTGAAAACCGTCAAATACTGCAATGCCAAATACCAACGGACCAAGTATCGCTAATACAACTAACTGGAACGTTCGCAACGTATCAATACACAAGGATGCCGCTTCAAATAATACCCTAAGCACTTCACTCATCCATTCCTTAACGGAATTGCGGAAGTTGTAAGAGGCTTTGGACATGGCGAACTTGATGTCGTTACCGATGCCTTCAAAAAAACCTTCTTCGGAGGGGTCTTCATTATCGTGTGTGTATTTATACCACTTGTCCCTGTCGCCGCTACCGCTTTCTCCCACGTACATTTGCCATACATCCGTTTTCTTGATAGCTTCTTCCTTTTTTTGCAAAAGCACCGAAATAGCCTTATCTGAATTTTCCACCATTGCAGCAGTAGCTGTCACGGTAGGTTTCATTACGCCATTGATCAATCCCAAAACGGAGGGAAATATCATCACGCAAAATCCAATAACGAAGGGACGGAACAGCGGATAAAAATCAATAGGTTCTGCTCTCGATAAATGTCCCCATACCCTTGATGCGATATACCACATAGCAGCAAATCCCGCCAATCCCTGACCTACGCCGATCAACTGGCTGCACAAAGGCATCATCTCATCGTACAATTGTTCCAATACACCGTGCATCCCTCTCATTTCGTCGGCTATGCCTTGTGCACGGCTTATAAAAGGCATTATCAACCCCACCACCGCCAGCCAGGCAGCCTTTCCACACTTTGCCATATCTGTTTATTTAATTGTTTAACCCATAGATTTTTCGAATGGTCTGTGCATCGTTGCGCTCCTTCGCCCGTTGTACAGCCAGTATTGTAGTGTTATTATTGAAGTGCCGCAGAAACATTAATTTATCCTGCATGTCGGCATAAATCCTGTCAATGGTTTGCAGTCGTTCATCATCGCTCATTCGAGCTTTGCCTGCCGTGATGACCGTGAGCAGTTCATCCAGATTGCGCAAGCTCTCCTTAAACAAGTTGTCATATACCCTGCTCAAATACGCCAGTTCATCAGGATTAAAATTATTGTCCCGCCTGAACCGATCATAAGCGTTACGGTATTCCTTAACTAAGGTGATCTGGTAGTTGGTGATATCCGCAACACGCCTGTAATTGCGCACAGTAGGGCTTACACCCATTAAACCGTCAAGAAAAGTCTTGTGCAAGCTGAAGTTGCCTTCAGAAATGTTCTTTATGGTGTTGTAGCCACCCTCCAGGATCTGGTAGCCCTTCTTCATGTCGCTCAGTATCTGCTTGAATTGCGCCAGCTTCTCAACATTGAGTAAAAGCTGTGCTATCTCATCGGCTTGCGCAGATGCACGGAAAGCAGGAAGCAAACCCAGGAATGACAGCGATATAATTACTATTACCTTTTTCATCGTTACTCGTTTTTAATGCCATGCAGTACACGGCTGGTTTGTACGTCTGTTTTCTCTTTCAACCTTGATGCTGCAAGTGATACAGCATCATTAGAAAAGCTCTGAGAGAATGTGAACTTATCCTGCATATCCAGGTATAGCATATCAATCCTCTTCATGCGCTCATCATCCTTCATTTCCATTTTTCCATCGGTGGTAAAGGTGATAAGCTCATCCAGTGTTTTATCGCAATCATCAAGCAGCCTGCTGAAGACCCTGCGGACGTATGCCAGTTCATTATTTGAAAGGGCATCGCTGCCGTTAAGCCTGCGGTATGTACGGTTATAGTTTTGTACAATTTTGAGCTGTAAGGCTACTATGTCTGCAACCCTTGCATATCGCTTGATTTCGGGGTTAACGGATTTCAATGAATTGAAATAATCTGTGTGCAGATTAAATTCTCCCCTGGTGAAACCTCCAATAGTAGTTAGGCCCTCTTTGGCTATATTGTACCCCTTTTTTGCATACCCGATATACACCTGAAGTGCCGCTATTTGTTGGATCAGGTATTTCTTCTGTGTCTTTTTTTGCTGAAACCATTCTGCAAAAGTTTGTGCTTTCAGACTGCTCCCTGCCGATACGAACAGTATTAGAAATAAGATTATCTTTTTCATACGTGTTGATTTAAGGAAGTCCATATAATTTTTTAACTGCCTGCACTTCAGTTTCGGTCTTAGCACGCTGAAGGCTTAGTAATGTGTTCTGCGTGTTGAACTGTACCAGATCAGAGTAGTTGGCATCTACCTGGTCGGCTGCATTGTTGATCAATTCCAGCCTTTTGGCATCACTCATCTTCGTGGTGAAGGATTTAATAATGAGATTGATTTGATCAATGTTCTTCAGGCTCTCATCGAGAATACCAGAATACACTTTTTCCATGTACATCACCTCTTTTGCTGTAAAGCGGCTGTCCTGCCGGATGAGTGCCCATGACCTGTTGTATTCGTCCACAAGGCGCAATTGCTTTTTGGTAATATCCCGGATGCGTTGGTAATAGGAGATAATTGCTTTTACTTGCGCCAGTTCTTCGTAATATTTGCGGTACTGTTCTTTTTGCTTTTCAGTCCAGTCAGAAATTTTATCCAGTTTCAACTTAGATAAAGTGTTTTCCAGTGTCTTCTGCGCATTCTGTAACCAGATCGTTTTATTCTGCAAACGCTGAATTTTTAAGTCAACCGCCTTTATCACTTTTTTGACCGCCGCCTTGATGATCTCCAGTATAGCTATTGGTGTTGCATTTGCCTGCTGTACCGGAAGAACGGTGAAGGAAATGCAAAAAGCCACAAGCATCATTCTTACATATTTTTTCATTGCTTCAAGATTTTAGTAAATAATTCAATTGTTGTCTTTCCTTGTTCCGTCAGCTTTTCGAGGTACAACGATTTTGAAACCGTATCAAAAATGCAGTACCGGTCACCGCCTATTTCAATCAGATGCCCGTTGGAATGCCATCCGTAGGTAGCAAGCCACGTTTCTTCATTCTCAGGTATGTTGCTGATGTAATCGGTACGTGTGATTTTATAAAAGCTGCCACAGGATGTTATGTTCACGATTGTATCCACTCCTGCAACCGTGTCATTGTGCAATATTTGTTTTGCATATATACCCGGCATCATAGAAATGGTGTCATGATGCTCCCTGCCAAAATGCACGATTACCTTAATTGCGCAGCACAGATCCCGTATCAGTTTTTTCAGTTTCATCGGATATTTTTTAACTTTTATTCCTAATGTCTTCTGCCATTGCCGCAATGCCTTTGCGTATGTCTCCATCAAACTTTGCAGCGTATTCCATCAGCTTTACCTTCTCTGTTTGTTCGGTAGTGTATGCGAGATATTCTTCAAGACTTACTTCTGTTCGGTACACTTTACTCATCATACCGCCCAAGCTGATGAATACCTCTTTATATTTCTTAGCGGGATCATTGGACTTATTGACCGAGAGTACCAATGCTTTTTCTTTTTCCGTTAGCCCCAATAGTTCCTGTATCTGATCAAATTTGTTCTGGTACTTGCTTTGGTCGAGCAGGATTTTGCAATCACTATTATTGATGATGGCTTGCTTTACCACCGGAGAAGAAATGATGTCTTCCACTTCCTGTGTTACCACGATTGCTTCACCGAAGAATTTGCGGACTGTTTTGAACAGATATTTGATATATTCGGCAAAGCCTTCTTTCATTAAGGCTTTCCAGGCTTCTTCTATCAATATCATTTTGCGGATGCCTTTCATCTTCCGCATTTTGTTGATGAAAACCTCCATGATAATAATGGTTACTACCGGAAACAGGATAGGGTGATCCTTAATGTTGTCCAGTTCAAACACGATAAACCTTTCCTGCAACAAATTCAGGTTTTCGGTAGCGTTCAGCAGGTAATCAAATTCGCCGCCTTCGTAGTAAGGGCGCAGCACATAGAGAAAGTTGTCTATATCGAAATCCTTTTCTTTTACCCTGTCACCCTCCAGCACCTGCGTGTATTCATCCCGCAGAAAAGCATAGAAACTGTTGAAACAGGGAAACACAGCCGTATTTTTTTCCAGATAACTGTAGTAACCGCCAATGGCATTTGACAGGGCAACGTATTCGCTCCGCTTGAATGCCTCATCGTCTTTCTTCCACAGCGCCAGGAGCAGTGTCTTGATGCTTTCTTTCTTTTCGGTATCAAGGCTATCGCCTTCGCCTATGTAAAAGGGATTGAAGCGGATGGGATTGTCTTCGCTGTAAGTGAAGTAATAGCCCTTCACCATGTCGCAAAGTCCTTTATAACTATGCCCCACATCCACCAGCACGATATGCGTACCTTGCTCATAATAGCTGCGTACCATGTGGTTGGTGAAAAATGATTTTCCGCTACCGGAAGGCCCAAGTATGAATTTGTTCCTGTTTGTGCAGATGCCCATTTTCATAGGCTCGTCGCTAATGTCCACATGAACGGGCTTGCCTGTAAGCCGGTCGCCCATGCGAATACCTATCGGACTTAAAGAAGATCGGTAGCCGGTTTCGAGGTTTAGGAAACAGGTTCCCTGTTCCGCAAACGTATCAAACGTATCATTCATCGGGAAGTCTGCGGCATTCCCTGGAATGCCTGCCCAAAATATCTGCGGAGCACCAATGGTTTCCTGTTTGGCTACTGCATCCATCTGTGCCAGTGCAGAGGATATCATATTCTTCAGGTCTTTTAGTTCCTCTTTGTTGTCTGTCCATACAAGCACATTGAAATGCGCCTTGACCGGCAACCGTTGCTGGCTGATGGCTTCGTTCAGAAAATCGTTGGTAGCATCCCTTGCAATTAAATTCTCCCTGCTGTATGCGGAAAGAGATTGCAGCCTTAGTCTTTTACTCTCCAGCTTTTGGATGGTTTTATGAGCATCTTCAATAAATATGTATTGATTGTAAATGTGATTGCAGGGCAAAAGCTGTCCCAGAGTGGAAGCAAAGCCAACACTGAACTTCGTTTTGTCTGTACTGTATTTATCGTAGTTGATACGGCTGCCGCATAATGCCGGAAGATCCACTGCATCGCCCAACGTATATAGCTGGCAATATTTATCGCCAACACGCATCGCTTCATCAAAAATGATGTCGCCCATCAGGAAGCTATCATTTCGCTCAGACAGGTAACAATACTGTTCTATCAATCCCATTTTACGGCTATGGCTGCGCAGTTCCTTTTCTCTTAATCTTGTGAGCTTCACAAACCCGCTATCCTCCATGATCCGCTTGAATTGTCCTGTACTGTCAAGAAAGTCCTGTAGCATTTGCGGTTTTAACGTTTCTTCCGGCACTATAGATTTCCGCAAGAGGCTTGAAAACATCGAGCTGGCTGTTTTTCGTCCTTCCGGCTTTTTGGTAAGCATGATATAGCAGGTATGAGCGAGAAAAGGACGTTCATTAAAGAACCGTTCGCTGGCCCGGCTGAGAAAGCTGGTATTTTCTTTTGAAAAGTCGGGTTTATGATTGCTTTCCAGAAACCAATCCTGTTTGTGGAACACACTAAATTTGGGAAGCACCTTAATCGCTTTTATCCAAGCCTGATGAAAGGCTTCATATTCCTGATCGGAAAGAGTAAATATTTCCGGCAGGTCTGCCTTAAAAACGACTGTTACATCGCCTTGCTTGCTTAGGATGCAGTCATGCTCCACATCCATTATTGGTAATATATCATCCAACACTTTTTCCATCTCACTTTATTTTACCTGTTCTCACTTACTGCGACCCGGCAGTATTATAGCTTTGGCCCTCTGCGTTGCCGCTTGCCAGCCTTTTGTTCTTTATCGGTTTGTTTAGGCAGCTTTTGTTGCTTGTGCTGCTTGTTGATGTTTTTTTGTATCGTTGCTTCGATGCCGGTTTCCTTCCAACCCACCACTTTTGCCTCGAACTTAGATTTTACATTGGTTTCTTTTAATCCGTATGTTTCATCCCAGCCGCCCTTCCGGTTATATCCTATTGGGTCTAACACACTTTCGTGAGGGAACGAAACAACGATAAGGTCTTTGGGAATAGACGTAATGTTATCGTATTCCAGATCCTGAAATTCATGCGTCTTTGGATTGTAAGGAATGGTGTAAACTTTACGATCATCATCATAGAAATGATCAATCTGGCTTAATACGATTCCTTTGGAAAGAAAATCGTCTTTAGGACGAAGCATGTCCATACGGATATCAACAAAGAAGGTATGACCGGCAATATCTACCGTCGGTAGTTGTCCCATTAATCTTCTTCCGAGAGCCTGCTGATCTACCATTAATGAAAAATCTGTTTTGCCCTGCATCTCGTGAATGGAACAGCCATATTTTTCCGACATTCCAATAGGGTCAAGCTGTACCAGCTCAGGTATTTTAACTGTTCTCACATCTGTATCATCACTGAACAGTATCGGTATGTTCTTTTCTTTAGGGCTGTAATCAAATACATATCCATCGCCTACATCCCGCATATCTGACAGAGATATTACGTTTTCCGGGTTTGCCTTTTCGCTAAGCTGTAGGTTAGCTACATCAACTACAAAGTCGGTTCCTTCGATGCTATACACCGGCAATTCTCTTTTCATGATTGTTTTTCTTTAGTTCCTATAAAAAAATTTCTGCTCCGCGATTTGATGAGCTTCGGGACTTGTTTACGGGCAAGGGCTTTCATCAAGCCATACTCTCCATACGTATTGCTCATGGCGTAGATCTTCATGACGAGGAATGCTCCTGCGGATAGGATAATGCCGATACACAGGTATGTAGGCAAGCCGATGATATACATTACCGCAAAGACGATAAGCAGGGCAACAACACCTCCGCCCAAATACCATATATACTGCGCTTTCAAACCCTTGAACTCTATGCTCTGGTTAATTCCTTTGTTGATCTGATATACACTATTTGCCATAACCATTTCCTTTAATTGGTTTATAATCTCATTCTGCTTCGGAGACGTTCTGCCATTTGTTGTGTGGCAAGTATTACTTCCTTCGGAACAGTTTGTCCATTGAGTTTTTCGTTAAGTTGAATGACAGGTACTTTAGCCGCTTCGTCCGTCTGGTTTTCTGCTACCTGTTGCTGCTTCAGTTGGTTTTCCTGTATTTTAATGGCTATCTGTCTTTCCAGATTAGCCAGTTCGTTTTTCATTTGTGTTAATTCAGCCTCCTGTAAAAAAGGCTTCGTAGTAAGCTGTTCCAGTTTCGGTATGGCCGTAGTCAGATCAGCCAATGTATGTTCGTATTTATCTTTCAGGCTTTCCACCCGGTCAATGGCATTAAGGAAATGTCTTGCGGCCAGCTTAGGATTATCTGTATTTGGAAGGCCATTATTATAGGTGTATTTAATGCCATCATTGTCCCTTTGGGCATAGAAGCTATTGGAGTAGCGGTATTCAAAAACGCCATTTTCTTCGTAGGCTTCCTGTTGCCTGCGGATATACAGGTTGAATCCATATAATGTACCCACCTGTGCAGTATGCTCACCTGCAGCCGTAGGTTTCCAGTCCTGGTACAGCTTAATAATATGCTTGCCGATTGCTTCGCTATCTGATGAACTGATGTTATCCAGTTTAATGAGATTGACCTTCACGCCGTCCTTATCCAGTTGAAGGACGCTTTTATACGCCGCCTCATCTGTCCGTAGCTTGTCCAATGTTTTGACCGTGGAAGCCTGCTCGTTTTGCAGGCTTTCCAATTGGTATTTGTTACGGGACACTTCCCTGAAATGAGAGACCTTCAGGCTTTCCATCACAGCTATTTTCTTTTCAAGCTTTGATTTTTCTAACAGCGATGTATCACCGGAAAGAATAGCGATGTATTCGGAGAAGTTCATTCCGCTCTTTTCATCCATGGCGCCTTCATCAATAGCGCGGACATTCAGCTCACAGTTTTTCATTTGCGAAATGAACGTCTGTTTATTTTTCAGGAGATTGAATTTGTAATTATCAAGCGACTGCTCTACGGCATATACATAGTTTCGAACCTTGTTTTCATAGTGCTCTTTAGCAATCAGGTTGCCCTGGCGTGCGCCACGGCCATTGCGTTGCTCCAGCTCTGAAGGTTTCCAGGGAATATCCAGATGGTGCATTGCCACTACACGTTGCTGAACGTTCAACCCTGTGCCGGCCTTTTCGGTACTGCCTAATAAAATGCGTATTTCACCCCGGTTCATTTTTCGGAACAACTCGGGCTTTCTAATATCTGTCCAGTCGTGTATGAATCTGATCTCACGTTCAGGAATGCCAAAGTCCCTTACGAGCTTTTCTTTAAGCGCATCGTAGATATTGAATCCGTTTGGTTTAGGTGTGCCAATATCGGAGAACACGATCTGCGTACCCTTATGCTGCAAAGTTTCTTTATAGATTTCCGCAATCTTGCGGGCGCTGACGTTTACCTTGTTATCAGGATGGTCGCTGTACTTCCATTCGCTGATCAGTCGCATATCTGCGGCCATCTTTTTTGCATAGTTGGTGGCAATCAGCATCCGGCCTTTATCTTCTTCAGGCGTTAGCCTGCCACGTCCAATAAGTTCGCCATTACCTGTTTTAGCGAATTGCATCAGGTTTTTGATGAACTCGACTTGTTCGGGCGTTGGTTTTATATTCACCAACGTTTCATTCAGATCAGGCTTGTCAAGGTTAATATGCTTCGCCGTCTTGTAGTCGGTAATTTCATTATAGAATAAAGCCAATTCTGGCACTTTGATAAAATGCCTGAAGCGTTCTTTAGCTATGATTTCATTGGTTACTGAAAACTCAAAGTCTGTTGTCTTACGTGCGAATACGGCTGCCCAACCATCAAAATTCTCAATATGCTGACGCTCCATTTCTTTCGGACGGAGGTATTTGAACAGCAGATACATTTCCGTAAGGCTGTTGGATATGGGTGTGCCGGAAAGGAAGGTTACGCATAGATCGCTGTTAAATCGGCTCTGCAACTCACGAACGGCAAACAGCATATTAAGCGCCTTCTGGCTGCCTTCCATATTGCCTAAGCCTGCAACCCGGTTGTGACGGGTTGTAAACGTGAGGTTTTTATACTTATGGGATTCATCCACAAAGAGGTGATCAATGCCCATATCCCTGAAATTGATACCTGCATCTTTCTTTTCTTCTATGTCTTTAAGCACCCCCTTCAGCTTGCCTTCCAGGTTGTTTTTGCGTATCTCCAAGCCTTTAAGCATTTTCTTAGAGATTTCACCGCCAAGCTCTTTGACCGTTTCCAGGTCACGTTCTACATTGTCCAGTTCTGTCTGGAATATTTCTTTTTGTATCTCTGGTGACTGTGGTATTTTTCCGAATTGGTCATGTGTAAGAATGATACAATCCCAATTGTTATTCTTTATTTCATGAAAGAGACGTAGCCGCTGTGCTGGCGTAAAATCATTTTGTTCAGGAAATAGTATGCGGGCTTTTGGATAGGCTTGCTTATAAGTTTCGGCAATCTGGTTCACGTTGGCCTTCAATGCAACGATCATGGGTTTATGTACAATGCCCAAACGTTTCATTTCCTGAGCGGAAACGATCATGGTAAGGGTTTTACCTAACCCTACTTCGTGGTCAACCAAAGCACCCCTGTTTTGTATAATGCGCCATGCTGCATTCTTCTGACTGCTGTACAGGTCTTCAATGCCCAAAGCCTTTTTATCAAGTCCGGGAAAATTCAGGTGAGTGCCATCGAACTCCCGTAATACATAACAGTTGAATGTATCGTTGTACAGGTTCTCTAAGTGCTTTTTTTCTGTATCGGGCAATTCATTCAGCCAGTTGATAAAACCGCTTCGGATCTGCTCAATCTTTTGATGAGCCAATTGTATAGCTTCACTATCCGGCAACCTGATGGTTGTATTGTTCGGCCCCTTTACTTCATAAGTAAAGAAAGGAGTGGTGTTCTCCAGCGCATGTTCCATCAGCGTGTAGCCGTAAGTAGTGCGACCGCTTTTAGGTGTAACAGCAAACTCCCTCGATACTTTGATGTTCATCCCGGTGCTTACCTTGAAAGCATCCAGCGAAGCGAAATAATTGATGGTAGCGTCCTGTTCAAAGAGGGCTGTTGCGAAACGGTCATAGTAAGAAGTGGGTATCCAGCGTTCACCCAAATTGAAATCCAGTAGTTCAAATGGAATACGCTCCGGCTGCACCTTTAATATGGCCTCAGCACTTCGTTTATATTGCGGATTCTCAGGAAACTCATTGGACAGATGTTCTACCTGTCTTAGTTTTTCTACCACATTACCGCTTAAATATTGATCGGCAGTTTCCCATTCATTGCTGGCAGGATTCAGGTACACATGGTTGCCCAGACGACCGATCACCTCGTTTTCTTCCAGCCCCATTGCGGCGCTGATAAACCCTACATCTACCCTGCCTGTATCATTAAGGCTGTGTGCCAGGGCTTCAATGGGATCATCGGTGATGAACCGTTCTTTTACGTGATGGATAGCATGAGTAAGGATGTCGGCTTTTACAAACATTTCGCCATCCCTACGTTCGAGAGAGGAAAGCGTAATAACACCAAAGGCGGTATCTTCAAGAATGCGCCTGCGATTATCGGGACCATTTAACAGCCCGTATTCGGCAATAAACTTTTCATAAGTAGTGTTAAGGCTGTCCCTGTCAACATTGGTGATGGTTTCGCCTGATACTTCCTTGCCGGATAATTCGAGATAAGCGTCACGTAAAGCAGTGTAACTTTCATAGAAGCGAATATTACCCTGAAGACCGAGAGGCTGGAAAACTGCCTGTTTATATTCGGGATCGGGACTACCTATAGTTCCGACGCTTCCCATGTGCACCACCAATGTTCCTTCCTGGTAATAAGATTTCAGGCCAATAAAAGGAAGTGGTGTATTTTGCTCAAAGCGGAAAAAACCTTCCAATGTTTGATCGCCTTCATATTTGAAACTGTGATCAAACTGTTTAAGGTAATTGGAAATACCTGTAAGCTCATGCCCCAACAAGCGGGCATCCATCCAGTTTATAGACAGTTGATTTACTTCTTTGACGTTGGAATAGAGCTTGTATAAAAATCGGTTGCTTTTATGCTGCTTTGCGGTAAGCAATACCACATTTTCGTGGCTCGGCTTATCCGTTGTACGGATTGTACCAACAATGCGGACCGTTGTTTTTTGTACGATGGTTTCATCGAGCGGATTGATATAGGCCATCGCCCGGTTGATCTGTTCTGCTGGTGCAGTATCAAATAACCCTAATTGTACTGATGGAACTTCTGCCTTGCTCTCCGGCATCGGCAGGTAAGTCAGCTTTTTGCCTTCGTTTTCCGAAACTGGTAAGGCGAGTGTTTGCGCTTTCTCAAACAGTTGGGTATTGAAGCGATTTTGAAATTGATGGGTAAGACTGGCATAAAGGGCATCTCGTATCTGGTTAATATCACCGTCCTGCCATACCACTTCTGAAGCCCTGCCGTATTGATTTTTTCCGGGCTTACGCACATTGCCCATGACAACATCATGATCGTGCGTAGAGATGAAGTAGTTATAAGGAAAACGACCAAACTCATTCTCCCTTTCACGTACTTCATTCAGCCAGTCTTCTTCCCAGCTTATCTTTTCCT
>DDET01000063.1 GCA_002336915.1 Bacteroidetes bacterium UBA1947 | reverse complement strand
TCATGAAGTTCACCGAAGGTGGCTTTAAGCAATGGGGCTATGAGCTGGCCGAGCGCGAGTTTGGCGACCAGGTATACACCTGGGGCCAGTGGGACAAGGCCCGCAAAACAGAGGGTGAGGATGCTGCCAATGCAAGGATGAAAAAAGCCGAAGCAGCGGGCAAGCTGATCATAAAAGATGTGATAGCCGATAACTTCCTGCAGCAGATACTGCTGGCACCTAAGGACTACAGCGTAGTAGCAACGCTGAACCTGAATGGTGACTATATAAGCGATGCACTGGCTGCGGCCGTGGGCGGCATAGGCATAGCACCGGGGGCCAATATAAATTACAATACGGGCTACGCGGTGTTCGAGGCTACGCATGGTACTGCGCCTAAGTTTGCGGATACTGATACCATGAACCCATCGAGCCTGTTGCTGAGCGGTGTGATGATGCTGGAGTACATGGGCTGGACGGAAGTGGCCGAGGCCATTAAAAAGGCACTGGGCACGGCCATCATGCGCAAGCGTGTGACGGTTGATTTTTACAACCTGATGCATGATGCTACTTTGCTGAAGACGAGTGAGTTTGCGCAGGAGATCATTCGTAATTTGTAGGTGATTAGTTGACTGGTTGATCAGTTCATTGGTTGCGTAGTTTTAGATCATGAATATTGCCTCTTACATAGATCATACAATACTGAAACCTACCACTACGGTGGCGGAAGTGGAAAGGCTATGCGGGGAGGCTAAGGAATATAAATTTGCAGCGGTATGTGTGCCACCGTATTATGTGCTGGAGGCGAAGAAGCTGCTGGAAGATACGGATGTAAAGGTGGCTACTGTGGTGGGTTTCCCGTTTGGGTATAGCACTATAACGGCTAAGATAGAGGAACTGCTGCTGGCTATAGAGCTGGGCGCGGATGAGCTGGACGTGGTACACAATATAGCCGCCATGAAGAACGGCGACTGGGACTACCTGGAAAAAGAAATAGCGGCCTGTACCGAGGTGGTGCATGAGGCGGGCAGGAAAATAAAGGTGATAGTGGAAAGCGGCGTGATGAACGTGGAAGAACTGATAGCCTGCTGCAACCTCTACGCACCACTGGGCATCGACTTTATGAAAACCTCGACAGGCTATGCCGAGCATGGTGCCAGTACCGAGGCTGTGAAGCTGATGCGGGCTTACCTGCCGGAGAGCATACAGATAAAGGCATCGGGCGGGATAAGGGATTATGCATTTGCTAAAGAGCTTATAGATGCGGGAGCTAACAGGCTGGGCTGCTCTGCGAGCTTGAAAATTGTGAGTGAACAGGTAACAGTGAACAGGTAACAGTGTTGGGGGATTTTAGTACTTTTAATAGGCTTTAGATGAAAACACTTAGATACATACTTACATTATTTTTTGCGCTGGGTATGGCGTATGCCGCCAACGCGCAGAATGATGATACTGCTACAGGCACGGTGGTACACAGCGATGGCAGGCTGGCGGTATTGCTGAAGAGGCCCTCGTCCGGTGGTGGGGGTATCTACTCGGCACGCGGCTACAGGGTGCAGATATACAGCGGTAATGACAGGGCAAAGGCTAATAAAGTAAAGATCGATTTCGGGCGCCGCTACCCCGGCGTGCGCAGCTATATGACCTACGTACAACCGCAGTTCAGGATAAAGGTGGGCGACTTCCGTAGCAGGGGCGAGGCGGAAAAGATGTACCAGCAGGTGAGTACGCTGTACAGTCCCTGCATGATAGTGCCTGATTATATTGTTGTCAATACCCTGAAAGAAAAAAAGAAAGATGATCAATAAAATTCGCGAAAAGGCAGAGCAGTATTTCCCGGAGATACAGGAGATACGCCACCATATACATGCACACCCGGAGCTGAGTTTCCAGGAGCATGATACGGCTGCTTTTATTGCGGGTAAGTTGAGCGAATGGGGCATTAAGCATACAACAGGCGTTGCAGGCACAGGCATAGTGGGACTGATAGAAGGCAAGAACCCCACAAAAAGATGCATAGCCCTGCGCGCCGATATGGACGCGTTGCCGATACTGGAAGCAAATACAGTTAGCTACAAGTCTCAGAACGATGGCGTGATGCATGCCTGCGGACATGATGTACACAGCAGTTGCCTGCTGGGTGCTGCAAGAATATTGAATGATCTGCGTGATGAATGGGAAGGAACGGTGAAACTGATCTTTCAGCCGGGCGAGGAGAAGCACCCCGGTGGTGCCAGCCTGATGATAGCTGATGGAGTGCTGGAAAACCCAAAGCCCGATGCGATATTCGCGCTGCATGTGTACCCGCATTTGCCTACAGGGCATACGGGCTTCCGCGCGGGACAGTACATGGCCAGTGCAGACGAGATATACATAAGCATAGAAGGCAAAGGCGGTCACGCTGCCCTGCCCCACCAAACCGTGGACCCCATAGCAATAGCTGCACAGGTGATAACAGGCCTGCAACAGGTGATATCGCGCAAGGGCAACCCGCTGATCCCATCGGTGCTCACCTTCGGGAAGATAGCGGGTGGCTTTGCTACCAATGTGATACCGGATAAGGTAGAGATACTGGGCACCTTCCGCACTATGGATGAAAAGTGGCGCTACGAGGCGCATAAATGGATAAAAGATTTTACAGAGCAAACCTGCGCCGCCTATGGCGCTAAAGCTATAGTAGAGATACCTTCGGGCTATCCATCTTTATTCAATGACCCTGCGCTTACAGCCAGGGCTGAAGGCTGGGCTAAGAAGTATGTGGGTGCAGAGCATGTGCACACGCTGGACATGCGCATGGCGGGTGAGGATTTTAGTTTCTACACACATCATGTGCCGGGTTGTTTCTTCCGTATGGGTACAAATAAGGATGGTAAAGAATTTTTAGCGCCGGTGCATAATGCGCACTTTGATATCAATGAAGAGGCGATGAAGGTGGGGGTTGGGATGATGGCGTGGATGGCGGTGCAACCCCTCTAACTCCCCTGAAGGGGAGAAGTGTTATCCAAATAAATGTGGCCTTCTTGATTTCATTGTTTCGGCTACTTTGTGGGCGTCGGTGTCGTTAGTTTTTAGCAAGTGGTTTACTATGTTGACGTAGCTTTCGTCGTCGCGGTTCTGGCTGAGCTTGAAGATGGGGTAAATATCGGTCACTTCTATTTCCAGTCCTACAATACCCATTACATGTGTGGATACGTAACCCTCAGGCAGGTTTTGTATGAGCAGGGGTTGTTCTTGCCCGGTCTCGTATTTTTCATGGAGGCGGCGGAGGATGTCTATAGTGCCTGCATCGTCGAGGAAGGTGACTTTGCCACGCACATGAACGGTTTGGTAGTTCCAGGTGGCGCCCATCTTTTCCGTATACCAGCCTGAGCTCACATAGCAGTGCGGGCCGGTGAAGAGGATGAGTACTTTGGGGTTCTTTTCTATAGCAAGATGATGGCTTGTCTTGCGCATGATGTGGGCTAAGAGGAACAGCTTGCCATCGCGCTCATCTAAAAGCACGGGCACCTGTGTGGCCTCAGTTGAAAGCCCATCATTCGCAACCAGGGTCACGAAGGGATGGGCCTTCATAAATGCTGTAACGAGATCCTTATCTGTCTCGGTGAAATATGGTATCTTATACAATGCTGTAAATTCTGAAGACGAATTTACAAGGAATGTATCAATATTAATCTACCTCGGTAGTGCGTGTTACGCGGGTGGTTGTGGTAGCAGAGGTTTTGTTGCTGTTGCGGGTGAGCGCTACAATTATAAGCACCAATACCAATCCGCCCACTATCCATACCCAGGGGGCTGTATACCAGTCGGCGACGGGTACGTTCTCAGCAGAGCTGGAGGAGGTGGTGGTGGTTTTGCTAACGGTAGCGCCGCCATCCTGTGCAAATGCAATCACATTAGCAAATAATGCAAATATTAACAGCGCGAAGCCAAAGCAGTGTGTTTCAATAGCCTTTTTCATAAAAACAAGTTTAGTTGTATTGGTAATAATTAAAACTGTGCCACGGGTTGCAAAAAAATTGTCGGCGGAGCAGGTGGGATATTAAAGGTGGGATATTAATGGGGAAACGTCGTTTTGATAAGAGCGGCTGTGGGAATTATCTGGTTAAGATCAAGTATACGGGCGGAGTCAGGGACAGAGACTATAGGCTTTCCCAGAGCGGAAAAGAGCATGCTCAGGACTTTGTATAGGCCGTTCTCGAAGATCTTTTTCATGATGTGGGATTTATTTGTCAGTAAGGAAAACAGTGCCAGCACATAGTTAACAGCCCATTTAAAACGTTAAAACTCTAAAACCGGGTCTTTTATTTATTTTGCAGCATGATTTACAAGGTTATAGGCTTGATGTCGGGGAGCTCGCTGGATGGGCTGGATATAGTGTATACGCAACTGGAAGAGATACGCGGACAATGGAGCTACGAGATATTATATGCGGCATGTGTACCTTACAATGAAGACTGGGCTTATAGACTATCGCATGCCTCGCAGATGCCGGTGCATGAGTTCCTGAGAATGAATACTGCTTATGGACGATATACCGGGGAACTGGTGAACCAATTCATTAAGGACAATGATATACAGGCTGTGCATTTTATAGCATCGCACGGGCATACAGTGATGCACGAGCCGGAAAATAATACTAGCTGCCAGGTGGGTGATGGGGCAACAATTGCTGCGGTTACAGGATTTCCTGTGATCAGTGACCTGCGGGCGCTGGATGTGGCATTGGGCGGACAGGGTGCGCCTATAGTACCTATTGGTGACAAACTGCTGTTTGGACAATATGATTACCGGCTGAATATAGGGGGGATAGCAAATATTACTGTTCCGCATGAGGGAGAGATGATGGCATTTGATGTTTGCCCTGCGAACCAGGTATTGAACGGACTGGCAAGGAGAGAAGGCAAAGAAATGGACGAGGACGGGGCAATGGCGGAACAGGGCGAACTGCTGGAGGATGTATTGATCGTGCTGAATGAGCAGGAATATTATAGCCTGCCTGCACCAAAATCATTGAGTAATGAGGCTGCTGTTAAGTTGGTGTTCCCTATTCTATTGGAAAGTAGCTACAGCAGCAATGACATGCTAAGGACTGCAGTGCAGCATATAGCTGAACAGATAGCCAATGCAGTGAAAACCTACCCAACAGGCAAAGAAAGTCCGAGCATATTGGTGACGGGTGGTGGTGCCTTTAACCAGTTCCTGCTGATGAAACTGCAGGAAGTGTTGATGCCGTTGAATGTTACCATTCATGTACCCGATGCTACTGTGATACAATATAAAGAGGCGCTGATCATGGCGCTGATAGGTGCGCTGCGCTGGAGAGAAGAGACGAATGTATTGAGCAGTGTGACGGGGGCGAAGCGGGACAGTATAAGCGGGGCATTGTGGCTGGGGGATAGTTATAATTAAAATTAAAAATCAGAATCTAATTTACCTCATCAAAATAAAAGATGCGTTATAAACTTATCAAGCTCGTTCTCTTCGGCTGCCTGTTATCTTCAAAAGCACTAGCACAGGAAGACCCGTTTATTTTTAGCCCGGACACCGTTTACAAATTTCAAAAGCCGAGTTTGTGCAGCAGCCTGCGCCTACTGGACATGCGGGAAAACAAATACAGTATGGGGCATGTTCTCCTTGGCCACGGCATGTTTCAACAGAGGAAAACGGTGATCCCTGAAAGTCCGCTTAATACATTTTTGCCCGAGTATTTTAGCAAAATGCTGGCGGGCCAAACGAGCGGAAATGACGAATTGTTGCTTGTTCTGTACAATTTCAATATAGAAAACAGTCCCAATGGAGATGAGATAAGCAGCATATACTTCAATGCTGATTTTTATCGCGGCAGCAGCGACCAATATACTTATTTGGGGAAGGTTGATTCTATGTATGAATTAATGTCCGGAGGGAATGCCAGTAAGAAGTTAGTTAATGTCACCGCATATAAACTGTGTGACATCTTTTCCCGCTTTGCAACATCAGAGGTAAAAAGTGCCGGTTATTATAAGGAGCGGGACCTGGCGGGCAAACGCAACACCGAGCATTTGAAATACCCAATTTACCGCGATACAAATTTCAAAAAAGGCATCTATTACACCGCAGACCAGTTTGTAAATAACCAGCCGTCGGATACACCTATCGTACAGGAAGTATATTACATAGGCGACAAAAGAGAAGTGCGGTTCCACTATGCCAACGAGAAAGGAAAGAAGGTCAAGCATATTGACGAGAGGGATTTCTTTGCCGTTTACGACGGTAAATCATGGATGGTAGGCATAAACGGACATTGTGAGCCAATGAGCTATAAAAACGGGGAATTTTATGCAGACAGGCGATTCAAAGGCGTAAAAGGGAATGCTAATGTGAGCAACATGGGAATCATGTTTGGACTCGCCGGCGCATTAATAGCGTCTTCTGCATCAGGTGGGAAAGAACGCGCAAGCTGGGGTTTATACCGGGCAAAATTTGATCCTGACATAAAAGACTTCATCCCGGTAAAGCGTATCGAATAAACCGCAAAACATAAACTTATCAAAACCTCTATGTATGAAAAGTATGAAACTTATCATTGCGTTTCTATTTGCCTCATTCCTGGCCACTAATGTAAAAGCACAGGATACTTATGTTTTCAAGATCGATAGTGCATATCGTATTGCAGAAGAAAGCAATTGTGGCAGTCTACGCGTGCTGGATATGCGCAAAAACAAAGATGATATAGGCTACCTGAGAACGGGAGTGTTGGGCAAGGTGAAGAGGGTTGTTACGGAAAAGCCATTTAAGGTGTTTCTCGAGGAATATTTTAATACACTGCAGACCGGCAATAAGGGAAATAAGGAATTGCTGCTAGTGCTTTACGGTTTTGAAATAGAAGACCAACCTAACCAAAACACTAACATGGCGACAATCTATTTTGACGGCGATTTTTACAGTGGCAATGGCAAGCAATATAAGTACCTGGGGAAAGTTGACTCTCTTTATGAACTGCGGGCATCGCAGGCTGGTGTAACTACAAAGTTGTTGAGGGCCACGCGATATAAAATAGCTGACCTTTTATCCGGCTTTGCCACAAGCAGCGCAAAAGATGCCAAGTCCTTTACTGAAAATGAGTTGCTTGAAAAACGAAAGAATGAAAGGCAAAATTATCCTATCTATACCGGCAACTTTAAACAAGGTATCTACTATACTGCAGACCAGTTCATCAATAACGAGCCTACGGACACACCTATTATTGCGCAGGTATCTTTTAGCGGAGACAAGAGAGAAATAGCCTATTATTACGCAAACAAAAAAGGGAACAGGGGAAAACGTGTACAGGAAAATTCTTTCTTCGCCATATACAATGACACTACCTGGGCAGTGGGTGAAGGATCGCATTGCGTGCCTATGTATTTCCGGGATGGCGAATTTTATGCAAAAAAATGGCTAAAGGGACCGAGGAATGCTGATGGAACAATGATGGCCGCAGGTTTCTTTTTCGGAGCTGTGGGTGTGCTGGCGGCTGAGGCGGCAATGGGTGGTTTTAAAACCGAGGGAGATGCTTTGTATCGTGCAAAATTTGATCCTGATACGAGGAATTTTGTTCCGGTGAGCAGGTTGCAATGAAAGCAAATGAACATCAATGGATGTGGTCTATGTCCTCTTTATTGATATGATTAGGGTTAGTATAAGAGTGTTTCTTTAACCCTGTGTGAGGCTTTTTTAATATCCGCGTTATCGAGGTCATGTAATTTTACATCGGGGGTACTTTCTTTTGTTGGGTTAGAATTCCCGGACTTGTTACTGCAACGGGATCGGCAGGCTTGGTGGTACCCGCACGCTTAATATCATTTACATCCTGAACAGGGGGACGAGGAGGAATTAATATAAGAGGTTCGTGTTGATATGTAACTACCGGCTCGCGAGGCTGTTTAGTTTTCAGCTTCAAATTTGCATTGACCTTTGTAGAACTTCCATTCCGGACAACAATACCCTTGAAAACAGCGGTTTCATAATCGACATAATCTACCTTAACTTCATAATCATTGCCTGCAGCCAAGGGGCTTACTACATATTTGCCATCAACATCGGTGGCTGCGCCACCCTTGGTAACGACAGTAGAATACACCCGCACTATCGCACCTATTATTGGTTGATTTTTCTCATCGGTGACTGA
The DNA here is from genome assembly GCA_002336915.1 of Bacteroidetes bacterium UBA1947. Classification (GTDB taxonomy): domain Bacteria; phylum Bacteroidota; class Bacteroidia; order Chitinophagales; family Chitinophagaceae; genus MKUN01. The sequence continues at coordinate 61,014 of DDET01000063.1, read as the reverse complement.
CCCGGTTATTTTTCCAGATTGGGCGAATACGTGTAAGGTCAGACAGGACAAGATGAGCGCTAATGTGCATTTTAGGATAAAGGATCTTGTGGTCATAACATAGGTTTTTAGCGTGTTATGAAGTTACAACATGGCGCGTTGTGTTCATATCATGGGAATGTAATTTTCGCGGAGGGCAGTGTGGAGTCTTTGGGTTAAAGCCGAGGTATGATGGTCTTTTATCACCGGCCTGAAGGCCGGGGCAATTGATGCGGTTGCATAAGTGTTGCAGAAGAATATATTTTCAGCATTGTCACCCTTCGACTGGGCTCAGGGTGACAGGAATTCTATGTGCTTGTCCAAAACGCGTCTGACCGCGAAAAGCGGTGCTGACGCTACCTGTTCTTAACGCGGTCGATCGCGAAAAGCGGCACCTACGCTGCGATGCACTGTATTGTGATGCTTAGCCCCTCCGAGGTATAATAAGGTTAGGTGTTGATATTTCTACAAAGCGGTAGCCCCTCTGGGGCAGAGCATAGGAGTAGCCATATTTCGTCCCTATGGGACTTGCGTTATCGAGGGTAATATTTTTCTGCCGATATTTCGTCCCGATGGGACTTGTGGGCGCTGTGTGAAGGCCTCGGAAAATATTTTCAACATTGTCACCCTTCGACAGGGCTCAGGGTGACAGGAATTCTATGTGCTTTTCCAAAACGCGTCTGACCGCGAAAAGCGGTGCTGACGCTACCTGTTAATATTGACCGGTACTTAACATTACCAGTGTGCAGGCTTCTATTGGTTCTATTCCTTTTTGTTTGGCCAGTTTCTCCAGCTCGGGGTTTTCTGTGCCGGGGTTAAAGATGATGCGTTTGGGATGGAGAGATAGTATATAATTGTAGTAGGGTTTTTGATTGTCGGGATTAAGGTAGAGGGTTACCGTATCTATGTCGTTCATTTCGGGATGCTCAGTGATGATGTCTACATTCTGCACTTTGCCTTTCTTCCTGCCTATGGCTACTACGGGATGCTTGTGCGACAGCAACCTGTTTACTGCGAGGTAGCTGTAACGTGACGGATTTTCTGATGCGCCTAATACTAATGTCTTTTTCATAATGCCTGGATCCTGATTTGTCTGACCCTGCAAATTTACGCAAGGATTGCCGGGATCCCTTAATATGGGAATAGATAATAATAATGCCAGTAGATGGAGAGCGGGAGCGTGTAGCGGAGACCGGAAAACCGATAACGCATAACCGCCTCACCGCGAAGAGCGGTACTGACGGAATGCTACCCGCAGTCAGCTATAGAATAAGTGCCCGGCATGTCAGGGTTCGACGGGGCTCACCATGACAAGAGCCTATTCAGCCTTAAGTTGAATAAAATCATTTGGAATTGGTAACTTTAAGTACTTATCCGGAATTAGCATGCAAGAGGCATATATCATAGCAGGGTACCGCACGGCGGTGGGAAAGGCAAAACGCGGGGGCTTTCGTTTTTACAGGCCGGACGACCTGGCCGTGGATGTAATAAAGGGATTGCTGGCAAGTGTGCCGCAACTGGACACTAAACTTATAGACGATGTAATAGTGGGCAACGCGGTACCAGAGGCTGAGCAAGGGCTGCAGGTGGGGCGCATTATAGCCAACAGGGCCATAGGCGACTGGGCACCGGGTGTGACCGTAAACCGCTACTGCGCATCGGGGCTGGAGACTATAGCAATTGCTACCGCTAAAATAAGAACAGGAATGGCGGACTGCATTATAGCAGGGGGAACGGAAAGCATGAGCCTGGTGCCTACGGCAGGTTGGCGCACTATGCCTAATTACGAGATAACGAAGGCGCATGCAGACTACTACCTGAGTATGGGCTTAACTGCAGAACAGGTAGCGCAGGACTTTAAAGTGAGTCGCGAGGAGCAGGATACGTTTGCTTACAATTCGCACCAGAAAGCTATAAAGGCGATACAGGAAGGTTATTTCAAGCCGGGCATATTGCCCATTACCGTGCAGGAAGTGTATGTGAACGAGAAAAATAAAAAAGCAACAAGGGAATATATAGTAGATACCGATGAAGGTCCGCGTGCGGATACCAGCACGGCTGCGCTAGCCAAGCTACCTGCTGTGTTTGCACAAGGAGGTACGGTAACAGCAGGCAACTCTTCTCAAACATCGGACGGAGCTGCGTTTGTGATCGTGATGGGGGAAAAGATGATGAACCAATTGGGATTGAAGCCCTGGGGGAGGCTGATAGCCTGTGCCAGTGCAGGTGTGGATCCACGCATAATGGGCATGGGGCCTGTGGCGGCTGTGCCCAAGGCATTGAAACAGGCGGGCATGAACCTAAGCGATATTGACCTGATAGAATTAAACGAGGCATTTGCATCACAATCGCTGGCGGTGATAAGGGAACTGGGCATGAACCCGGAAATAGTGAACATAAATGGCGGCGCTATCTCCCTGGGGCATCCTTTGGGCTGCAGCGGTGCCAAACTAACCATACAAAACCTACACGACCTGGAAAGGCTGGGTAAGAGATATGGTATGATAACTGCATGTGTGGGTGGGGGGCAAGGTATAGCCGGCATTATAGAACGAGCGTAAGACCGAATGACAAAAGCCTTTATCTTTGCGGCTCAAAAACCACCGCGTCATGCGAAAGTTATTCTTGCTAAGCATTCTTATTATCTTCTTCTCCCAAGCCAATGCGCAATTTCTGAATAAACTGTTTGAAAAGCCTGTTTTCTCAGGTATATACCTGCAGTGGGGTTATGGCAGGGACAAGTTCTCGAAAAGTGATATACATTTAAAGAACGGCAGCAAGTATGATTTTGTAGTGCATGATGCCGTGGCCCACGACAAACCCGACTTTGACGGCTTCCGCACAAACCCATTGGACATTACTATTCCCCAAAACAGCTTCCGTATAGGCGTGTACCTGAATAAAGACCATACACATGCCATAGAACTGAACTATGACCATGCAAAATATGTGGTAACCGATTACCAGCAGGTGCACATAACCGGGCAAATAGCAGGTGAGGCAATAGACTGGGATACTACCCTGAGACCATACTTCCTGCATTTTGAGCATACCAACGGGGCTAATTTCTATCACATCAACTATGTAGGGCAGCAAGAATTACTAAAAAGTAAAAAACGCCGCGTGGCCACCGCGATATGGAAAGCCGGAGCCGGAGTGGTGATCCCAAAATCGGACGTTACATTGATGGGCAAGCAACTGGACAATAAGCTGCACGTGGCAGGCTATATACTGGGACTGGAAACAGGGCTGCGCATTTACCCATTAAGGAACCTGTTCCTGGAAGCAACGGTGAAGGGCGGCTTTGCCAATTACCTAAATTCGCTAACTGTGGCAGGTGGTACGGCCAGGCACCATTTCCTTTACGGCGAGGTTCTGGGTTTTCTTGGGTATGACATTAACTTTAAGAAGCGGCACAAAGAACTGCCACTGAATTAAGGGTATAACATACCCGTAAACCAGTTTTTGGCCGATTATGGTAGTTTGGCAAGATAATTGTGCCGAATAACAAGAGCATCAAGCATCTAATAGTATCAAGCGATTGATAAAACGACTTTTACATATTGTCATTTCAACATGGCTATCGTTCTTACTCCTTTTTGGGAGCACAACGATGGACTTTGTGCACTCCTTTGCAGGCCATGACGATACTGTAGACGTAAGCTCAAAGCATGATGGCCCTGCCCTGGAAAGCAAACATCACCACTGTACCTTCCTTGGCTTTGCGCTGGCCCCTTTTGCAAACGACAGCGAACTACCGCGTGTTTTCTATTCTGAACTTTCCCACTTCTCCGTTTATAATGCTGTATACCAGGCCGGTAATCTCCGCTCATATACAGGGCAACATTCGTTGCGAGGGCCTCCTGTTGTTGCATAGTTCCCCGACGTGCCCCGGCGCGTGTTTAAGCCTTGCAAGAAGGATCTCTAACATTATTTACGAAAAAAGATGTTTCTCAACATACACAAGTATCTATTGCTATTGGCGTCAATGGCCATCTCATTACCATCATTTGCAGCGCCCGGCAATGCCATACAAGGCACTGTAACAGATGAAAAAGGACAGGCCATCATAGGCGCAATAGTTACCATACCCGATCTAAGAACCGGCACTGTTGCCGATACTGAAGGGTATTACCATATCAATAACCTGCCGGAAGGCAATTTCCTGGTGGAGGTGCATATGCTTGGTTATGCTACATACACTGCCACACTACACATAAAAGGTGTAGTAAAACAGGACTTCAAACTGAGCGAAAGTATCATTGAAAAAAATGAGGTGGTCATTACAGGAACCAGCCAGGCGACGGATGAACGACGCAGCTTTATACCTATACAAAGTATGCGGCTAAAAGAGCTGCATGAAGATGTATCGACCAATATTATAGACGCGCTAACCAAGGTACCGGGTGTGAACCAGGTGAGTACGGGACCGGCGGTGTCGAAACCCGTGATACGCGGCCTGGGCTACAACCGCATCATAACACTGAACAATGGCGTGCGGCAGGAAGGACAACAATGGGGCGACGAGCATGGCATAGAAATAGACGATTATAATGTAACAAGAGTGGAAGTGCTGAAAGGCCCTGCATCGCTGGCATATGGATCGGATGCGGTGGCAGGTGTGATCAACATCGTATCGAACGACCCTATACCGCTGGGCAAGATAGAAGGCAATGTGACCGGCAACTTCCAAACCAATAATGGCCTGAGCGCGGGGCATGTGCAACTGGGAGGAAATATAAATGGCTTAAGCATTAGCGGCTACCTGACCCAGAAAGAAGCACACGACTATAAGAACAAGTATGATGGCTATGTGTACGATTCACGCTTCCGTAATACAGACTATGGCGGCAGTGTAGGTGTGAACAGGCAGTGGGGCTATTCACGATTATCTTTCACCTCCTACAACCAGCATCTTGGTATTGCCGAAGGAGACCGTGACAGTGCGACAGGCAGCTTCATAAAACAGGTAAATAATTCCGGAAATGCTATTACAGAATTGGTAACGAAAGATGATGGCCAGTCGTACAGCATGGCGGTACCGTACCAGGTGATAAACCACGAGAAAATAGACTGGGAGAATAATATAAACCTGAACAATGGCAGGCGGCTGGGTATAAATATAGGCTACCAAAGCAATACACGTAAAGAGTTTGCCGATCCTGTAGCGGAGAATACACCCGGATTGTGGCTGCAATTGCAGAGCTATACTTACGATGTAAAGTACTATACACTGAGGTTTAAGGACTGGCAGATATCGACCGGAGTGAATGGCATGATGCAGTTCAATAAAAACAAAGGTGATGACTATCTCGTGCCCGACTACACCATGTACGATGCAGGGATATACAGCCTTGCCAAAAAAGAATGGGATAAATGGTCGGTATCGGGTGGCCTGCGTTATGGCTACAGGAATATTACCGGTAAGGCACTGTACCTGGGACCTGATAACACTGCGCAAAAATCGCCAACTGCCAATCTTCAATTCAGCCCTTTTGAAAAGAGCTATTCGAACGTAACTGCGAGTGCAGGTGCAGGTTACAACGTGGACAAACGCACAACATTGAAGTTTAACATTGCGAGTGGTTACCGTACGCCGAATATTGCTGAACTATCAGCAAATGGTGTGCACGAAGGAACGATACGTTATGAGTATGGCAACACCAACCTAAAAGCAGAGCAGAGCTTACAGACAGACCTTGGTATAAGTTGGAACTCTGATCACATAATGGTGAACGCAGCTATATTTGATAACTACATCCGTAACTTCATTTTCATATACAAACTGCAGGGTGCGAATGGAGGTGATTCTATACCAGAAAGAAATAATGCGGATGGTGTGCCTGCTTATTTCTATGGCCAATCGGACGCAAATCTCTATGGCGGGGAATTGAATATTGACGTGCACCCCCACCCTTTTGACTGGCTGCACCTGGAAAATACTTTGTCGTATGTAAAAGGGTCTTTCATGCATGGAACTGACAGTACACGCAACCTGCCCTATATACCGGCTGCGCGCTGGCAAGTAGACCTTAGGGCACAGAAAAATACACTTACAAACAGGTTAAGGAACGTATATGCCAAAGTAGGCCTAGATGTAAACTTTTCGCAGAACTCGGTCTTTGCGGCGTATGGGACAGAAACGGTATCGCCGGGATACAGCATACTTGATGCAGGCATAGGTGCAGATATCGTGAATAAGAAACAACAGACACTCTGCAGCATTACCATAGCGGGACAAAACCTTACCGATGTTGCCTATCAAAACCACCTGAGCAGGCTGCGCTATGCCGATGTAAACAATGTGACCGGCCGGACAGGTATTTATAACATGGGCAGGAACATCAGCCTTACTTTGTCAGTTCCCCTACACATTCGATAAATACACCCCATATATTGCATAAAGCCTGAGAAATCTCGGGCTTTATGTTGCTTTTTACGATATAAAAAGCTAAATTAGGAGTCCTTTTAATGTGGAAATATGGCAACACTTATTTCGAAAGAAGAAATATCCCGCTACAAGATCGTACCTGCGCTTGTAAACAAAGTGGCCCAATGGCATAAAGAACTTAGCTATGCTATGCGGCTGGGCAATGAGTTCAAAGGAAAAACATATATAACGTTTGAGACGACCGAAGGGCCTGTCTCTGTCGAGACAACTGTCTGGTCGGCAGGAGAAGGGTATCTGCAGCTTAAGGGTGGCACAGTGATACCGGTAGAGAGTATCGTTGATATACATTTCTGAAAACGTTCCGGGTGTAAATTATTTGTAGCGAAAACACATGGTTGCTACAGAGCCTTCATGTTTATAATTCATTATTTACTATAAAAACGGTACCTCTACAGGGCATACCCGCAGTTGCGCTATAGGTTTTATGCATTAAGTATTTAATTTATCGCCTTATTTCTCTGTAAAACCTGAATTTTTATTTAATTTCGCAGCTTGTAAAGGCATAGCTTTACAAAAATCGAATAATTATATTGCAATAATTAACAGCCGGTAAAACGGCTTACCCCTACTTGATAAGTGTTTATGGAGCAACAAGAAATAATTAGCCGGATCACCGATTTTATGGTGGAAGATTTTGAGGTAGATGCAGAGGCTATTAAACCAGATGCTAACCTGAAGGAAACTCTGGACCTTGACAGCCTGGATTACATTGACCTGGTTGTAGCCATTGAGCAGAACTTTGGCTTCAAAGTGAAGCCGGAAGACTTCCAGCAAATGCATACGATACAAGACCTGTACGATTATGTAGCGAACCGCCTGCAGGCACAAATCACCGCCTAGTATGGCTGCATGGGAAGGACGCTCCCGTGGTACAACATCAGGATACCGGATATTCGTTTGGCTTTTACGTTATGGAGGCCTTAAGCCGGCTTATGGCTTACTGACCTTTGTAACACTGTATTACCGCCTTTTTGTTAAAGCCGCTACCGGGCCATTGAAGTACCTGTATATGCAAAGAATGGGCTATGATAAGGCCCAGGCAAGAAAGCTCATCAAAAAGAACCTGCTTACCTTCGGGCAAACGATCATTGATAAAATAGTAGTGCTATCGGGCGTGAAAAACCCGCTCAGCTTTACCCATGATGGTGTACACCACATAGAGCAGCTGGTGAAGGACGGCAAGGGCGGCGTGCTGCTAAGTGCGCACCTTGGCAACTGGGAGGTGGCGGGCCATCTATTGGACATGGTTGAAGCGAAGATCAATATAGTGATGTATGACGGTGAGGCTGAGCAGATAAAAAACTACATGGAGCAATTTGACAAGAAACGCTCTTTCAACATCATTTTCATAAAAGATGACATGTCTCATATTTATGAAATGAGCGCCGCGCTAAACCGTAATGAGCTGATCTGCATGCACGGAGACCGTTTCAGGCCGGGCAACCGCATCATGCAACACGATTTCCTGGGAGAAAAAGCAAATTTCCCGGCGGGGCCATTTATACTCGCATCTAAATTAAGAGCACCTGTTTGCTTTGTTTTTGCATTTAAAGAAAGTAATTTTCAGTACCATTTCTACTCGGAACCCGGAAAGACTTATGATGGCAGGGGAACTGCCGGGATGGAAACAATGCTGGATGATTATGTAGCACTGCTGGAGAAGAGGCTGAAACAATATCCCGAACAATGGTTTAATTATTACGACTTTTGGAAAGCATGACCGGAACGGACGCGAAAAAATATATACCCCAAGGCCCACCCTTTGTGATGATAGACGAAGTGACAAGGGCCGACGATACTATATCCCAAACAAGTTTTACCGTACGCGAAGGGCACTTGTTTGTAGAGAACGGGCGGTTTACGGAGCCCGGCCTTGTAGAAAACATGGCGCAGACTGCGGCTGCAGGCACGGGTTACAGATCGGGCGAAAGCGGGATACCACCACAGGTAGGATATATAGGTGCACTGAAGAACCTTATCATAAATGAGTTGCCAAATGTTGGCGATACTATAAGTACCGAAATACAGTTTATGAACCAGGTGCTGAACGTACACATCGTGCAGGGAAGGGTTTTTAAAGACGGTCGCGAAATAGCCAGTTGTGAACTAAAGATATTTCTTCAACAATAAAATAAAATGTTATGAAAAAGCTCATACTTTCATTTATCGCAATGACATTTTGTGTTGCTACATGGGCACAAACAAAAGCGGACATTTTTGACCCCGGCAAGGAAATTACCTGGCTGGGCATTGACTTCACGCAACTTAAATTCATAGGGGATGCCGCGCAGTGGAAAGATGCAGGCGAGATAACCAATGGGGCGATGCGCGATAAATATTTCCCGGGCTGGAACGAGCTCTTCGTAAAAGAGCAAAAAAAATTCGATGTAGCTAAAGCTACGAACCGCGGAGATGTGAAATACGCGCTGACCGTGACTGAAAAAGCGAATAACAGCATTAAGAATCCGAACTTCTTTACAGACGATGCCAATGCTTATAGCCACCTTACGGAGCAGGATATAAATAACCTTGTGAAAAAATACAACTTCGAAGGTAACAGCGGACTGGGCATGATGATATTTGTAGAAGCGATGAGCAAAGGCAGGGAAGAAGCAGCAATGTGGGTCACATTTGTAGACATGAACAAGAAAACGGTGCTGCTTACAAAGCGCCTTACAGAAAAGAGCGGTGGCTTCGGATTCCGTAACTACTGGGCTAAAACGTTTAACCTGGCGCTGAAAGACATAGGCGACAACCTGAAAAAGTGGAAATAACAATTAACCGGATAAAGAACAGGCCCATTGCACAAAACACTGACACATAGCACGGAACTTGAAGTAAAATTCAGCGAAGCAGATCCATTAGGCATAGTATGGCATGGCCATTATATACGCTACTTTGAAGATGGGAGAGAGGCTTTTGGCAAGGCATACGGGCTACGCTACCTTGACCTGTACAGGGAGAATATCATTGTACCGATCGTGGACATTAAATGCGAATACAAACGCATCTTAAGATACAGTAACTGGGTAAGGCTGGAAACAACCTACCATGATGCGCACGCAGCAAAGCTGATGTTCTTCTACACATTGTATGATATAAACACAAACGAAGTAATAGCCAAGGGAAGTTCGGTACAGGTATTTATGCATAAAGAAAGTATGGAACTGATGCTGACACTGCCCCAGTTCATGGTGGATTGGAAACGAAAATGGCTGAATGACTAGAATGAACAGGGTTTACGCGGTTGCCACAAATATTGTATCGGCACTGGGCATGAATACTGTGGCCAACTGGCAGGCAGTTGCGGCCAATAAGCCCGGTATAAAACGATACGAAGACGCTTCATTGAGCAATACCCCGTTCATGGCATCCAAGCCGGGGCCGGACCAGTGGCAGGTGATATACGAACGCACAAAAGGGAGCGGTGCATTGTCGCCATTTGAGCGGCTGGCACTATATTCTGCAAAGGATGCGATCAGTAATTACGAGGGGGATCTGAAGCCTGAAGAAACTGCATTTATATTATCGAGCACAAAAGGCAATATAGAATTATTAGGGCAGGCTCCCGACGAACAGGTATTGCTCCACTACAGCGCAAATGCGATAGCTAAAGAATTAGGACTAAGCGCTAAACCAATCGTTATATCTCACGCTTGTGTATCGGGAGTGATAGCACTGAATTACGGGCTTAGGTTAATACAGAGTGGCAGGTATAAAAATGTGATCGTAACAGGTTGCGACCGGTTCACGAGGTTTGTACTGAGCGGATTCCAATCTTTCCATGCCATATCACAGAAAGCATGCCGGCCTTTTGATGCTGAGCGGAAGGGCATTAACCTAGGCGAAGCGGCTGGTACTATTATACTTAGTTCGCAGCCGGGGCAAATGCCGCTTGCCACACTTTTATCCGGGGCCACGTCGAACGATGCAAATCATATATCAGGCCCATCGCGCACGGGGGAAGAACTGGCAATGGCTATAACGCGAGCGTTAGCTGAGGCAGATATTGAAAGCTCGGCTATTGACATGGTATCAGCACATGGCACCGCTACGGTTTACAATGACGAGATGGAAGCTAAGGCATTCGGCCTGACGGGACTAGCTGATAAAGAAATACACAGCTTTAAAGGATATACAGGACATACGCTGGGCGCGGCCGGTGTGGTGGAGAGTGCGATGATCACCGAAGCAATAAAAAGGCAATTATTGATCCCCTCTGCTGGCTATGAAAGCAATGGTGTATCGCAAGAACTCAATATTACCACTAAAATGAAACCTGCAGCGATAAATTATGTGCTGAAGACAGCCTCGGGTTTTGGCGGATCTAATGCCGCTATAGTATGGGGAAAAGAGTAGTGGGCAGACAACAGTGAACAGGTAATGATATTAAACAAACAGCGCGGAACAAGTTCCGCGCTGTTTGTTTTTATGTGTTTTATGATCTTTGTTATCTTACTATCATGTGTTTTGTAATTCGTTTACCAGTGCTCCTATCTGTCACCTGCAGGTAATATACACCTTTAGCCCATGCAGCTACGGGAATATCCATTTGACCATTAAGCGTGGTGCTCATCACCAGCTGGCCAATCGCATTATATACTGACACCTGCAAAGCATCAGTTATAGTAGTGCTCACGTGCACCACATCAGCTACGGGAACAGGGTATACCTTTATATCATCAGCCGCATTCCGGCTTGGCTGTTTGCTGACCGCAAGCGGGAAAGTGTCAATAAATACCACTGTAGTGTCGTTGGGGCTCGGTAATGTGATTGCTATTGTAGAATCGAGGGTCATGGTGAAATTTGAGCCGTTTACGTTGAAGAACACATTGTGATTGCCTTTCACTTTCAGGCGCGCCGTACTTGTAGTGGCGACATTTGGCATCAATATGTTTGCGGAGCCACTGTTAGGCACTCTTGCAACAAGGTAGGGCCATTTGTAACCACCATTTACAGACAAGTATAAATTAACGCTGTCACAGCTTACCGGGGCAGCATCAGTACCTACTACATTCCATGTAACATTCTGTACAGAGCCGCCATTCCAGTTAACAGCAGTTGAGGGACTGGTAACTTTAAAGCCCTGGTAATTAGCTGCAGCGCCGGTACTGGATGCATCAAGATGAATGGTATCATCCGGGATAAGTATGCACCCCGTGCCCTGGAATATGGTACGTACGGTATTGATGAAGGTAAGGAACCTCGTAGTATCCGGCACCTTCTCGCCGGTGTAACTCAAAGTACCGGCAAGCACTTTACTCATAGTGGGGAATACCCGGGTCCTAAGCGTATCGGGATCGAACGAACGGAAGATAGGCCCTTTCAAATGTGTGTTGGCAAAAGTAGCCCCAAAGTCACCGCGATTCCATTGTTCCCAGCAGTATGTTGTAAGTGTATCAGCAACAGAATCCACAGCTACCGGCGAGGTCAATTCAAAAGGGGTTTTATACGGTATCTTGTAAATAGCGGTAAAGTTCGCAAGTCCCGCAGGTTTGTTATTTGTATTTGTTTTGACAGGACAGTTGTTAATGGCAGTAGTTGAAACTATATAGCTGGAAATATCTTTTAAGCTTTTGGCGTGGAAATAAGGATCACTATGGGGTTGAACGTCATCGGGCGGGCAAATGCCGGCATAGGCCATGATGGTAGTGCCGCTTGATGGCTCATAAGCACTGTTGCTGCTTGCGTTACCGCTGCAGCTTCCATTTGCGTTATTGTTAAAGGTATGATTTGCTCCAAATTGGTGGCCCATTTCGTGTGCCACGTAATCTATATCAAAACCATCGCCTACAGGTGCACCCGAACCGGTAACACCCTGCGCCTTGCTACTGTTCTTGCAAACACAACCAAGCGATGCAATGCCACCACCGCCGGTGCTGAACACATGGCCCATATCAAAGTTGGCACTGCCTATCCGATTGGTTACCGTGGTTTGATTCTGGCCCAGCATGGTGCCGCCATTGTTATTTGTAAAAGGATCGCTGACGCCGTCGAGGAATATCAATGTGTCCTCGTTGGCAATGAGCGTCATCGTGATAGACAACTCTGTTTCATAAACACCATTTACACGGTTTATCGAAGTAACCATGTGCGGGAACACTAAGGCCTTAGTGGGATTAACACCAGCCACAGCAACAGCATATTCACCGGTGCAAGACAATGCAAGCCTGTAGTTACGGAGTGTATAACCGCTGGCTGTTTTATAAGCCATCCGCGGCAGGCCATTACTATTCAATTCAAGATAATCTTCCTGTAGTAATTCATCATCTTTTACTTCACAAAGCATGCGCAAACCTGCGGGCACAACATGATCGCGCTTGTAATAGCATATGTAATACCCGTCGTTCTCTTTGCTATAAGGATCAATAAAATAAGTTCCGCGACCGTCAAATATCATGGCGTGAAAACCGGTCGACGAAAAGTCGATCTTTACTGTAACGCGCTGGTTGTTGAGCGCATAAGCCGTAAAAGTTCTTACGTCCGGGTACTCCCTTTCCAGTGCAGGCTCCATCATATGGCTCTGCCAGACGGCAAAGCTTCGATAGCTGCCATCAGGTGCCGGTAATTCGATAGTTTGAGCAGCTTTCACATTATCGGAAAGTGCAAATAAAAAGCTCTTCATAAACTCATTATTCAGCGAGAATACCCGGAAATTATCGGGATGCACCTGCTGTTCGCCTTTAGAAGGCACATGACGGGCATCAACCTCCTGCCAAATACTATTAAATGCTTTTGCCGTAATGGATGTAATACATGCCAAAAACACTATCAAATACCTAAATGTTCTTTTCATTGCTGTGCTTTACTTTTAATACTATTTTATCAAAATCGGTTTTACAATACGTTTGCCGTCTCCATGGTGTGTGAGCAGCATATAGTAAACTCCCTTAGCCCAGCTATTTACAGGTATCTCCAGTTTATTGATCATTTGTCCTTTCCATGCAATTTGCCCTATATTATTTAACACGGACACGTCATACAAGCTATTGTTTGTCGTTTCTACGTTTACTGTTTCGCTTGCAGGTACAGGATAGATAACAAAATTATCTTCCGGACCCTGGACCGGGGCAAGGCCCGATACTGTCTGATTAATTGGATTATTTGGCGTTGCTACAGGTAGTGCAGGATCAAAGTTGATAGTAAAATTAGAACCATTCACGTTAAAGAACACGTTATTATTTCCTTTTACTTTGATGCGCGCCGCGGAGGTGGTAGCCACGTTGGGTACAGTGATACTGGCGCTGCCGTTGTTCGTAAACATTCCCACAAAATACGGCCAGGTATGACCGCCATCTGTTGAAACATAAACATTTACATCGCTGCAGTTCACGGGGCCGGAATTAGACCCTACCACGTTCCATGTAACATTCTGGTTTGTTCCGCCTGTCCAGCTAACGGCTGTTGAAGGGCTGGTCACTTTAAAACCTTCGAAATTGGCTGTGGCGCCGGTGCTTACGGCATCTATACGAATGCTATCGCCGGGGATGTCAAATATGCCCTTAGCATAGTGAATATTGCGCAAGGTCAACTTGAAAGTTAAAGAGCGGGCAGTATCTGGTACTTTCTCCCCTTTGGCATTTTCAGTAGTAACATAGCTGAGCACCCCTTTTAAAACAGAATCTATCCTTGGGAATACACGTATCGTAGAGAGATCGGGATGAAAAGAACGGAATATCGGGCCTGAAACATAAGTATTGTTCAACGCAGAGCCGTAACTGCCGAGATCCCACTGCTCCCAGCAATAAGTTGTAATAGAAAAAACCGAATCAACCGCACCGGGTGCCATTAGCTCAAAAGGGGTTTTGTAAGGTATAGTATATGATGCATTAAAAGGCGCCAGCGCGGAAGGATGGTTGCCTGTGGGAACAGATGTGCCACATGTGGTACCGATAATGGTACCTACATACATTTCCAGCAAACTCGCCGCGTGAAAGTAATCGTCGCTGTGCGGCTGAATATCATCGGGCCCGCATATGCCTGCATATGCCATAATGGTAGAACCGCTACCCGGTTCATAAGCCGTATAATCCACTCCGTTGTTCCAGCAACTGCCTGCGGTATTGTTATTAAAAGTATGATTGGCGCCAAATTCGTGACCCATTTCGTGCGCTACGAAATCAATATCAAAGCCATCGGTAGTGGGCGAATTGCTGCCGGTTGTACTCCTGGCTTTATCACCGGCAGCACAAACAATTGTAAGATCGGACAAGCCACCACTGCCGGTAGTGAATACATGCCCCATATCATAGTTAGCATTACCTATTCTTGCATCGCAAACTGTTTGATTATCATCCAGCAGGTTGAGCGCAATATTATTATCAGCATTGAACGGATCACCTGCAGGCACTATGAATATCAAGGTATCCTCGTTGGGCACAAACTGCATGCTTATCGACATCTCCCATTCGAATACGCCGTTTACCCTGTTCATAGTAGTGGTCATAGCGCTAAAAGTGAGTGCCTTCGTTGGTGTGTTAGGGAAACAAACCTTAGCTGCATATTGATTTGAACAGGATAGTGCCAGGCGGTAGGTATGCAGGTTATAACCATTTACTGTCTTTCCAGCAAGGGCAGGCAATCCGGTTTGGTCCAGCAGCATTGCCTCCCGGGTGATCTCGTTCTCGCCGTTGGTCTTCACCATGCATTGCATACGCTCGTTTAGGGCACGTGTTTCGTCTCTTTTATAATGACACATGTACAGCCCTTCATTCAAAAGATTATATGGGTCGATGAAAGAAGTATTTTGGCCATCGAATATCATTGCATGAAAACCAGTCTCTGTGAAATCCAACTTTGCCCTTACGGCAGCATTATCGGCAGCGACAGCTGTAAATGTTTTTATGTTCGGATATTTATTTGCTAATTCTTTGGGCATCATTGAGCTCTCCCACACCTTAAAGGTCCGGAAAGACCCATCGGGTAAGGGCAATTCGATCTCAACCGCATTTTTAGGGTCTGCAGGTAAAGAAAAAAGCAGTTCTTTGAAATATGCCGTATTTAATGCATAAACCAAATAGTGCCGCGGGTGCATCTGCGCCTCGCCTTTGGATGGCACATGGCTAAATTCTACCTGTGTCCAGGTAGTGTTATAAGCAAGGGCTTGATAAGGCAAAGCAAAAACTGCTGCAGCTAAAACCCAATTGATCAATTTTCTCATTAAAAACAAATTTGCTATATCTAAAATATTTTTACGCTATCTCAATAAAAGAACTAACAGCATTTTATTGCTTAAGCAAAAAAAACATAAAGTATTAAAGGCCAGAGTGTGGAGAACGCCGATAATCCGAAACGGTAAGTTAAGAAGAATTCAATTTTGGTAAAAATTTAATTTGGGGTACTAATGGGAAATTGGGGTAAACTCAAATGCATGGCAATTATTTAGATAAAGGCCATATAAATAATGTCGTAAATTTGCGTTTTATGCCCGGTACATTACTCAACTTATCATATTCACTTACGGACATTAAGAAAGCCGCAGGCTCATTTTGGGAGGCGGCAAAACCATATCGGATCATCGCTTTCAGCGGCCAACTGGGAGCGGGCAAAACCACCTTCATACATGCACTGTGTGAGCTGCTGAATGTAGAAGATAATGTGAGCAGCCCCACATTTGCCCTGATCAATGAATATCATTTCAAAGACGATAGTCCAGGTGCAGACAAAGTAATATACCATATGGACTGGTACCGGTTGAAAAGCACTGAAGAAGCCATCAATGCCGGGATGGAAGACTGCCTGCTGCAACAAAATGCATACTGTTTTATCGAATGGCCTGAAAAGGCGCCGGAACTGCTGCCAAGCCCGCATCTATGGGTAACTATAGACAACAAAAGTGAAACAGAAAGAGATATGCAAGTATGTCTTAATGAGTAAGTTGGAATGATATTTATCAGTAAACCTAACATGGGATCTACCAAATTTCCTTACTATATTGCCGTATGCAAGCGCATTTAATAGATGCTGTGGTAAAAGGGATACTGCTGGGTTTATTTATGGCGATATCGGTGGGGCCTACCCTGTTTGCCATTATTAAATACAGCCTGAACCACAGCTATAAGGCCGGTTTGGCTTTTGTATTAGGGGTATCTGTAAGCGATATAATGTACGTGACGCTTGCCAATGTGGCCGCTCAATGGCTTGAAGTACTGGCCGGCTATGAGAAAACACTGGCATATGTTGCCTCGGTAATACTGATCATAGTAGGACTGGCGGGCACCTTTAAAAGGCAAAAGCCTAAAAGGCCGTCCACCGGGCCGGTTACAATTACTGGTGGGCATTATTTCAGGATATGGCTGAGTGGTTTCTTACTCAACACATTTAATCCCGGCTTGATATTGAGTTGGCTTACGGCGGTAACGGCAACAGTAAATACCACCAGCTTGTACCGTTTTGTGCTCTTTAGCGTTTGCCTGACCCTGATACTGGGGCTGGATTTCCTGAAAGTCTTCCTGGCCGACAGTATCCGGAGGAAGCTCACTATTCGCAGGGTACTTTTCCTTCAGCGTTTCTCGGCAGTAATGATACTTACTATAGGCGCGGCGCTACTGATCAGCACATTCTTTGGTATTCAATTCAAGCCCCCGGGCAAAAAACAATCGGCGTATTATGAAATTCGATCAAAGCAATTTCATAACATCAACAAAGCTTTAGTATCTTTGCAGCCTCATGTCTGACGCGATTCGCCACGAATGTGGCCTTGCTTACATCCGCCTGCTGAAACCACTGGCTTACTACCACCGCAAATACGGAACAGCCTTCTACGGCCTGAATAAATTGTACCTGCTGATGGAAAAGCAGCATAATCGTGGGCAGGATGGTGCGGGAATAGCTACCGTAAAACTGAATATTGAACCGGGCCACCAGTTCATGCACAGGTTACGTGTGAGCGGGCAACAGGCAATAGGCCAGATATTCCAGAATATACAGCAGGAAGTAGGTGAACTGGAAAAGAACTACCCCGATATAAAAAATTATCCGGGACTGCTGAAGGGCTACCTGCGGTTTATGGGCGAGATACTTCTGGGGCACCTGCGCTATGGTACCCAAGGCAGGAACAATGTAGAGTTTTGCCACCCTTTCTTTAAACCAAATATCAATCCCACCCGTAACCTTACCATGGCAGGCAATTTCAACCTGGTAAATACGGATGAACTGTTTAAAATACTGGATGCCCATCCTACCACTACCATACGCGAAAGCGACCTTGGTGCAATGATAGAAATGGTGCACTATTACCTGTGCATGGCGGATGATACTGACCCACAATCACTGAATCTTGAAGGCGTACTTAAACAAGCCACCGCTCATTTTGACGGCGGCTATGTATGCAGCGGCCTGGTAGGCAATGGCGACAGTTTTGTGATGCGCGATGCGCACGGTATACGCCCGGCTTATTTTTATCAGGACGATGAGATAATTGTGGCGGCCTCAGAACGCCCTGCCATCATGACGGCCTTCAACGTAAGCAAAGAAGATGTGAAGGAATTGCAGCCCGGCCATGCTATCATAGTTAAGGCCGACGGTTCCTTTAGCAATCCAAGAATATTACCGGAGAAAGAGCATAAAGCCTGCAGTTTCGAGCGTATCTACTTTAGCCGCGGCAGCGACCCGGATATATACCGCGAGCGCATGCAGCTGGGCCGTAACCTTGCAGAGAAAGTGCTGAAGGCGGTAGACAATCACCTGAAACATACCATCGTTTCATTTATACCCAATACCGCGGAGATCGCCTTTTACGGCTTGATCAAAGGCCTTGAAGACTACCTGAAGGAAATAAAGATAAAGCGCATCCTCGAAAAACGCGATACGATGACCGAGGAGGAAATGAGGGAACTCGTAAACAGGCGCGTGAGGATAGAAAAGATAGCGATTAAGGACGTGAAAATGCGCACATTCATTACCGAGGACAGCTCGAGGAATGAAATGGTGCAGCACGTTTATGATATTACTTACGGAACTGTAGAGAAAGACGTAGACACACTCGTGGTCATTGACGACTCGATAGTACGCGGCACAACATTGCGCGAAAGCATTATTAAAATGCTTGACAGGCTGAGGCCAAAGCGTATCATCATCGTTTCATCAGCCCCGCAGATACGCTACCCTGACTGTTATGGTATAGACATGAGCCGTATGGGCGATTTCATTGCGTTCCAGGCAGCAATAGGCTTACTAAAGGATACCGAGCAGGAACACATACTGCATGACACCTACAAGCTTTGCAAAGAAGCTGATGAGCAAGGCAAGCTGCATGAGCGCAATTTTGTAAAGGAAATATATGCGCCGTTTACCCCTGAAGAGGTGAGTAAAAAGATAGCCGAGATGCTGCGCCCTGAAGGTGTAAATGCCGAGGTGGACATCATATACCAATCGATAGAAGGACTGTATAATGCCTGCCCAAACAATAAAGGGGACTGGTATTTTACCGGCAACTACCCGACCCCGGGCGGCAACAAAGTAGCCAACCGTGCCTTTATGAACTACATGGACAAAAAAGAAGGAAGAGGATATTAAAAAGCGATCGTATCGCTTTTTAAAAGGTCCTGTTGATGCCGATCACGTACCTGAATGTTGCGTACTGCGGGTTAGCATATGGTGGCCTGTTGATAAATACGGGCACATCAAACCGCAAGGTCAATGGCCTTGCTTTTTCAAATACGCCCCAGCTCTTAATCGTTAATGCCACACCTGCACCTGCATCTACACGAACATCACTCCATTTGTTTGAAGGCATAATATTGTAAAAGTTAGCAACGCTTGCAATATTGCTCAGTTGGATAACGCCTGCATCAGCAAAAGCGTATACATCGGCATGTAGCCAGTTCCTTGTTGCACGAGGCCTGAAAGGAAAATAATCATCTACATCCAGCTCCAGGCTGGCAGATACTCCACTACGGCCTTTGTAGCCTATCATTACATTACCGCCGCGCTCGTCGGCTACAAAATAGCCCGCATATCCACGAAGGTTCAAGCCACCACCCTGCTGAAAATGATTTGTCTGGAAACGGGATATATCCTGCCAGCTATCGGGCATAAAGCCTTTGCTGCGGGTGTACTTATCGTCCATTAGCTGCTCCGGATTAGCGCCTGCAAGGAACAGCGCACTTTCATAAGGTATATTATTGCCTGTACCATAGCGGCCAAACAAGCGCGTGCGCAGCTCCAGTTTCCCCAGCCTGTTGTAGTTAACAGCTTCCAGCTGTGCATAAGCGTAATTAAATGCATTAGTGCCATTGCCTGTTAAGAATGGTGCCCTTGCTGCAAGTACGTAATGCCCATTGCCATTGAAATAGTCATAACGGTGCGACCATTCAATATTCACAGAAGAATTGGCATTGGCCGGTTTGCTGCTCCATTCTGTTGGGTAAATGAGGTAATGCAAAGCATTAGTATCCTTACGCCACATGGTTTGAGCATACAGCCTAATGGTGTTTTCGCCATTGAGTTGCCAGTTAAAGCCTCCCCTGTGATACCACAAACCGTCGAGCAGGCGGCTATTCAACTGCAATTGCAGCTTAGGATAGTTTCGGCTGATCGGTGACGAATAGTTTACAGAGTAATTGACGGCATCATACCTGTCGTACCAGCCCTCTGTTTTATAGCTCTGGTATTTTGCATCCTGCAGTATATGGCTGTTCCACCACACGGTTGCGTCTATGTTATGCATGTTGCGCATATAGTTGCCTTCCAGGTGCAGGCCTGCTTTTATGCCGTCAATAGGATTCCACCAAAGATCGGGACGCCAGTAAGCGCGATAGTGCCTTCTATCTGCCGGCGGATTCATACCGCCATCAAATTGCAACATGATCGCATCGGGCCTAAAGGGCAGTCCCCGTGTTTTGTAATTATCTTCCCAATCCCTGTCGGCAAGGCGGTAGGAGGTATCAATTTGCACCGACTTTATTCCCGATGGCACCTGGACATGTGCTTCATAGCGTGGGTGGAGTTTACCCCAGCCGTACCATTTTGGTAATACAGGTGTACCGTCATTTTTCGCAAACCATGTATTGGGTATCGTGTACGAGTATTTTTTATTGTCTTTGGCGGTTACGGTAATATCTATCGGCATTTGCATCTCACCTGTGCGCTTTAGTTTTATTGCAAAACTGTCCTGCCCCTGCAATCGCTTAATACCCGTGATTCCGTAGTCGAGTGGTTTAGTTGTTTCCAGCCATTCATCAAAGAACCAGTTTAGGTCAACATGGCTGTATTGAATCATAGAACTGCGCAGATCTTCAAAGTAAGGATGTGCAAAACACCACTGGTGGAAATAATGCTGCAAGGTACTTTGAAACAATGAATCGCCAAGTGTGTATTGCAAGCCGTACAACATGGAAGCCGTTTTGTAGTACACCAATCCATAGCCCCCACCCTGCCCCAGAGCACCATGAAAATCGTCAGAATGTGTATTTAAAGGCAGTTCATTTTGATTGAGTGCATCATTAGTATAAGCATAGAATACCCGCCTGTCCATGATATTCACCGGCTCGAAGAAAAGACGTCGGTACCATGATTTAATTGGTGTGTACACTTCTGTGTCGCCGTCTATGCGGCGTATGCCCCATGCGGTGAGGAATTGGGTAAAGCCCTCGTCCAGCGAGGCACGGTAGGTTTCGTTATTGCCCACCATACCGTAAAACCAGTTGTGCGCTATTTCATGCACCAGCAGTTGATGATAGCCCGGCTCCCTGCCGCCATCCAGGGTCAGCATGGGGTACTCCATACCATCGGCAGCATCGGCGGCAACCATCTTGGGATATTGGTACATGCCTATATCTTCAGAAAAAGTTTTAATGATCTTAGATACATACTCAGCTGCATTTTGCCATCCCGATGCATGTGGCTCTTGCACAAGCCCTACACACTCTATACCGTTCCAGTATGCAGTTCCTATCCTGTACGATGGGTCGGCGGTGAAGGCGAAATCATGGACGTTTTCGGCCTTAAAGTGCCAGATGCGCCTTTGGCCTTTTACATAAGGGATCACGACAGAGGGTGCCTCATCCCATTTTTTATTTGCAAAGTTCTTTACGTCCAGTTTTTTTCGCAGGCTGTCGGGCAGTGTCTTTTCCCTGTTCTGGAGTACGCCGGTGGCCTCTACAATATAATTGGATGGAAAATCAAGCATTACACTGTACGAACCGAAGTCGCCATAGAACTCCCTGTTCAGGTGCTGGTATGTGTCCCAGCCAAACTTCCTGTCGTACACACATATCTTCGGGAACCACTGTACCCCGTTATAGTGCTTAAAGCCCCATGCATCGTACATCTTCATACGCCTGCGGGAGGCACCGTTGTCATAAAATGTCCGGAAATCAATGTTGATCATTACCTGGCCACCGGGCAGTAAGGGCTTAGGCAGGTATACTTTTAAAATGGTGTTGTCCAGTTCTGTATTGACCGTACCATAATCTACGCTCACACTTGTTATTACGATGCCAAGGCCTTGCGCCTCGTATTTCCCCAACTTTGGTTTTACATTATTTGCCTGTTCAAGGCTATGCAAATGTGAGTTCTTAATAAAGGCATTCTGGTACAGGTGAAAATAAACCCAGCGCAGCGTATCCGGCGAGTTGTTCCAGTAATTCAGCAATTCAGAACCCTCTATCTCGTTTTTCTCTTCGTCAATTTTGGCACGTATGGTATAGTCCACATCCTGCTGCCAGTAGTCCTTGTCCGGCTTCCTGTTTTGCCAGTAAAGAGGGTTATTGGCGTTGCGATATGCATTATCATTCAGCTTTTGAGCAAAAACCGGTGCAAAAAATTGTAACAAAAGGATCGCGAGGATGTATTTTCTCATGCAGAAATGATCTGAAAATTAGCAATGCAAGGTAGGCAGTGAAAATAATATTTTCTACAAGAACACATTAAAAGGCCAAATTAAACACATTTGGCAAAACAGCATAAAATGCACTATTTTTTTCAAAAAAGATAATTTAGGGCGGATTTTTATGGTTTGATTTTTATTATCTTTGGTTGAGTATAAACATTTACCCTTTAAAGTTATTAATAACCTTTTATGAAAAAATTGTTACTTATAGGTAGAGCAATTGCAGTGGCGTCTCTGCTTTTTATAGCCATGGAAAAAGTATCAGCGCAGCCATACCCGATAGTATTTCATGAAGATTTCGATGCTGCCTGGAACGCTGGTATTATGCCGGCAGGCTGGATAGATTCTAATTTATCTCACAGCCACTATCCCTTGTTAAATATCGACAACTACCGTACACCCGGGCACCAGGTAGGCGGATGGGCTTTAGGGCCCGATTCACCGGCAACAGGCAGCTTACATGGCTATGGGAATATCGTCCCGTTTGATGCTACTGACGGATTTATCTACTCAAGGGCAGATTCGGCAATGGGCCTTGGCCCCAACGGTCTGTGGCAATACGATTCTTTTGCGGTTATCGACAATTGGATCTTCCTGCCGGTTGACAGCATCAGCTCCACTTCATTCCTTCAATTTTGGGTAAGTACCGATCCGGGGTTGATAAATAACAACTTCCTCGATTCACTGCAGGTTTATTATAGCTATGGCGACACCACCACTGATACCGCAGTCTATAAACCCTGGGTGGGCCTCTATCATGCACCCGATTCGTTTACCATTGGCTGGAAATATAAAAGCGGCATACTTGGCGCTACAGCTGCACCTACCCCCAAGATCGGAAGGATAGCATTCAGGCACCATGTTGTTGGCAATCTTATCGGAGCTAATTCATGGAACATAAACGTAGACAACATTGACTATAACGCATGGCCACAGCCAATATCTTTATCCAGCATCAATGCAAAGGCGGATAAGAATAACAATGTGAATGTTTACTGGCAAACCGAATCAGAGAACAACAACGCCTACTTCCTTGTTGAACGCTCGATAGATGGCAAAACTTTTAAACAAGTGGGCAAAGTAAAAGCAGTAGGCAACAGCACTACAAAGCAAAACTACAGTTTCCAGGATGTAACTGCTGCAAGCGCAGGATATAACAAGGTTATGTACAGGCTCAGGCAAGTAGATGCAAACGGCAAATACGGTTTCTCGCCCGTAGTTGATGCCATGCTCACAAGCACAGGTGTTTCTAACGATGTAAAACCTTACCTGTCAGGAAACACATTAAGGATACAATTTACTACAAGCGAAACAGGAATTGCGGATATTGTTGTACTGAATGCGAACGGTCAGAAAGTATCTGAAATGAAACAACAGGCTTCAGAAGGAACCAACCTTGCCGACCAGGATTTCAGCAGCATGCCTTCAGGTATATATATTGTAAGGATCAGCAACAATAAAGAAACACTGATCAACAGGTTCGTAAAACCATAAGAACGATCTTCATAAAAAATAAAAAGCCCCCGAATATTCGGGGGCTTTTTATTTTACCCTCTTCTCAAGCTATAATAATCCTTGGGCCGAAGTATTTAGGTTGTGTATTGAGCAAGAGATCAACGACCATTTTTACCCGGGCCAGCTTCTCTCTTACCATTACTTTAAAACCGTTTTGCCCCCGCACATCTTTCGCATTGTATGCAATGGCTGATATCCCCTTCCTGTTGGCAATGAAAAGCGCGCGCTCATTATGAAAAGGCTGAGAGATGATCGTAAAATTGTCTTCGCCGAACACTTCCTTACAACGCAGTACACTATCCAGCGTTCTGAAACCTGCGTGATCCAAAAAAATGTGTCCTTCAGGTATGCCGCGGGCCACCAGGTCGCGTTTCATTTTTTCCGGCTCATTGTAATTTACAGCGCTGTTATCGCCACTCACCAGGATAAACTCAATCTTACCTGCAAGGAATAAGGATACCGCTGCATCTATACGGTATTGATAATATGGATTGATGCCACCACTATTCAGGTATTTTGATGTGCCCAGCAATAAACCAACCTTGTTTTTAGGTATAGCCGATACGTCGGCAAACTGTTGCTGTTTTGTAGATACCCTCACCCAATAATCAACAGCCCATATGGAGATAATAAGAAGCAGGATGCTTATTATCAGTGTATTGCGCCAAAAACGTTTTGTCATAAAGGAGGGTAAGGTTTTGATAAAACTAAGATCGGGGAAATATACTTATTTCTCCGGTTGCGCTTTGTTGATCGACTCGAGCAGTTTCTTCGCACGCCTTTTTTCCGCTCCGCCTTCGTCTATCACTATTTTTAGTAAGCGTTCAGCTTCTTTAGTATTGCCCACTTTCAGGTAACACTGAGCAGCCATATACGATGCCTGGTGGCGTTTGGGCTTGGAGGAGTTATTGATCTCCACCCTGTATTCCTTCAAGGCGGCATTATAGTTTTGTTTATCAAAATAATATTTACCCCGGTCAAGCCTGTCTGCAGGCAATGCATCGGCCGCTTTATCCGCCGATGCGGCCGGAGATGCAGATTCGGTATGCACAGCTGCGGTTGGACTTGCTTGTGCAAATCCTTGCGTGGGAGCGCCCGCAGCCCTGTTCACGGCTTCTTCCCTTGCAGCTACTGTTTGTGCTGCCGGCTGGCGCTCTTCTTTTGCAGTTGCCTTATTATTTGCTGTAACAGGTTTGGCATTGGCTGCCATGGTTTTAGCATCAGTCTTTTTAGGATCAGGTGCTGTTTTCGCCTTTTTGTCAGCAAGTGCTTTAGCCGTTGCGAGTTTATCCCTGGCATCTTCCTTAGCTTTTTCAGCCGCCACCTTCTTGTCAACCGGTGCGACAGCGATGGCAGCTGCCGTTTTCGTATCTGCCTTGACCTTTTTTGCTTCCGCCATATCAGCCGCTAGTTTTTCGTCCTGCTTTTGTTTGGCAGTTGCTGCGGCAGCTGCCGCAGGAGTCTTAACCTCAGCAGGTTTTGAGCCTGTTTCCGGCTGGGCTGGCACAGCAGCTTGCTCGTTTCCAGCGGTTGCATTTTCCGGGGGCGCGGTAGATGCGGGCACACTTGCGGGCGCCAAAGGTTCATCTTTGATAACGGGTGCAGGGACAGTGCTTTCGTTATCCAGTTTTTGAGCGATCATAGTGTTCTGCTTATCGCCCTGCCCATATTTCATATACCAGAACAGCCCGCATGCCAGTATTATAGCGGCGGCCATCGACACCTTGCGCCAAAAGGGTTGAATATTAACTTTAACCCTGGTTATTTTAGGCAGTTGCGGTGCAGCTGCTGCCTCAGGCGTCATAGAATTTAGCTGAACTTCAGCATCATTAATGCCAAAATGTTCTTTAAGAAAGTCTGTATTCAATTCGGCTACGGTTGCCAAAGATTTCTCGGTGTTCACAAGCATGCCATCTACCGCTGCACTGCATAAAGGACAGTCATTCAGGTGATGTTCAACAGCATGACATTCCTCGTTGGCCATCTGGCCATTTATATAATCCCGCAACTGCCTGCGTGAGAGGCAGGCGCTTTTATCAAATATATGTTTCAATTCACTGTTCATTGTCCCATGCCCTGCAAGGCCTCCATTTTAATTTTCAAATTTCGTTTGCCGTTCTGTATAAAGCTCTTCACCTGTAAAAGCGTATAGCTTGTCTTTTGTACGATTTCAGAATAAGTGAGTTTTTGCAAGTAAAACAGCTCAATACAGGTCCTTTGTTCTTCACTTAGTTGCGTTAAGGCCACCTCAAGGTTATTAAGCTTTTCTTCCTGCTCTATCTTCTGATGCTTTTCCTGCTCAAATTCCATATCATCACTGATATCAATTTTGTTATTTGTAGCAGGTTGACTGCTGCGCAGGTGCATCAGGCAGGTATTTTTGGCAACTTTGAACAGCCAGGGCTTAAAGTTATTGATATGGAAGCGGTTAAGATCGTCGAGCATCTTGATGAATATCTGCTGCGTCATGTCTTTTGCAGCATCAACGTCTTTCAGGCATTTAAGGCACACTCCGAATACAAGGTGCCCATAGCGCTCATACAGGTAATTGATTGCCGTATTATCATGCAAGTTCACATATCGGTACACTAACTCATCATCAGGAAATTTTTTGTAATCTGACACTTGTATTTGCAATTTTGTCCTCACAGCATTACTAAATTACCTAATAAAATATTAATTGGGAAAGCTAATGTAGTTAAAAGTTCAAAAATCATTCTATTGTGTGTATAAATTATAGGGGGCTTGTATTTTTCTCGTTCTATAGGCTATATTTGCAGTCATTTTTAACCGTTTTAAGATTTTATGAATATATTATATCTCGTGCCTTGCTTTGGCGTTCTCGCCCTGTTGTTCATGCTTTTCAAAAGTTCTTGGGTAAGCAAACAGGATGCCGGTAACGACAGGATGAAAGAAATTGCCAAATATATAGCCGAGGGGGCCATGGCCTTCCTGAAAGCTGAATATAAGATACTTACCTATTTCGTAATAATAGCAGGTATCTTGCTGGCGGTAATGGGATACAGCAATCCACAGTCCAGTTGGATGATCGCCATTGCTTTTGTAGTGGGCGCCTTCTTTAGCGCACTGGCCGGCTTTATTGGTATGCGCATTGCTACCAAAGCAAATGTTCGTACTGCCAATGCAGCCCGTACAAGCCTCAGTAAAGCCCTGGCCGTTTCCTTCGGTGGTGGTTCTGTTATGGGCCTCGGCGTTGCAGGCCTTGCAGTATTAGGACTGGGCTCCGTATTCATCATTTTATTACATGTTTTTGCTCCCGGTGCGGTTGCCAATGCTGATGAGGTAAGGCGCGCAATAGAAGTTTTGACCGGTTTCTCCCTTGGTGCTGAAAGCATTGCGCTGTTTGCACGCGTGGGCGGCGGTATCTATACCAAAGCGGCCGACGTAGGAGCTGACCTGGTAGGTAAAGTAGAAGCTGGTATCCCTGAAGACGATCCACGCAACCCGGCTACCATTGCCGATAACGTGGGTGATAATGTGGGCGATGTAGCCGGTATGGGCGCCGATCTTTTTGGTTCTTATGTGGCTACCGTACTGGCAACCATGGTATTAGGACAGGAAACAGTATCTGTTGACGCATACAATGGCTTTGCTCCCATCCTGCTGCCAATGCTTATTGCAGGTATCGGTATCGTATTCTCTATAGTAGGTACTTTCTTCGTTCGCGTTTCTGATGGTGTTGGTGTGAGCACATCTGCTGTTCAAAAAGCGCTGAATATGGGTAACTGGGGTTCTATAGTTTTAACAGCTATCGCTTCTTATTTCCTGGTAAACTACCTGATGCCTGAAACAATGAACCTGCGTGGACACGAATTCACAAGGAACGGCGTTTTCGGTGCTATCATGGTAGGTCTTGTGGTAGGTACCCTGATGAGTATCATAACAGAATATTACACGGCGATGGGCAAGCGCCCGGTGCTTTCAATAGTCAGGCAATCATCTACAGGCCATGCTACTAATATTATCGGCGGCCTTGCAGTAGGTATGGAAAGTACTTTCCTTCCTATACTGGTATTGGCTGGTGGTATTTATGGCTCTTATGCTTGTGCAGGCCTTTACGGCGTGGCAATAGCGGCAGCCGGCATGATGGCTACTACAGCAATGCAGCTGGCGATCGACGCCTTTGGACCGATAGCTGATAACGCAGGTGGTATAGCCGAAATGAGCGAATTGCCTAAAGAAGTACGTGAAAAGACAGATACGCTCGATGCTGTAGGTAACACTACAGCTGCTACCGGTAAAGGTTTTGCTATCGCTTCTGCGGCACTTACATCGCTGGCACTGTTTGCCGCTTATGTAGGTGTGGTAAAAGGCAACGGTTATGATCTTAATGATGCAATCAATATCTACAAGGCCGATGTACTCGCCGGTTTATTTGTAGGTGGTATGATACCTTTCATCTTCTCATCACTGGCCATACGCGCCGTAGGTGAGGCAGCAATGAGTATGGTAGAAGAAGTACGCCGCCAGTTCCGCGAGATCCCTGGTATAATGGAAGGCACAGGAAAACCTGAGTACGACAAATGCGTGGCTATCTCTACACAGGCTTCTATCCGTAAAATGATGTTGCCCGGTGCAATAGCAATATGTTCTCCGCTTATCATCGGCTTTATATTCGGCCCTGAGGTACTCGGTGGTTTCCTTGCCGGTGCTACCGTGAGCGGTGTACTAATGGGCATGTTCCAGAACAATGCAGGTGGTGCATGGGATAATGCTAAAAAATCATTCGAAAAAGGTGTGGAAATAAACGGCGAGATCTATTACAAGAAATCAGAACCACACAAGGCATCCGTAACAGGTGATACGGTGGGCGATCCTTTTAAAGATACATCGGGCCCTTCTATGAACATCCTTATCAAACTCATGTCGATAGTAGCCCTGGTTATTGCACCAACCATTGCAACGCTGCATAGCTCAAAAGCTAAAACTGCCCAAACACCGGTAAGAATAGAGATGAACGCCCCTGTAGCTGCAGTATCAAATAAATAATCAAACTACTCCATAAAAAAAGAAACCCGCTCATTGAGCGGGTTTCTTTTTTTTATGCCTTCTTCTGGTATAGTTTACTTTTTATCCAACCCCATTTGTGCAGGCGATGTATCACAGATACCCTCAGCACGCCTCTGCCATACTTCATACTGCGGCTGAAGTTGATACTTGATGCTTCTTCAAAATATTTAGTAGGGCAGGTCACCTCGGCTATCTCGTAGCCATTCATGAATATCTGTGACAACATCTCGTTGTCAAATACGAAATCATCGCTGTTGTGATCAAAGTTGATGGAGCGTAAGACCTCTGCTGAAAATGCACGGTAGCCTGTATGGTACTCGCTTAGCTTTTGCCCTATCATTATGTTCTCAAAAAGGGTGAGGAAGCGATTCGCTATATACTTATACATCGGCATGCCTCCGTTAAGTGCACCTTTACCCAGTATTCGTGATGCTAATACAGTCTGGTACAGGTCCATTGCTATAATAGAAGACATAGCGTACACCAGCTTAGGGGTGTATTGATAATCAGGGTGCAGCATGATAACGATATCTGCTCCAAGCTCCAGCGCTTTCTTATAGCAGCTTTTCTGGTTACCGCCGTAGCCCTTGTTCACTTCATGTTTGATGATATGCTTGATACCCAAAGCGTGCCCTACCTGTACGGTATCATCGCGACTGTTATCGTCCACCAATACCACATCATCGACTATATCGAAGGGGATTTCCTTATAAGTACGTTCAAGGGTTAGTGCCGCATTATAAGCCGGGAGCACAATAACTATTTTCTTTCCGTTAAGCATATATCGCCGCAAAAATAAGGTTTCGGGGGGCAAAAATGAAATTAGAGCTAGCTGGCGACCGGGAAATCTCCGTCAGCAGGCCTCATACTGGTAACTATCAGGTTGCTGCTGGCCTTGCCCAATAGCGTGCCCTCCATATCTTCCACTGTGCATTCTACGTGTATGATCTTCTTTCCTGCACGGATAACCTTCGACTTTGCCCTTAGCCTGTCGCCTAGTTTTATGGCATACAGGAAGTCTACATTCAGGTTCAGCGATGTGTAGCCGGTTCCCATATCAAGGCTTACTACTGCCCAGCCTATTACCTCATCCATTATTAATGCCATAATGCCGCCATGTATGTTCCCATAGGGATTGGTCATTTCCTTGCGTATCTCCAGCGATATGGTCACACTGCCCTTTTCTATCTGCTCCAGGGTAAACTGCAGCCAGTTGCCGGCTGGTGAACGTGATTCCGTGACCAGCTTTCCTTCAAAATGCTCTTTAATAAATTTCAGTACCGAGCCTGTTGGTGTCTCTTTATAACTCATGACTTCGCCTTCTTTTGCTTTATCTCTTTTTCTGTTTTTAGTTTCAATACCATTTCCAGCATCTTTTCTATTCTGCGTTGTCTTGTTTCGGGCTTTTTAGCATCTACTATACTCTCTACATATTCCTTCTTGTGGGTGAAGGCAAGCGTATAAAAGAAATCATCCAGGCCCTTATACGGTTTCATGGCCTTCAGTGCATCGGCAGGTAATACCACCGTGCGGGCCACATAATCTATCCCCTCTTTTTTCCGTTCTTCCATTGGCACCCAGCCCGTATTGCTTTTTCTTCTGTGCTTAAAGCGCATGCCGGTCCAGTCATCGTTTATCGATACCGACGAAACCCCGTCATACAGTTTAAACATTTCCTCCCAGCCTTTATTACGAATAAGGTCCGATTGTATACTGCCACTCTGCTGGGGATACGCCACCCAGAACAGCACATCTTCCGCCAACTTGCCTTTAAGTTTGTAGATGTAGCTATTGAGTACCTGGCTGCTTTCAGCAAAAAGGATAAGCTGCGATGCGGGTATCTTGCCGGGCAGTGAGGTTTTGACCCGCAAGCCCTCAAATAACGACAAACATTCTGCAGGGGCATTGATGACATGAACGGGCACTTCTTCTTTTACCCGGAGCTTCTTCAGGAGTTCCATCCTCAAATTATTGAACAGTGCAAAGGTAAAGAAAACAAGGGCCTTTTAGGACAGCAACATTGCGCACTCACTATACAGGCGCTCTTTGTTTATAGGTGCTACCCCTACTTCTTCGCATACCAGGCCACCTGCCAGGTTGGATATCTCGGCCATCAGGTTGGCATCTTTTGTCGCAGCATACACCATTGCCGCTGTGGCTATCACGGTATCACCCGCGCCCGATACGTCGGATATGTTCCTGACATGTGACGGGATGATAGCTGAGGAGGTGCCATCATTATAATAAACGCCGTGTTCTGAAAGGGTAATGAAGCTTATTTGATGCTGTAACGATTCCTGCAGTTTGCGATGTACTTTGTCCAGTTCCCCTTCCGTTATGTCTTGCAATAGTATATGCAAGCCTTCGCGCACTTCTTTAAGATTAGGCTTGAAGATGCTCACATTTTTATAGCAAAGAAAGTTCTTCATTTTTGGATCAACAGCGGTGACAATGCCTATCTCGGTGCAATGTGCTATGATGCGCTGTATTACATTCTCCTTCAGTACGCCTTTGTTGTAGTCTTCAAATATGAGCACATCAGGCTTCTCACGCTGCAGGTAGCGCAGCACTATATCTATAAAGGGATGTTCTTCTTCCGTGTATAAATCATCGCTTACCTCATCATCCAGCCGCATCATTTGCTGGTTACGGCTTATCACGCGCGTTTTGGTAGTGGTAGCTCTTTTCTGGCTGGGCATCAATAGGTCGGTACCTATGCCGGCATCTTGCGCCAGCTTTAAAAGAGTTTTACCTTCAGCATCATCACCTATAATACCCGCCAGTGACACCTTAGCGCCCAATGAACGGCAATTCAAGGCTACGTTAGCCGCTCCCCCCAGCCTGCTTTCGCGGCGTTTCACCGCCACTACAGGCACAGGTGCCTCAGGCGATATGCGTTCCACCTCGCCCCACCAATAGTTATCCAGCATTACATCGCCCACAACCACTACATGCAGTTGCCCCAATCTATCAAATAAGCTTGCCAGTTCTGTTTTATCCATTACTTGTATTCCCTTTCTTTTGCAGCGCGTAATAAATAGGTATACCTATAAGAACGATAATTAAGCCCGGCCAGGTATAGGTGGGCTTGTACATCAGTAAGACCACGCAGATAAACGAAGCCAGTAAAATGTATAATATTGGTATTACAGGGTAGCCGAAAGCCTTGTAGGGACGTGGCAGGTTGGGCTGTGTTTTGCGCAGTTTAAAAATACCGGCGATAGTGAGGATATAAAAAAGCAGTACTGTAAAGATGATGAAGTCCAGCAGGTCCCCGTACTTGCCGCTCAGGCACAATACAGATGCCCAGATGCACTGCATCCATAATGCCACAGCCGGTACACCTTTGCCATTCAGTCTTTTAGCGGCAGGCAGGAATAGGCCATCGTTGGCCATGGTATAATATACACGTGCACCCGAGAGGATCAAACCATTATTGCAACCGAAGGTCGATACCATGATCATTAAAGCAATGATCGTAGTACCGAGGCTGCCGAATATCTTTATTGCTGCGGCAAGCGCTACCCTGTCCGATGGTGCATTGGCAATTTCTGTCAGCGTCAGTACGTTCAGGTACATCAGGTTCATGGATACATAAAGTACGGTTACCACCAGCGTACCTATGAACAAGCTGAGGCCAATATTACGTTCGGGCCTCTTTATCTCGCCCGCAATAAAAGTTACATTATTCCAGGCATCGCTGGAGAAAAGCGCGCCCACCATAGAGACGCAAATGGCAATAACCAGGGTGCCGCCGGAAAGCCCTTCATGTGTTATCAGGTTGGTGCTGGCTGTTATCTTTTTGGCCATCCAGGCTATATCCCAGTTGCCCTGCCATATACTGCTGTCTTTTATTGCTATGAAACCGAATATCACCAGCGCACCCATAGCCGCTATCTTGGCGAAAGTGAAGAAGAATTGTATCCACTTGCCGCTCTTAACGCCGAGGGTATTTAAGAAGGTAAGCAGCACTATGATGCCTATGCCCAATAGCTGGGCGGCAGTAATGTGAAAACCATCTTTCACCCCCATCAGTATATTATCTTCCCCCAGGGCTGGAACAAGATAACCTGTGAATTTCGCAAAGGCCACACCTACAGCCGCAATTGTACCTGTCTGAATCACAGCGAAAAAAGCCCAGCCATAAAGAAAACCATACATCTTGCCAAAGGCCTCGCGCAGGTATACATATTGCCCGCCTGCATGTGGGTACATACCACTCAGCTCACCATAGCTCAGGGCCGCAGACAAAGTAATAAAGCCCGACAGAAGCCATACTACTATAAGCCAGCCTGCGCTGCCTACATTCCTTGAGATATCTGAACTTACGATGAATATACCCGAACCGATCATAGAACCTATGACCATGAGGGTACCATCGAGCAAAGTAAGTGACCGTTTAAAAGAAGATGTGTTTTCCAACAGAGTGATTTACCGGAAAAATACTATTTATTTTTCTTTGTAGTATCACTATTCTCCACGGGAAGTTCATTCATGCCCTTGATCACGTCAGGGGTAATGTTCAGTTCTTTATTGGCAAACAGGATAGAACCACCCTGCGAGTAAGAGAGTATGTAATCGTAATGCTTGTCTTTATTATATTCTTCCAGGAATTTGTCCAGCCTGCGCTGCAGGTCTTTATTAAAATCGTCCTGCTCTTTGAGTAGTTGCTCCGTTAGCACTTGCTTGCGGGTTTCCAGGCTTTGCTGCATTTGCGCAAGGCGCTTCTGGGCAGCCTCACCTTCGCTCTGGGTCATTTTCCCTTCCTGGTATTTTTTCTGGAAGGCTGCTGCATCATTCTGCAACTGCTGTGCTGAGCGCTGCAACTCGGCATCTACATCCTGCTGGCGTTTTTTGAACTGGTCTTTTTTATTTTTCAGGTAAGTATAATTAGCTTCCAGGGTATCAATATCCACATAGGCTATACGGCCTGTGCCATTTACCAGCGGGCTTGTTGAACTGGCGGTAGTTGTACTGGTGTCAGTTTTTTTATCTGAGTGGCACGCCGAAAATACAGTAGCCCCGATAAAAGCAGCAGCGAGCATGAAAGTTGCAGTATTTTTCATTTAAATATTTTGTCTGGTTGATGATGGAAAATTAACACGGCTTTGTCAGCCAACAAAAATAACATCTATTGATTGACATTACATGCAAACACCTTCTTAATTTATACTTAAAATCAAAAAGGCTATCCTTTCCGGGGATAGCCTTTCTATAGATAAAAGTGTCTTATTGTAACTTAAATACTATCGGCAATGTGTAGTATACCTTTACGGCACGGCCATTCTGTTTGCCGGGCTTCCACTTAGGCATAGATGCTACCACACGTTTTGCTTCTTCATCGCATCCACCGCCTATACCGCGTACTACAGATATATCCGATACGCTTCCGTCTTCGCCTACTACAAACTTCAGGGTAACACGCCCTTCTATATTGTTTTCTTTAGCCTGTTCCGGATACCTGATATTCTTAGCCAGGAAGGCTGATACATCTACTGATGGCTCAGGCATTTGCTCCACGTAAGTGTATATCTGCGGTGGAGGCGGTGCTTCTACCACACCCGTACCATTACCGGGTTTATCAACTATACCGGGGTCAATACCATTCACATCACCTGCTTCCGTCTTCACACCCGCCGATGCCTCTTTCAATTCCTTTACATCCGGTGGCTTTTCATCTTCCTTCACCTCTTCATCCTTTTTGATCACGGGCGGCGTAAACTTCACCGTCGGTTTTACCGGTGGTGGTGGTTCGGCCGGAGGTGGCGGCGGCGGCGGCTTCTTCGGATCGATAGGCGGTGGTTCCGCAAGTGTCACCTGCTTCATCATCGCTATTGGCTTTTTATCATCCTTCGAGCTCAAAAGACTTGCAATAGCAGGGCCTGCCACAATGAGGGCTATCACGCTGATACCCGTAATAGCAGCATTACGCATGCGCTGCGGGTATTTTTTGCGCAACTCATAGCCCCCGTAGGTTTTATTACGGCCCTCGAACAGTATGTCGAGGTAGTCGCTATTGAGTATTTTATTGATATCCATTTTAAATATCCCTTTTTAATAGTTTAAAGATGCATTCAGGGCAAAATTCCACACATCTATGTGTTATTTTCCTCCGTTGGCTGCTTCTGTTGCCTGTATAAAGCCCTGGTCCACATCAGTGATATCCACAATGGCATAAACCCTTACATCGTTAATGCTCATCTCATCCAGTATATTCACAAGGTCTTCGTACGTGCTGGTGCTATCAGGCTTTATCAAAATAGTTGCCGGGTCTTTAGGGCCCAGGGCTCCACTTTGCTGTAATTGCGCTACTTTCAGTTTCTTAGCGATAATGGCATCACGTATGCCGTCTTTAGCCTTAAAAGTAGTCACCTTCAGGTCAGGTGGAACAGCAGGGTCGGTAGCAAGGCCTTCGTAATAATAAACGCGGTGGTTCTTGCTCAGTAATATCGTCATTGCTGTGCTCTCCTTTATCTTCGTCTGGTCCTTGGGGTCTATCTTCTCGGTATTGGGCATGTTTATTTCCATGGTCTTGGGTTTCGACATGGTTGTTGTATACATAAAGAATGTGATCAACAGGAAACCCAAATCCACCATTGGCGTGAGGTCAATACGCGTAGAAAGCTTTTTGCCTTTTTTGACTCCGGGGGCTTTCTTCCCCCCACCGGAGGTATCCAATTCAGCCATGGTAATGCTTTTATTTTAGTTAAACTAATTTTTTGTCTTGCAATATTCAAACTTATTTAGCTGCCCCTTTATTGGCAAGATCCCATGCAGCAGAACCGGTAGGTATTGCTTTAAGGCCTGTAATAAGGTTGAACTTAAATATCTTCCAGCCTTCGAGCGTCTTGATCACCTTCTTTACGCTGGGGTATGATGCATCGCCATCGGCTTTGATACATATCCTCAGCTTCGGATTGGTGTTGCGTGCGCTCCTTATCCATGCTGCCAGTTCATTATTCTCACTGTCTACAGTTGTGTCCGTAGGTATGCCAGCGGCGCCTTCCGTATACTTGTGCTGATCTTCGGGCGAAGCAGCCAGGTAAGACTTAAGCTGGTTGAACGGAACACCTATAGAAGAACCGATGGCAAAGGAAATCTTTTCATTTTCCGTAAGCCCCAGTTTCTTGTACTCATCTATATTCTCGATCAGTTCTTTACGTTTCAGCTTATTATCTATAGAAAAGAATACACGGCCTTTCGGGTCAACTGTAATGAGCATGATATCTGCATCAGGGATGGGTATCTCTGATATAGACGAAGGTGTTTTTACCACTACCGGCTCATCCGGCTTGAACTTTGTAGCCAGCATGAAGAATGTCAGCAGCAGGAAGGCGACATCACACATCGCCGTCATGTCGATGTTGGTGCTTTTCCTTGGTAATTTTGCGTGTGGCATTTTAAATTTTTCTCTGCTTTTAACTAATAAGACTCAATTTCATTTCTTTTCCACAAACCATGTCACATTTCCATCGGCGGCCTTTTAGCAGGGCCTGCCGATATATTACTTATAGTTAGCAGCGAAGCTTTGTGTCAATGTAAAGCCGCTTTCGTCAATACCGTAAGTGATACCATCAATTATAGTAGTGAAGAAGTTATACGCTACGATAGCCAGGAACGAGGTACTGATACCGAGGGCGGTATTGATCAAGGCTTCAGAGATACCACCTGCAAGGGCAGTAGCATCAGGAGCACCTGCCTGCGCCATGGCGGCAAATGAACGGATCATCCCCATTACCGTACCGAACAGGCCCAACAGCGTAGCGCAAGAGGCAATAGTAGAAAGGAACACCAGGTTCTTTTCCAGCATGGGCAGTTCCAGTGCGGTAGCTTCTTCTATTTCTTTCTGGATGCTCAGCACCTTCTGGTCTGTGTCCAGTTCGTTGTTATTCACCATTTCTCGGTATTTAACAAGACCCGAACGCATAACGTTGCCTACAGAGCCCGATTGCTTGTCGCACTCAGACAGGGCAGCATCAATGTTCTTGTTGGCAAGATGGTATTGTACTTTACGAACGAATTCAGCGGAATTCACTTTGCCTTTTGCTTTGAAGATGGTCATAAAACGCTCAATTACAAAGCAAAGGAGCGTAAGCAATGTAGCCATCAGGATAGGCACAACAAAGCCACCCTGGTACATGGTACCCATACCATTTTTTGCCTTTTCACGAGTTTCTCCATCACTAAAGTTTGAAGGACTACCTAATACAAACTTCCAAACAATGTATCCTACTATGAGGCATGATGCAACCACTATTAAGTTGACCATGAAATTATTCGCATTCTTTGGTTTACCAGCCTGGTTGCCCGATGGTTTTGCTGCGGCTGTTTTTACATCTGCCATAATACTGTTTTTTGTTTTGTTTGATTGTTGTTATAATTCCTGAAAATGCATTTAGCGTGCCTGCAAAGATATATTTACGCTGCAAAAAAACAATTGAGCATAAAAAAAATCTTCCAAAGTTAATAGTTGCTTATTTCTGAGCAGTTTACGATGCTCCCCATACCAAAATCATACCTGCATAACGCTTGGCCGTACAAATTATTGCATTTTCTTAAAAAAGGGAGCCGGGCAAGCCTTTTTAACATTTACCTTTGCAGCCAAAATATGACAAAATTATGGCTTTTAACCCCTGGCATTCGGTAAGTTATGGTGAAAATGTTCCCGATGTGGTGACTGCGGTAATAGAGATACCGAAGAACTCAAGGGCAAAATATGAGCTGGACAAGGAAACAGGCATGTTAAAGCTGGACAGGGTACTGTACTCTTCGGTATACTACCCCGCCAACTATGGCTTTATTCCCCGTACCTATTGTGACGATAAGGACCCGCTGGATATACTGGTGCTGTCGCAGATAGAGATGCAGCCGCTTTGCCTCGTAGAGGCCAAGATAATAGGTGTAATGCGCATGCTGGACCAAGGGGAGGCTGATGACAAACTGATAGCCGTTTGTGCCAATGACATGAGCGTAGCGCACGTAAATGACATCAGTGAATTATCTTCACACTTTATTGAGGAGCTGAGGCACTTTTTCGAGGAGTACAAGAAGCTGGAGAATAAGGTAGTTAAGATCGAAGAATTCCTCGGCGCTAGGCTGGCAAAGAAGATACTACAGCACAGCATTAACGACTATAAAATAAAATTCGGGACCCAGGCATAAGTTCCTATGTAAAATATACAATTGCAATAAAATGGCACGTACAAAGATCAAAGAGATATTGCAGCGCGAAGACAGCGACTACAAGGTAAACGTGAAAGGATGGGTTCGCTCATTCCGGAACAACCAGTTCATAGCCCTTAATGACGGTTCCTGCATGGGCAATATACAGGTAGTGCTTGATTTTGAAAATGCAGGTGAGAGCCTGTTGCGTAATATAACTGTAGGTGCATCGCTGAGCGTGAATGGTACTGTAGTGGCATCGCAGGGCAAGGGGCAGAAAGTAGAGATAAAAGCAGAGTCCATAGAACTGCTGGGCGTTTGTAATGCAGAGGAGTTCCCTTTGCAGCTTAAGAACCGCCCAAGCCTGGAGTACCTGCGCGAGATAGCGCACCTGCGTTTCCGTACCAATACATTTGGCGCGGTATTCCGTGTGCGCCATACACTGGCCTATGCCATACACAAGTTCTTTAATGATAAGGGCTTTGTCTACCTGCATACACCCATAGTTACCGCATCGGATGCGGAGGGAGCAGGGGAAATGTTTCGCGTCACTACCCTACCCTTTGACAATCCACCACGGAACGAGGATGGCACCATAAACTATAAAGAAGACTTCTTCGGCCGCAGTACTAACCTTACTGTGAGCGGTCAGCTGGAAGCTGAGCTGGGGGCTATGGCCTTTAGCGAAGTATATACCTTCGGGCCCACCTTCAGGGCGGAGAACTCCAATACACCCCGCCACCTTGCTGAGTTCTGGATGATAGAACCCGAGGTTGCCTTCAATGACATAGTTGACAATATGGACCTTGCGGAAGAGTTCATCCAGTATATTATCAAGTATGCTCTGGACAACAACCGTGAGGATCTTGAATTCCTGGCGCAGCGCCTGGAAGATGAGGAAAAGCAGAAGCCACAGAACGAGCGTAGCGAAATGGGGCTTATCGATAAGCTGGAGTTTGTATTGAACAACAGGTTCGAGCGTATCACTTATACCGAGGCAATAGACATACTGATGGACTCGCCTGCCTATAAGAAAAAGAAATTCCAGTACGAGGTGAAATGGGGCATAGATATGCAGAGCGAGCA
The DNA here is from genome assembly GCA_002336915.1 of Bacteroidetes bacterium UBA1947. GTDB lineage: Bacteria > Bacteroidota > Bacteroidia > Chitinophagales > Chitinophagaceae > MKUN01. The sequence goes on along the minus strand of DDET01000063.1, from coordinate 21,919 downwards.
TGAGCGCTACCTGGTGGAAAAGCATTTTAAGAAGCCGGTAATTGTTACAGGTTATCCAAAGGACATCAAGGCCTTCTATATGCGCCAGAACGACGATGGCAAGACCGTAGCAGCTATGGATATTCTTGCCCCGGGCATTGGTGAGATCGTAGGCGGATCGCAGCGCGAAGAACGGTTGGATAAACTTACTCAGCGCATGGAAGAGATGCACATACCTACGGAAGAGATGTATTGGTACCTTGATACGCGCCGCTTCGGTACCGTGCCACATGCAGGTTTTGGTTTGGGCTTTGAACGTATGGTACTCTTCGTGACGGGAATGACCAATATCCGCGATGTGATACCTTTCCCACGTTTTCCTAAAAATGCAGATTTCTAAAAACATAGAACGGCGAACAAATTGTTCGCCGTTTTTTTATTCTTTAATTCTTTTCTTTTTACATTTTCTCAGGCAGCCTTATGCCCAGGAGGTGCATAGCGTGCCTTAGTGTTTTTGCGGTCATGATGATCAGCATCAGGCGCAGCTCTTTCTTTTCTTCGTTCTCAGCTTTCGATATGCTGTGCTCATCATAAAATGAGTTGAATAGTTGCGCGAGTAGAAATGAGTAGTTGCAGAGCAGTGATGGATTATATTCGGCCGCTGCACTCTCTAACACCTCGGGGTATTGCTCCAATGTGAGCACCAACTTCTTTTCTGCCGGGAAGATTGCCTCTTTGCAGCAGAAGGTCTGGAATTTGTTATTGGGGGGGAGCAAGGGCATATTTTCTTTACGCAGTATAGAGCATATACGCGCATGGGCGTACTGTATAAAGGTTGCAGTAAAGCCATGCAGGTCTATCGACTCCTTAGGGTCGAAGATCATTTTCTTTTTCGGGTCTACGCGGAGGAGGTAGAACTTTAATGCACCGAGGCCTATTGTTTCGTATAGTTTCTCCAGTTCTTCCTGTGAGCAGCCTTCTGTCTTGCCTGCCTGTTCCGTCTGTTCTTGTGCAAGGCCTATCATCTCAGCCACCATATCATCTGCATCTACTACGGTGCCTTCGCGGCTTTTCATGCGGCCCGTCGGTAGTTCCACCATACCGTAGGAGAGGTGGTATATACCATCAGCGCAAGGCTCAGCCAGCTTTTTCAAAATCAGCTTCAGCACCTGCATGTGGTAGTTCTGCTCATCGCCTATCACGTATACGGACTGGTCGAGCTTATAATCATTGTATTTCAGTTTGGCAGTACCAAGGTCCTGCGTTATGTATACAGAGGTGCCATCGCCACGCAGTAACAGCTTATGGTCGAGACCTTCGTCTGTAAGGTCTACCCATACGGAGCCATCTTCTTTTTTATAAAGCACGCCTTTCTGCAGGCCCTGCTCTACTATGGTCTTACCCAAGAGGTAAGTGTCGCTTTCGTGGTAAACTTTATCGAAATCCACACCCAGCTTCCTGTAAGAGACATCAAAGCCTTTGTATACCCAGCCATTCATCATCTCCCAAAGGCTGCGTGTTTCGTGATCGCCTGCTTCCCATTGACGCAGCATTTCCTGCGCCTCTTTCATTATTGGGGCTTCCTTTTCAGCAGTAGCTTCATCCATGCCTTCCGCTACCAGCTTCTGCACTTCTTCTTTATACGCATTGTTGAATTTTACGTAGTACTCACCTACCAGGTGATCACCTTTTACACCTGTCCGTTCAGGGGTATCGCCATCTGCATAGCGCTGCCATGCTATCATGGACTTGCATATATGGATGCCCCTGTCGTTGATGAGATTTGCCTTAACTACCTGGTTGCCATTGGCCTTCAGTATCTCGGCCATACCATAGCCCAGGAATATATTCCGCAGATGGCCGAAGTGCAATGGCTTATTGGTATTAGGTGAAGAGTACTCCACCATTATGCGCCTGTCGTGCTTGGGCTTTTCGCCGTAGTGCGGATTGTTGAACTGGTTTAGCAAAAAGTTGATCCAGTAACTATCCTTAACGGTAAGATTGAGGAAGCCACTCACTATCTCAAAGCCAGAAAATAAACCTGTCTTCTCTACAAGATAATTACCCAGTTGCTGTCCTAATTCATCCGGCTTTTGTCGCAGCAGCTTTACAAAGGGGAATAGTACCACTGTATAGTCACCCGTAAACTCAGGCTTTACCTGGTTGACATTGATGGATGAAACTGGTATCTCGACACCGGGGTACAGATGCTTCAGTGCATCCTCGGTGGCCATTCTTATTTGTGCTGCAAGCGTCATTTACCGGTCTTATTTTGTGCAAAAATAGCTTAAAAGCCCCAAACCCCTGAAGGGCTTTTGTATTTCGCAGACCTTTCAAGGTTCCCCAAGCTTCCTTCAAACTTCCCTGAAGGTTCCCTGAAGGTTCCCTAAAGTTCCCTGAAGGTTCCCCAAGCTTCTCTCAAGATTCTCCAAGCTTCCCCGGAGGGTTGGTTTGGTATTTTTTTTAAGTGTCCCGAAGTGTCCCTCAAGTGTCCGGAAATGTCCCTGAAGTGTCCAGTTTATGTCCCCCAAGTGGCTGGAAATGTCCCCGAAGTGTCCCCAAGTGTCCGGTAAAAATCCCTGAAAGGCTTGCCGGTATTGAGTTGATGTCTTAAAATTTTGAAAAAATAATCTCACAGTTTGTGATAAATTCCTTTTCCGGGTGCAAGGTACGATCCGGGGATGGGCTGTTCCAAATTTTGATATCCACATTTTTGGTGCCGGGCGCGAGGCATTGAGTCCTCTAAAGAAAGACTCAATGGGCGAAGAGTAAACCTTGATTGAGCTTAGGGAGGGGGAATTCCGGTTGCAAACCGCTGACTATACATAGACACAAGTTGGCGCTGCACATACCTACGCGCCAAAATGCGCCAACGGGGGGAAACTGTCGGCGAACGGACATCCCCCTAGCCCCCTTCCAACCAGGCACAGGGCTTCCACACAAGGGGGGAGTGGTACAAAAAAATGCCCCGCAACAGCGGGGCATTGGATATGAAGAAGTTTAAAAATTACTTATTAATGGTAACGCGAAGCGTGCTGTTTGTACCACCTGCATTGATACGCAGTATGTAGATGCCTGCAGGAAGGTTGGCATCAAGTGTTACCTCTTTGCTGAACTTACCATTAGTCACTGTAGCATTACCTGTGTATACTACCTGGCCTATCGCGTTAATTATTTCTGCAGTTACTTCAGTACCGTTAGCAATTGCAGCAGCATTTCTGGACACTACGAAGGCACCATTGTTAGGATTAGGATACAGATCGATATTGTTACTGTTGCTCGCTGAAACAACATTGGTTGGTATCACTATGTTCGGATTGCCCCAGAAGTCGGTAGCGGTATCAATTATGGCACATGTAAAGCCGCTATGCAGAACTACTTTTACCTGGTCGTTCATAGTAAGGTTATAGCCCGTATAGGTAGTACCTGTCACCGCAGGCATCAATATACCGTTCTTATACCAGCTATAGGTTGGATTAACACCTGCATTTATTGCAACCGCAGTAAAGTCAATAGGCTGACCCGGCAGCTGTGTGTTCACAGAAGCTGTGAGCGTTACTGATGGTACCAGGTAACTGGCAAGCGATATCACTATGCTGTTACTGGTATCTACAGGGTTGGCTACGCAAGTTTTATTGCTGGTAAGAATACAATAGATGGTATCGAAATTCACCAGTGCATTAGAGCCCCAGAAACTGTCTGTAGCGCCGAATACCCAATAACTGTTCCTCACCCATTGATATTGAGGACCTGCCCCACCATTGGTGATGGCAGAAGTAAATTCAGCATCATCGCCAACACATATAGTATCGTTGGGCGAAACAGAAATGTCAATATTTGCGGTGTCGGTTTGTGTAACATCCACATGTATCGTATCATTTTCGCTGCAACCGTTGAAAGCGAGTGCAGTAACAATATAATCGCCTGCATCAGTTACCGCCACATTAGGTATGCTTGGGCTGGCAAGTGGTGAAGCAAATGCATTAGGCCCCGTCCATGAATAAGTGAAGCTGGGGCTGAAATTGCTTACACCGAAATTGAGGGTCTGCCCGCTGCATATTGGTGTATTAGCCGTAGCTATCGGTGCACCCTGTGGAAGCCCTACGACAACAAGAACAGAATCGGCAGCAGATTCAATACCGCCAATTGTTTGGGTAAGATAGTAAGTACCGGCATCAGCAAGTGTAACATTCGTTAAGGTAAGTGAAGGCCCTGTAGTTGGAACGATGTTTGGACCGGTCCATGTGAAAGTAGCACCTGCTATACCTGTTGCAGTAAGTGTAATAGTCTGGCCTATGCATGCGCCGGGCGTGCCTGATATGGTTGGTGCATAGCTCCAGCGATATATCTGGCCGGGGTGCATCATCGTACTCAGGTTGGTTGTTTCTGTTGTCGTACTTGTCGTAGGCGCATTGCTGGTATTTTGAAGCGACACAAAACTACCCGAGCCAGTGGCGGTTTCTGTAAGGCCTATTGAAGCAGTTGCATTTTGTGTGGTTCCTGTTGAATCGTATTGGAAATCGATGAAGTTAGATGTTTCATAAAGCTTCACCTGGAAAGAACCGGCGATCGGTACATAAGCCTGGTTCCAGTGAATGTTTCTCCACTGCATGGTGAATACCCTGTTCGGCGCTACACCTGAAGTGAGGTAGCTAAGCCCGGATGTAGCGGAGATGTCGTCCCACAAGGGCGCTATCACCGGCCTGCGACCGTTAAGGCCACTTGTCAGATTGTTGGTTGGTGTAGAATTATTGAGGAAACCATTCAGCGTTAAAAAACCATTTGTGCTAACGCCCACTGATGTAGTGGCAGTAGCAGCACCATTATAATAAAAGTTGAAGCCGATGTTGATGAAACCATTGTAGCCGTCGTTGGTATTACCAATAAGACCAACAGCAGTGGCGCCCGTTAATGTAGTATAGGTTCCACCCAGTGCAGTAAATCTGTAGGTTACCTGCGCCTGACCAAGCTGCACACAAAAAATAAATGATAACAGTAAAGATGCTAAAAAGTAGTTTTTCCTCATGCCTCAAATTTTATTTAGTACCATTTTTTTGATGTGTAAAAACGGTAAAAAGACACCTTTAACAAGTTAGAAAGATAATATAACATTAGCAATTAAAAAAACATCTATCAAATAAAAAATATTAATATGCCAAAAGCCTTTGATACACAAAAAAACGCCCCGCAAAGCGGGACGTTTTTAAATATTATCTGGCTGGAAATCAATACATTTTATTACCTGATCGTAAAGCGCAGCAACCTTGTTTCATTGCCGATCATCAGCCTGAGCACATACATTCCGCCCGGCATATCTACCAGGTTGAACTGCATGCGCAGCACACTGTTCGCAATAGTTGCCTGGTCGCGATACACCACCTGGCCTAAAGAATTGAGCACTTCAACCGGTATGTTCTTCTCGGTAGTAATGTCCTTGAACACACCTTCAACAGTGAAGCTACCATTGTTCGGGTTAGGGAACATGGTGATAGCACTCTCCTTGCCTGTGACAGAAGCTGTACCGGTAGTTACATTCGGGTTGCCCCAGAATGCACTGGCCGTATCGACCGCAGCGCAAGTCCAACTGCTGTGCACCACCACCTTTATCTGGTCGTTCTGCGTAAGGTTATAAGCGGTGTACATGTTCGTAGTGGCACCTGGTATCAATATGCCGTTCTTGAACCATTCGAAGGTTGGGTTAGGCCCTGCGTTCACCACAGTAGCAGTGAAGTCGATAGGCTGACCCGGGAGAATGATATTGGCACTTGCGGTGAGCACAACCGATGGTGTTACCAGGTTGCCCAAGGTTATGTGAATTGTGTTGCTCGTATCTACCGGGTTGGTAACGCAAACCTGGCTGCTCTTGAATATCACAAATATATCCGTGTTATTAACCAGGTTTGGAGAACCCCAGAAGCTATCTGTAGCCCCGAGTACCCAGAAACCATTTTTCACCCATTGGTATGAAGGAGTGCTGCCACCATTGGTCACCGTTGCGGTGAATGTCACATTATCGCCAACACAGATGGTATCGCCGGGGAAGGCTGTAATGTTGACAGTTGCTGTAGTTGTAGGCCTGATCACAACATGTGTAGTATCAGGTGCCGACTGGCAACCATTCAGTATAGCTGATACGATATAATCACCCGAATCAACTACCTGCACGTCTGTCCTGATAGGATCTGCGATCGGTGTATTAAAACCATTAGGGCCCGTCCACGAATATTGCGCGCCCGGCACCAATACTCCTGCGTCCAGTTTCAGCGTATCGCCCGAACAAAGAGGGCTATTGCTGGATGCTTGCAAACCGGAGAGCAGAATATTACCTATGAATACATCGGTAGTGGCCTGTGACGAACAACCAAAAGACGAGGTATAATGCACCGTATATGTGCCCGCGTACGGCGTAATGGCACCCGGTCTTGTCGGGCTATCAAGTGCCGATGTAGGGCCGTCAGGATAATTCCAGAGAACGGTAGAGCCGGGGATATCACTATTAGAATATAATTCGAGGGTTTGGCCTATGCATACCGGCGTGTTACTACTAATAGAGATCACCGGTTGCGGCTTGATCTGCACATTGATTACAGTGGGCAGGGAGGTACAGTTGAAGGTATCCCTTACGGTTACAGAATAGTTACCTGCATAAGCTGCGGTCACGTTCGGAACGTTCTGGTTCTGGCCGGCTATGTTGCTACCGAAAGCGGCAGGGCCCGACCACCTGTAGGCGGCGTTGTATGTAAGCGAGTTCGACGTAAGCTTCATTGTATCGCCTGCACAAACGGGAGAATTGCTATTAGCACCGGGCTGCGGCGGTAATGGCGGATCAACCAGCGTTATTGGCCCTAAAGCATTTGAAATACAGTTTGCTGCAGATGTTACATATATATTATCATAAGTACCTGCACATTGTCCTCCACGAACATAAGTACCTGTTGCGGTACTGGTGATGTTCACAGTCTGAGGAACAGCGTTCTTCAGGTAATGCAATGTGTAGTTCGTACTCACCTTCAAACCTGAAATAGTAAATGTACCATTGCAGGTAGCGCATTTGGTAGGATTAGTGTAAGTAATACCTGTGAGTACGGGAGTCTCATTAACTACCACAACTGTAGTTGTAGAATCCTTACATCCGTTAGGCGCGGTTACCACTATTTTATAAGTGCCCGCATCGCCCAATGTACAACTTGGTATCGTCCAGTTCATTGAATTGGCCAATACAGTCACATTATCCGGATTTTTCTTCCATTGATAAATGGTGTTACCTGCACTACCACCGGTGAAGTTGATGTCATCGCCGGTACATACGGGGCTGTTGCTATTTGCAGTTACTGTAGGATTAGCAGGATTAGTAAGTGTTACAGGGCCTACTGCGTTGGAAGTACAACCGCCCTTGGTAACATAAATATTATCGTAAGTACCTGCGCCCAGGCTGCAAATGCTGATACAACCATTAACATCTGTTGGCACAACACCTGATGTTAGTGAGTTACTCAGCGGATCGAGGTAATGTACCGTAAAGCCGCCGGTGCTTGGAGGCAGCCCGCATATTTTGAAACAGCCTGTATTACCACAAGTAGTTGGATCTGTAGCCGTAACACCGCTGAGCGTATAAACAGGGTTAGCCAGAACGTAAGGACCTGCCCATATGTTCGTGGTACAGCCGTTGCGCACCAGGTAAATATTGGTATAGGAGCCTTCGCAGAGATTAGGAAGATTTACGCAGCCTGAAGCGTTCGCCGTGAGGTTAGGCACGATCGTCTCGGGCGCCGCATTAAATTGGTAAACGCCGGTCCAGCCGCTTGTATTGGCAGGCAAACCACAGAGTAAAAGACTGCCATTGCAACCCGGCACGCAGTTAGAAGGCTGGGTGGGGCTCACGGAGTTGATATTATAAACAGGATTGGTCAGTACTACAGGGCCCAGCACATTAGACTGGCAGCCACCTTTTATTATGTAGATATTGGTCACATTGCCGGCAGTGAAGCCATTCATCGTAAGTGAATTGGCAATAGCCGTACAAATGGAATCATGCGTGTTACCCTGCGGATCGGTCCAGAACAGTTCATATGTTACATTAGTAGTAACCCCGGTTATTTTTATTTTACCATCATTGCCCGGTACGCAAGTTGTGGGATTGGTGATGGTATTGAGGGTAATGTTGTAGCTCGGATTTGTTAAAGTAGGGAATTGCAGGGCAGATGTACAAATAGGAACTGTGGTTGATGCCACCCAGACATTATAGCTGCCTGCTACCAGCCCGCTAATAGTATACTGGCCGGTAGGAGAAGCGACGCCTAACACACTACCGCTCATTGGACCGGTATAATTTATTGTATAGCTGTTACCCGGGGTCAGGCCGGTTATGGTTATGGAACCATCATTGCCCGGCACACAATTAGTGGGGTTAGACATGATGGTACCAATGACCGGCGTTTGAATAACCTGTACGTTTGTTGTGAAGGTGTCTTTACAACCGGTAGCGGGATCTGTAACAACCATGCTATAATCACCCGCATAAGGGATTAACATGGAGGGTCTGTTGGAGTGCTGCAAATTCGCATAATAACTTACCGGGCCGTACCATTCGTAAGTATACGCATTGTTGTCGCCATCTAACAAGAGAGTGGAACCGGTGCACACAGGGGAATTGGAGCTTGGTGTTGCAACCGGCTGAGCATGGATGGTAACGTTGAGTGTACCGGCAGCTGTAGTATCGCAACCGTAGAAGGCACGAACCGAAAATAGGCCGGTGTTGTTGAGCGCCGAAGGGCAAATGTTCAATGTCGGGTTAGAAGTTATCACCGGTGTGAACAGGGGAGGATATGTCCAGATATACTGTGTACCTGCATTGGCATTAGCCACGTTAGCGGTCAACTGCACACAAGTGCCTACACAATAATCTGAGTTGCCCGCTATGATGGGCGTATTCAATATTATGATCGGGATAATGTTGGCTGTATAATCATGTGTTTCACCGAAGTTCCATACGGGTCCTGCGTTGCAGGGATCAAAGCTGGCCGGTGCAGCACCCCTTCCCATCATTACGCGCATCCTGTGGTTGCCTGTTGTAGCACCCGGGGGTATGTTGATGGTAAAATTATTCGGGCCGGGATACACATCTGTTATATTGGTAGCAGTACATACACTTTCTGTGGTGCTGAAGATACCATCGTCGTTAAAGTCTATCCATATTCTCAGGTTATCCTGCTGGCCGTTGTTAGTTATTTTCGAGATGATGCCGCTATAACTTACGCACTGCATCATGGTGACGCTTTCGAGGGTACGGTCGTCATAGGCATTCGCATGACAGCCTGTAGCAAAATCGGTTATTCCCGGCCCTTCGCCCACCAGGGTGAATGTATGAATACCATCGCCGCTGCTACAACCGCCTGCACCCGGTGCGGGTATGCAATAACAAGAAGTGGGGGGATTTTGTGTTACAGTAACTACGTTTGAATAACCTGAGTTACTATTAAAAGTACAAGTTGTTTTTAAGCGATAATATGTGGTCTGTGTTTGGCTGGCGACGTTCAGCAACGCAGGATTGTTACCGTTGGGATTCACGTCTGTCCATGGGCCAGCGTTGGAGACGGTACTTGACTGCCATTGGTAAGTCATACCTGTATCAACGGTATAACCAACATCAGTTAAGGTATAAGGAGTATTATTACACACGGGGCTGGCCGAAGATGAAGCTGTACCGCCTGAAGGTGTTCCACTGCATGGTACATACCAATTTATGACCAGGTAGGGGGCAAGATTGCCTGAGGTTTCACCGCTTATGTTATATATGTTAGTGCCTGCGAACTGTATCCATGCGATGGTGATTGCAGGCAGGGACAAGTAGCTTGACATTGTAACCGGGCTCAGAGAAGCAGTAAACTGCCCAGGCACATTGCCCCAGCTGCCCACGTTTATAGCCGGCGCGGGATCCAGAGCGTTATACAGTGTTGGCCCAACATACTGAGATGCGTCCTGGTTAAGAATATTTATTTTACATGAAGCAGAACCGGGACTTGACACGTTTGTTATGTTAAACACCAGGTTAACACTGGCTATAACGGCACCCACAGGCAAAGCAAGATTGGGCTTGAATACCGCCCAGGACCTTTGCAAGCCTGAGGCGGACACGATCATGCTATTATCCACTTTAGTGCCCACATTATTCACCCAACCAGTAGTATCCGTGCCCGGGTTACCTGTAGCCCTAACGGTGGTCGTGTTCATATAGAAGGCATAGGTATTGCTGCACAGGGTAAGCAGCACTGCCATCATAAGGAGAGGTAGCTTTTTGAACATAGCTTTAAATTGTTTGCTTATAATTTAATAAAAGGTACAACCGGGGTATTATTTAACTTTTTAACAAATATTTCGCAGTAAATTAGGGATAAAACATCAAAAAAAAAAATCTCAAGCATGAGATTTTTTTAAATAGTAGCTTTTTTCTGTTCTGTGGCAGGAATTCACAATTGAAAGGCAATAAGCGCAATTCATATTGAATAAATTCATGTTTATTCGTCTTCCTCTTTTGCAGGATTGATCGTAAGCTTTATACGCTTAATGCGCATTTTTTCAATTTCCAGTACCGTGAAGTCGTAGTTATCGAAACTTACAGTTTCATTAATAGAGGGGAATTTGCCGGATATCTCCAGTATCAGTCCGCCAAGTGAATCACTTTCGCCGCGCACTGCATCAAAAATATCCGACTGTTCGCCCAGTATGCGACATACGTCGTTTATCAGTGTTTTACCTTCGAATATGAAGTTGTGCTCGTCAATTTTTTTATAGTTCAGGTCGTCCTCATCAAACTCATCTTTGATATCGCCTATTATCTCTTCCATGATATCCTCCAGGGTAACAATGCCCGAGGTGCCGCCAAACTCATCGACCACTATTGCAAAGTGTATACGCTTTTGCTGGAACTCGTGCAACAGATCTTCTATCAGCTTGCCCTCGTGCACAAAGTAGGCGGGGCGCATCAATGCATGCCAGTCGAAATCGTTATGTTCCGTATAGGGCAGCAGGTCTTTGGTGTGCATCATGCCTGCTATTTTATCCAGGCTTTCTTTGTAAACGGGCAGGCGCGAGTAGCCTACTTCAATGCAAAACTTCTGCACATCGCTGAATTTCATCTCGTAGTCGATACCACTCACATCCATGCGGGTGCGCATTATCTGCTTCACGGTAATGTTGCTGAACTTGAGTATACCTTTAAAGATATTTACCTCTTCACGTGTGGCGGAGTGGCCTACCGTGAGCTCTATGGCGTGCTCAAAATCTTCGTTGCTCAGGTTATTAATACTCTTTACACCCAGCTTACCCTCAATGTAAGAGGTAGATGATACCAGCATCTTGCTAACCGGCATAAAAAGCTTCAGCATTATTTTCAATACCGGGGCTGAAAATAGCGCCATGCGCATGTTATTCTGCGTGGCATAAACTTTGGGCAATACTTCGCCAAAAAGCACCAGTAAAAATGTGACCGCTACAACCTGTATCAGGAAGGAGAACATGGCACTGATGTTAGAGGGCAGCAATGAATTGACCAGCAGGTTAGTGCTAATAACTATGGCAATGTTGATGAAGTTATTGGCTACGAGTATTGTAGCGAGTAAGAGCTTTGGCTGATCGAGCAGCCTTATGACCTGCCGTGAACCGGCCTCCTCTTTGGTCTTCAGGTAATTGATATCCTTGGCTGTCAACGAAAAGTAAGCTGTTTCAGAACCGGCAGTAATGGCGGTAAGCAACAGCAACACCAATATTATGATGATAAGGATAGTAACATTTGATGCAGAAAATGATCGACTCGCGGCTTCCAGTAATATTGTATTCAGTATCGTCCCGCCTTCCGGTATGCTTTCCAAGTGTCAGTTATTTGATGTTGTACCAAAATTAAAAAAAGGAAAGAAATGCAATGTCAATTCTTTCCTTTTCATAACATAATTAAATATTTAAAAGGGCAGGTCGTCTTTAGTGTTACCAACGCTGCCTGCGTCATAATTCAAATTGATATCCGGTGCCGGGAAACCGCTCACTGCAGGGTTTACGTCGGTAGCGGTCTCTGTGCCTGCGGGGAAATCAGCCCCATGCTCTTTTCTTTTGTCCAGCATCACAAGGTTATCTCCCACTATTTCGGTGCTAAACCGCCTGTTTTTGTCTTTGTCTTCCCATGTGCGGGTGCGCAGCCTGCCTTCTATGAATACCAGGCTTCCTTTATGTAAGTATTTTTGTGCCAACTCGGCCAGGCCGCGCCATAAAACTACGGTGTGCCATTCTGTTTGGGATACAAGATTACCGTTTTTGTCCTTAAATGTTTCTGTTGTTGCCAGTGGGAATTTTGCCACCGCGATATTTCCTTCCAGGTACTGCAGGTCAGGTTCACGTCCCAGGTTGCCTATCAGTATTACTCTGTTAACGCCCCTCATGATAGTTCTGATTTTTCAATTAATCTAATTTTATATCCTTTAAGATTTCTAAAAGTATAATTTTTTTTCTAAAAAAGAAACAAGGGTCTTGGGGAAAGCCAATTTCCCCAGGTCCTTAAGCAATACCCAGTTACCTTCTTTTAAAGGGACTTTTGCAGGCTTGGGTAATTGTATTACATAAAAGTGAGTTTCAACAAGTTGGTGAGTAAGGCGCTGCATTAAATGGCCCTCATATGCCAAAGACTCTACATCGACCTTGGGTTTTTTGAAGGGTAGCCGGGCGAGAAGTTCCTGTTGATCCATGACGAATTTTTCTTCTATCAAATATGGTTCATAGAGATTTTGCCATATATCTTTTCCCTCACGTTTGTGCAACCACACACTTTCACCGGCCATGATCATTATATAATGAAAATACCGTTTTTTAACCGTCATCTTTTTGCTGCGGACCGGCAGATCCGCGATGAGCCCCTGTTTGAAGGCAATACAATGCCTTTGTAATGGGCAGCTACCACACAGGGGTAAGGCAGGCTTGCAAATGGTAGCGCCCAGGTCCATGATGGCCTGGTTGTAGCCGGCACTGTCGCTTTGGTCCAGCAACGCTTTAGCTGTTTCGCGGAATAATGTCTTGCCCTCGGCGGTATCAAACGGTGTATCGATCCCGAAATAGCGGGACAATACACGATAGACATTGCCATCCACCACTGCGCAAGGCAGCCCAAATGCAAAGGAAGCTATGGCGGCGGCGGTGTAGGGCCCGATACCTTTAAGCGCCAGGAGGCCTTCATAAGTGCGGGGGAAGTTCCCATTTAACTCATTATATATATACCGGGCGGTTGCAAGCATGTTCTTGCAGCGGTTATAGTAACCGAGGCCCTGCCATAGCCTGTACACCGTTTCATCATCGGCGGCAGCCATATCTTTTACTGTCGGGAATGCCTCAATGAACTTCAGGTAGTAGGGCTTACCCTGCTCAGCTCTTGTTTGCTGTAATATTATTTCAGATAGCCATATTTTATAGGGGTCCTTTTCCTGCTTCCAGGGCAGACTGCGGTCGTTATCTGCAGCGTGCCAACGCATTAAACTAGTAGTAAAATAACTTTTCTGCGCTTTGGTCAATTTCATTCCGCTGTAATTTACGTAAGCCCGCCGAGTGTACTTATTTTTTTATAAAAAGTCACCTTTAAAATTTACTTTTGCCGCACAATTTTCAGTTCTATGGACTTAAAACATTTGGAAGAAACAGCAACGCAGGTGCGCAGGGATATAGTGCGTATGGTGCATACTCCCCAAAGCGGCCACCCCGGTGGTTCACTTGGCTGTACCGATTTTATGGTTGCATTGTATTTCCATATTATGAAGTACAACAGTGCCGATTTTAATATGGACGGCATTGGTGAGGATATCTTCTTTTTGTCCAACGGGCATATATCGCCTGTTTTTTATAGTGTGCTTGCACGCTCAGGCTACTTCCCGGTGAGTGAGCTGGCTACGTTCCGCCTTATCAACTCGCGCCTGCAGGGCCACCCTGCCACACACGAACATCTGCCCGGTGTACGCATAGCATCAGGTTCGCTGGGCCAGGGCATGAGCGTAGCCTGTGGTGCCGCGCTAAGCAAAAAATTGAACAATGACGACCGCACTGTTTACTCATTGCATGGCGATGGCGAACTGCAGGAAGGACAGAACTGGGAAGCGATCATGTTCGCGGCACATCATAAGATAGACAATCTCATTGCGACCATAGATGTGAATGGACAGCAGATAGACGGTGCAACAAAAAATGTGATGAACCTTGGCTCGCTGGAAGATAAGTTCAATGCATTTGGCTGGCATGTAATGAAGATGGAAGGCAACGATATGGCTGCAGTGGTGAAAGGACTTGAAGATGCCAAAGCCGAGACCGGCAAAGGTAAACCTGTCTGCATACTGATGCATACTATTATGGGTAAGGGCGTACCTTTTATGGAAGGCACACATGAATGGCATGGCATAGCCCCGAATGATAAGCAGCTTGAAGAAGCATTGCAGATACTGCCCGCCACCGGCCTGGGCGATTTTTAATAAACGATTGAACATAAACAAACAGAGCTCTTTACAAGGACCAAATAATATATGCTCCCTCAATTTGAAGACACCGCGATCGCTTTTGAATACCGTTCGACCAAAGAACTAAAGCGTGCGGACTTTTTGTTCTCATCTATGAGCTCGCCACTGCTCACCAAAATTGGCATGGGCTTTACCAAATGGGCTATGGACTGGAATATTCCTATTAAAGGGATCATTAAGCATACCATCTTTGAACAGTTTTGCGGTGGCGAAACGATGGAAGAGGCCGCCGATACTGCGCGCGTACTTGAAAAGTACAATGTAGGTGTGATACTTGACTACGGCGTGGAAGGCAAGGAAGGCGAAGCAGAGTTTGATGCAGCAGTACCTGAATTTATCAAGGCAATAAATTATGCTGCATCTCAAAAAAATATCCCTTTCATCAGTGTAAAGATCACGGGCTTCTCCCGTTTTTCATTGCTGGAAAAAATACATTCCGGTGCAACACTCACTGCTGCCGAACAGGAAGAATGGAAAAAAGTGTACAGCCGCATAGACCGTATATGCAATGCGGCTTTTGATGCGGGCATTATGGTGCTGATAGATGCAGAAGAAAGCTGGATACAGCAACCGGTAGATGACCTGACCGATGCTATGATGGAGCAGTACAACAAAACCAAGATCACTGTCTTCAATACCTTCCAGATGTACCGGCACGACAGGCTTATATTTCTTAAAGAATCGCACAAGCATGCGATGGCTAAAGGATATATACTGGGCGCAAAACTGGTTCGTGGTGCGTACATGGAAAAGGAGCGCAACCGTGCTGTTGCTATGGGATACACATCCCCCATACAGCCTGGTAAAGAAGCTACCGATAAAGATTACGACGAAGGTGTGCTATATTGCCAGCAACACCTTGATAAGATAGGCATCTTCATAGGCACGCACAATGAAAAAAGCTGCCTGCTTGCCGCAAAGTATATGGATGAGCACGGCATACCCGCTAATCACCCACATGTATACTTTTCGCAGTTATACGGCATGAGCGATAATATATCATTCAACCTGGCGCATAGCGGCTACCATGTAGCCAAGTACCTGCCATATGGCCCGGTGAAAGACGTGATACCCTACCTGATGCGCCGGGCGCAGGAGAACACATCGGTAGCTGGACAAACCTCTCGCGAGCTTTCCCTGATACGCAAAGAACTGAAGAGAAGAAAAGCATAAAAAAAGCCATCACGCAAGGCGTAATGGCTGAATATATTTTGTGCAGGCAGTCTATTTGCGTTCTACTACATACACATCTTCATTGTCTCTCTTCATGCGATAGTGCTCCCTTGCATATTGTTCCAGTTTTGCCGGATCGCTTGTTATCTCCCTGTGGTCTTTTTCCATCTGCGCTATCTGCCCGTTCAGGTACGCTATACCATCATTGGCAGCTTGCAGGTCCTGCTTGCGCTGTCTTTGCGATTTGTAGTCATTCGTGTCAAAGAATAACATCCATACCGCGAAGGCTACCGCAGTAATCAGGTACTTATTGGTAATAACGCGCAGCAGCTTTTTCATGTTCTAAAATTAAATATTATATGGCAGAAAGATAAAAATACCTTTTCCACATATCCACAACTACTTACCGAAGTGCAATGTCTTGCCCGGGTAGAATGCATTGGCACCTAGTTCTTCCTCTATCCTAAGCAATTGGTTATACTTAGCCATACGGTCGCTGCGGCTTGCGGAGCCTGTTTTGATCTGGCCACAATTCAGGGCAACAGCAAGATCAGCTATCGTTGCATCTTCTGTCTCACCGCTGCGATGGCTCATGATGGTGTTATAGCTGCTGTTCTGCGCCATTGTCACCGCGTCTATCGTTTCGCTAAGGGTGCCTATCTGGTTCACTTTTACCAGCAGGCCATTTGCAATACCTTCATTGATGCCCCTTTCCAGGCGGGTCACGTTCGTTACAAAAAGATCGTCGCCTACCAGCTGCACTTTATTGCCTAAAGCATCTGTCAGTGCCTTCCAGCCCTTCCAGTCATCTTCGGCCATACCATCTTCTATACTTATTATAGGGTATTTTTTGCACCACTTCACCCAGTATGCGACCAATTCTTCGCTGGTCATTTTTGTAGTGCCGCTTTTATGGAAATGATACTTTTTATCTTTTGCATTGTACAGCTCTGTATTGGCTGCGTCCATAGCTATTGCTACCTGGTCGCCCGGCTTATACCCTGCTTTTTCTATCGCCTTAAGCACAGTTTCTATCGCCTCTTCATTGCTCTGTATATCCGGTGCAAAACCACCTTCATCACCAACGTTTGTTGAATACCCTTTTTCTTTCAGCACCTTTTTCAGCTCGTGGAATATTTCCACTCCCCAGCGCAATCCTTCGCTGAATGTAGCTGCCCCTACAGGCACAACCATAAATTCCTGAAAGTCTATTTTATTGTCGGCATGCATACCGCCGTTCAGTATATTCATCATCGGCACAGGCAGTGTCCTCGCATTTGCCCCGCCCACGTAGCGATACAGCGACAAACCGGTAGACTCCGCAGCTGCCCTTGCTGCTGCCAGGCTAACGGCGAGCATGGCATTGGCGCCAAGCTTACTCTTATTGGCAGTACCGTCCATTTCTATCATTGCCATATCCAGGCCACGCTGATCGGTCACATCCCAGCCGTACAATTCTTCCGCTATCTTTTCATTAATATTATCAACAGCCTTCATTACCCCCTTGCCACCGTATATCTTTTTAGCACCGTCGCGCAATTCCACTGCTTCATGTTTACCCGTCGATGCGCCGCTGGGCACTGCTGCCCTACCCCTGAAACCATCGCTGGTATAAACATCTGCTTCTACTGTAGGATTGCCCCTGCTATCCAATATTTGGCGGGCGATAATGCTGCTGATAAAACTCATGTGGATTATTTTTTAATACGGCGCAAAGATAATACGCAGGGCACTTAATAAAAAGTTATAAAAGCTTTATCTTCAATTCGCAAGCCGGTAATGTTATCGCGCATGAAGAAAATACTTAGCACATATTTTGACCTGAACAGTGCCGAGCGCAGGGGCATTGCCGTATTACTCTGCCTGCTGGCGCTGCTGGTCCTTGCCCGGTCTGCCATGGTATACATTATAGCACCGCCGGCCCCCGGCAAGCGCCTGCAAAATAAACTCACAGCAAGCTGGGAAGGCCGCAAACACGAGCTTGCGGCAACAGCAGCAGCAAGCGACACCACAGTAAATGCCATCATAAATATAAACACAGCTGATTCTGCAAGCCTGCTAACGCTGGAAGGCATAGGCCCGGCACTAACGCACAGGATACTGGAACGCAGGCGCCAACTTGGAGGTTTTAAAAACTACGGGCAGGTATGGGCCGTATACCATTTCAGTGATGCGGTGAAGAAAGAATTGCTGGAAAAGACGAGGCTGAACTGAGATCAACAATTAAGTCCACAAAGCTTTGAAAATCTTTCATGTAGCCGGCCCGGCAAGCTGATGTTAGAAAAAAATGTTGTAAAATTGCGCCTTAACGTTTACCCTGGTAAATAACTATATGGATTTTACGTATACTGATACACAGCTTTCGATAGCTGAAATGATCCGCGACTTTGCGAACAAGAACATACGTCCGCAAATGATGGAATGGGATGAAAGCCAGAAATTTCCCGTAGAACTATTCAAGAAAATGGGCGAGCTGGGCCTTATGGGCGTGCTGGTGCCTACAGAATACGGAGGCAGCGGCCTTGGCTATTTTGAGTACGTTACCGTAATAAGCGAAGTGGCAAAAGTATGCGGCTCGATAGGGCTTTCAACTGCTGCGCATAACTCGCTCTGCACCGGCCATATACTATACTTTGGCACAGAGGAACAAAAGAAAAAATACCTGCCTAAGCTGGCAAGTGCTGAATGGATAGGTGCATGGGGCCTTACCGAAGCCAACACAGGCAGCGATGCGGGTAACATGCGCTGCACCGCTGTGCGCGATGGCGATGACTGGGTACTGAACGGCACCAAGAACTGGATAACACACGGCATCAGCGGTGATGTATCGGTAGTATTGGCACGCACGGGCGAACCACGTACAAAGAGCAATGTAACTGCATTCATAGTAGAGCGCGGCACGCCGGGCTTTACCTCGGGCAAGAAAGAAAACAAACTGGGCATGCGCGCCAGCGAAACTGCTGAACTGGTGTTCGACAATTGCCGCATCAGTGATGCACAGCGCATGGGCGAGGTGGGTGATGGCTTCAGGCAGGCGATGAAAGTGCTGGATGGCGGACGTATATCCATAGCTGCACTGGCCCTGGGCATTGCAAAAGGAGCTTACGAAGCAAGTATCAAATATGCCAAAGAGCGTTACCAGTTCGACCAGCCGATAGCCAATTTCCAGGCCATCAGCTTTAAGCTGGCCGATATGGCCACACAAATAGAAGCTGCCGAAATGCTGATATACCAGGCCGCCGACCTCAAGAACCGTGGTGAAAAAATGACCAAACAATCGGCTATGGCTAAATATTACGCATCGGAAATAGCTGTAAAAGTTTCTACAGAGGCCGTGCAGATATTTGGTGGTTATGGTTACACTAAAGATTTCCCGGTAGAGAAATATTACCGTGATTCCAAGTTATGCACCATCGGCGAAGGCACCTCCGAGATCCAAAAGTTGGTCATTTCCCGCGAGATACTCAGTTAGTAACCGCAGTGTCATATTTTTCCCGAATTATACTTATATTTCATAAAGATCAAAGTCTAAAGGCTATCACCTTTAGACTTTTTTGCTATTTTTAGCTATTATTAAAAATAAAAAATTGTTAAATAAAACGCGGATTCCTTATCTTTACCAAAACCATTTTATTGTCATAAACAAAAAAATTACACAATGAAAAAATCAATTCTTCTGATTGCAGCAGGTATGATGGCATTGGGTGCAAACGCCAAGGTTGCCAAAAATACCGTTAAAACTGCAGCACAAAACAAAACGGCTGGACGAGAGGCATATGTTCCGGGTAGTGTGCCAGCCACTCTTACTCCTGAAGTAATTCAAGCAGCAAAAGCAACCAATACAGTAATTGGTACAGTAGAAACATTTGCTACTGGTAACGCGACGCAACCAGCTGCGAACTGGGTAGCAAACCCACCGGTTAATACCGCTAAATGGAAGTGGATGAATGCAGGCGCTGATTTTATCCCTGACCTTAATTCACCTACAGGTGCTAACGGATGGGCTGCGATCGACCCGATCAACAATGCTACTTCAGCTACTGAAGCGAGCATGAACAACACGGTCCCTTTTGTTACTACAGGTCACAGTCATGTAGGCTTGGTGTTCAACAGCTGGGCTAAGAAATTTCGCGACTCTGCCGAAATAGATGTAGCCAGCAACAATATGTTTACAGGTGCTACACATTTCCAGGTCTATAGGAACAACAGCATTGGTAACAACGAAGAAACCAGAAATACTGACACGGTTGTGATAGACCTCGGTGCTGCAGGATCAAACCAGGCGACTCTTTATATTCGTTTCCATTACTATGGCCAAACTAATGGTTATGGCTGGGCTGTGGATGACGTAAGGCTGGTTGACCTTGATGCTTTGAATGTAAAATCACAGGGTGCTACAGTAATGTATTCAACAGATGCCAGCAACCATGCACAAGGTATAGGTACTATGCCAAGGCAGTTTATCCTGGGTGACTCTGTTGGCTTGATCGATTTTGTATTCAACCAGGGCTACAATGCACAGGCAAGCTATAGTGTAGGTGCTACTATGAACACAGTGCCTGCCTACAATCAAAGCGCATCAATAACAAACCTGGCAGTAAACGGTTATGATTCTGCAGTTGAATTCCCATTCAATCACGCTGTACCCGGTAGCGGAGATGATGTTTATACCGTTAATCTAACCGGTACAGGCGGCCTTTCTGAAACCAAGAAATTTGGCCTGAGCGATTCAGCATGGGCTAACTTCTCACCCGATAACGTAGCTGTAGGTGGTTATTACCTGCACAGGCCGAGCACAGATCCTAACGGCGAATTCAGCTGGAACTGGGGTACTATATTGACTGTTCCTGCAGGCAAAGCTGATACCATTTCTTCTTTCCAGGCGGTATTCGCAAGTAGCAGCACAGTAGGCTCAAGGGTAATGTTCCAGGTTTACCACTTTACTTCTATCCCTAATCCACATTGGGAGCTTGCAGGTTTATCATGGGGCAGGGCACTTACGGCAAACGATACCTCTGCAACAGGCGGTCCTTATACGTACAGTGATCCTTTCTTCCCGAATTCAGTATACAACAATGGCCCGCTTGTCATAACGGGCGATCCAACAGCAGCTGCTTTCTATGCTGTGGTTGCAACCTCAGATCATACTCCTGCTACGAGCAAAACTGTTCTTCTTGCAGCAGAAGTTCCCCAATACCAGGAATTCTTTGGTGGTGTAGGCTTGTATGACAGCTCTGATAACGGAAGGGCTGCAGGTTTTGGCGACCAGAACTATCCTTCGCAGACTTTCGCTGTTAACCTGGATGAAACTTCATCAGGCAACAACCTGCCTTGGTCGTTTGAACTTGCTCCGATGATCGTTACTAACTTTAGTACTTACCAATCTTACCAAACTAAGGTTGCGAATACCGGTGGCTTCATAGCATCAAACAAGGTTTATCCAAACCCTGCTAACAACATGGTAACTGTTACATTCTCTGCTAATGAGAACGTGAACGCTTCTGTGTCAATTCAGAATGCTATAGGACAGGTTATAAAGACCCTGAACGTTGGCCAGGTGCTTGCAGGACAAAACGGCAATGCATCTTTCAATACAACAGGCTTAGCAAATGGTGTTTATTTCTATACCATCAATGCTAACGGCCAGAACAAAACAGGTCGTTTTGTGATAGCTCACTAAAAAAAGTTTTTTCTTATTGAAAAAGGGCAACAATTTGTTGCCCTTTTTATTTTTTTACAAAACAATACTTATTATTGCACACGCCGGCAGTAAGGTCCGGCAGCAATAGAGTATCATAATAGATAAAAGAAAACAGAAGAATGGCCAAAAACCTGTTGATCGTTGAGTCACCTGCCAAAGCAAAGACCATTGAGAAAATATTGGGTAGTGATTTTGAGGTAAAGTCTTGCTACGGGCATATCCGCGACCTGGTGAAGGAGGATATGGGCATCGACATTAAAAATGGTTACCAGCCTAAATATATAGTATCGGAGGATAAGCAGAAGGTAGTAAAAGAATTAAAGTCGCTTGCAAAGAAATCCGGTGAGGTTTGGCTGGCAACGGATGAGGACCGTGAAGGAGAA
Organism: Bacteroidetes bacterium UBA1947; assembly: GCA_002336915.1. Lineage (GTDB taxonomy): Bacteria > Bacteroidota > Bacteroidia > Chitinophagales > Chitinophagaceae > MKUN01. Next base: position 146 of record DDET01000063.1, on the reverse strand, counting down.
GCTATATCATGGCACCTTTGCGAAGTTCTTGACCTTGATCCGGCTACTACAAAACGCATTGTTTTCCACGAGATAACCAAGCCTGCCATACAAAGCGCGGTGGAGCATCCCCGCACCGTGAATATGAACCTGGTGAATGCCCAGCA
>DDET01000029.1 GCA_002336915.1 Bacteroidetes bacterium UBA1947 | reverse complement strand
TGTAAGGTTTTTTCAGGACTAGACATAAGGCATTGACCATACACTGACTATGCATTAACCATGAGGTAATGGCTTTTGATTAACCTACGAATGACTATGCAGTGACCATGCGTTGGCCGTTAGGTCATGGATTACGATCACTTATGAATGACTACGCAAGACTATGCAATTACCATGCATTCACCATCAGTTCATGAATTACTATAACCCCTAAATGACTACGCATTGACTATGGATCGACCACCCCTTTGGCGGAAATTTACAATCCAAAAGAGTCAAATATTTCAAAGAACTTCAATTAAGCTATGCGAAAACACTCATCGGAAGATTGCTTTCCCGATAGCCGTTGGGACAGGCTGCCGCAGCCTGACACAAAGCAAGGGCTCCTCGCAAGGCCGGGAAAAAGAGTTCCGCACCTGGCAAGGTACGATCCGGGAGGAGGGGTTTCCAAATTAAGATATCCACAAATTTTTGTTGACTAATCCCGGATAGACTCTAATTTCTGTATGATAGCCTGCAGAAGTTCTTTGTCGATCGATGTTTTATGAGCATCATCATCTGCCGGTTCTATGATGGCGCGGTAGCTGCCTTCTTCATCAGGCTCAAAGAGGAGTACCTGCCCTAGAGCAAGTACCCTAAACTTATATGTATAACCTGTTACCAGCAGGCTGGCATTAAAGGTATGTTCCTCGGCTTTGTATGTCACAACAAGGTCGAAAGGCTCTTCCGTCATTGGGGGAAAGGTAGTCTTAATTTTGATGGTTCTTCAGGCGGCCTATAGCTGTATCCAGCGTGGACTTAAGCTTGTTAATAGCACCGCTAACTGCCTGCTGCTCAGTATTGGCATGGTTGGTGACTGCCATGGGCGGCATGCCCTTGATGCGGGTCTCCAGCACGCAACGTTTGTCGTTATTACCCTCTTTGCCACCGTTCTCATCTGTAAGGTGAGCATCAACATGCGTGATGTGCGTGCTGTACCTGTCCAGTTCATCGGCCAGGAGGTTGGTGAAATGGGCACGGTGGGCTTCGGTATTCGTTATATTATGGTCGGTATTGAATTGGATCGTCATGTTTGTATATGTTGTTTGTGCAGGTGAATATACAAATATCATACCCCAATTGCCGGGGCAGTAAAAGCCCCGTCCTGTGGGCTGCAGAACGGGGCTTGTATATCAAATACTATTATTGCTGCGAGATAAGCCTGCCGGACTGCAGGGTACTGTTATTGCCTGTGATCCTATAAAGATAGACTCCTGCAGGCAGTGCACTTGTATTAAGCATGGTAGACTGTTTGGTAATGCCTGTGCTCATCACTTCAGCACCCATAACATTATAGATGCTCAGACTGCAATCGCTGATAGACGCCGTATTATTCATAACTATCGTAATGGTATTGCCAAAAGGGTTGGGCGATAGGCTGAAGTTATTAGCCTCCTTATTGAATGAGGCTACAGCGGTAGTATTGCAGCCGGGCGTCATAGCCACATCGATAGCGGTAGTGAGGAAGGTGCCCGTGGTAGTAAGCGCCCTGCCGTTAAGCGTATCGGCTGTGTTGAGGCTGATAGCACCGTTGTTGGCGATAATAGTACCGTTGAACACGACGTGGTTGTTAAGGTCCACCGCACCATTTACCAGCCAGTACACATTCTTAGCCTGTGTGCCATTGGTAAGTACTACGTTGGCATATGTGCTTGTTGATAAAGCACCACTTATTTTGATAACGAATACTGCGTTGGTATTGCCTTGCGCATTCAAGTACAGCTTACCCGTAAAGGTAGTAGCGCCGTTCATGAGGTAGGTATGCGGTGTAAGCACGAGGTTGTTGCCAAACTGTGCAGGGTAGAGCAACTTAATATCATAGGGCAGGGCATTAAGATAGTTGTAGACCACCAGCAGATCGGAGGCGCAGCCGGCTGTAGAAGTATCAGGTATAGGATGTATAGTACCTGTCACATAAGCGGGATTGAAGCCTGTGGTCAAACCTACATTAGTGCCTACGTCACCTATTATATAGGTAATACCCGAATTGGTAACAGGGCCATCGGTAGAGAAGATGCCATAACAGGCCGTGCGGCCCAGTGCAGGGGCAACAGGCCCTGTAAGGGTGGGGCTGCCACAACCTACAGGTGTGTATGCCAGCATGTTATTGGTGGTAACAGCGCCTCCTATAGAGAGCGCCCTGCCTTCCAGCGTATCATTCGTGTTCATATTGATGGCGGCATTGTGCGCTATGATGGTGCCCTTCATAGAAGTGCCCGCGGCCAGGCTTACAAGACCTTCCACTTTCCAGAATACGTTGCATGCCAGCGCACCATTTATAAGTTTCACTTTCGTATTTGCATTAGCAGAAAGAGAGCCCTGTATCTTGAAGCGGAACACGGCGTTCGCATTTCCTTGTCCGTTGAGGATAAGATCACCGTTCATGGTAGCGGCGGCGCCTATTTGGTACACCCCTTCTACCAGGGTATCGCCGTTGCCTATTAATACCGCGGGGAATGCGGTGGGTATAGCTGCATTCAACTGGTTGTATGCTGCAAGCAGATCGGTAGCGCAGGCAGCACTTGAGGGGTCGCCATCATGCATGCCGCCATTCACATTGCCAAAACCTGTGCTGGAGCCATTGTTGGTACCCACATTGCCGGTGATGTGTGATGTGCCTGTATTTGTAACTGCGCCATTGCTGGAGAAGAGCACAAAATTGGCGGCTGTGCCCAGTGTGGGGGCCTGTGCGTAGTTGGCAGCAGGAGCTAATAAGAAAGTAGCTACGGTAAATGCTTTGAGTAATTTTATGTTCATTTTTTTTTATTGCAGCAGTAGAAGTGAACCATCACAAGGGGTGAAGGTATACTTATAAGCATGGGTGAAACGTTAAATGAATTTGTGACGTGTTACGTATATGAAAGAAGTGAACTAAACAGACGGCGCTTGCTCCCCGAGGCAAATTGTACACTGATAAGCAGTGGCCATGCTGCAGTACCCCAAGTATGCAAATACCATGCCGTACGTGCCTCTAGTGAAAGAAAAGGGATAATGTGCCGGAGCTAATGGTGAAAGATAGTATTGTAAGCGTCCTTCACAAGGTTACGTTTTATGGGAAATCTTTTAGCTACAGTTACCCTGAAGTAGCCTGACTCAAACTCCTGCCAGGTGCCTGCAAAAGGAGCGGAGCAGTGGGCCAGGTAATAGATGTATTGAATGCCTGCAAAATACCTTTCGGAATTGTAACCAGCGGCAAGGCGTAAGGTGCCGTCGAGCTGCAGAGCCGTTTTCGTGTTTGTTGTATGCAGCTGCTCATCTTCGAGTTCTGTTGTGTTCATCCCTATGCCGCCCATCAATGCTGCTGTTAGGAACAGGTGCCGCCGGATGACCACTGTTTGCACATAGCCGGCGTTGAGCGCCAGGCAAAACACACGGCTTTTATTGAATGCGCTGCCATTAAAAAAGCCCGGTTCGTTATTGTTGCCCGGTACTATTGCAGAGTCGGCCCTGATGTAGAACTGGTGAATGCCTGCACCCAGGAGAAAAGAGCCTGCGCTTTTCTTTTGGTACTCACTTTGCACAAATGCGGCGCGATAGGAAAAGCGCCTGTTGTTGAAAATATAATGTGCGTTGATACCCAGTGTACGTGTCGCCAGGTCGGGGCGTGGAATGATGTCCGCGATGGGCAGGGCGGTAGCGATGAGGCCATTATTCTTTATGTAATAGCCCTTGCCTAACTGTGCTGAAAGATCGATAGTGAACTTGCGGGTATAGATATGCGTTTGCAGATCGAGCATTTTGGTTTTGCCAAAACGGGTGTTATCGTTATTAACAAAGGGAGCTTTGAAACCGATGTTAAGGCCTATAAAGCGGTAATTGATACCTGCACCAAGGATGAAGTTGTCGTTGGATTTATAAGTAAGCCTGTTGTCGACATCGTGCTGGCCCAGTTTGTAACCCGAAGATGCATAACCGCCAAAGGCTCTTATGGTGAGGTCGGTAGTATGATCGGAGATATAGGCAGTATCGTGGTTTATATGCTGCGCGATAGTAAACGTTGGGTATGCACAGATGCAAATGAATATGTATAGCGACTTAATGAACACAGATGAGTGACAGAACCAAAATCGTGCCCCTGGTATTTCCATGCGTATTCTCGTTTATCATTTGTTGAAACCGGCGGCGCAGCTGTTGAAGCAATCTATTGGTTGTTGTGTTCTTTCATCCACGGGCGATCTCGATTGTACCGATATCAAATGTACTGAAGGGCTGATTTTGTATTTATGATCTTGATCATGGATAGGTTTGATAATTGTCAGTGTGGCTACAGCGGAAAGCCAGTGTGACATTAGGGAGTTAGTAACAAGCCGAAAAGACCTTCAGTATGGTTAGGCCACAAGTGGAAAGCCAAATTTTAGCTCTTCTTTTATGATGTTTATTGTTTCTTCAGCGTTCATAAGTTTGCTGCGAATAAATTACTTATCATACACCTTCACGATCCCCTTCAATTCATTCAGCTTTAAAAGCGCTTCTACGGGTGTAAGGGTATTGATGTCTGTGTCTTCGAGTATCTGCTGGATGCGGCGGAGGTCTTCGGAGAGGCCGTCGAAGATGTTTAGTTGAAAATTGGGCAGGGGCTGTATCTTTTTTACCTGCTTCATGGTCTCGCCGGCGCCGCTGTTACCGTGCTTTTCTTCCAGCAGGGCCAGTATCTCATCGGCACGGTTGAGCAGGGCAGGGGGCATGCCTGCCATGCGGGCTACCTGTATACCAAAGCTGTGGCGGCTGCCGCCGGGCTCCAGCTTGCGCAGGAAGATGACCTTATTGCCGGTCTCCTTGTGGGTGATGTGGTAATTGCGCACACGGGGCAGTTGATGCTCCAGCTCGTTGAGCTCGTGGTAGTGCGTGGCAAATAGGGTCTTGGGTCTTGCCGGGCTATTGTGCAGGTGCTCCACTATAGACCAGGCTATGGAGATACCATCGTATGTGCTGGTGCCGCGGCCTATCTCATCGAGCAGTACAAGGCTGCGCTCGCTGATATTGTTGATGATGCTTGCGGTCTCGTTCATCTCCACCATAAAGGTGCTCTCGCCGCCGCTGAGGTTGTCACTGGCGCCCACGCGGGTGAATATCTTATCGGTAAGGCCCACCTGCGCGGCCGATGCAGGCACAAAGCTGCCCATATGCGCCATGAGGGTGATGATGGCTGTTTGCCTCAGCAGGGCCGACTTACCGCTCATGTTAGGCCCGGTGAGTATAATGAGTTGCTGCGTTTCTTTATCGAAGAAAATATCATTGGCCACGTATGCCTCGCCGGGTGGCAGTTGCTGCTCTATTACCGGGTGGCGGCCTTGTTTTATGTTAAGGGTTGGCTCCTGTGTCAGCTCGGGGCGGTGGTAGTTGTATTGTTTAGCATTGTAGGCAAAGCAAAGCAGGCAATCGAGCTGTGCGGTGATGTGCGCGTTGGTCTGTATGGGGGCAATGTATGGTTCTATATCTGCGAGCAGCTTTTGGTAGAGGTCGATCTCGATAGAGAGTATCTTATCTTCTGCCCCGAGTATCTTTTCTTCGTACTCTTTAAGCTCGGGCGTTATGTAACGCTCGGCATTGGCGAGGGTTTGTTTGCGTATCCATTCGGTAGGGACTTTGTCTTTGTGGGTATGCGTTACCTCAAGGTAGTAGCCGAAGACATTGTTGTAAGCGATCTTAAGCGATGATATACCTGTGGACTGTGCTTCCTTCTGCTGTATCTGCAACAGGTAGTCCTTGCCATTGCGGGAGATGCTGCGCAGCTGGTCGAGCTCATCGGATACGCCTTCGCGTATCATGCCGCCCTTGCTGGCAAGTGCAGGTGCATCGTCGCTGATAGTATTTTTTATGCGGTCCTGCAGCTCGGTGAGCGGGAGAAGGTTATGTACCAAGCGCACCAGGGCATCGTGACCTGAAGCGGTGCATATCTCCTTCATCTGCGCCATGAAGCCGAGGCTACGGGCAAGCTGCATCACCTCGCGTGGATTGGCTTTTTTGAGGGGTATCTTTCCTATCAGCCTTTCCACATCACCCACTTGTTTTATATGGTGTGCTATGGCGTGGTTGAGTTCCTGGTCGAGTATGAGGTGGCTTACCAGATCGAGCCTTTGATTGATACGGTGCATATCGAACAAAGGGAAGATGAGCCAGCGCTTCATGAGCCGCGCACCCATAGGGGTATGCGTATTGTCAATAGACTGGAGGAGGCAGCAACCCTTTTCATCGCTGCTGTGCAGCAACTCCAGGTTGCGGATCGTAAAGCGGTCCATCCAAAGGTATTCATCGGCCACCATGCGCTGCAGGCTGTTGATGTGCTGCAGGTTTGGGTGCTCGGTGTCCTTCAGGTAATGCAGTACTGCACCAGCGGCAATAATAGCCGCCTTCATATCGTCTACACCATAGCCCTTGAGCGACTGTGTCTGGAAGTGTTGCAGGAGGAGGTCGTAAGTGTACTGCTCCTGGAAAACCCAGTCGTCGATCAGGAAAGTATAAACCCGTGTATCGAAATATTCTTTGAAACGTTTTTGTTGTGGTTTGGCGAGGATCACTTCCGATGGCTGCATGCTTTGCATGAGCTTATCCATATACTCCATGCTGCCCTGTGCCACGTAAAATTCGCCGGTGGTGATATCGAGGAAGGCGATGCCGCTTTGCTGCTCACCTATATAGAGGGCAGCAAGGAAGTTGTTGCTTTTATTTTCCAGTAGCTTATCGCTGGTGGCTACACCGGGGGTAACCAGTTCGGTCACTCCGCGCTTTACGATGCCTTTTACTGTTTTAGGGTCTTCGAGCTGGTCGCAGATGGCTACGCGGTGACCAGCCTTTACCAGCTTATGCAGGTAAGTTTCCAGTGAATGGTGAGGGAAGCCTGCCAGGTCGACGGCTGTTGCGGAATCTTTGGAGCGCTTGGTAAGGGTAATGCCCAGTACCCGGGAGGCAACATGTGCGTCCTCGCCAAAAGTCTCGTAAAAATCGCCCACGCGAAACAGCAGTATGGCATCGGGATATTTTGCTTTAATATCCTTGTGCTGCTTCATTAAAGGTGTTTCTGTGGCGATTTTTGTCATTTTAAGGTTAAGTCAAAAGTTAAAAGTGAAAACCAAAAGTCTTTGGTGGGTACGGTACATACAAACCTAAGGAAAAGGTGGATTTCGGGCGGGGATTTTAATTAACAATGTGGATAAGTTGTGCCCGCTGTCCGCGAGACTTCTTTGTCTTGATACAAAGAAGCAAAATCAAGGCTGTTGGAAGGAAAGCTAAAAATGCTCGCTTCGGCCTGAAAAGAGCTATAAGTTCGAACTTCGAGCAAGTCCGGGCGGGAGGAGGATTTTTATACTGCAACTACCCCCGAGCTTCAGTAGACGGAGCTCTTTTTTAACCGGCCTACGCTCTCATTTTTTTAAGGCTTTCCTTCCAAATGCCGGTCCTTTTGTCGTAGGCCTTACCGGTTACTTAACGCGTCTGACCGCTGGGAGCGGTACTGACGCTACGTGTTACTGTTTAATATTAATTAAAAAATCTTTTGAGAAGCTCATGTTGTAGCCCTGGTCCCAGGAGATGTGTTTCCATTCGGGGGAGGGCTGGATGGCGGAGGAGTATTCGCCGGAGCTGATCATCATGGGCAGGGTAAATCCGGGGACAGCATTGGCAAAATGATAATAGAATTTTGTTCCCTTCATGTAGTATTCAAGGGTTGGGATATCGGTGGTGTGAAGGTACTGGTTGAAGATTGGTGTGACGTCGATACCGCTTTTTTCGTTGATGTATTTTTCCACTTGTTGGGTAGTTACTATTTGGTGGTAGAAATCTTTGTTGAGGCCGCGGAGCAGCTGGCGGAATTTTTCGTCGTCGTTCATTAGTACCCTGATGGTGTGTATGAGTGCGGCACCTTTGTTGTACATATCGCCATAACCTTCGTTGTTCACGCCGTAATCGCCAACTATAGGGCGCTCATTGTTTATCTCGCGCATCTCGCCCAGTATGTATTCGAGGGCTTTGTCTTTGCCCAGCGCGCATTCGGTAAACAAGGTTTCGCTGTAGGTGGTAATGCCTTCATGTATCCAGTTATCGGCTATGTCGCCGGCGGTGATGTTGTTGCCAAACCACTCGTGCCCGCTTTCGTGTACGATAATAAAATCAAATAATAAGCCAACGCCTGTATTGCTCAAGTCGCGGCCTTTGTATCCCATTTTGTATTCGTTGCCGTAGGCTATGGCGCTTTGGTGCTCCATGCCCAGGTAAGGGGCCTCAACCAGCTTATAACCATCTTCGTAAAAAGGGTAGGGGCCCATCCAATATTCAAAGCAGTGCAGCATAGGCTTTACTATTTCAAATTGTTTGCGGGCTTTTTCCTCATTTTGGCGAAGTGCGTAGTAGTCAATGTCCAGCTGTCCTTTTTCGCCCATTAAGGTATCGCTCCAGTGCACATAGTCGCCTATGTAGAAGGTGATATTGTAATTGTTAATGGGGTTTTGCACTTTCCAGGAACCCCGCCTGAGCTCCCGACCATTACTTACTATATCCAGTTCCTTGGGCGCATCTATATTTATATCCGCGCCATTATCGGGCTCATCCCATTGTGCATCTTTACATGGCCACCATACGCTGGCACCGAGGCCCTGGCAGGCCACGGCGATCCATGGCTTGCCGAGTGTGTCTTTTGACCATATAAAGCCGCCGTCCCATGGGGGGCGTTTTGCAACTACCGGTGTACCGTGGTAGAACATGTGCAATTCCTTATTGCTACCCTTTGCAAGGTTATGGAAGGGATATTTTACCCACCACACATTGCTATCCCTGACTACATCCAGGGTTTTGCCATCCAGCACCACGCTATCCAGTACCATTGGGGATTGCAGGTCTACCTGCAGGCTGTCATGCGGGGTCTGGGTAATGGAGAACTGCATGCCTACATTGCCCCAAATGCTCCGTTCCTCTATATTGAAAGCCACTGAAAGGGTATAGTGCTGTACATCCCACCAGTTACGGCCGGGGCCATTGCTGCCCCTTAGCGTATCGGCATGGGTATAAGCAAATGTGGTATTTGCCATGAGCAAATACCACATTGTTATTAATACGCTATAAAAGCCTTTAGCCATTAGCTGTTATTAGTTTTGGCCTTTATTGCCGGGTGGCGGGGGAGGCGGAGCAGCTGCCTTGATATCAGTTACTTCCACTTCAAATATCAGTACTGCATCAGGTCCTATAGCACCACCTGCACCGCGATGGCCATAAGCCAGTGATGAAGGAATGTACAAGGTAGCCTTTGTTCCTTTTTTCATTAGTGCTACACCTTCGTCCCAGCCTGCGATAACACGTTTCTGTCCGAGGGGAAAATCGAAAGGCGCTACATGGTGAAAAGCAGAGTCAACATTTGAGTCGAACTTCTTGCCGTCCAGGGTCATGCCTGTATAGTTCACGAACACATCCTGGTTAGGTTTTGCATTTTCACCTGTACCTTGCTTATTGATAATGTAGTAGAGTCCTGAAGCCGTTTTCTGCGGGTGCAGGTTGTTCTTTTTGAAATAATCCTGCAGCAGTTTGTCGTCAATGCCATTTTGTGCAGCGGCCAGTTTTGCTTCTTCCGCTTTCACTTCCTCGGGGTTCCGGGTAGAAACAAGCACCACATCATACTCCACCTTGCCGCCGTCTTTAAGCCATGGCATGTTTGCGCCGGCTTTTTTCATTGAGTCGGCAGGCACCAAAATCACTACGCTGTCGCCTACGCTGATAAGTGTAAATGCTTCCGAAGGATCGCCATTGAAGGCCGGTGCCTGTATAGGAAACGGTACGGGCTTGTCGTTAGCCATCTTACGTGAATCGAATATTACGCTGTCAAGCACATGCATATGAATATGCATTTCCACCTGGTCGCCTATTACGGGCTTGCGGCCGCCGGCAGGCCCGTGTGTTATCACTTTGTACTGCAGGCCGCGCTGGGTGGTGAGAAAAGGCTCATTGTTTACTGCTGTTTGTGTTTTGGCCACGGGGGCCTGAACTACAGGTTTACCAGCTTCTGTTTTTGCAGTTTTGGCTGTAGGCTTGGTAGTCTTGGTAGTATGCTTTGTATTACTGCACGAACTTATTATGCCTGTAAGCAGGATACACGAAAGGATGGATATTTTTTTCATTTTGGTAATAAATTTTTGTTTTATAAGGTGCGCGCCAAATACTACTTAACGTCTTTGATCTCCATGTCAAACATCAGCACGGCGTTAGGAGGAATGGGGCCACCACCTTGTGCGCCGTAGCCTAATGAAGATGGTATGTATATTTTAGCTACCGCACCTTTATTAAGCAACTGCAGCGCTTCATCCCAGCCCCTTATCACCATACCTTGTCCAACCTTTACTTTGAATGGTTCTTTCTTAGCGTTCTTTGGATCGGGATTTTGATCAAATATCTGGCCGTCCATTGTTTTGCCGATATAATTAACGGTTGCTTCCTGTCCTGCTTTTATGTTGTCACCTGTTCCCGGTTTAACAATAGTATAATAGATGCCTGAAGCAGTTTTTGTTGGCTGGATATTGTTCTTTTTGAAATAATCCTGCAACACTGAATCGTCGATAGCATTCTGTGCAGAGGCCTTCTGCATTTGTTCCTGCTGCACTTCTTCTTTGGTTTTGATGGCAAACAGCTTCACGCGATATTCTATCTTGTCCTGGGCCTTCATCCACGGTGGCATTTTTTCGCCCCTTCTTTTAAATGAATCTATAGAAATACGGAAAATACCGCTGTCGCCAGGGCTCAGCATGGTAAGGCCAGCTTCCGGTTGGAACTTATAATGCAATTCCTGTACGGGAATTGTGATCGGTGCGCCTTTCCTCATATTGCCCGGGTCAAATTTGAGGTCGCGCGAGTCGAAAATAAGGCTGTCGCCTACATAGGCATGTATGTGTACTTCGACGATGTCGCCTATCTGGGCTTTCTTTTCGGATTTGCCGTCGCCTTTTATTATTTTGTATTCCAGGCCGTCTTTAGTTGTCTGGAAGCTGCCGCCCTTACCGCAGGAACTGAATCCTAAAACTGTAATACCCAGTGCTGCCGCAGCGATGATGTTCTTAGTCATTGTTATGGTTTTGTATAGTTTGTATGTTATAAATTGAAATTACAGGGGGTGAATATCGGACAAAATTTTCTTAAAATAAGCAGTTGCTTCATTTAAAGGCATTTTTAAACTGCCCCCGGCGGCGTTAAAATGCCCCCCGCCGTTGAAGTGTGCCCGGGAAAAAGCGCTTACGTCAAAATTGCCCTTGCTACGAAAGGAGAGCTTCACTTCGTCGCCCCGCTCCATGATCAGGGTGGCGAATTGCACCTGGCTGATGCTTAAAATAAGATTCACAAGGCCTTCCGTATCGCCGGAGGTAAGATCGAAACGCATCATTTCCTTACGCGAGAGCGTCATAAGGCCTGCATTATAATCAGGTAAAATCTCCATTTTTTCCAGCAGCATAAAGCCTACAAAACGCATGCGGCTGGCCGACCATGAGTCGTAAACCAGCTCATGTATGCGGCTGTGGTCGAGGCCTATATGTTTCAGGTTGGCCACCATCTCGTGCACACCCGCTGTGGTGGCGGGAAAGCGGAAGGAGCCGGTATCGGTCATTACTCCTACATAAAGGCATTCTGCTATCGCCGTGTCTATAAGGGCATTGTCGTTGGAAAGGCTGATAAAATCATAGACCATCTCGGCAGTGCTGCTCTTCTCGGGTATGCTCATCCCATAGTCCCAGGTGGGGGCCGGCTTCAGGTGGTGGTCTATCAGTATTTTGGGTTGGGTAGCGTCTTTCAGTGCCTGCTCTATAAATTTAGTGCGGGCGAAGTCATTGAAATCGAGGCAAAATATGAGGTCGCAGTCTTTTAAGGCCTGTGTCGCTTTTTTAGGTTCCGCCTCAAAATTCATTAAAGTATCGATACCGGGCATCCACATCAGGAATTCGGGTATCTCGTTGGGCGAAACAGCGGCAACATCATGACCCTTTTTCCTCAGGTAAAGGGCGAGCCCCAGCATACTGCCTATTGCATCGCCATCGGGTTTATGATGGGTGGTAATAAAAATCTTCTTTGGCGTTTGCAGCAGGGGAAAAGCGTCTTGAATTGGGCGCATTATATATTTGTGTAATAAATATTAAGGCGCAAAGGTAGATAATTAGTTGATTGGTTGATTGGTTGGAAAAGTTAAAAAGGCAAGTGTGGAAGAATACTTCAACATATTACCAGATTATAGTTTTTGGTGATAAATTTTGCCCGCGATATTGATTTCCCTATTTTTGCGCCGTCTAATAAAAAACAAAGTTTATATGTCTAATCGCACGTTTACTATGATCAAGCCGGATGCTGTAAAAGCCGGTAATATTGGGAATATTCTTCAGATGATGAATGCCGCAGGTTTTAAGATCATAGCAATGAAGTATACCAAGATAAGCCTGGAGCAGGCTGGTAAGTTCTACGAGATCCATAAAGAGCGCCCTTTCTATGGTGAGCTGACCGAATTTATGAGCAGTGGCCCTATAGTAGCAGCTATACTTGAAAAAGATAATGCTGTTGCAGATTTCCGTAAATTGATAGGCGCTACCAATCCTGCGCAGGCGGAAGAGGGTACTATCCGTAAGCTATATGCTGCTTCGATAGGGGAGAACGCAGTTCACGGTTCGGACAGCGATGACAATGCTAAAATAGAAGGCGATTTCTTCTTTAACGGACTGGAGCGCTTTTAAGGATATTCAATTACTCCGTGTGTCCCGGAGCCATTACCAAATGGGCACGCACTTGAAAACTTAGTCCCGCATCTTTGCGGGACTTTTTCATGAGTTGATGACACCGGTAAGCAGCATGTTCTTGTTGCGGAGGTCTATACCACCCTCAAGCAAAGACTTTAAGTTGGCAAGGTAAAAACACCAGCCTGTCTGGCAGCCGAGATTGTAATTGACCATGCCATGTTCGTCGGTAGGTATGTTTTCCTGTATGAGCATTACTATGTTTTCGCCGGCTACCTCGCCAATTTGCACCGTTACCAATGCCCCGCCTGTGAATGAGAATTTTATCCTGTCGATGCCATTTGTTTCCAGCACTTTGCCTTTTTCTACTGTATTGTCCGGGTGGCCGTGCCATAGCCATTCGTAGGTATCGCCCGCATGTATGTTGCCTTTCGCATCCCGCAATGTGTGCGTAGATGTATGGAACTCCGCCTTGCGCAGGAACCATAGTTCCAGCATTTCCCGGGTGGTCCAGGCGTGGTATATAGCGTCAATGGGTGCCTTGATATTTATCTTTAGGGAGAAACGGCTCCAGTCGTGTGCCATGAAGATGTGGTTTTTGTACTATGAATATAAAATTTGTGCCGAAACTTTTACTGCTTTCTCACCATTTCCCAAAGTACTACACCTACGCTTACCGAGATATTGAGTGAATGTTTGCTTCCCCATTGGGGTATCTCTATGCAGCCATCGGCCATTTTCAGGATATCATCACTTACACCCGATACTTCGTTGCCAAATACAAGGGCTATTTTCTCGCCCTTCCAGGCCAGTTGATCGAGGCTGATGCTATTTTGCGCCTGCTCTACCGCATAAATTTTATAACCCGCAAGGCGAGCCTCATTTACAGCATCTGTATTCAGCGGGTAGTGTTTCCAGGCTACTGTTTCGGTGGCGCCAAGGGCTGTTTTATGAATATCGCGATGGGGCGGGCTGGGTGTGTAGCCGCATAAGTAGACCGCTTCTACGGCAAAAGCATCGCCGGTGCGGAATACGGAACCCACATTATGCATGCTCCTTACGTCGTCCAGGATCACTATAACCGCATGTTTCTCTGCATGTTGCATTTCCTCTCCGCTCAAGCGCCCCAGTTCGTCCATCGATTTTTTTGTATACATGCCGTGTTTCTGAAAGAATTTGCAAGATACAGATACTTTAAATCTTCAAAAGCCTTACCTTTGCAAAAAAAATATACAAGCGGATGAGTACCAATTTCGATAACCAGGGCGGAACCCAGTGGCAGACAGAAGGACATGAAGATGTAGCCGTTATTACCGAAAAGTTCCGCAACCTGATAGTTTGGAATGACAATGTGAACACCTTTGAATGGGTGATAGAATCATTGATAGAGATATGCGATCATAATCCCGAGCAGGCTGAGCAATGCGCACTGTTCATACATCATAAGGGAAAGTATGGTGTGAAGAAAGGTGATTTTGATACCCTGCGCCCGCAGTGCGAAGCACTTATCGACAGGGGTATACAAGCCACTATAGATTATTAAAGTAAAATGGGTTCAAAATATTTAATAGCTCCGCAAAGCGGAGCTATTTTTCATTTGAATCCCCCGCAAATTCCCCCCGCGGCCTAACTAATACATTTCCTGCTCTGAAGCCTGTATTGTATATTTGAAACTTTCAATATTACTTATGCGTAGTTTTCTAATAATTGCAGCCCTTTGCTTTGCCACTTTATCCTTTGCACAGAAGGGGAACAAAAAAATAAGCCTGGAAGATATATGGACCAAAAACACCTTCGCCATAAAAAGCGTACAGGGTTTTAATGCCATGCAGGACGGCTTGCACTATACACAAACCGACAAAGAAAATAAACTGCAGCAGGTGAATGTGTATGAGCTGGCTACCGGTAATAAAGTGAAAACGCTTTTTGACAATAGCTTTAAGAAGTACAATGACAGCACATTGAATATTGATGAGTATATATTGAGTAAAGACGAGCAGAAGATGCTGTTACTTACCGAGAGTAAAAACATTTATCGTCGCTCGGTATTGCATAAGGTGTATGTATACGATCTGAATACGCAAAAGATACAATTACTGGATAAAGAGAAAGTGCTGCATGCAGCCTTTTCGCCCGATGGTAAGAAAGTAGCCTACGTGAAGGATAATAACTTGTACTATAAAGACCTTGCAAGCGGCAGGGTAGTGGCTGTGACCAGGGACGGCAAAAAAAACCACATCATTAACGGCAATTGCGATTGGGTGTACGAGGAGGAGTTTGCCTTTACAAAGGCCTATGAATGGTCGGGTGATGGCAAGTATATAGCCTATTACCGTTTTGATGAAAGCAAGGTAAAGGAATACACACTTGCCTATTATGATAGTCTTTACCCACGCCAGTATACCTACAAGTACCCCAAAGCAGGAGAAGATAATTCGGTAGTGCAGATCAAACTGTATAATGTAGCATCAGCAAGGACCATCAATGCCAATGTGGGCCCGGTAAAGGACCAGTACATACCCCGCATAAAATGGATGAACAACAGGGAGCTGTGCATATCGCGACTGAACAGGAGGCAAAATAAACTGGAGTTGCTGCGCGCGGATGCTGCAAGCGGGAATACAAATGTGATATATGACGAAGAGGATAAGCGCTATATAAACATCAGCGACAACCTGGAATTTCTGCCTGATGGCAATTCAATAATTTTCACCAGCGAGCGTACAGGTTATAACCACGTGTTTTGCTGGAACTGGAAAACTAAAGAGTTGAAAGAACTAACGCCCGGCGATTATGACGTGGAAGCAATAACAGGGGTGGATGAAAATAAAAAGCTGGTCTACTTTACAGCAGCTGAGAAGACGCCTATGGAACGCAAGCTTTATTCTGTGGATTGGGATGGGACTAATAAGAAATGCCTGACAAAGGAAAAGGGTTCTCATGGCATTACAGCCTGCAAAGGCAATAATTATTTCCTTGACAGGTATTCAACGCTTACCACGCCGCCGGTATATTACCTCCGCGATGCTTCCGGAAATATAGTGCGTACTCTTGAAGACAACAGTAAACTGGCTGAGGTCTTGAGCGAGTATGCCCTGGGCGACACCCGCCTGATGACCGTAAAAGGTGCCAATGGCGATGACCTGAATGCATGGATGATAAGGCCACCCAACTTTAGCAGCGGCAAACAATACCCCGTGCTTATGTTCCAGTACAGCGGCCCCGGCTCGCAACAGGTGGCGGACAAATTCCCTATTGGCGATTTCTTTTGGCACCAGATGCTGGCGGAGAAAGGTTATATAATTGTTTGCGTGGATGGCACCGGCACAGGATTCAGGGGAGCGGAATTCAGGAAGAAGACCTACCTGGAACTGGGTAAGCTGGAAAGCGATGACCAGATAGCTGCTGCTAAGTATTTGGCTGATCTGCCCTATGTAGACAAGGACCGTATAGGCATCTGGGGCTGGAGCTATGGTGGCTTTATGAGCAGCATTTGCATCATGAAAGGTAATGATGTGTTTAAAACGGCCATATCCGTAGCACCCGTTACCAACTGGCGCTATTATGATAATATATACACCGAGCGCTACATGCGCAAGCCGCAGGAGAACGAAAAAGGCTATGATGAGAACGCACCCGAAAAAATGGCATCGCAACTGAAGGGCAAATTACTCCTCATACACGGTACTGGCGACGACAATGTGCATTTTCAAAATTCCGCCATGTTCGTGAACGAGCTCATAAAGGCCAACAGGGACTACGACAGTGAATATTACCCCAACAGGGCGCATGGCATATCGGGCGGTAATACCCGCCTGCACCTTTACAGGCGCATGACCGCTTTTATTCTGGAAAATCTTTGATAGCTTGCATGCCGCATGACGAGGCTTGAACTTGCTATTCTTAAATGGGCGCCCATACGCATTGTCACCGATGCTATGAAGAGGGTAGTGCTGCCCGGTTTTGAAGGCCTGTCGTTGTATGAGGTAGGTAAGTTCTTTTACCTGGAGATGAGGAACGTGAATCTCAATGAGCGCTGTGCGGCAGTTACCTACAATTTCGTAATGGCCATACCGCCCAGTATGCTTTTCCTATTTGCATTGGTGCCCTACCTGCCCCTGAAGGATGCCGAGCATACCATCCTGGCTATGGTACGCCTGATATCGCCCACGCAAGGTTTGTATAAAAGCATTAGTAGCGTGATCGTCGATTTCATGCACACGGAGCAGCGGAAAGTGCTGTCCTTTGGTATCTTACTTACCCTTTATTTCTCATCGAACGGTATTATGGGCCTGATGCGCAGCTTCGATAACAGCGAGCACGTATATGTTCAACGTTCGGACCTGAAGCGAAGGTGGGTGGCTATAAAGCTTACCTTTTTGCTTTATTGTGTGATCATATTGGCGATGGTGGCTTTCATCATACAAACAGAATGGGTGAATACATTCATCCAGAAGATATTTGTGAGTGTATTCCTCGGTAAGCTATTGACCGTGTTGCTGGTGATATTCATTGTGCTATGCGCTATTTCAGTGATATATAGTTATGGGCCATCTATTTCGCATAAATTCCGTTTCATATCGCCGGGCTCGGTGTTTGCTACCATATTGTTGGTACTGGCCACAATAGGTTTTTACTACATGGCCAATAATTTTTTGAACTATAACAAAGTATATGGTTCCATCGGCACATTGATAGCCTTTATGGTTTGGATATGGCTGAACACAATGGTAATTTTGATCGGTTTCGAACTGAATGTAAGTATTGTATTGGGTAAGATCTCTCGTGCAAAAAATGCTGCAAAGAACAAAGTTTTATAAAGCTATCCTGCTGCTGGTACCTGCAATGGTGTTATACGCCTGCACCAATAGCAACCGCCTGCCGGATAAAGTGACTTTTACAGAGCACATCGCCCCCATATTTTTTAAGAATTGTACCGTTTGCCATCGTCCGGGTGGCAGATCGCACGTAGAGCTGGCTACTTATTTGCAGGCTAAGAACTATGCAGCCTCCATTGCCTATATGGTAAGAGAGCGGCAGATGCCGCCCTGGCCCGCTGACCCCCATTATACAGAATTTTCCGAACAGCGCCTGCTTAGCGAGCGAGAGATAAAAATGATAGAAAAGTGGGCGGCCGACGGTGCGCCGGAAGGTCCAGCAGATAAAATGCCGGCGCTTCCGCATTATGCCTCTGTCTCTTCACTTGGTGAGCCGGACATGCATATACCGGTAGAACCATTCTTCCTGAAGGCGAATGGCAGCGACCGGTTCCTGCTGATAAAAGTGCCTTTTGAATTGCCCCGCGATACTTATGCCAGCGTAGTGGAATTTGAGGCCGGCGGCCAAAATGTAGTACACCACGTGAACGGTGATATGGTGAAATATGAGTTCGACAAAAAGAGCAATGTAATGGCGGGGCAGCGGGTGGTGGACATGGTGAACGATAGCAATATTGTTATCGCCTATCAAAAAATGGGCCTGCCAAATGACGATGGCACTTATCCCGTGCTGGAGAAATCAGTGGTCAACTACCTGCCCGGTGTTTATGCTCAGCGTTACCCGGAAGGTATTGGCGGTTTTTTCCTGCCCCGCAAAGGCGCATTTTTGCTCAACGATCTGCACTATGGCTTCACCCGTTCGCAGGATATAACAGACAGTTCCTTTATCAATGTGTATTTTTCAAAATCACCGCCCGATCGTTTAGTGCAGGAGTTTCAATTAGGAACCGTTGGTATGTCGCCCGTGGAGCCCGATCTTATTATACAGCCTAATACTATTAAGAAAGTGAGCAGCAGGTTCAAAATATCCAAAGATATCTCTGTGCTCACAGTGAACCCCCACATGCACCTGTTAGGTAAAAGTTTCAAGGCTTATGCCTTGAAGCCGGATGGCGACACCATCAGGCTGATATCCATACCTCGTTGGGATTTTAACTGGCAATATTTCTACACTTATAAGAAGATGATAAAAATACCTGCCGGCAGTACTATAGTGGCCGAAGGGGTATATGACAATACCAAAGCAAATCCCAATAATCCATTTAGCCCTCCAAGGCTGGTGCAGGACAACAAGGGTAGTATGCGTGCTACGGATGAGATGTTCCAGTTCATAGTCAGCTATTTACCTTATAAAGAAGGAGATGAGAACATAAGTCTTGAAGTACAGGCAAAGCGTTAATTTTTGCTTTCTTTATCATTTTGAACAACAATTATCCTTTAAATTCGCTAAAATTTAAACTATGAGATTATCATCAATATTGACAACGGCAGTGGCGGTATTCGCCTTTGGCACCGCAAGTGCGCAGGGCGCGAAAATGGAGAGCCTGGCTTTAGGAAGCCCGGTGCCAATGAGTACAGAACAATTTAGGTCTGTATCGGGCCAGATGGTCTCGCTCGACAAGGTAAAAGCAAAAAGTGGCTTGCTGGTCATGTTTTCCTGCAACACATGCCCCTACGTTATAAAGAGCCAGGAACGCACTAAAGAAGTGATGAAATATGCCAAAGAGAAAAATGTGGGAATGGTGATCATTAACTCAAACGAGGCGCAAAGGGCAAATGAAGATTCGTACAAGTCGATGATAGCCTATGCGAAGGAGCAAGGGTATACAGCGCCTTACGTAGTTGATGAAAAATCAAAACTGGCAAACGCTTTTGGTGCCACACGCACCCCGGAAGTGTTCCTCTTTGACGAGAACGGCAAGCTGGTTTACAAAGGTGCCATGGAAGATAACCCTACCGATCCTGGTAACTCTAAAAACAAATATATAATGACAGCGATTGACAATATGCTTGCCGGTATACCCTCCGACCCCGCCAGCACCAAATCAATAGGCTGTTCTATTAAGCGTGCTTTATAGTTTTATAAAATATTTAAGAGAAACCGGCGCTTTTAAAGGCCGGTTTTTTTAATGTCCCGAAAAAACGGCACCAAATTTTCTATACTGTATAAAGGTGTTGCTACATACCTCATATTTAAAGTAATTTGCAGCCGCTAAGTATGTCCACAAAACAAGTATTTCTTACTACGTCACCCTCTCGCTGGCAGCGCTTTAAATGGGCTGTCAGGCTGGTCATATTTTTGTCGGCCATACTGATCGCTATTTTGATAATAGCCGAGGTGAGCGATCGTAGTCCATCGTTACCGCAGCTTAAGGAGAAAAATGAGCAGTACAAGGCCATACTGCATCCCGGCAAGCACTTGCTTATGCAGGAGACCAGGATCAATAAGGAATTTGAGGGTTTCCAGAAGTATATAAGCAACAAACCCAAACGGAAGATAGCAAAGGCAGACAGCATTCATGAAATGGATGCCCCTATACGCGCAGCCTTTTATGTAGCATGGGATGTTCAGTCATATTTTTCGCTAAAGGCTAATATCTCTAAGGTGAATATGATACTGCCTGAATGGTTGGCCATAGACCCAAAGGGAGATACATTGACAAGCAATATAGATGCGCGGGCGGACACTGTTATCCGGACTTCGGGAGTCAAGGTTATCCCTATGTTGAGTAATGATGTCAATTCAGTGTGGCAGGGCGATGCGGTACACCGCATCATAACAGATCCCGGTAAAAAAGAGCGATTGATCACCGATGTGGTAAAAATGCTCAAAAAACACAAGTTCGCCGGCCTTAACCTTGATTTTGAAGAACTGAAAGAAACGACCAACGAGGATTTTACTGCCTTTGTGCGCGATCTGTCGCGGCGCCTGCACGATAACGGCTTGCTGATGACACAGGATTTTTCACCCTTCAATGATGATTATGATCTCAGGGAGCTATCCAAATACAATGACTACCTCTTTGTGATGTCATATGACCAGCACGATGGATCATCTGAAGCGGGGCCGATATGCGCGCAAAAATGGATAGAGGCGACCGTGGATGATGCGATCAAATCTGTTCCCCCTGAAAAATTAGTTCTGTGCCTTGCTGGTTTCGGCTACGACTGGCCGGAAAACGGTACCGGTAAAGATGTCACTTTTTTCGAGGCACTGTCGACCGCCAGGGAAGAAGAGGCCGATGTAAATTTTGACAACAACACTTATAATGTCCATTATACTTATGATGATGATAGTGTAAAGCATGACGTATACTTTACCGATGCCGCGACCAATTTTAACACCATGCGCTTTGCCGCTGAGTATGGTTTGGCAGGCGTGTCCCTGTGGCGGCTTGGTGCCGAAGACCCCAGGATCTGGAAGTTTTACAATAAGGATCTTAGTGAGGAAGCATTAGATACCTTCAACTTTGACAGCCTCTCCCATGTGCAGGGCGCCAATACCGTCGATTATATTGGAGAGGGAGAGATACTCGACGTATTAAATACGCCCAAGGACGGCATTATAAAAACCGAAGTCGATTCCTCTGAGATGTTGATAAGCGAGGAGCACTATACAAGCTTGCCGTCGGTATTCGTGGTGAAGAAATATGGTAATGCACCGGGCAAAATTGTGCTGACCTTCGATGATGGCCCCGACCCGGAATACACGCCAAAGATATTGGACATACTAAAGAAGGAGCATGTACCTGCGGCATTTTTTCTTATCGGCATTAATGCAGAAAATAATATTCCCCTTGTAAAAAGATTATACAAGGAAGGTTACGAGATAGGCAACCACTCCTTCACCCACCCCAACATGGCCGAGGTGAGCATGAACCGTGCAATATGGGAAATGAAGACCACCCGGCTGCTTATAGAATGTATCACCGGACACTCAACGATCATGTTCCGCGCACCATACAATGCCGACTCAGAGCCGGAGTCGATGCAGGAACTGATACCCGTGGCACTGTCGAAAAAATACAACTACCTCACTATTGGTGAATCAATAGATCCTAATGACTGGGAAGAAGATGTAACAGCCGATAGTATTTTTAACAGGGTATTGCGGCAGCAGGAAATGGGCAGCATCATCCTGCTGCATGATGCAGGTGGCAATAGCCGGCAAGCCACGGTAGAAGCACTGCCCCGCATTATCAAGTACTTTAGAGATAAAGGTTATACATTCAGCACTGTTGCCGAGTTGGTAGGCAAGACAAGGGATGAGCTGATGCCGGTTGTGCCAAATGCAGGTTACGAATTGAAAGCAAATTATATAGTCGTTGAGATATTATACTGGAGCGGCAACCTGCTTTTCGCCCTCTTTGTTATTTGTATTGTTTTGTCGGTGGCAAGGATACTATTCATGGCAATACTGGCTTCAAGGGAGCACAGGCGCGAGAAGAAGAAGGACCTGGCTCCCTTACCCGGCTCACCATTGGTGAGTATTATAGTGCCTGCCTATAATGAAGAAGTAAACGCTGTAGGTTCGGTAAACAACTTGTTGAAGACCAACTACCCGAATTTCAATATCATTTTTGTTGATGATGGAAGCAAGGATAACACTTACGAGAAAGTAGCTGCAGCTTTTAAGGACGATAGCCGCATAACTGTACTCACCAAACAAAACGGCGGTAAAGCATCAGCGCTCAACTATGGTATCGCGCATACCGATGCGGAGTACGTGCTCTGTATAGATGCCGACACTAAATTATTACCCGATGCCATGGGCCTTTTGGTAAGGCATTTTGCAGACAAAAATGTGGCTGCAGTGGCAGGTAATGTAAAAGTGGGTAATGAAGTGAACCTCATTACCCGCTGGCAAAGCATAGAGTACATCACCAGCCAGAATTTTGACCGCAAGGCTTTCTCTTACATAAATGCAATTACGGTAGTACCCGGTGCTATTGGTGCATTCCGCAGAGACGTTATTGAAGAAGTGGGCGGCTTCACCAGCGATACCCTTGCTGAGGACTGTGACCTTACTATGCGCATACTGCGCAATGGCTATACCGTGAAGAACGAGAACAGTGCTATTGCGCTGACCGAGGCGCCTGAGACCATAAAAATGTTCCTCCGCCAGCGTTTTCGCTGGAGCTTTGGAGTCATGCAGTCGTTCTGGAAGAACCGTGACACTTTGTTCAATACCCGCTTCAAAGCGCTGGGTATGATAGCCCTGCCGAATATTCTTGTATTCCAGATACTCATACCATTGGTTGCTCCTTTGGCAGACTTCTTTATGATCTTCGGGCTTATCACAGGCAATGCTTTGGAGATATTGAAGTACTATGGTGTATTCATGTTGGTCGATGCATCTGTAGCGGTCATCGCCTTCCTTTTCGAAAGGGAAAATATGTGGCGCTTGTTGTGGCTCATACCGCAGCGCCTGGTGTACAGGTGGCTTATGCTCTATGTATTGTTCCGTTCTATCCGGCGTGCTATAAAGGGTGAACTGCAACATTGGGGTGTGCTTAAAAGAACCGGTAATGTGCAGGATAAAGTAAACCCGGCTTAATTTATATTTGCGTTTGATAAATGAGCACCGCTGATAACTCGATACTAGGCCTCAGGCTACCTACCGATCCGCGTTGGGTTGATCTCGCCTCATTGTCCCTGCAGGAGATACTTACAGATCATGCCTTCTGCGAACTGAAAGCCGCAACCCAATGCATCTCCCTGGTCCAGATATACCCTGATAAAATGGAACTGGTTAGTGCGCTGTCGCCCATAGTAACAGAAGAGTGGGGGCACTTCCGTATGGTACTTGCCGAGATAAAGAAGCGCGGCTACGAACTGGGTCGCCAGCGCAAGGATGACTACGTGAATCTCTTACTCCAGCATCACCCTAAAGCCGTACCTGTTCCCGATAAACTGCTGCACAAGCTAATGATATGCGCCCTTATTGAAGCCCGCAGTTGTGAGCGCTTCCGCTTGCTATCCGAAAACCTCGAGGAGGAAGACATGAGAACGTTCTACCACAGGTTCATGGTCGCAGAGGCAGGGCACTACCGTTTGTTCGTCGATCTTGCTGAGCAATACTACCCGGTCGAGCAGGTGCGTGCGGCATGGCAGCAATGGCTGGATATTGAGGCACAGGTATTGAATATATTGAGCCCGAGAGGAGATCGAATGCACTAGGGGGGGTACTGGTATGATTTTTTTATAATAACTCGAAATACATTTCTATGCGTACCATATTTTCCATCTTAACTGTTTTTGTTATGGCTACTGCGACCTCATATGCACAGGACGGCAATCTTGTTGTAACAAGCTCGGCGTTTACCAATAACGGCATGATGCCATCAAAGTACTCCTGCGAAGGAAAGAAAGTTAGCCCGCCATTGCACCTGGCACATATACCGCAAGGCACTAAGTCCATAGCCATCACCATGCATGACCCCGATGCACCCATAGAAGGTGGCTTCACGCACTGGACAGTTTGGAATATCCCAACCGATATGCATCTTGAACTGGATATACCCGAAAATTTCACTAAGGGTACACAAGGCCTTAATAGCACTGGTAAGACCGGCTATGTAGGCATGTGTCCTCCATCCGGCACCCACCACTATCATATTGTTGTATATGCCCTTGATACCAAATTGCCACAGGGTGCGGAAACAAATAAGACCCAGCTTGAGGGCGCCCTGGCCGGCCATATAAAAGGCCAGGCAGAGATCGTAGGGCTGTACAAAAAGATGAAATAAGATTTCTGAGTCGACAAAATGTAAATATCTCGGGTACAAAAAAGGGACTGCATGCAGCCCCTTTTTTGTTGATATTTATGCTGTCTGCGCTAAGCAGCAATTGTTTTGTTGTTTTTACTTTTTACCTTCAGGATCAACGCGGATATCAGCGTAATAATGATACCTACGGGCAAGGGTTCCATTAAGGTGTAGAGCACAAACAGGACCGGGTTTTTATAGTCTTCCCTGAACCCATCCATTTTTTTCACGGCGCTGCTTATTTCGGCGGCGTTTTTACCGGCTTTTTTCATGCTTTCGATGGTTGCTGCCGTATACTTGTCCAGGTAATCGGGCATCATCGTATGGTATACTACGGTCCAGCCAATCACATAAAACAGACCGGATACAAGGGAGATAAGCAGCCCGATGGCCATGCTCCGCCCGAAGCTGATCGTTCCTCCGCCCACTTTGTCCCTGTATGACACCATAGCCGGGTATATGATAATAAATGAAAGGGTGATACCAATGTAGCCTATAAGCATCCCCATTTCAAAAGGGATATGGTCATGGAGGCTCATGGTTATCATCATCAATCCAATGGCGATGATTCCCGAGATCAATCCGTACTTAAGTACTGTTTGTTTCATAAGTTTACTTTTTTTTGAACAAATTAAACTCCGAGCCCTTGATTTATCCTCATACTTTTTTCTCTTTTTACTGAAAATAGCTCAAACTGGTACTTTAGTAGGGCATTTTACTCTTAACTATCTGCTCTAATTGATTATTCCCATTTCCCTCGCTCTCAGCACCGCCTGTGTCCGTCGCTTTACATCCAGCTTCGCAAATAGGTTCGAAATATGTGTTTTTATGGTATGTATCGAGAGGAACATCTTCGAGGCTATCTCCTGGTTACTTAATCCACTCGCCATTAGCTCCAGGATCTCGTATTCCCTTTTGCTGATGCCCAGCTGCTCCAGTTTTGCATCGTCTGGCTTATACCCTGCAGGAATATGAATATGCACCGGTACTTCTACACGTACTTCTTTGGGCTTCATTAATTTCTGCCCGGCAGCTATACCCGCTATAGCAAATATCACCGCCACCACAGCTCCATACAGTTCTACAGCATGGTCCACCACCATAAGGCGATACTCAGCCAGCTTGAGGGCCACCCCCACCAATGCCAATATTATCCCGTATAATATTATATTTTTCCTCACAGCGCTAAGATAAATCTTAATAAAACACTCGATACGGGCTTAAGATAAAAATAAGGCGATAAAATGCTTGCTATTCTCTTGGTTTTATATTCTTTTTGTAGTAATTATACTGTCTATGAAGCAAATATTTCTTTCGCTGTTTTTTGGCTGCGGTTTAATGCTCTGTTTTTCGGCTGCAAATGCCCAGGATGATATTTGGGAACATACCCCTTCGGTACGCACCATGTTCCGCAGCGGTGGATCCATTCTTATCCCTGCCGATGCAATGAAAGAGGGAACCATAGGCCGCGAGTGTGGCCAGTATGTGGTGCCACACGATGCCTTAGACGAGACACTGGACCTTGCCAGGCTGAGGAACCAGGACGGCAGCACTTGCTACGACATCAGTAAAATAGAAAGAGAATTAGGCGTTTCCGATGGCGCATGGGACCATAAAACCCTCGTTAGGGTTAACCTGCGCTATGAAGCGCTTCATGAGTTGCACCTCAGGTGGCCGGCAGAGGGCGATTGTGTGCCTTATGACAACTGGAAGGGCGGTATCACACACTGTTGCGGCCTGCCCGTGGCTATGATAAACCCTGCTCCGCCCGAATATGTTGTGATCATAGATAAACAGATAAAGCCATGCAAAAGGTCAGAATTTTGCATACCAAAGATTTGCCTGCCGCATATTTGCTGCATACCTTGCTGTGTTGCCAATTACCTGGTTGAGGAGTTTAAATAAAATCTGTACATATTTCAGTTTTGCGATAACCGGAAAGGCTATAAGCCCTGCATTTTCTGCTATTCGTCCGCATGTATTAACTTCGCGACCTGATGACTGCTTACATAAAGAAAATGTTGCTGAGGGATCATTCTCTCGAAGTGGAGGCTTGTGCCGGCTGGAGGGCTGCATGGGCCAGCAATGTTTTTAGAATTAAACTGGGTCTTGGCTTGGCTATTGCGATCACAATACTGCTTTTCCTGCCCTTGTTCTTTCAGACTATTGAATTGAGGAACGGGCGGGAGGTAAATGATGTCGTATTGCAGTACCTGCATCCCTATAATGTCTCTACGCTTATATTCATAGTCGTTTGGTCTATGGCGGCCCTCACCACCGTTCGCGCCCTGAAGCAGCCCTATACCCTGATCCTGTTTTTGTGGTCTTTTATTTTCCTGACGCTTACCCGCATTATTGCAATTAGCGTGCATCCACTCAATCCACCTGTTGGCTTGATTCCTCTTGTTGATCCCCTGAGCAACGCATTCTATAAAGGAACATTTATTACAAAAGACCTCTTTTTCTCCGGTCATACGGCCAATCAATGCCTTATGCTTCTCTGTATGAGGAAAAGTTCTGACAGGATATTGGTATTCTTTAGCATTATCGTTCTTGCGGTTTTGCTTTTGGTGCAGCATGTACACTATACTATCGATGTACTGGCAGCCCCTTTCTTCACTTATTGCTGCTATATGATGGGCAAGTGGGTGGTGATGAAATGGGAAAAGCCCGCCGCGGCTGAGCTGCCTTAAAAAGCTTCGCCAATTTGCAGGTAAAGGCCGTGGTTTCTACCGCCGCCTATGCCATAATCCAGCCTTAGGTTTAATTTCTCCTTCTTGTTCAATGCAAAGCGTAGCCCGCCGCCATATGAATATTTCAGGCTATTGAAAGTATAGTCCGTCATAAAGTGGCCCACATCGCCAAAGCTGCCAAACACAACTGCTCCAAAGCGCCTGTAGACAGGCACCCTGTATTCAGCCTGTATGGTGAACTGGTTTCTGTCGCGGTATCGGCCATCGTAATATCCCCGCATGCTGTTGTTGCCGCCTAATGACGCAAGGCTGCGCAAAGGCACATTGCCTGTGTTATTAAAGCTATATGCCTGCAGCGCCAGTACCTGCCTGTCATAGATGCGGATGTATTTTCGAAGGTCCACTACATAATTCGTATACACATAATCAGAGCCCAGGTAGCGCCCAAAATGGTTAAAGTATAGTTGTGCAAAGTTGCCTCTGTCGGGGGAAAACGCATTGTTCCTGTCGTCGAACGTGAAGCTTAAGCCTAGCCCGCTTATAAGGTATGGTCTGCGGCCGGCCACATTCTGCTTGTCGAAGTCCCCGCCCTTCTTATAGTCCACTTCAAGCACTTTTTGTATCTCCAGCGGTATACCTACGTACAGGTCGCTGCCCAGGTTGCGCATCAGGTGGGGCGTTATATAATATTGGCGGAAGGTGTAGAATTCACCTGCAGTATCGGGGCTATGCTTGCCCAGGCCCCAGAATTTATCAGGAAAGTAGCTGTAAGAAAATTGTTCGTAGAGGATATAACTCTCTCTCTTAAAGTATTGGGCTCCTGTTATTGCCACGATGAACTGCCGCTTTAATGAGTACAGGCTTAAGGCCTGGATATTCGAGGTGCGGGCAATGGTATCTTCTCTGAGTAAGTGAAAGGTCGCAGATGCAGCTATGCCGAAAGACCAGCTGGTTTCTATCGATTTGGCAACAACCGGCAGCACAATGATCTGTTTCTTGCTTTTCAGGCTATCAGCTTGTTGGGCAAGGGTTTGGCTGCTGCAAAAAATGGAAATGCACAGGGCTATGTACGCGGGTAAACGCATGGATTGTAAAAAGTTGCGCAAAGGTATCGAAATATATTTTATTTTGATCATGATACGTCGCTTGTTTTGTATCAGCTATATTTGATCAGCTATTAACGGCAGTCTATGAACAACAATTACTTAGAGATCAATCGTCGCCTTTGGGATGAAAGGGTAGGGCACCATGTGTCTTCCGATTTTTACAAAATGGGCGATTTTATCGCTGGTAGTAGCTCGCTCAATGATATTGAGTTGCAATTGCTGGGAGACGTACGGAATAAAAAGATATTACACCTGCAATGCCATTTCGGCCAGGATACTTTGTCCCTGTCAAGAATGGGTGCGAAAGTAACGGGTGTGGATTTTTCCGAAAGGGCGATAGCAAAAGCAAAGGAACTCAATGAACAACTGGGCCTTGATGCAAAATTCATCTGTTGCGATATTTACAATTTGCCTGCACAGCTCGACGAACAATTTGATATAGTCTTCACCTCTTACGGCACCATTGGCTGGCTGCCCGATATGAAAGCCTGGGCCGGGGTAGTATCCAAATTCCTTCTGGAGGGCGGCATTTTCATCATAGCCGACTTTCACCCCATGGTGTGGATGTACAATGAGACATTCAGCGAGATCAAATACTCCTATTTCAATACGGAACTCATCGAGGAAACCGAAACGGGCACTTATACCGACCGGAATGCAGCCATAGAGCTAAAGTCCATCGGCTGGAATCATAATTTTGCAGAGATCATTCAAAGCCTGCTCAGCGAGAGCCTGCAGCTACAGGTATTCGCTGAGTATGATTATTCGCCTTACAATGTTTTTCCCGCCATGACGGAACTGTCGCCGGGTAGATTTCAGCTAAAAGGACTGGAGGGAAAATTTCCTTTGGTGTATGCATTGAAGATGAAGAAGGTATCCTAGCCTAAGACCGCCGCCTCAATTTTGTATTTATAGTGCAAGGACAAGCCACACCAATGGCACAGATCATTTTTTTTGGTGATTTTGGTCATGCTAATCTTTGGCAGGGGCTACTTCCTTTGTGCTGCGCAATATTATATGCGCGGCCACTTTCCGGAATGAGAATATTTACCTCCTTTACCTGTTTCCTGTTCTTTTTCTCGCGGCTTGTCGCCCAGGATATCCGGTCGCCCGATTATTCATTGCAGGACTCAACTCAGCCGTTTTGCAACAGCTATGGGCAATTGCCTGGAGATATTCCTGCTTACAATAAGAGAGAGCCTCTTATATATCCTGCATTAAAAGTCCTGGCCCAGAATATCACCACATGGTCCATTACCCGCTTTGCACTCAGTAAGGGTTATTCTAAGGTCAGCCTCAGTAGTTGGGAGAAAAATATAAAAGGCAGTTGGGAATGGGACAATGATGGTATACAATCCAACTTCATCGGCCATCCGTACGAGGGGGCATTATCTTTCAGTTGTGCACGTTCATCCGGTTACGATTTTTACCGCTCCATTCCCTTTTCAATAGGCGGTAGTCTGCTTTGGGAGTATTTTGGCGAAAACGAAAAGCCATCCTACAATGATATCATTAGCACGCCGCTTGCAGGCACCTTTTTTGGTGAAATAATGTACAGGATCGGTTCAAATGTGCTCGACGATCGCAAGCATGGTACCGAACGTACTTTCCGCGAAGTGCTTGCCGCACTTGTTGATCCGCCCAGGGGCTTCAGCCGGCTGATGCAAGGCAGAACCAGGCGACAAGTAAACACTCAAATATACCAGCAGGAACCTGTAGACATTAACATCAGTTCCGGCATTCACATGGTCAACGACGGCACTGTCTTCGGTACAGGCCATGCCAATGCAATGTTCAATGTCCAGTACGTTTATGGTGATCCATTTGAATCGAGACGCAGGAAACCTTTTGATATGTTCAGCCTTCGGGCCGATTTTAGCTATAGCTCTGCCCGGAAGCCACTTGATTGTATAACCGGCTATGGGCTGCTGGCCGGCAGAAATCCCGGGCAGCAAGATGACAATCGTTTGTTCCTGGGAACCTTCGAACATTTTGACTATTGGAACAATGAGTTTTTTGTCATGAGTGCTATCGGCCTTGGAGGGGGCATTATATCAAGAATGCCCATTGGCGCAGGTACCAATCTCCGTAGTTCATTATTCGCTTCGCTGGTGCCGCTGGCAGGTACCAGTTCTCGTCCGGGTGGAGACACCGCTATTTTCCGGGACTATAACTATAGTTCCGGCATGGAACTTAAAATGGAAACAACCCTTGATATTCGTAAAGAGCTCAGCATTTCATTTGCAGCTTATTATTACCTCGTGCATGCTTTTTACGGTTATGAAGGCAATAACATGGTAGCCCTGCTCAGGCCGGGGTTTAGCCTAAAGGTGTTCAATGGTCTTAGTGTAGGTATGGAAGAGCTTATTTTTTACAATGATAATTTTCCTGATCCAAACGATCACGTGCACGTATCTACCGAGCAAAAAATATTTGCCAGGTATGCCTGGGAGAAGATAAGAAAGTAAAGCTGCTGCTATAATCCGATGTAGAGTGTAATATTTCCTACCTGCTGCGAAAAGCTCCCTTTGAATTCAGGTGTACGCATTTTTTCCGATGCTGATATCCCAAGGTGCTTGTTGGCAAATACAAGGCCGTATTCGTACTCCATATAGAACCTGCTTACACTGTCTTTCTTAATGGTATAAGGTGATGATAAGTTTGTAAAGAAACCTCCCTGGAGCGTGGCATTGTCCATAACAGCTACTCCCGATGTCCTCATAAAAAAGAAGAACTGGAACTTCCTGTGTTGGCCTCCGTTATGGTTACTATAGGTGGGATGTTCGTAATTTGAGAAATAGTCATTGAATAAGCCACACCGAAATTGTATGCCCATGCCCAGGTTGTTGTATAGGGTGCCGGTATTAGCCTGCACATTGCCTATAATTTCAAGACGCGAGTCGGGCAGGAAGAGGAGGCGTTCGTAGTTAACAAAATAGTTCAGGATCACATCGGTAGCTATCTGGTTGTCCCATCCTTTTGGTTTTTGATAGTGCACTAATCCGTGATACCCTGTTTGTATTTCTTCAGCAAAAGAATACTTGCCTATGGTTCCCAGGCTCAGGCTGCTGCTGAGGCGTTGTTTCTTTTCTTTGTCCGATGAAATAAGTGAGTGCGATATATATGCTACGCCCGAGTAAGGGCGGTCACCGTACTGTATCGCAGTTTTCCTGATCTCCACAGGAGTATATATATGCTGCGTAATCCCCCAGCCATATAAGTTGTCTGCCTCATCGTTTAGTGGGATGAGCAGCGATCCGATAAAACGCGCCTTCACTTTTTTTGTATAAAAAAGCTCCAGTACAAATCCGCTTGAATAAGCCCTGTCCGTGCCCTCGCCCCTGAAATTTAGGTAGTCATCATCTTCCGATATACTGAGCACCTGTAGCTGGTTCTTCCTTTGGGAATAGCCCTGTGTAATTGCGGACATAGCAAGGAGAAAC
Source organism: Bacteroidetes bacterium UBA1947 (assembly GCA_002336915.1). Lineage (GTDB taxonomy): Bacteria > Bacteroidota > Bacteroidia > Chitinophagales > Chitinophagaceae > MKUN01. The sequence continues at coordinate 24,181 of DDET01000029.1, read as the reverse complement.
ACTAGCATCTTTTTAAATGACGTCGCATAAATTTGTAATAAATACCTGTATCGCTTCAACCTGTATCGGTAATTTTGCGGCTAAAAGTAGCGCTGCCCCAGGACCAGGGCTATGATCGAAAACAGTAGAAGGAATGATTTTGCACATCTTTTAATAGCTCCATTTCAGTTGGTGGGGGAGTTCTATGGCACAATAGTTAAAAATGTTTAAGCATGCTTAATCACCCTCAACGGGTTACGGATGCATTAGCCATATCATATAATTTGTGGGTCAACAAACCAACACCAAATTTATGAAATACACTTTTTTTCTTTGCGCCGCATTGCTATTGTGCCTCAACTTGAGCGCACAACTTACTATGCTACCCAATGGGGGCAATTACAAAGCCATTGTTGCTGAGCAGGTCGGTCTTACTCAGGTCACTATCAATTACAGCCGTCCCGGTGTAAAGGGTCGGGAGGGAAAGATTTGGGGTGCATTGATCCACGAGGGTTTCGCTGACCTGGGTTTTGGCAATGGCAAGCCCTCCCCCTGGCGCGCTGGCGCGAACGAAAATACCACTATCGAGTTTTCGACGGATGTAATGATTGAAGGCAAGCCCCTTGCAGCTGGTAAATACGGTTTCTTTATTGCTTATGGCCCTGCAGAGTGTACAGTTATTTTTTCACGCAATTCCACTAGCTGGGGTAGTTTTTTTTATGAGGAGTCCGAAGATGCCCTGCGGGTGAAAGTGAAGCCGGTGTCGATGCCTTCAGGCACCGAAACGCTTACCTATTCATTTATTGATCAGAATGATAGCAGTGCAACCGTTGCGCTTACCTGGGAGAAGTTGCGTATTCCTTTTAGGGTCAGCACATCCCTGCAGAAAATTCAAATGGCCTCTATACGTGCTGAGCTTCGTTCCGATAAAGGATTTACAGCGCAATCTTACCTGGAAGCGGCGCAGTACATGGAACAAAATAATATAGCGCTTGAAGAGGCATTGGCTTACATCAGATCTGCTGAGTTTGGGCCCAAAAATTTCAGGGTGTACATGGTAAAGGCTGACATACTGGAAAAGCTGAACAAAAAGGTCGCCGCCGATAGTGCTCTGGAAACTGCTGTTACCATAGGTGGTACAACGCAGCTGCACAACTATGCACGTGCTCTTCTAAACGAAAAAATGACAAGCAAGGCTGTGGCAGTATTTAAAATGAACTACAAAAAGAATGGCGAAAATTTTACCACCAATATGGGCATGGCAAGGGGATTGTCGGCTGAAGGTAACTATAAAGATGCATTGAGGTATGCTGCCAAGGCCCTGCCACTTGCTCCTGACGCCGCAAACAAAACGAGCGTAGAAGGTATAATAGCAAAGCTTAAAGCTGGGAAAGACATAAATAGCTAACGCCTATTATTCTTCCCTTTCCACTTCTATGCTGCATTCGCCTATCACCGCTGCTGCTGCGCCTATTGCAGCAAGCATAGGGGCTAACACCAGGCCAACTACACCAATGGTAAGCGGGAAGTTCATTACTTCCTTGCCCTCCTTATCTTTGATGGTAATTTTCCTGATATTGCCTTCGTTGATCAGCTCTTTCACTTTCTTAAGCAGGCTGTCGCCATCCAGTTTAAAAGATTCTTTTGTTGCCATATTTATTGTCTTTAGAAAAAAGTGTTGCCTAAAATTAAGAATAAAATAACGGTCCCGGTATTTTTCTGAAAGTGTTGCTTTATGATCTAAATGACAAAAAAATGACTTACGGTTGCCATAAAAATGATGTCTATAGGTATTGATTAACAAGATCACCGGAATGAATAAGAACACCACACTTGCCATTTTTCTTATTGTAACCTTCCTGTTTTCAGCTGTCACACAGGCACAAACCTGGCAATGGGCAAAACAAGTAGGCGGTCCCCGCAATGACTATGCAGGCGGCATTGATATAGATGCTAACGGTAATAGTTATGTAACAGGGCGCTTTTACGACTCAGCGTCTTTCGGGGCTATCACTTTATACAGCCCCGGTGCATGGTCTGTCTTTATAGCGAAGTACGATGTAAATGGACAGGCAGAATGGGCTAAGATTGCAGCTACAGGAGCCAATATAAAAGTGAATGCCATTTGCAAAGACGTATATGGCCGGCTTTCCATCACAGGTTTATACAAGGATAGTGCATCATTTGGCACTGTAAGTCCTTTTACCCTGTATTCTGTTGCCGACTACGATGTATTTATTGCTTCTTATAACAGTACGGGCGACGTTATATGGGCAAGGTCGGCGGGCGGGCAAGGCTTTGATTACAGCAGTGCTGTAAGCTCCGATGCCCTTGGTGATCTTTTTATCGCCGGGGAGTTCCATATTAGCAGCTATAGCGGTTCTGCTTCCAAAGTGTTCGTGGCCAAATATGATAGCAGTGGTAATAACCTGTGGCTTACCCAGGAGCTCGTTTACCACAACTTTCACCAGGGTAATGATTTGAAGACAAGCCCGGATGGCACCAGCTATATTACCGGCCAGTTCTTCGACACGCTTTCTTTCGACCCCACAACGGCATTAGGTGCGGGCAACATTGAGGCCAATATCTTCATTGCTAAGATCAGCGATAGCGGTACTGTGTTATGGCTGCAACGTGCCGGGGCGGGTACCGGCTACACCAGTGGCAATGCTATAGATATTGATGCTGCAGGCAATGCATATATAACGGGCTTTTACCGGGGCACCGTTGCATTTGATACTATAAACCTTGCAGGTCCCGCGGGTATATCATACGATATTTATGTGGCCAAATGCAACGCGAACGGGCACTTCCTTTGGGTCAATAAAGCATCCGGCCCATCCGACACCGATAATGGGGTTCGCATCTGCGTCGACAACAATGGCTCCTGTTTCATTGCCGGCAACTTCAATGGATTATTCACCCTCGACACTTTTACGCTCAACAGCATGCAGCAAGACATCTACCTCGCAAGAGTCGATTCCACCGGTGCATTCACCTGGGCCGACCAGTGTGGGGGTTCCGGTTTCGATCACATTGCCGGTATCAGGTCAAATAACTTCGGCTTGTTCCTGGCCGGCGACTTCAATGGTACAGGTGTCTTTGGGCCTTTGCCTTCATTGGCGGGCGATAGTACAGATATTTTCGTAGCAAGGATATTTGATGCCACTCCCGAAGCAGTAAGGAGTGTAAGCAAAGACAACAGGATCTCAATATCCCCGAACCCTGTTGCTGACGAGCTGCAATTAACAGCGGCAGGTGCCGGATCGCGGTACAGTATATACGACATCAGCGGCAGAGTTATAAATACAGGTAATATAGCTACAACAAACCGTGTATCCGTATCAGGTCTTGAACAAGGTATGTACTTTATCCGCATTGCGGATAAGGACAACAAGGAAAGGGTGGAGGTCTTACGGTTCATTAAAGATTAAGGATAGGCTGCAGGTTTGCAATTGGGCCGGGCAGCGATCTCAGGATCGTCTCCCGGCTCTTCTTTTTCAACTGTGCTTGCCCCTTATTAAATATCTGTACTGCAATCATGTTTTAGGTACTTTGTACTTTTACAAAAAACTTACATCATGCAAATTATGCCACCGCCTGCCGGCGACTATGGTTTCTTCAACAACTACATTTCATTGGCCCCGAGTACTGATCTTATCACTGCGCTCGGGGATAATATAAACGAGATAAAGGTCTTAGCACTGGATCTCAGCAAAGAACAGCTTGACCTACGCTATGCACCCGGTAAATGGACCGTGAAAGAGAACTTTGCCCACCTTGCAGATGCCGAGCGTAATTTTTGCTATCGTATGATGAGGATCTCCCGTGGCGACCATGGGATACTCCCTGTCTTCGACATACATACATTTGTGGTGAACGCACATGCAGAAAGCCGCAGTATCGAGAGCATCATAGAAGAGCTGGAGCATTTGCGTAACGCGAGCATCTGTATGTTCCGCGGTATGACACCTGCAATGATCGACCTCACAGGCCCGGCCCGCGATATCACTATCTCAGTACGCGCACTGGGCTTTGCGATGGTAGGGCATAGCTATCATCACCTTGCATCGATAAAAGAAAAGTACCTGGCCTCAGCCATCTAGTCGTATATCATCTCGCAGAGGGTGAGCGTCTTGTTGCCGGTATTCATCCATATTATCCGGAAGAAATAACTGGCTATGGCGCAGTCGGGGTATCGCAGTATTTGTACAGCATGATCTTGTGCTGCAGCCTCCGGGGCCTCCCAGTCTATGAACTCCTCGAACCAATCGAGGTCTATCATGTAGAAGCTATCTGCATTGCTGTTGGCTATGGCCTCTTTAACTGCGGGGTATATCACTTTCTTAAGGTCGTCCCAATGATCATCTACCTGCCAGCTTTCGTTGTGGCTGAACTGGTGTAAATATGCTACAATATCTTCTTTGCCGTACTTGCGGAAATCTCCAGGACGAAGTTGCTCAAGTACAAATGGCCTTATAGGTTCTTCGTCGTTGTTTGGTTTCTTTACATTCGTAGGCTCTGCATCTTTGATAAAGGCCTCAGAGCTAATAAAAGCCCTGACCATATCTGCATCATCATCCATTCCATCAATGATAGAGAAATGGCTAAAAACTGCCGATTGAAAGTTCTTTCTTGTCTTCTCCTGTTTTAATAATTGGAAGCTGCTCATGGTGTATAATTTCTATCCTGCGCTACTCCAGCTCGCATTGAAAGCCCTGTGCTATGTATGCGTTACCGCTTTCGCAGTACTTTATAGCATCTTTCTTGCTCACCTTTCCTTTGGTATCTACTTCCAACTGCTGGCCCGTTAGATAGTTTTTGCAATAGCAGCTACGTACTTTTTTGCAAGATGCAAAAGAGAGGACTGCAAAAACACCAATGGCCGATATGATAAGCTTTGTCTTCATTGTTTATACGCACTCACCGGAATTTCCCGGGTGAGGGACAAAGGTACTAAGCAGGAAGAGCTGCTGCAAATATTCATATCCACATTTTGGCCGGGGGACCTGGTGCAGCGCCCCGGCAGGCTGCGACGCTGCAATAACCCAATGCGGTACCTTTTCCAGGCCATACGCTTTACTCCACGATAAGCCTTAGGGTTGAAGAGGCCTGCACCGACGATATACAGATAAAGTACAAACCCGGGCTCAGGCCGGCGGGTAAATCAAGTGTGAGCGTATTATTACCTGGGTTAACTTTATTCCGGGTGCTTGTATAGATGGATCTGCCTGCCAGGTCAGTCAACAACAGGTTTACTGTTGCTGCATCATCCAGGTAAAAGTTCAGCGCCACGTTGTTGCTTGCAGGGTTGGGGTAGAGCCCGGCATTCAGTTCGTTCTTATGTACCATACCTGCCGAGAGGCCGGGTGTGCCTATCCTATATACTTCAAGGCCGGCTGTGCCATAGTCGGCAGCGAAATAGAGGGAGTCATCACAAACTGCCATATTGGGTGGGGTACCAAAGACCGCAGCATTATTATGCGGCGGGTTGACATTGATGATAGTAGTGCCGGCATCGGTGCCATCCGACTGCCAGAGGTCGCGGCCGGTCACCGGCCTGCTGACTGTGAAGTATAGTTTGTTATGGTAGGTGAGCATCTCGTCGATGATGGTATTGGGAGCGGCTGTGGCCAGGGTATGCACCAGCTGCGTGCCGGCCTGGGTACCATCACTTAACCATAGCTCCGAAGGGTTGGTGCTCTTTGCCCCGAAGTACAGTTTGCCGTTGAGGTCGGTAAGGTTTCTGAGCGAGGAGCTACTGCTGCCGGGGTTAATATCCTTTACGATTTGGGTGCCTGCAGCGGTGCCATCGCTTACGGCAAGCTCAAGACCTGTAGTGCCATCATCGCCTATAAAATACAGTTTGCCACCACTCACCACAGGCCTGTAACCGCCAATGCCTGTACCGGGGTTCATATCCTTCAGCATATGTGTGCCCGTGTCGCTGCCGTCAGTACTCCACATCTCGATGCCATGTGTACCATCGTCGGCACCAAAATAAAGCCTGTTGTTGTACACAGCTTTGGGGCCGGGACTGGCATCGCCTGTGGCGTTGATAAGGCTCACCATATGGGTGCCGGGGGCCGTGCCGTCGCTTAGCCAGAGCTGGCGACCATTCGTATTATCCAGGGCAGTGAAGTACAGCAGTCCATTATACACTGTAAAGAGTGTGGGCGAGGAGGATATGGGGCCGGGGTTGATATCCTTTACCAACTGGGTGCCTGCTGTAGTGCCATCGGTAACCCATAGCTCATATTCGCTGCCATTGTCGCTGCCGTTAAAGTACAGCTTGTTGTTGTACACTATACCCCCGTAACCTGCTATGGGGTCGTAGGTGAGCATCTGCATATCCTTCAGCACTACGGTGCCGGCATCGGTGCCATCGCTCATCCACAACTTAGGCGTTGTGCCATCGGTTGCCATAAAGTATACCTTGCCATTCATGCCTATCATATGGTCTATTAAAGAACTGACTGCGCCGGGGAGAATGTCCTTTGCAAGGCGGGCTGTATCGTTGGGGGGCTTCATCCATAGCTCCGAGCCGTGGTCGTCATCATAGGCCACCCAAAACAGCTTACCATTGGTCTCGATAAGGTAAGACGGGTTACTGTCATCGGTACCGGTGGCTACGTTGCAGACCAGTTCCGGCGTTTGGGCCATTGCTGTTTGCGACAGCAGCGCGATAAGTCCTGCAGCAAGTAGTATTCGCTTCATAAGTGCTTATTTGATATGGTCTTAAAAATAAGACAGGGCCCTGGCAGCTATGACTGCTTTTACGCAAGTGGGCAGTTCTTTTATGTAAAAGGCATGGGCCCGGACAGCCGGAAACTCAGGATTTGGCATAATCTGTACTACTTTTCACCAAAGAACAACCTATGAAAAAAGCGCTCTTACCAGCCTGCCTTATCTTGAGTGCATATTGCATCTTGTCTTCATGCGCCAGGCACAAAGAAGTTGCAAGACCTGCCCCGGATTTTTCAGCTACACCTGCTATGGATGGTGCCGTATCCGGAAGTGCATGGACCGCATCTGTTCTTAGCGCTGCTATTACTGAAGACAATACCATACGCAGGCTGGAAATAAGTGGCCTGCAGCAAAGCACAAAGGAAACAGTTTCTATTGCCATTATGCAGTACAACGATGCTACGCGCACATATTATATGGGGACCAACGAGGCGAGCACCGCATTCTACAAACGTGGCGACCTTGATGGTGACTATGCAAGGTCGGGCAAGGTGGTCATCTATTCCGCTGCGATGGACACCGTAAAAGGCACATACGATTTTGTTACAGTTAACGGTACCGAAGTTGCGGGCAAGTTCACGGTGGCTCCGGTCAAATAAGCAGCAGGGGGCGTAATTAACTTGCCGGGTATTAGGCTAAGCGCTAATTTTATACAAAAAATAATGGCGGATATCGCAGATACCATACAGGAAGCTTCGGAGCGTGGCCGTGAAAGTAAGCTCAACTCGATTGTTGCAATTTGGGTAGCTATCACCGCCACTTTTATGGCCTTGTGCAATGTTAAGGACGGTAATGTGGTGCAGGCAATGTCTCAGGCGCAGGCTCACAGCATAGATGCATGGACCTACTTCCAGGCCAAAAGCACCAAACAGGCCATGCTGGAAAATGCGGTAGAGTTGCTAAAGCTGCAAAAGGCCCCGGGGGCAGATGAACTGATAAAAAAAGACGAAGCAAGGATAGCCCAATATGAAAAGGAGAAGGCGGAGATCAAAAAGCAAGCCGAAGGTTACGAAAAAGAATATAACGACATCAATGTCTTCGACGACCAGTTTGACATGACCGATGCATTTCTTTCCATAGCTATAGCCCTGTTCGGCATTACGGCATTGACGCGCAAAAAGTGGTTATTCTTTTTTGCAGCGGGCCTGAGCCTGCTTGGTATAGTATTGGGCCTTACTGCTTTCTTTAAGGTCAGCCTGCATTCCGATCTAATATCTATGATATTGGGATAGGCAGTTTCATGATGCCTGGTACCGGATACTTGATGCCGGATACTGCAGTCAGTTACACAATATCCCGCTCAAAACGGGATTCCGCTACGCAATATGTCAAAGAACTTTAAGCGGGAGATGCAGCAGCGCCTCCTGCTTTTTTATTTGCTATTAACGCCTTCTCCTCCGCCGCTCTTTTTCTATTACCTTTTGCCAGCTTGCAAATATTTCCTGTACTTGTTCGTCGGTGGTCTGTGCGATAAAAGGCTAAGGTATAATAATTGTAAATTCATTGTGCTCTTCTAACCACCTGTTGGCCTCAGCAATTACCAGGCCCTCAATGTTATCCTGGGTTGCTCCTGGCCAATATTCCTGCTCGCGGTTACCATAGTTAAGGTCGCCCCAGGCCCAATTCAAAAGGAAAAAGTTGATAAGTAAGGCTTGGTAGGCATCGCTATGGAGATACCTGATCGCGCCAAGATTTTTCTGAACATCTTCGCCCCGGGCTATTTCCAATACATGGTAGTAGCCATAGCTTGCAAGTGCTTCCTCTTCGCTCTTTTCCCTTAGTCCTAGTTCTTTCAAGGCATTCTCCAGGTAAGTGGAAACCTCAAAATAGTTGGCAGGTTTTGAGGTAGCGGCAAGAAACAGGAGGTTTGGTGTGTCGTAGCCTAAGGCTACCATCTCGTACGCCCAGTCTATAGCCATATTTATATCAAAATCGTGAATGGCGGACCTTGCCAGTACCAGATAGGTGAGTTCGCTTATTGGTTTCATAGTTCTAAATTATTAAAGGGGAATGAGAAATACCTATTAGCGCCTTCTTCTTCGCCGCTCTTTTTCTATTACCTTTTGCCAGCTTGCGAATATTTCCTGGACTTCTTCATCGCTGATCAAGCCGTTGTTACCCCCGTTTTCTGCGTTTTTATTTCCGGGTGTGGATATGTTGGGGTTTTGGGTGCTGGTTGATTGATGGGCGGGGTTTTGAGCGGTGCTAATGGATGTGGATAGTGCACCCGATCTGGGCCCGGTTTGGGCCTGGTTTTCGAGGGAATCGGGTGGGGTGTCCTGCGCGAGGTTACCCTTCCCCCCTTCGGGTACCTTCCCTAAAAACAGGGAAGGAGCTTGTAGTTCCTCTCCTTGCAGAGAGGTGTTGCCCGGCGCGAGCGGAGAACCACTTCCCCCGGCCGGCGCTGCGGAAGGCTTTGCGGGTACTCCTCCTTGAAAATAAGGAGGAGAGCTTTGCCCTGCTGCAGAAGGCTCTGCTTCCTTTCCCGTATTGTCGTGAGATTGCTTCGTGCCTCGCAATGACGCGAGTGGGGTTGGGCTTTCTGTAGGGTTGTAGTATTGGTCGGCGTCGTATTCGAAGTCGTAGGTTTCGAAGCCTTGCTGACGGGGGGAGTGGAGGTACTCGTCGATAAACTGGGAGACGAAGATGGCCGCATCCTGGTTGCGTTGCGTTAGCCAGCTTAGGAAGTTCATCATGGACTGGGCGCTCTCGCCTTTGGAGACGTTGAGCTTTACTTTGGGTATGGAAAATATGAGCTTACGGAGGGTCTCGGCCTCGTCTTTTGATGGGTAGCGCTGCTCGAAATCGCGGGACTTGATGCTGTAGTTGAGGTGCGTGATATGGTTGTAAATGTCATCGACTATCTGCGCGGGCATGAGGCGGCTTGTGGCTTTGAGGGTCTTCCAGTTGCCCTCTTTCATCCATTCGTACAGGGTTTTGGGGTTGACGCCTATGTGCTCGGCAATTTGCTTTTGGGTAAGGTTGGTGTTGAAGAAGAGGTTGTAGGCCTGGCCTCGGGGACTGTTCATAACTGATAGTTTTTATGCTTTTTAAAAAATGCTTTTTTTGCCACAAAGGTACAATGGCGGGTAGGGGGTAAGCAAATAATCATATCCACACGTAGGACACATTGGTGGCTGGATATTGGATACTTGATACTGGATTGAGCGTTGGAGCCTAGGTGCCAGACGGAGTCTTTCGTTTTATCGGGATGATTTAAGTCTCCCTGTCGGAAGACTTAAACCAGTGGGGAATTCATAACTGATAGTTTTTATGTTTTTAAAAAATGCTTTTTTGCCACAAAGGTACAATGGGGGGGAGGGGGTAAGCAAATAATCATATCCACACGTAGGACACATTGGTGACTGGATATTGGATACTTGATTCAGCGTTCGAGCCTAGGTGCCAGACGGAGTCTTTCGTTTTATAGGGATGATTTAAGTCGCCCTGTCGGAAGACTTAAACCAGTGGGGGGGCTACGCCGAGATGGGGGACATCGGAAACAACGGAAAATGTTTTAACTTACAAATAGTTTTAAAACCGAGCAGTCGCTATGTCTCATAGATCAGAAATTATAACAAGTATCGAAAAATTTAATGCGGATTACCCAGACTCGAATCGAGTTGGATTCTTAATGATGAAGTTTGAAAATTCCAAACCGCACCAAAGAATAGTAGATATTGTTAAGCAGACATTTTTAGAAAATGGGATAACATTATTGCGAGCGGATGATAAAGAATATCATCCTGATCTATTCTTGAATATTGAAACATATTTGCATTGCTGTGGTTTAGGTGTTGCAGTTTTTGACGGGATTTCCAACAATGACTTTAATCCAAACGTTTCGTTAGAAGTTGGATATATGATTGCATTACATAAACCTGTTCTACACTTAAAAGATAAAAAGCTATTATCTCTTCCAACGGATTTAACAGGTAAGCTATATAAGAATTTTGATACGTATGATCCGGAAACTACAATACCGGATAGTATAAATAAATGGTTAAAGGATAATAAGCTATGTTATAATTGCTTTGAATGTTACATTACTGTTGAGAAAGAAATGTCCCAGCTAATTAATGATAAGCCTTTTTTGGATAGCATAATAGATGAAATTTCTAATTTTTCAATTAAAGGAAAACCAATTGTGAAGAATTTACAGTATTCTCCTGAAGGGGACAATACTGTGCTAATATTTGAAGGTCCAATAGAGTTTTATGAAATGGTAAAATCGTTGCATAGCAACAACAATCTAGTCATTCGATCAGGATTAAAAATTTTAGAAGTCTCTACTTTTAAACGAGACGAAGATTTTAAAAAATTTGATAATTATGGTTTTCAGGGGAAATTAGAGGGACAAATTTGTCGCTACAATAGTTACGCTGGCCTAGAATATTTAAAAGAAGAAGCGCTATCATATTTGCCCGCAATAACACATAGAATACAAGAAGCTAGTATTTACATTACAAAAGATCGAGGCAGAACTTATTTTCAATCAAACTGTATCAATTTTGGCGAGATGTATCCTGCAAAAATAATAACTCTTTCGAAAGGATACAGTTTGTTAGATGTTGCAAAGCTAATGGCCGGGCATGATTTATTAATTCATCCAAGTGAAGACGAAGTTATAGTTAGCCACATTAAGCATATAAAATATTTAATCAACCGACAGCACAGAAATGAACTAGATTTTGACTATGCGGGAGCACGAAATGTAAAGTATGTTTAGGCTCTCTTTTGGAACGGACATCTCTCCTTGTAGGCCATAATGGATAATTGAGGCTGTATATTTTTGAATTGTTATTGATGATTTTTTTTTCTCGGTGTGAAATCTTTTTTCCAGTCAAAGAAGACTTAAACCAGTGGGGGCAGTTTTAAGAAGAATGCCGATTTGAAATTGGAGTTTTATTGCCTCCACCGGATACCCTATCGGAACATCTGGAGGAACGGGCACAAGTGGGCGTTGCAAACGCTGTGCCGGGGCATCCTCGTTACAAACGAGGACGAGAGGGGCATTAGGGATATTCCACAATATGCTCGCCCTCAGTGGCAATGGTATCCACAAGGTGTTCTGCTGCGTCCCTGAATTCAACGATATAGGTTACCGTTTTCCGATAATACACCTTTACGATCATTCCCTTGGTGCCAACGGCAACATTATCACTTAGCCGTGTAATTGCTTTTACCTGCCCGTTCTTTTTAAAGTGTGCATTTTTCTTTCGCTCTCTTATTATGGCGCGCCTAACCAGGATAACGAGTATTGTGAGCAGAAGCACAGCAGTGTAGGGTATGATCCGCGGTATGGCAGCCACACTACTGAATGGCGTTGAGTATTTTGCCCCTGCTATGTCAAATCCGACTAGTAACAACATATTCTTAAAGATAAAAGGATTAGAGTATTGCTGGTTGTAAAATTTCCTTGATTAGGCCCTTGGAACAAGAATGCTGTTTACAGAACGGAGTTCTATTTGTACCACCAGGTGCCCTACCGGAACTTCTGAAGGAACGGGGACACGCCAATAAAACTATTTGCACAAATTATTTAGATATGCATATTCCGTTGTATTGGATTCAAATAAGTAATTTAAATCCCTTTGTGTTTGACTTACTAATTTAGAATTCAACTTGACATTGGTTTCTAAGAATTTTTTATACTTCTCATGGGGGACTTTGCATCCATATCCTACTACAATGCTGGGACCGAATTCTGCTTTTACATGGAATTTTTTGTCGTATATGGTAGTCCTCTTAGCTAACTTATGTTTTTCGAAGAAACCAGGAGTTGCGTCATCGGCTGTATATGCCCATAAATGTAAATGATTGTAGGCTTCCCAAAAATATGCATCGGCGATATTGGGAAATGTACTTTGTAAGTAAAGAAAAATTATATTCGCTTGATTCCAAATATTAGTTTGCGCGTTTGTCCAAATTTCAATTTTTTCGTCTGCTCTGGGATCTGATCTGTAATGTTTCTTCTTTTCATAAACTGGAATGTCCTTATCGTAAAACTTTTGTACATATTGTACACCTAAATTAATTCCTGTTTGATAAATTACTGAATCAAAGCTACTATGCGTAGCTACTAGCTTTTTATAATTTACTAATGCTGTATTGAAATCTTTATCTTGATAGTATTTAACAGTGTCTATTAATTCACTTATTTTTTTTTGTTCAGCCGCTTCTTTTAGAACTATTTGTTTTAGCCGCTCATTTTCTGCGTTCTTTTTTGCGTTAATAATCGAATCTCTTTTCAGTATTGCGAGGTCATAATGCGGACCATTGGGCCACTTAGTAAGATAATTTTCAGTTATATTGTTTTCGTTAGTCTCATTTAGTGTACTTTGATATGCAATCAGTTCCTTTGAATAATACTCATTAAGGTCATTTTTTATGGATACTATTTCCATGTATTTAGGTTCCGGGTAACTTCCTTTTTCTGTGGTCTTGAAAAAAGAATCGATAGCGACTGATAAGTTTTTGATAGCAATACCATTACGATAATCTTTGCTTAGGTTATGCAAAGCTTTGATTTTTAAATAGTAGATCTTCGAGTTCCCTTTTCCCAAGCTTGATTTGGCTAAATCCAAATACTTTACTGCGTTGTCATAGTCTTTTGAATTGTACGCGTCTTCAGCTTTGGAATAGTAGTCTAAAGCTATAGACTCAGTATCCTGACCGTTCGTCCTTGTTACGGCACAAATTAGCATGACAAACAACAGTCGAAAAAAATTGCGGTTATTTATTCCAAAAATCATCGTTGTTTTTTTTATGCAGATCGTCTTTTTGTTTCTCATTCCAAAAGTCCGAATTTTTAGATTTCTTTTCAGCAGAGAGGTTTTCAATGCGGTATAGTTCTGGACACTTAAATAAGGTGATATCGGCGTTTAAAGATCTCAATTTTGTCAATAAGGTGTTTTGCTTTTGCGTGGCATCATTAAAGTTCGCAAAATAGCCCACAAGTCTTTTACCTGTATTACCCCATTCGACACGTGTGTTAATATTGTCTTTGACGTCTACTAAAAAGGGCCAGGTACCATCAGAGTATTTTTTTACTTTTATAATATCAGATATGTACACGTCGAAACTGTAATAAGTAATTTTATCCCAAGCAACTATATAGAACCAGACTTCGGTGAGTTGTGACTTGTTCGAAGGAAATTTCCCATCCTGAATTGTATCAAGAGTAATTTCCCTTTGTCGCCTGACATTATTTTCAATTTCCTTTTGTTTTTCTATGGCAAGCCTGCGGTTTCGTTCGGCTTCTTCTGCGATCCTTCTTCTTTCGGCTTCGTCCTGTTCAGCCTTTAGTTTTCGTTGTCTTTCTTCTGCAGCAAATTTTCTCTCTTCTGCACGTTCCCGGGCGGCTCTTTGTTCTTTTTCATACTCTCTTTGTTCCCTTTCTTCATCGCGCCTTATTCCATCCTTATAATCTTGCTCGCGTTGTTTTCGTTCCCGCCTTATTTTTTGAATTTTTCTTTCTTCATCGTCTATTAAGGTGTTTCCAATGCTTTCAATTGAATTATTAAATTTCGTCAAAGCCTCATCATCCTCTTTTATTGTCCTCTTATATGTTTTATCAGATTTTCGTATATCATTCAAATCATCATTGTACACTGAAATGGGGGAATTGTCGTCAACACGATAATCAGGTCTTTTGTTTTCGTGGGGTTTAAGTTCGGAGTATTTTATATTATAGGGTTGGCCAGGAGGGCCGGACGCGGAAAACCATTGACCGGGATCGTTATTGATACCTGTGTCTGTTAATGGTATATACAGGTGTAATATTTCGCTTTGACCTAAGCAATTTGTAAAAGCTACATCAGCCTTTACGTCCGCATTTTCTCTATAAATCTCATTGTTTATGCGCCAGGCTGAATGCCGTCCCAAGCTGCCACAGTCCACATATCGGAAACTCACCTGAATCCGATGAGGTGTGCCGTTTATATATTCTTCATGTAACGTTATCCACGGGCCCCACTGTTGACCTTTTGATGTCAGTGCAATGGATAAGAAAAACATAATCAGGCAATAGGATATACGCCTTCGCATCTTAAAATTTTAATACATTATTTACTTCAATATTAATAATTTTTTTTTAATGGCAGTATTTGATCAACAAAAAACGTAGTATCATGTTAATCTCTAAAATCATGTGAATCTTGCCCCACAAAACATCACAAAAAATCCCTACCTTTGCGCCTTATTTTTAGATTGCGACATACTATATCCGGTCAAATTTGACCCCCACATATTAAGATGAGTAAATACAAAGAATTTAAGGGTTTAAATATGCCATCCATAGAGCAGGAGATACATGCTGCATGGAAGGAGGGAAAGGTTTTTGAGAAGAGCGTAAGTAACAGGGAAGGATCTGAGCCATTTGTATTTTATGAAGGTCCGCCCAGTGCCAATGGCATGCCGGGCATACACCATGTTATATCCCGTACTTTAAAGGACCTTGTGTGCAGGTACAAGACCATGCAGGGCCACCAGGTAAAACGCAAGGCGGGCTGGGATACCCATGGCCTGCCCGTGGAGCTGGGTGTGGAGAAGGAACTGGGCATCACCAAAGAGGATATAGGCAAAAAGATAACGGTAGAGGAATACAACCAAAAGTGCCGCGAGGCGGTAATGCGCTACAAGCACAAATGGGAAGAGATAACGGAGAAGATGGGCTATTGGGTAGATATGAGCGAGCCATACATCACCTTTGATAATAAGTATATAGAAACCCTGTGGTGGGCGCTGAAGCAGCTATATGATAAAAAGCTGCTGTACAAGAGCGTGAGCATACAACCCTATAGCCCGGCAGCGGGTACGGGCCTGAGCAGCCACGAGCTGAACCAGCCGGGCACGTATAAGGATGTAAAAGATACTACGGTTGTGGCGATGTTCCGCCTCACCCCGGCCCTCTCCGAAGGAGAGGGAGGTCTTAATCCATTACAGCATAAATTATTAGATATATCTAAGGGTGCCTGGGCGCCATATGTAAATGCACCGATAGGTGGGGGACAAATGGCTGCAGAGACAGCAGGTACTGTACACTTTATGGCATGGACGACGACCCCATGGACACTGCCCAGCAACTGCGGACTGACCGTGGGGCCTAATATAGACTACGTATTGGTGCAGACCTATAACCCATATACCCACCAGCCTGCTAATGTGATATTGGCTAAAGCGCTGCTTGGAAAATACTTTAAGCAGGAAGCACAAGAGACTGATTTTACGACATATACGCCCGAAAGTAAGGTGCTGCCATGGAAGGTGATAGCCGAGTTTAAGGGCAGCGAACTGGAAGGCCTGAGGTATGAACAATTGCTGCCATTTGATGGTAATACCCGGGAGGTAGCAGGCGGCGACCCATGGCGCGTAATAACGGGCGACTTTGTAACTACAGAGGATGGTACAGGTATAGTGCATACCGCACCGGCCTTTGGCGCAGATGACTATCGTGTGGGGAAAAAACACGATATAGGCATACTGACGATGGTGGACAAGGAAGGTAAGTTCAACGACTATACCGGGGAGTTCAGCGGCAGGTATGTAAAAAACTATAAAGACGATCCTGATTATAAGGATGTAGATATAGATATAGCCGTAAAGCTGAAACTGGAAGGCAAGGCCTTTAAGGTGGAGAAGTACGAACACACTTATCCCCACTGCTGGAGGACCGATAAACCGGTGATCTATTATCCCCTGGATGCATGGTTCATACGCACCACGGCGGTGAAGGACAGGATGATAGAACTGAACAAGACCATCAACTGGAAACCTAAAGCAACAGGTGAAGGCAGGTTTGGTAACTGGCTGGAAAACATGGTGGACTGGAACCTGAGCCGTAGCAGGTTCTGGGGTACGCCGCTGCCTGTATGGGTGAGTGATGACGGACTGGAAACCAAGTGCATAGGAAGCATAACGGAACTAATAGACGAAGTAAAAAAGGCCGATAAAAAGCTGGTGATGAACCAGCATGCTGATATGCTGGCGGGTGAGTTTGGCCTGCCGGACAGCATAGACCTGCACAAGCCATATGTAGATAAAATAGTATTGGTGTCGGACAGCGGCAAGCCTATGCAGCGCGAACCCGACCTGGTGGATGTGTGGTTCGATAGCGGGGCAATGCCCTATGCGCAGTTGCACTATCCTTTTGGTCCGCACCACGAGAAAGAACTGAAGCACAACTTCCCAGCCGATTTTATAGCGGAGGGTGTTGACCAGACAAGGGGTTGGTTCTATACCCTGCATGCATTGGGTGTAATGCTTTTTGACAGTGTGGCTTATAAAACGGTGGTATCCAATGGCTTAGTGCTGGATAAGAACGGTGTGAAGATGAGCAAGCGCCTGGGTAATATAGTAGATCCCTTCGAAACGCTGGAAAAATACAGTGCCGATGCTACACGCTGGTACCTGATCACCAATGCAAGCCCATGGGATAGCCTGAAGTTTGACCTGGACGGTATAAAGGAAGTGCAGCGCAAGTATTTCGGTACCTTATATAATACCTACCAGTTCTTTGCCCTGTACGCCAATGTGGATGGTTTTACATTCAAAGAGAAATATATACCTGTTAGCAAGCGTCCCGAGATAGACCGCTGGATTCTGAGCACGCTAAATACTCTGGTGCAGGATGTGACTAAGTATATGGAGGACTATGAGCCTACCCAGGCGGGCAGGGCCATGGAGTACTTCCTGGATGAGCAGTTGAGCAACTGGTATGTGCGCCTATGCCGCCGCCGGTTCTGGAAGGGTGAGTATGAGCAGGATAAGATAAGTGCATACCAAACCTTATACGAATGCCTTGAGACCCTGAGCAGGTTGATGGCCCCGATAGCGCCTTTCTTTGCCGACTGGTTATTTGGAAATTTGGAATGTGTGGCGAAGAGGCATAATTGTACTTCGGTACATTTAGCGGATTTCCCGGTGGCGGATGCAGATGTGATAGATAAGGAGCTGGAAGAGCGCATGCATTTGGCGCAGGACCTTAGCTCGCTGGTATTGTCGCTGAGGAAGAAGACGAACCTGAAAGTAAGGCAGCCGCTGCAAAGGATATTGATACCTGTTACCGACAAGCATATGCAGGCGCAGGTACAGCAGATAGAGGAGCTGATCAAAAATGAAGTGAACGTAAAACGAATAGAGTATATAACTGATAATGATGGATTTATAAAAAAGAAGCTAAAGCCAAACTTTAAGTCGCTAGGTGCCCGCATGGGTGCAAAAATGAAGGCAGTTGCAGCAGCAATTGTACAAATGAACGGGCAGGATATTACCACTTTAGAAAAGGAGAAAAGCTTTTCGCTGAATGTAGATGGAGAGATGATAAGTATCAATACAGAGGATGTAGAGATCATAGCCGAGGATATCCCGGGCTGGTCGGTTGCCAATAAAGACAACCTGGCAGTAGCGCTGGATATCACGGTAACTCCTGAACTGCAGGATGAAGGTAATGCACGTGAATTGGTGAACCGTATCCAGAAGGTACGTAAAGAGGCCGGGCTTGAGCTTACCGACCGTATAGCAGTAGAAATAGAGGAGTACGAACCATTAAAATCTGCAATTATTCATTTCAATGATTATATTTGCGCCGAAATTCTGGCAGATAATATAAAAATTGTGCCTGTAGTAAGTAATGGCACAGAGATTGAAATAAATGAAGCGATTCTTAAAGTGTTAATATTCAAAAATTCTTAACAGCTATGGCCATCAAAAAGAAACCGGCTCCGAAGCCTACCAAGAACAACAAAGCAAAAGCTGCTGCACCCAAAAGTGTAAAGAAAGCCGCGCCGGTTAAGCAGGCCAAGGCTGATAAGAATAAGAAAAAGGAAACTCCACAGAAGAAGGATAATAAGAAAAAAGCGGCGCCTGCTAAGAAAGCATCGCCTGTAAAGAAAGCAGCAGCTACCAAAAAACCGACCCCCAAAGCGCCGGTAAAGAAAGCAGCGTCTGTTAAGAAGACAGTGTTGGCTAAGAAGAGCGGGACCGTTAAAAAAACGGACTCAAAAACTAACAAGAACGTGAAAAAAACAAGCAGTAGCAAGGCTCAACCAGTGAAAAAAGCAGCGCCTGCTAAGAAAGCAGCGCCTGCACCCGTGAAAAAAGCAGCACCCGTGGCTAAGAAAGCAGCACCCGCCAAAGCAGCGCCTGCCAAGAAAGCAGCACCTGCGCCGGCTAAAAAGGCAGCGCCTGCACCCGTAGCTAAGAAAGCAGCAGCGGTGAAGGAAGCACCTGTGAAGACAGCTCCGACAAAGGAAACACCCGTAGCAGTAAAGAAAGCTGCTAAGAAATCATCAGGAAAAACGCTTACCAAAACGCTTACCACTGTAAAGGGTATGCCAATGAAAGGCGCGCCATCAACTACAAGACCAATGCCTACGCCTACCCGCACGATAGCACGTGACGATAAGAAGCCGGGCGTTATTATAGCACATCGCAAGCTGGAAAATAAATCGAAGCCAAGCCAGGAAGCTGAAAAGCTGAAGAAAGGCTACGACGCAGAACATACCCGCTCTATACTTGACCAGCCCGAAGCAGATACAAGTATGGTGTACAGGTATAGCGACGAGGACCTTGCTGAGTTCAGGGAACTGATAACAGGCCGCCTGGATGCAGCACGTAAAGAACTGGTATACCTGCAGGGCCTCATTACCCGCAAGGACGAAGCCGGCACTGAAGATACCGAGAACCGCTATATGAACATGGAAGATGGCAGCGGCGCAATGGAGCGCGAGCAACTGGCACAGCTTGCCAGCCGCCAGATACAGTTCATCAACCACCTGGAGAAAGCGCTGATGCGTATTGAGAATAAAACATATGGCATATGCCGCGTTACAGGTAAGCTGATAGACAAGGCCCGCCTGCGTGCAGTACCACATGCTACCCTCAGCATAGAGGCTAAGAACATGATGACTAAAAAATAGTGGTTCGACAAGCTCACCATGACAAGGTGGTAGTTAAGCCATAATAAGATATAGAAAGCCGTTGCGTATGCAGCGGTTTTCTTAATTTAGGGATATGTACTCTTTTGAAGAAACACAGAAGTTCAGACAGTGGTGGCTGTGGATGATCATAATAGCAAGCATGATCATTTCTGTGGCCACGCCTATCATCGTGCTCAGCTCGCAAGGCAAGCTGGACAGGCATGGTGGCATAGGTATCCTGGTTGTATGCATTACACCTGCCCTGGTGACCGGTATGATGCTGGCAGCAAAGCTTAAGACAAAGATAGATGGTACAGGTATTTACTATCGCTTTATGCCCTTCATTCTAAAGGGGAAGAAGATAGACTGGACGGATGTATCGCAGGCCTATGTGCGTAAATATAGCCCGCTGGCTGAGTATGGGGGCTGGGGTGTAAAGTATAGCTTTAAGCATGGCAAGGCCATCAATGTATCGGGGGACATGGGACTGCAACTGGTGCTCAAGACCGGTAAAAAGGTATTGGTGGGCACAAAAAAACCTGATGAGCTGAATCTTGTAATACAAGATCTAGTGCGCTCCGGCATGATCAATGTGAGCGGGCAAATGGCATAGCTTACGGCCTGTCACCCATACCGCCGCCGGGCGGTGGTCCACCAAAGTCTCCTCTCTGCCTGCCGCCACGACGATGCTCGCTACCGTGATCGTCCCCGTTACCTGTTCCTGGTGCCTGGGCCATAGCCTTAAAGTTGCGGAGTGTGTAGGTAAGCGTGAACATGAAGTATTGCGTGAGCACCTGTGTGCGACTATCTTCTATATATGTTTCGGTAGTGGTGCGGGCTATGTTCTTATTCTGGTTCAGGATATCGAAGGCGCTGATGCGGGCCTCCAATGCGCGGTTCTTCAGGAACTTGTAGCCGAGATAGGCATTCCAAAGGAAGTAGCTTTGGTTGTAAGTGCTGTTGCTGAGGCCTGCGTAGTAGTTGTTAGTAAAGTCTGTATTCAGCACAAAGCCTTTATAGAACATCCAGTTCACCTTGAAAGCGGCGACATGGCTATAATAAGTATTGTCCGACTGTGTTTGCAGGGTGTTCCTGACCAGGTTGTAGTTGGCATTGTAGCTCAGGGTGAAGTCTATCTTCTCGCTGATGTTGCTGCCTAAAACGAGCCCACCATTCACTGTATAGCTATTGCTGTAGTTGAGCTGGTTGTTTATCTGGGCAGGGGTGTGGTTATAGCTGAGGCCTGCATTCAAATTCAGGTTGCTCTTGGCAATATCGACCGGCAAGCCCAGCGTAACGAAAGTCCTTGCGGTATAATAGCCATTTAAGTTCACCGGGCGTGTAAGCTGGCTTCCTTTTAGTACGCTTATACCGGTTACTGTTGTATCCCGGGTGGGGATGTATGTGGCATTGCCGATGTAGTTGTTTACATAGCTGCCGTAAAGGAATGCGAAAAAGCTGCGTGCAGACTTGCTATTGGTACCGCCATAGCGTAGTGTGAATGTATGTGTATAGTCCTGTTGCAGGTCAGGATTGCCGGTTTTGAGCAGCAGCGGGTTTGATACGTCAACCACGTTTTGCAACTGTGTTACAGAAGGTGGATTGGTAGAGGTGCGGTAAAATATGCGCAGGCTCTTCTCTTTGCTGAAGCGGTAAGTGAACATGGCATTGGGCAATACACTTGTGAAATTCCTGCTGAGTTTGTATGAATAAGGATAGGTTTGTTCGCCTTCCAGTGTTGCGTATTGAAGATTTGCACCGGCAGAGAAATTCAATTTTGCATCGCGCAGGCGATAGGTGAGGCCGCCTTTTTGGGTGATGTAGGTATTGTCGAATTTGTTGGATAGGCTATCTGAATGCAGGGTATACTCACCTGTGAGATCATTCAAGCTATCTGTTTCTTTGTCGGACCTGTTCTTGTTGTAAGAGGGGCTATAGTTGATCATCAACTGGCTTTTCTTAGTCAAGGGTTCGGTATAGTTAAGGCTGCCGGAGAAAGTATAACCGTTGTTATTGAGCGTGTATTGCTGGTTGAGCGAGTCGGAGAGAAGGGCGTCGGTGTATTGGTTAAGGGAATGCAATTCACCTGTTCCGTCTTTTTGATTCAACTGTGTACCCAGGTCGAAAGACAGGGTACGACCTTGTTTACCGAATTTATGCCTTATCAGCAGGTCGTTAGAAAAGCTATAGCCCGTATTTTTCGCCTTGCTAATATTATTGGTGCTGCTTAAAGGCGCTAAAAAATCGCCTGTGCTGTTATTCATTGTATCGGACAGGGTAGAGGTGTAGTTGTTGCTTTGCACGCTAAGGCGAGGTGTAAGGATGATGGAATTCGATGAGTCGATATTATACTCCAGCCTTAAATTGGCCCTGTGGTTATAGTTTTTACTTTCGGTATTGCTGTGCTCATCATATACCTGCGAGGTATCGGTAGTGGTGAAATAATTACGTGTAAGCTCTGTATTGTTCTTATTATCAGTGGCATTAAAGAAGTAGCTGCCCGATACTTTTATCTTCTTGCCCCAGGTATCGCTGTAGTTAAGGCCTACAGAATTTGTAGTAGTGATACCGCCTTGCTGGCCTACTAAGAAGTTGCCTCCATCGGAGCCGCCACCACCAAAGGAACCACGACTACCTCCGCGGCCACCGCCTCCGCCGCCACGCTGGCCACCACCACGGTTTTGACCGCCCTGGTTGCCGGTAACACCTAATATATCTTCGGTACTGAAATTTTGCTGGTTGACGTTGTTCGACATGCCTATCAGGGAGATGCGCCTGTCGCCGTTGAAGAAGTTAACATTGCCACCTGCCTGGTAACGATCGCTGGTGCCATAGCCAGCGTATATTTTGCCAAACTGCCCGTTGTTCTTGCCCTTGCGGGTGACAATGTTGATGGTCTTGGAGGTATTACCGTCGTCAAAGCCGCTAAATTGTGCCTGGTCGCTAAGCTTATCGAAGACCTGTATCTTATCGATCACTTCTGCCGGAAAATTCTTCAAAGTAGCGGCAGGATCATCGCCAAAGAAAGGTTTGCCATCTACATACACCTGTTTTACATCTTCACCATTCACCTTTACTCCGTTAGCATCAGAAGTTATGCCCGGCATTTTATTCACAAGGTCTTCGGCGCTGGCATCGGGATTTGTTTTGTAGGCGTTTGCATTGAACTGGCTTGTATCGCCCAATTGCTGCACGCGTATCTGTTTATCTTCTATCAGCACATTCTTAAGTTGGGTGGCGTTTACCTGCATTTTAATATTGCCGAGGTTTACGTCTTGCCCGGTAACAGTTACACGGCGGTCAATTTTTACGAAGCCAATGTATGATGCGCTTAGGTTGTATGCGCCGGGGGCAATGTTTGGTATACTGAAATTGCCGTTCTCGTCGGTAACGCTGCCTGCTTTTTGGTTTGTGTCGCTAAGAGACGATAATGTTACTCCTACGCCTATGAGGGCGGAAGTATCTGTTTCGTCGAGGATACGGCCTGAGACTGTAAAGGTTTGAGCAAATGCGAGGGATGAACAGAGCAATATAATAATGGTGAGCAGGTAAGTCTTTACGGTCATTCCCGGGGTTGTTTGTTTTTTAGATAAAAAATCCTCCCAATAGTTTAAAGCTCTTGAAAGCATTATACTATTGCTTTTTATAAAAACCATGCCCCTCGCGGGATCGAGCGGGCCGCAAGAGTGCTCTTATTTTGTGGCTTTTTTCAGGCTATCGAGATTGATGGTGTAAACTATGCTGTCAGTAGCCTGCAGTGTAGTTTCTTCTTTTACAAACACTACATGCCCTTTGCTGAGCCAATTGCCCTTATCGAATATTTGGATGATGATAGGCCCCAGTTCACTTACTATTTGCTTGCGCTTTTCTTCCGGGGCCGCATACAGCGCTTTATCGCCCAGGGTGATATTGACATCGCTGTTCTCCACCACCTCCACACTTACGCGGTTGACGGTAGGGTAGCGTTTGTAAAGGGTCTCCTCCATCTGTTTCATGCCCAGGGTATTATCGCCGGCTTCTTTGCAGGCAGATACAGAGAGTAAAAGAACGGGTAAAAGGAGTGCATACTTTTTCATAAATAGCCGGATTAGGTTATAAATATATTGAATTGGGCGGATAGGCGCAATTTTGGCAATTATTTGACAAAAAGATTTTGTGATTGTAAAAAGGCTGCTTATCTTTGCAACCCGCTTGAAAAAACGGTAAGCTCTTTAAAAGTATCTGCAGGGAATAAACGGTGTGGATAAGTGTTTGAGAATCTTTTCGAAAAACATTTTGTGGTGTAGAAAACTCCCCGTACCTTTGCACTCCGTTAGCGGGAAAAGAGGTAGCAAAAGGGTAACAAAAAGTTCTTAGAGAGGTAATAAAGAGTACAGGGGTTAAAGGCCCCGGGAGCGGTTCAAGTCCGCTGGTACGGCAGGGTCACGAAGGTGATACAAGTTCTTTGAAAGATTGGGAAACAAACAGCGGTAGCGATGAAGTTCGCTACCACAGGTAAAAAGAAAGAAGCTGTTGTAAAATAGCTTCTGGAAAAC
>DDET01000034.1 GCA_002336915.1 Bacteroidetes bacterium UBA1947 | reverse complement strand
CCCATGTCCAGCATCCTGTCGGCTTCATCCAGTACCAGGTACCTTATCGCGTCCATTTTCACATAGCCCATCTTCAGGTGGCTCAGCATGCGGCCGGGGGTGCATATGGCTATGTCCACACCCGTGCTCAGTGCCTTGCGTTCTGCGGCAAAAAGGTTGCCATCGCCGCCGCCGTATACGGCTATGCTGCTTATGTCGGTATAGTATGCCAGGCCCTCCAGCGTTTGCGATATCTGTATTGCCAGCTCGCGGGTGGGCACTATGATCATGCAGTTTATCTTGTGGCTGTCATGCGGCTCGCTCAGCAACTTGTGCATTACCGGCAGCAGGAAGGCCGCCGTCTTGCCCGTGCCCGTCTGCGCGGCAGCTATTATATCGCGACCTGCTATTATAGGGGGTATCACCTGCTCCTGCACGGGAGTAGCTGTTTCATATCCCATGCTCTCTATACCATCCAGCAGGTCGTCATCAAATCCAAAATCGTAAAAATCCAAATCGTTTTATTTTAGCCCAAAATAAGGCATTAATATAATATTCTATTAAAGTCATCTCATCCGCCTCATCCTGAACTTGTTTCAGGATCCTTGCGATACACAAGTCTCCCCTTCAGGGGAGATTTAGAGGGGTTTTATTTCGCCACCGCTATCTTCACCTTCTTCCCCTTTATCCTTTCCTCTTTTATCAGTTGCAGCACATTGTTCGCTTTTATCTTTTTTATGGCCACAAAGCTGAAAAAGTCCTTCACCTCTATCAGTCCTATATCTTCTTTTTTCAGCTCACCCTTATGGCTTAGGAAGCCCACTATATCCACCTTGTTCACCTTATCCTTTTTGCCCGCGGCTATAAACAGCGTTGTCCATTTGGGCTTTTCGGGAATCACGGTTGTTTCCGGCAGTGTTATCTCTTCTACCTCATCGGTTATGTATGCCGGCACATCTTCTTCCCCGTTCAGTATCAGTATAGCCGTACCGCTGGCATCCATGCGCGCTGTGCGGCCGTTGCGGTGGGTATAGCTATCCTCGGTATGCGGCATGTGGTAGTGTATTATGTAGCGTATGTTGGGTATGTCCAGCCCGCGCGCGGCAAGGTCGGTGGTCACCAGTACATTGGTGCTGCCATTGCGGAACTTGGCCAGTGCGCTGTCGCGCTCCTGCTGCTCCATGGCCCCGTGGTAGTACTCGTTCACTATGCCATCCTCCTTCAGTATCTCGCTCACCCGCTCCACGCTCTCCCTATGGTTGCAGAACACTATGCAGCTCCTGTCGCCCAGGTGGCAGATGAGGCGGAAAAGTATATTGGCCTTGTCCTTATCGTCCGATCGTACAAACTTCACCGCCAGGCCTGCCGAATTCGCGTTCTCATGGTCCAGGAAGTCCAGCCTTACCGGCTCGCTCAGTCCCACAAAGTCCGGTATGTCCTGCATATCGGTGGCCGATGTGAGTATCTTTTTGCGGATACCCGGCAGCGAACCTATTATATAGCTCATCTCGTCCTGGAAACCCAGTTCCAGCGATTTGTCAAATTCATCCAGCACCAGCACCTCTATGGTATCCACGGTGATGCTGCCGCGGCGTATATGATCGGCAAGGCGGCCGGGGGTGCCCACTACTACAGCAGGGGCCTCTATCAGGTTGTTCTCCTCTGTTTCGCGCTTGTGGCCGCCATAGCAGCAGGTTATCTTATGCCCCGTGCCCATGGCCTTGAACACCAGCTCTATCTGCTGGGCCAGCTCGCGGCTGGGCACTATTACCAGGGCCTGCGTGGTCTTTACATCAGCATCCAGCGTCTCCAGTATGGGGAGCAGGAAACCCAGGGTCTTACCCGAGCCCGTGGCCGATAGCAGTATCACCTCGTCCTGCTGCTTGGTGGTCTCCACCGCAGCCAGCTGCATCTCATTAAGGGCATCTATCTTCAGCTTAGCTAATATCTTATCTATATCGTATTTTTTCTGTTGCATTGGCGCAAAGGTACGGTTTGAACCACGATTAATGGGATTTATGGGATTTGCATGATTTGGGAGTAGAGTTCCGGTTTGTGAAATTTAGAATTCGGGGGTGGATTATCAACATTTTTTGGGCTAGTGTTTTTGTTATCAATGCCTTGTAAAGGTTGACTAATGTGGATAGCAGGCCCGATTTACACCCGATAATTGCCGGTTTGCACCCGATTGGCCTATAGCGGTGTTTTAGATAATTACCGATTGCCGATGCAATAATAATTACCGATTATTTTGGGCCAGTCTGCGGAAAGGCTTTACTGGCTTGCCACATGCGAAAAATGATAATTTCTGGTTATTTCCGATTGTCTTTTAATGGCAACCAGGAGAAAGTTCCGATAATTACCGATTCGGAAATTGTCTGAACACGATTTGCAGGATTATAGGATGTACAGGATAATCTCGCACTGCAAGACACAGTTGAAACAGGTTTCATGATTTCAAAGAACTAGCTGCCCGACCGATAAAAAGTTAGGCAACGTTGCAATATACACTCGTTAACATGGCAGATGCAAAAAAAGATATTCACATTTTCAGCAGGAACGGTGTAGGCTATACAAAAGGTTAGTAGTTTCGAAAATATAATAATAAAACAATTAATGGAACAAAATAGCGAGGAATCAATAGTCGAAGACTTAAACGTGATGCATTATAATAACAAGCAAATACAATTAAAGTCCGACAATTTATTAAAAGAGACACTTGTAGATACTCTTAATTACCATAATCTTGATCTTAGGGAATTTGACTTGAATACTCAAAATGATGAAGGAGAAGACTATTATATCGTAGTTAAACCTAAAGAGAAATCGGAGCAAAACGATTTTTTAATGCAATTCTTTATTCAAAATAAAGGGGTGTCAAATTTTCATAATAACGTAATCAAACGAGAATCACATCTTTATAAAAATAAAATTCCATTTTCATTAAATTTAAATAATGCAAAAAGGTATTGTTTAGCATCTCATATACCTCTGATTATCACTATTTCGGATATAATTGAAAGAAAAGTTTATTGGTATTCAATACAGATTGATTCAGAAATAAGAGACAGAATTTTAGCACAAGATCAAAATGAAAGAGCATCTATCCAAATATATATCGAGCCACTCAATACTTTAGATAACGAGAGCATTCTTAAGTTTATCGATGATGTTCGGAAGTCAAAAGAAGAACTGGATTTTCTTTATAAAACAAACCAAATAGCCAAACCCAAGTTTTTGATTATTGAAAAATCTTTTGAAGCAAAAAATAGGGAAGAAAACATTTTAGACAGCTTACATAACATAGTAGAAAGATTCGAGGGCTTACTAATGATTCCTCCATATTTACTTACCAAGCTGTATCCATTCGCTTTAAATGAAAACTCAAATACACACTATGGCGCATTTACATTAACAACAGACAATATCGAATTGTTCGACCTATTCGATAGTATAGAATTGATAAATAATGAAATTACCATCACTAAAAATCAAGACATTATTTGTTCAATAAATGACTATCAAAACAAAATAAGGAAAGTCATTAAATTTTTCAGCTTTAATTTAATTCATCATATTCTAGTTGACATAAGAATAGAAAAAGATAAACGTATTTGTATTCACAAATTGTTTTCCCATGCAAAATGTGATTGCGAAAAATGTACATACGACAGGTATGATTATAAAAAGTGCATTGAACAACTCAAACTAATTCCCAGCGACGATGAGACCAGCGAATCTTTGATGCGCAAATCATACTTATTTTACAAGTTTGGAGATTTCGGAAAATCATTTTACTACTACAAAAGGTTAGCAGATAAGTTTTTAAAGCAGAATAGATTTATCAGCTATTTTATTTGCAAATATAATATGTCAAAATTATTTGCGATTATTAGAAACAATTATTTTGGAATAGATCGTCATGAAATTCTTAGTACTAATTTGACTCCAATTAAGGATGAACTTTTGTTTGTAAGCAATAAAGTTTCAACCGAGGTATTTGAAATATTATCTTGGATATGTGATGGAAATTTTTTAGATGAAGCAACATGGAGAATTGAAGACTCCTCCAAAAAAATATTGGACAATCATAGGAGTGACCAATTTGGCGGTTCATCCAAAGACCATCTAACGGAAAATTTGTTGAATTATACAGCTCAACTTGAAACTTTTTTGGATGCAAATTCTATACTATTTGATCTATTTGTTGAATTTTCACAAGTAATTTACAAATCTATTGAGGGATTTTTAGCCAGCCATTCGATACAAAACGATAGAAGTTCAAGACTCGATACCGTTGACGATTATATTTTAGATTTAATGCTCAAAAATTTCGATCCGGATGATCTTGATAAGCTATTTCGGAAATATCATTTGAGGAGCATTAAATATTCTTACTCTAATCATGCTACGAACTTTGGATTTAATGAAAAACTAAATTGTTTTCTTAGATCAGTTGATGATATCGATACTATATTAAGTAGTGAGTCTGGTGCGAAGAATTATTACTTATCAAGGAAGACGGAAAAAATTCTAGGAAATTTTCTTGTCTTATTATCAAGAATAGAGCTAGAAAACGGCACAATCGTCAGTTTGTCAAAACAATTAAGAGAAGTTCTAAGTAAAGAGGGGAGACACTACAGGAGAGTGGAACAATACATTAATGTTTTCATTGGTTACAAATCTTCAGTATTAGGAATAGAAGAGATGGAAAATTGGCTTCTGTGGGCATTAAGCAATAAAAAAAATTACCACATGCTAGAAATCATAACCAGCTTTCCCGACGTAATGAAGAAGAACTATTCCAATTACACAATTAATAATGACAAAATTCTCTCTAAATTATGGAGTTTGTCTGAAGAAGTAGGAGGCCTTTATGATGTGGGAGAAGGCTTGCAATCATTAATACGATATATAGAAATAGTCGAGCCGGAATGTCGTGAAAAAATAAAAGATACAGTTGTAATGTCTCTAGATAGCCGGTTTAATGATGACCTCTACTATACTGCAGCAATTTTCGACATCGTTGACTACAAAAAGTACTTCGAAAAATACTTAGAAACTATACCTATTAGTCAGAATAGAGAAGTTGCCTTTTTTGATGATGGAGATAGAAACTCAGCTTTGGACAACCTCATTAACTTAGCTTTTAAAAACGACATTGATATTTCAACTGAACAATACCAGAAATATAAAGGCGATGTTTTGTATTACCAATGGCTATTAAATTTGGAAACTTTCGACTATCGGTTATTTAATCCTTATTGGCTATTGAGATATCCGACCAAATTCTACTTCAATCGCTTTAAAATGGTCCCAATGATAAAAGAAAAGTTGCAAGCTTATTTACTTGAAAATCCTATTGAAGGTCTTGTAAAAATATTTATAAGAGATTTTTCCTAACTTATACACTGCCTGTATGGAACAAAAAACTTATGACGACATAGCAAGATGCCCAAAATGTGGCTCGCCAAGCATACATCCATATAAGAAGGGTTATAGTATGGGTAAGGGTTGCCTAGGGACCATTATTATGCTGCCGTTTATGCTCTTTTCGTGGTTTTTTTTGATAATTGGTTTGTTATTTGGCAGAGCCGGGGCCAATAGGATAAAATGGGTTTGTGCGAAGTGCGGTAAAAATTGGAGTAAATAAGCCCGTATTGTGCAACTTTAAGTTCAAATATTCCTTTTAATTTTAGAAGCACTAAATGTTTGCATAGAAATACAAATGACCGCCTTCAGCTTCCATTCAGTCACACCTCATCCGCAGCTCGTCCCATACGTGGCTAAGATGCATATGTTCGAGAGCAGTGGCCGGCTGCCGGTGGAGGATAATAAACTGATAGTCCCTAATGCCAACCTGAAATTAACGCTCACCTGGCGGAATGGTATAGTAGCGGGCATAGGCGATAAAACCTTCA
Source organism: Bacteroidetes bacterium UBA1947 (assembly GCA_002336915.1). Lineage (GTDB taxonomy): Bacteria > Bacteroidota > Bacteroidia > Chitinophagales > Chitinophagaceae > MKUN01. The sequence continues at coordinate 31,287 of DDET01000034.1, read as the reverse complement.
TCCAGAAGGAAAATGAACTAAGCCTATCCGGACTGATAGATGCGCCTGTACTGCTGGACCCGCAACACGATGCGCAGACAGGCACCGTAATCGTCGAATTCAAGCCGCTGGGGGCCTACCGGCTATTTCACCTACCCTATGCCGAGCTTAAAAACAAGATCATAGACTTCACCTGCCTAATGGACAAGCCTGCCGAAGACCTGAAATGGCGGCTTGCCGGGGCAAACACAGTGCCGGAGAAATTGCAGCTGCTCCAGGACTTCCTGCTCAGGCAACTGGAAAAGACAGCCCCCGACCTGGTCTATGATTACTGCATCAAGCGCATAGCAGACACCAAGGGCATCATAACCGTAGGGCAACTGGAAAAAGAAACGGGCTATAGCACACGATGGCTGCATACAAAATTCACAGAGCACCTGGGCACAGGGGCTAAGAACCTAGCCGAGATAATAAGGTTCAAGCAGTTCTACGAGGTATACTCAAGCGGCACTAAACTACAGGGCTTAAAGGACCATATTTACCAATACTACCACGACCAGTCGCATTTCATCAGGGCATTTAAAAGGTTCACAGGCTTCACCCCAACCGAGCTGCAGAACAGTATGAACGAACTGGCCACCAAGCATTATACCAGCTAGTTCCGATTTGTACAATACATGGGCCTGGCCCCAGTCTACCTTTGTTGAAAAAAAACAAACAACATGGAACAGAATAATTTTAATTGCAGCATCACAGCGAAGATCAGTCCGGAGGGCGCCATTAAAAAGATCAACAATGTACCTGAATGGTGGGGCGTGAACTTTACCGGTAATGCCGAAAAGCAGGGCGACGAGTTTGTGATAAAAATGGGCGGTGACTCATTCTTCAACGTTACGGTAACAGAGTTGGTACCCGGCAAAAGAGTGGTATGGCTGGTGACCGATTGCAACATGCCCTGGTATAAGGACAAGAAGGAATGGGCCAACAACAAACTGATCTTCGACCTAAAGGAAAACAATGGCGAGACAGAACTGAGCTTCACCCACGAAGGCCTCACGCCCGATGTTGAGTGCTACGCAGACTGCGAACCGGGCTGGACACACTGGATAAAAACAAGCCTGTATTCCTATTTCACCACAGGTAAAGGTATTTTCAGGGCACCTACTAAATAAAGCGCAATGACAAAAGAAAATTATAAGCCCGTGAATTACGCAGTAGAAATTGAGCTAGCAAGACCCGCGAAAGATGTTTTTGCACATCTCATTGATGTCGCGAAATGGTGGCCTGAAGATTTTGAAGGCCAGGACATCAAACTTGACAGCGAGTTTGTATTCAGCACAGGCGATGGGCACTATTCAAAAAACAAAGTGATCGAATTCGTGCCGAATAAAAAAGTGACCTGGCTTACAACGGAGAGCCTGCGCAAAGCAGACAATTATGACTGGACCGGAACCAAATTTACCTTTGAGCTAACAACCAATGGCGAGGGTACGCAGGTCAAATTCACTTACGATGGTGTTGTACTTGAGCATGAATCGGACAAGCTAGTCCAGATATGTGACTTGACCCTCAAAGAACTATTTTACAACTTTATAATTTGTGGAAATGGAAAATAGAAATTTCACAGCAGCAATAGAAGTCACGAAGTCTCCGTCGGAAGTTTTTAATTGCATCACCAAAGGCGTTGCGAAATGGTGGGGCGGCAAAGACCTGGAAGGGAACAGCGAAAACCTCAATGATGAATTTATTATTCACCATGCAGGCGCGCACTATTCGAAACAGAAGCTGATTGAAATTATCCCAAACGAAAAGGTAGTTTGGCTGGTGACAGAAAGCACACTCCAGTGGCTAAAAAATGATAAGCAGGAATGGGAGCACACAAAGATGATCTTCGAGATAAGCACGAAAGACAACAAAACCATCCTTCATTTTACGCACGAAGGGCTTGTACCTGAAAAGGAGTGCTATGAAACCTGTGAGCGGGGATGGAGCATGGTTATTAAGGACTGGCTATTCCACTTTATCACCGAGGACAAGGCACACTTTTAGAGGGTATTATTACTGGGTTAAGGCGGGGTAATAAAAGCCCAATAATGTATATTTACTTTCATTTTTTTACCAAAAAAACATCCCCGCTCCCGCAGCGACGGCATCACCCCTTACAATTGTCGCAATCAGCCATTGCCTGTTTCACAAACAGGTAGTAGGTTTGTTTATCATTATAATTAGATGGAAAATTAAAACCTTAATATTAAAATTATGAGAGCAATCAATCCCTGGATCAACTTCAATGGAAATGCTGAGGAGGCATTCACTTTTTACAGATCGGTTTTTGGCGGAGAGTTTACAAAGGTCGTTCGCTTTAAAGACCTGGCAAGTGATGACTTCCCGGTAGCAGAAAAGGAGGCCAATAAAATAATGACCATCGCTTTGCCTATGGGCAAACACAATGTACTAATGGCCAATGATGTTCCCGAATTTATGGGACGAGTGGACGAAAACGAGAACAGGTCTAAAATATCAGTAAGTGCAGAAAGCCGGGAGGAAGCAGACAAGATCTTTAACGGCCTATCGGCAGGTGGGAATGTTGAAGGGCCCATTGGCGACAGTCCCTGGGGTACATATGCGGGCATGTTCAGGGACAAATATGGTATTGAGTGGATCGTGGAATTCGACCCCAATTTATAAGGATCCGGTGTGGTGATTAATCATAATCTTATACATTTAAAACATAAAAAACATGAGCAAGAATCCTGTAGTACATTTTGAAATGGGTTATTTCGAGGGCGATCGTATGAAGAAATTCTACGAGCAGGCTTTCGGCTGGGGCATGCAGCAGTTGGGCGCTGAGATGGGTAATTACATAGTAGCCCACACTGCCGAGACAGATGAAAAGGGCATGGTAAAAACACCGGGCACCATCAATGGCGGCTTTTACCAAAAGGCCGGCCCCGCCTCGCATGCGCCGTCGGTTGTGATAGCTGTTGAGGACATACAAAAGTCCATCAGTGATGTTAAGACAGCGGGGGGAAAGATACTGGGCGCCATGAACGAAAAGGGTGAGCAAACCATGGAGCCCATGATGATACCCGGTGTGGGGCTATGGATAAGCTTCGAGGATACGGAAGGCAACCGCGTAAGCATATTGCAGCCAAACGGGCCGATGTAAGTGAAGGGCAACACCGCGATAAGAGTTTACACAAGCCAGGCTATTGCCTGGCTTGTAAAATTTATAGCTTTTAAAATCATATTTGGATATCGTATATTAGCCTTATGCATAAACTACTACTCCCGTTCTTACTATTACTCACGCTCCCCTATCTCTCCTTCGGCAAAACCGAGCGCAAAGAGTTTGCAAAGGATACCATCATGGGTGCAAAGACGGTGGAATATACCGTGCCTCTGAGCGGCAACATAGTGATAGAGATGTACCCAACGAAGATCGTCCGCCCAATGGGCATCAGCCTGGTGTACCTGCGCTCAACAGACGGGCAGCAATGGAATACCTATAAGACCGAGCAAATGGAACCGGGCGGACTGGAGAAGAACTACAAGACCAAAATAGCCTGCGATAAATGCAAGGTACGGGTGGAGGTAAAACAGCTAAGCCTGTTCGAGTTCAGGCTGGTGGCGACCAAGGAGACGCCTTAGTTTCAGGCTTTTCCATTCCGTTTTTAATTATGCCACAATGTTAAAATACCTGCAATGTGTGAATTATGTAACTTCTTTGGATTATGGTGTAAGGTTTATGTGGATAAAATTGCCCATCTTTATATAAGTTTAGTCCGCGACGCCTGCCAACTTAAATGCGCTGTAACAGGCATGACAGACAGCGCCAACCATCCGACCTGGCTAATGAAATATGCATTTTAGTACTCAATAAATTACACGAGGATGAAACTAAGAGAGTTGAACGTGCTACACGCAGATGACGATAATGACGACCGTGAGTTTTTCAAAGAAGCATTGGATAGCATGAACCCGCCTACGCACCATATGGCGGTAAATGACGGCGAGCAACTGATGCAATACCTGGAAAATGAAAAAAACGAACTACCCGATATACTGTTCCTGGACCTGAATATGCCCCGTAAGAATGGTTTTGAATGCCTCAAAGCCATAAAGGTGAACGAGCGCCTGAAAAAGATGCCGATCATCATATTCTCTACCGCATTTGAGCAGGAAATGGTCAGCCGCCTGTATGATGACGGTGCACAGTATTACATACAAAAGCCTTCTGACTTTGATAAGCTAAAGCAGGTAATAGCGCAAACGTTCACGACTTTACTGGACCAGGGTAATATTATGCAACCCAGTAAAGATCATTTCGTGCTGGCCTGCTAAAACAATACTACTATTCTTAAAAAAGGGGCCGAAAGATGAGTTTGAAACGAGTGAATATATTACTGGCAGATGATGATATTGATGATTGCGGTTTTTTTACAGAGGCTTTAACAGAGCTAGCCCTTTCTACCCAGTTAACGGCCGTACATGATGGAGAACAACTGATGAAGTACCTGGGCAATGCTGCAAATAAGCTACCTGATATTGTGTACCTTGACCTGAATATGCCGCGCAAAAACGGATTTGAATGCCTGGCCGAGATAAAACAGAACGGAAAGCTAAAAGGGTTACCCATTATTATGTTCTCTACATCCTTTGAGCAAGGTGTTGTGAATATGCTTTACGAGAATGGGGCAAAGTATTTCATACGCAAGCCATCTGAATTTGCACAGTTCAAAATGATCATTCAGCAATCGCTTGCCTTGATAGCGGACGGAGACAATACACAACCATCGAGGGAAGACTTTGTAGTAACCGTACAAACACCCACAACAACAGAAAATATCTTTTAATCAATACTTTTAATTAGAAACAGAACATTGCAAGGAGAAACGCCAGAAATAAAAACACCAGCAGAAGATGAATTGATCATTCTCCGCCGGGAACTTGCTGTTCAAAAAGAAGAGAATGAGCGGCGTGCGGCAGAGTTGATCGTGGCCAATAGAGAACTGCAATTTCAAAATGAGGAAAAAGAGAAACGTGCGGCGGAATTGCTAATAGCCAATTCCGAATTGGTTTTCCAGAACATGGAAAAAGAAAAGCGTGCAGCCGAGCTGAGCATTGCCAACGAGGAGCTGATATTTCAAAATGAAGAGAAGGAAAAGCGCGCGGCTGAACTCATTATTGCAAATAAGGAACTTAGCTTTCAAAATGAGGAAAAGGAAAAACGTGCAGCAGAACTGATCATTGCGAACAAAGAGCTTGTTTTTCAAAACGAGGAAAAGGAAAAAGGCGCTGCAGAACTGATAGTAGCGAATAAAGAATTACTAGCCTTTACCTATGTATCGAGCCATGACCTTCAGGAACCACTGCGCAAGATACAGACCTTTATTACCATTATACAAGGTGCGGAAAATGACAAGTTGAGCGAAAAGGGGAGATATTATTTTCAACGGATACAATCCTCTGCAGCACGGATGCAACAACTTATTGATGACCTGCTGGCTTTTTCGCGGGTCAATACCACGCAGCTTAAATTTGAGGAGACCGACCTGAATATTATCATTGCGCAGGTAAAAGCTGAGTTGAAGGATACCATAAATGAGAAGCATGCTGTGATAGATAGCAGCGAGCTATGCCCGGCCAATATCATAGCCTTCCAATTTCGCCAGCTGATGTGTAACCTGATAGGGAATGCGCTTAAATTTTCGAAACCGGATGTGCCGCCACATATCATCATAAGGAGCGAAATAGTGAAGGGGGATAAAATGCTGTATGAACACCTGTCGGCTGAAAAAAATTACTGCCATATCATTGTCAAGGATAATGGCATAGGCTTTGAACCCCGGTTCAACGAGCGGATCTTCGAAGTGTTCCAGAAATTGCATAGTAAAGAAGTGTATAGCGGCACAGGCATAGGGCTGGCCATAGTAAAGAAAATAGTAGCCAACCACAATGGGATCATTACCGCAACGAGTGCGCTGGGTGAAGGCGCCACTTTTGATATCTATCTGCCATCCGACCAGGCATAAGTTCCGCCACGCAGCTTGCTATCGAGCTGAATTTAACTATTTTTAAGGCATATTAATTGAGTTAAATATGCGCAGATTCTTATTTATTGTTGCCTTAGCATTTATATATACCTCCTCGTTTGGCCAAGGCCCGGCAATTAACGGTGATGAGCGCCCCAGGGATAATGAGGGGATCTACGTGGAAAAAATAACCGAGACCAGGAACTGGGACGATTTTATGGGTGGTTTTAAAAAAGGGACCAAAATACCCGACCTTACTTTTTATACTGTAGACGGCCAGCAAATAACACTTAGCACCGTGTTGAAAGAAACACACAAACCGGTGCTGCTAATATCCGGCAACTATAGCTGCCCTGTGTTCCGGAGGAACCTTGAAGAGATCAACAGCATTACAAATTACTATAAGGACAAGTTGAACGTGTATGTTGTATATACAATAGAGGCGCATCCCATGAGCGGCACACAGGCCTATCCCCTGATACCACCCGCCGTGAAGAAGAACGAGATGGACAAGATCAATATGAAACAGGCAGCATGCTACCTGGACAGGCGAAAAGCAGTGGCCAAAATGAGCAGGCACCTAAGCATAGTGCCCACTGTAGTACTGGACGGACCACAAAATGAATGGTGGAGCTACTCGGGCCAGGCACCTAACAATGCATACCTTATTAATACAAAAGGCCTGATAGTGGCAAAAAATGGCTGGTTTGGCAATAGCATGTGGTGCAGTGTGGACCACCTCTTACACAGCCATTCCGGCCACTGCAGGGCAAAATGATCTAAATTTACCTGCATCCCACGGGGAAGGTTGCAATATGACCATTGGAACCTATAAATTTGAACCATGCGCCAACTGCTTATTGCTTTTTTTGTTTTCTTTCATGCCATTTCATTTGGGCAGGTGCATAAGCCCGCCCTAAACAAAGAAGAATTGCCTGCGGGCAATTCTATGATACATGTGCCCAAAATACCCCTTACCAGGAATTGGGACGATTTCAATGGCGGTTTTAAAAAAGGGACCTTTATGCCCGATTTCACGCTTTATACTGTGGATGGCAAAGCGGTGAACCTTTATAAGACACTGAGTGAAACAAAGAATCCTACATTGCTGATAAGTGGAAGCCTCAGCTGTCCTTACTTCAGAAAGAATATGGCGGATATTAACACGCTAAGCAGATATTACCAGGGACGGCTGAATGTGTTTATCATCTATGTGGTGGAGGCGCACCCGCAAAAGGGAGCAATGCCATACCCCGAACTGCCCGATATAGACACGATAAATAACAGGGAGAACATAAGACTTGATCAGCCTGCCAGTTACCAGGAACGGAAAAACAGGGCTGCCGGATTGATTGAGCGCGGACTCTCGACCACAGTATTGATAGACGGACCGGGGAATGAATGGTGGAATCACTCGGGCTGTGCAACCAATAATGCTTACCTGCTGGATAGCAAGGGAAAGATAGTAGCAAAGGACGGGTGGTATCAAAAAAGTGACAAACCCGACAATATGTGGTGCCGGATAGATGAGCTGCTAGGGACACAGTCCGGTCGCTGCCCGGGTAAAGAAGAACAGCTGCCGCCTTTTCTCAGGCCTTCAATAACGAAAGCCGGGCTGCCACCAGATAGCGCCCTGGTAGACCGCAGAAAAAGTTACGACGATAGTTCTCCCGGCAAAGAGTATAAAGGAGACATGATACCTGACTTCACCCTGTATACTATGAAAGGCAAGGAGGTGAATATACGCACTGTACTGCAGGCGCATAACCCTGTGTTGCTGGTGGCAGGCAGCTATACCAGCCCCGCCTTTAGACAGGGCATCGCGTTGATGAATGCACTGGCAGACTATTACGGCCACCATCTCAAGATCTTCATTATCTACACAATGGAGGCCTCCCCGGATATCGACCCAAGCCCTTACCGGGCAAAGCCGGAACCTGAACCGGAAAATAAGCAGCAAAATATACATTTCAGGCAAGCTGCTACTTATGGACAACGAAAAGCCATGGCAGACACCCTGATATCGCATATAAGGTGCGTGCCTGAAATATTGGTAGACGGGCCCGGAAACGAATGGTGGCAGCATTTTGGCCCCGCTGCCAATATAGCTTACCTCGTAGATGTAAATGGAATCATTGCAGCTAAATACCCATCGTTCAGCGATCCCCGAAATAATGTGTGGTGCGATGTGGATAAAGTGCTGAAGAATGAATCGGGAAGGTGCAAGCCTGTTCCGCCCAGCAAATCGAGGTGAGCCGGGTAATTATCCTCAATGCAATTTGTCTTATAATATCGCTTTTAAGGGTTTACCTTTGCAGGCTGTATGTCGTTTTACACAACCAAGAGTGATGTTACCATTACCTGCCACAAACGCCTGGCTCCCTACCTGGAACAGGAGGTGAAAGAGCTGGGATTTGAGATAGATGAGACCTTTGTGACCGGGCTGCGCCTACAAGCCAGCATTAATGACTGTATAAAGCTGAACCTGAACCTGCGTACTGCCAGCCAGGTGCTATATAGCCTGGGGCATTTTGAGGCTGTGGATGCCGATGATATCTACAATAATATCAACAACTATCCCTGGGAAGACCTGCTGCCGGAGGATGGCTATTTTTCCGTTACCAGCAATGTGTTCAACGAAACCATCAATAATAAGATGTTTGCCAACCTGCGGGTAAAGGACGCGATAGTGGACCGTGTGCGGGAGGAAACCGGGAAGCGCCCTAACACAGGCTCTGAACTAAGCGGCGCGGTGATACACCTGTTTTGGAAAAATGAAGATGCAGAGATTTTTATAGATACCTCGGGCGACTCACTAGCCAGGCATGGCTACCGTAAGATACCGGGGCGTGCGCCGATGCTGGAAGCATTGGCTGCTGCGACAATAATGGCCACCCGATGGGACAGAATATCGCCATTTGTGAATCCTATGTGCGGATCGGGAACGGTAGCTATTGAGGCAGCATTGATAGCTACCGATACAAGACCCGGACTATTCAGGACCAACTATGCATTTATGCACCTGCAGGATTATGATGAGTCGGTGTACGATAAGGAGATGGCCATACTGGACGCCCGGATAAAAGATGTGCCCGGCCTGCGCATAATAGCCACCGACTATAGCGAAGTGGCTATTACCAATGCAAAACGAAATGCGGTGGCTGCAGGAGTGGCAGACCTGATAGAATTCAAGCTATGTGACTTCGCCGATACTGAAGTGCCGGAGGGTGGAAAAGGCGTGATGTTCGTGAATCCTGAATATGGCGAGCGACTGGGCGAAGAAACAGAACTGGAGGAAGTATATACCCGCATTGGCGACTTTATGAAAAAGAAGTGTGGCGGGTATTTCGGCTACGTGTTCACCGGCAACCTAGACCTTGCGAAGAAAATAGGCCTGAAGGCAAAACGAAGAATAGAATTCTATACCAGTATCATTGATTGCAGAATGCTGGAGTTTGAACTATACGAGGGAACAAGACGCGTAGCAAGACCTGAGAACGAAGAAGACAATAAAACAGACCAAGCATGACATTTGACGAACTGAATATAAATACCCCATTACTGAACGCCCTAAGCGATATGGGCTACGTATACCCCACCCCCATACAACGGAAGGCATTTCCGGTGATCATGTCGGGACGCGATATATGTGGTATAGCACAGACTGGTACCGGTAAAACCTTTGCCTACTTACTACCCTGCCTGCGGCAATGGAAATTCGCAAAGGACAGGTTTCCACAGATACTTGTTATTGTACCTACACGCGAACTGGTAGTGCAGGTAGTAGAAGAAGTAAAGAAGTTGAGCGCTTACCTGACGCTTGAGGTGGTAGGTGCCTTTGGCGGAGTAAATATGAAACCACAGGCCCTGGCAATAGAGAACGGTTGCGATGTGGTAGTGGCCACGCCCGGCAGGTTGATGGACCTGGCCTATAACGGATCGCTGAGATTGAAAAATATTAAGCGACTGGTGATAGACGAGATGGATGAAATGCTGAACCTCGGCTTCCGCGCGCAACTGAACAGCATTCTTGAAATGCTACCACCCAAAAGGCAGAACCTGCTTTTTTCGGCTACCATTACAGCAGATGTGGAAGTAATGATGCGTGATTATTTTAATGACCCCGTGATAGTAGAAGCAGCACCAACGGGCACACCTCTGGAGAACATAGAACAAAGTGCATACGAGGTGCCTAATTTTTACACCAAAGTGAATTTGCTGAGATTGTTGCTGGATAACGATGAAAGCATGAACAAGGTACTTGTATTCGTGGCTACGAAAAAGCTGGCCGATGAGCTCTATGCAGAGCTTGAGAGCGGCTATAACGGCAAGATGGGTGTGATACACTCAAACAAAGAGCAGAACCACCGTTTTAACACTGTGAAACAATTTGAGGAAGGCAACTACCGGTTTATCATAGCAACGGATATTATAGCGCGTGGACTGGATATTGCCGGGGTGAGCCATGTGATAAATTTTGATATGCCGGAGGTTCCGGAGCACTACATACACCGGATAGGCCGCACGGGGCGTGCTGATAAAAAAGGTATAGCTATCAGTTTTGTAACCGAAAAGGAACAGCAAATAGCGATCGAAGAGCTGATGAAGTACAAAATACCGATGGCCGCCCTACCCGATGACCTTGAAATATCCACCATACTAACGGAGGATGAAATGCCTAAAGTACGCATGAAAGAGTTATCGGCCGGCAAGCATATCAGGAGGGAAGAAGGAGGCGGTGCATTCCATGAGAAATCTGCAAAGAATAAAAAAGTGAACTTTAAAGTAAGCCATAAGGATAAAATGATGGAGAAATATGGCAAGCCTAAATCAAGAGGCAAAAAAAAGTGACTTTGTTTTGCTTTAACAAAATTTTAAGTGTTTTCAGATACGAGGTATAATTGCGTGTATTACATTGCATTACACACCACATATAATGAAAACGTTTTTCTATTTTTTACTAACGGCATTAGCCTGGATAGCCGTTTTTTTATCGATCGATCTTGAGGCGAACCTGCTCAAAATATCCGTGGCCTCGGCAGTAGCAGCTATTATCTGCTTGCTGATCTTTAGGCTTGTACGCAAACCGGTAAGGAAATGGTACATGCGGAACTTTAACAAGACCTATATGATGAGCCGTGGATACATAAACGGTAAAAAGATAAAGTAAGTTACTTTCCAGCCTGCAAATTGATCTCTACATTTACTGTTTCGGAAATAAACTTGTCTCCGAGCGATTTATCATTCCCGTAGGTTATTTGCCAGTCTGTACGATTTATATCAAAGTTTGCCACGGCCTTCAATAAGTTGGCCGAGAGCTCTATCCGCGCCGGGAAAGAGACATTCTTAGTTATATTTTTCAGGGTCAGGTTCCCACTCACTGTACTATTGGCATTTTCCACCATTGATTTGTTGTTTGCGTCGGCCGTATAAGGCCCAACTGTACTTATCTCAAAAGCTGCAGTACCATATTTGGCTGCATCAAAGAAATCTTCACTTAAAAGGTGTGGCCTTAATTTATTTTGTACAGCAGGATCCTGCTGCTCCATTTGAAGTGAGTTCATATTAATTATAAACTTGCCGCCGGTTACCTGGTTGCCGAAAACAGACAACTCACCTGAGGACAGATGGAACTTACCGGGATGGTTCTTCCCCACTCCATGACCTGTGAAACGTATATAGGATGCTGCTGTATCCACTGTAAAAGTATTGCCTGTAACTGCGGCTGTTTCTTTTTGCTCTGTCACTTCAGCTTTGTCTCCTTTAGGAGCATCTGAGCAGGAAGTAAAAATTATGGATGCTATTAGTATTAGATAAATGCTGTTTGATTTCGCTCTGATCTTCATATTTATATCTATTCGTTCATAACAGTGTATAAAAACCGTGCTAAGAACATCTGATGGTATAATTTTTTTTCATCTTATCCATAAAATGGACGGATGCAGCTATCAGATATCATAAAAAATGAAATACTGAAAAAAGGGCCGATATCTTTTCATGACTATATGGAGATGTGCCTGTACTATCCCGAACTGGGATATTACACCTCCGTCAAAGACAAAATAGGGCCGCAGGGTGACTATTATACGAGCTCATGCCTCAGTACAATTTTCGGCACTTTGGTAGCCGAACAGCTTACTGAAATGTGGAGATTGCTGGGTGAGGGCGACTTTACTATAGTAGAGTACGGCGCAGGTATGGGTCAGCTATGCCATGATATTCTGCAATCACTCAAGGACGATGAACCTTTCTACAAAAAGCTAAACTATTGCATTATTGAGAAAAGTCCTACAATGCGTGCAAAAGAAAAGGCACACCTGGTGGAGAAAGTAAACTGGATAGACTCGATAAATGAGATAAATGGCTTTACCGGATGTGTGTTATCGAATGAACTGGTAGATAACCTGGCGGTACACCGTGTGGCGATGGGCGATGAACTTATGGAGATCTTCGTGACTTATGATGAGGGTAGGTTCACTGAAATATTGATGCCTGCAAGTGATGAGTTAAAAGGTTATTTTGAAGAGCTGCATGTGCGACTGCCCAAAGGTTACCAGACAGAAATAAACCTTGAAGCAACTGATTGGGTAAGGAACATTGCCGGGGGAATGGGAAAAGGATATGTATTGACGATAGACTATGGCTACCCTTCGCGGGATCTGTACCATCCCTATCGGAAAGAGGGAACGATGGTGTGCTACAACAAGCACAGGGTGAATTACAGTCCATATATAGATATCGGCAGGCAGGATATTACCACGCATGTCAATTTTACAGCACTGTACCACTGGGGTTTGAAGTATGGATTGAACGGATGCGGGTTTACCGACCAAGCACATTTCCTGTTGGCACTTGGTTTTGAGGACCAGCTAAAAAAGATGCAGGAGCCTGACGCATACCGGAATTACCAAAAGAACCAGTTCCTGAAAAACACTTTGCTTAATGATATGGGCAGGAAGTTTAAAGTACTGATACAGGAGAAAGAGGCCCCTAAGAAAAAGCTGAAAGGCTTACAGCTATCGGCTTAGATGAAATAAGTTTACGCAGGGAAAGAATAGGTAATACCATTGGCCTCCACATAATCTGTTATATCCTGCACCAAAATGCTATTATCGTCCAGCTTGCTCATAACGACCAATACTGTATATAAAGCGCCTTGCTCGTCCTCAAGGGGTATTCGGGCTTCCTCACTGTTATAATATTCTTCCAGCGAGGGATATTGTGTAACGATGTGGTAAGGACAAATTGTAACGGCATCTATGACAGCCTTGATGCCTGCTTTTATATGCTCCGTATCCACAATATCCTCGAAATCTTCAGCAATATCTACTGCCTCTACGTATGTAAATGATTGGACCATATTCTATTTTCTCCGGCGAATATAAATAAAGCCCGGCAAAAGAAGGTCAACGTTTTATAACCGTGCTCCTGTCCAGGAACTCCTGTATCTTTTCCTTTGAAATTGGAATCGTATGCTTTTGCTTCAGCACAAGGTATCCCCCATCTGACTTCACATAGTCCGTTAAGTATTTCATGTTAATGAGGTAAGACTTATGACAGCGGAAAAAATCGGTATTGTTGCCGAGTGCGTCCTCGATATTTTTGAGGGTACGGCTTACGATCAATTTGTTATTGTCAGTAAAAATGATCTCGGTATAAGAGCTATCGGCCTTGAAATAAAGTATCGTATCGAGGTCGAAGAACTTTACGGAGTTCGCATCAGGTACGGCAATGCGTTGCATATTGCCTGGTTGCTTCAGGTTCTCTCGCAGGGCTGTATAGTTGTTGCGCTCCTTTTGTGAGCGCTTTTTGAAGCGCTCCACTGCGTTCTCAAGTGCTTCGGGCTCCATGGGTTTTAATAAATAGTCGACGGCTGAAAGCTTAAACGCCTGCACCGCATAATCGTTATACGCAGTGGTGAATATGATAGAAAAGTCGACATCGTTCTCGTCAAAAAACTCCAGCAGTTCCAGTCCGCTATGCCCAGGCATTTCTATATCAAGGAACACCAGCTCAGGTTTTAGTTTGCGGATCATTTTCACTCCACCGGGCAGGTCCTCGCATTCTGCTACTATTTCTATATCGCTGCAATATTCAGCAATCATTTTTTGTAACAGGCTTCTTGCCCTGGATTCATCGTCTATTATAATTGCTTTTATCATCCTGCTATGCTTTTTCGAAAATAATTGGAATAGTGATAGTAACCGAGGTGCCCGATATTCCATCAGCCGGCTCATCTTTATCTATGTATGTGACGCCTATATTATTAGAGCGTTCTTTATTCAATATTTCGATACGTTTATTATTTGCGTGCGTGGAAAAGGATTTGTGCTTATCGTTCCTTACCTTATTTATCTCACCTGCTTTTTTGCGACCAATGCCGTTGTCGTCAACAATGATGCGGAGGTTATTACCCTCCATTGAAAATTCTACAGAGAGGGTCTTTGCACCCTTCTTATGCAGTAGTCCGTGCTTTACGGCATTCTCAACATAAGGCTGTACGATCATTGGCGGTATCTTGACCATGTCTGTATCCACACCGCCATTTATCTTAATACAGAAATCAAAATCATCATGAAAGCGCATTTTTTCCAGTTCGAGGTAGAATGTCAGTGCTTTGATCTCCTCATTCAGGCTTACATTGTCTTTCTCGGACATTTCCAGTATCATGCGGGTCAACTGCGAGAATTTGACCAGGTAGGTGGATGCATTACGCTTATCATCGGAGAAAATGAAAGACTGAATTGTATTGAGGGCATTGTAAAAAAAGTGCGGGTTCATTTGTGAACGTATGGAGGTGAGCATTGAATTGCGAAGGCTCTTTTCCAGGTCTGCTTTTTCCAGCAACAATGCATTCTTTTTCTTCAACATGCTTGTTTGCCACCTGTAATAACTATAAGAACAGCCTGCAACGAATAACAAACAACAGGCAAAGAACCACCATTCCAGCCAAAAAGCTTTGGCTATACTGAAGCTAACTGACTGAACGGGAAAGACTGCAGCATCGTTAGGGCCGCCCAGCCTGAAGGAAATGTTATAGCCGCCAGGTGCAAGCGAGGCCAGCTTTAATATCCTGATCTCATTACTCGCAGGTTGCCAGTTGCCCGAATTTATTTTATAGTAGAGCGGGTACTTGCCACCGGTTTTGAAAGAGAGTATTGAGTAGTTGATCTGGACATCGTTCTCATTGTATTTGAACTCTAAGTTTGAACCGGGTATGTATGTTGTGCCGTTCGCTGATATAGAATTGATCATAAACTGCGGAACGGGTTTGAACATCTTAGTTTGCCTGTTGGTAATAAGCAGTCCTTTATCGGTTGCGATACATATTTTACCATCGTAGGTTGTGAAGTCGTTTATTTCGTTGCTGTTTATTGCGGGGTTAATATTTACCGGAACAAATTCATCTTTTAGCGTATCCAATACATTGATGCCATTATCTGCGAGCAGGTACAATAAGGCATCTGATACTTTTATGTTTGAAGGCTTTTGAATTGCATCGCCGGGCTGTAATGCTGTTATTTCGCCGGAGGCTGATAGTTTATACAAATCATTTTGTGTGGTAAAGATGTAGATTACATTTCGATAGTTGACAAGGCGCGCAGGATAAATGGTTTGCCCTTTATATTTTATTTCGCGGACGGCTGAGGGAGTAACCGAGATCAGGCCCTTTGCAGTACCGTAGTATATAGTATGGGTGGATGGCAAGTACGTAACTGCCCTGCCCCTTGTGCCTGGCACAAAGCATGCAGCCATAAGGGCGTTTGAAGACTTATAGCGGTATGCAATACTATCCCATATACTGGATGATTTTTTGCCTGTATAGATAAGCTCGCTGGTGCCGCTGGTAGACAATGCATAGTATTTATCATCTACCCTGCACATGTCTTTTACGGCCATAGCATTTTTGCTAAGCGTTCTGAAATTTCCGTCCATGATCTTGAAATCCTGGGCGGCGAGAAAAAATTTATTTGCTACGCTATCAAGATAAAAGAAGATGGCCTCGTGATGCACACTATCCTGGAAGCGCCGGGTAAGTGTGTTGTTAGAAAAATTGTAGGTAAATATGGCGTTGTCCCTTGTCGCCGCATGGAGCATGTCTTTTTCTCTAATGAGCCTGTTGGGTATCAGGCCGGTGATGATCTTTATACTGAGGTCGGGAATAAGCAAAATGCCTTCGTTCGTGGTACCCAGCCATTGATTTCCTTCCCTGTCCTTAAAGGTGCAGGATATGCTTTTGCTTTTATAAAACGGAAGGCCATTATTCAGGTCGTGTCCCTCTTCGTCATAAGCCCATGCTCCCTGGGGTGTGCAAAACCAATAGCATCCGCCGGTGTAGGCCAGTTTCTGGACGTAAGCTGCAGGCGGACGGTGAAATTTTTTTTCAATTTTTGCATTAATAATATCGTAGCAAAAACCGTTAGCCGGATCTTTGGGGAGCAATAGTGCACCGTGCCTGGAACCGGTTATCATACCTGTCGGCAGTGTTGTTATTTTGCTCACTGCTCCACCCGAAGCTATATCCAGCAACGCATTCCCGGAATAGATATAGTAATGTTCGTTTGTAGCATAACCACCGCCAAATGAGTCGGCATTTGCATAAATAGTTTTTTGGTACCGGAGATTTTTTCCATCGTAGATGTCGAATCCTTCTTTTTGAGCAACGATTACTGAGTTACCGCAGATTCCATAGTGAATAAAGCCAAGGGCCGTTTTTTGAGCAAATGACCTCAAAGTGTCGTTTTGCACATAGTAGAGATAACCATCAAAATTCTCATACCATATGCGGCCATATTTATCCTCGTGTATGTTGGTGCCTGACCTGGAGGTTTGGTGACTGTTCGTATATGTTTTGAACTCATAACCGTCATAGCGGCTCAGGCCCTCATTATGCGCCACCCATATGAAACCCTTGCTATCCTGGAAGATATCATAAACGGCGTTAGAGGGCAATCCCTTGGACCTATCAATAGCAATAAAGTAAGGGTCCTGTGCTTTAAGCTGTGAAGCAGCGAGTACAAAAGCGCATGTGAGGTATATATGTTTCAACAGGTGGTTCAATATCAAGCTCTTAGCTGCTGTATAAAGATAATAGGAGGAAGTTAAAATTTGCTACATATTCCAGCGAGCCGTAGCAATACAAATATGACTGTAAAAACAAGGTTTTACGGGACCGGGTTAGTAAAACCCCTAAATGAGTTAGTGAAAAAACTGCGCAGATAGTTATACTAACCCAAATACAAGCTACACTAACTATGGTTAAAAGGAATAAAGGGGCAGCGTAATCTTGTGCCACAAACCAAAAGCAAAACTTTATGAAAAAGCAATTTACATTTACGGCTATACTGGCATCTATATTCACTGTCATTACAGTTAATAGCCTCAAAGCACAAAGCGAGGCCATCAAATACTACTTCGGTAATAACTGTGCTGATTCAAGCGGCGGCGGCTATCATGGTACAGGCAATAACATAACTTACACTACGGACATAGCGGGCCTGCCGAACAGCGCCGGATCTTTTAATGGTACCAGCTCTTATGTAGAAGTGCCGAATACATGGATAGGCGGCTATGCGATAGGCGTCTCTATATGGTTCAAAACAAATAATCATGATGCGCCAAGCGGGTTTGTTTATGGCGGGCTGGAGAGCGTAGGTAATACGCCGTCCAATTTCACACCGTTGTTATACATGGATTCGGCCGGGCATGTATGCGGCTTCTTTTATGACGGAGGCAGTGATGAATTGGTTAGTACAGACACTTTGAATGACAACAAATGGCATCACGTTGTATTTCATGTAAGGGTACAACAGGTAACCGGCGAAGTGCACCAGGAGATATGGGTGGATGGAAAGATGAATCAAAGCCGCGACCAGGGATTCAACGGCGGAGGTAATTCATATGCGCACATATACGTTGGTACCTGCAACGGCCGCAACATGTACCCATCCTATTTGCCCGATGTTTGGGAATACCTTGACGGTACAATGGACAATGTGATCTTCTTTTTAGGCGGAGCAGGACCGGAATATTATCATCACCTGGATCTTTTGATCACTGAGCATCCACAATCGCAGACGAAAACAATAGGTCAACCGGCGACCATGCATATATCGCACACTTATTTCAATCCTGATTCAACCTACACGTACCAATGGAAGAAAAATGGTATAAATATAAATGGCGCTATTGACTCTGTATATACAATACCTGCGGTAGCAATGAGCGATGCGGGCAGCTATACCTGCACCGTACAGACTATCGACAGCTATCAGGTTTCATCGATAGCGGGAGTGCTGACCGTGAGTGCTGTAGACGTAAAAAATGTAGCAGGTCCTAATGGCTATAAGCTCTACCCCAACCCGGCAAATGATGTACTAAACCTGGAATTTGAAAACACTAATAACACGGGCGCGGTACAAGTACTATCGATGGATGGCAGGATACTGATCGATCAATTGATCAATAACAACTTGGTAAATACCTCCGGTTTAGCGACCGGTATGTATATGTTACGCGTAAATGATGGAAAAAATATATCGAATACTTTTTTCATGAAGCAATAGTGTATAAAGTGGTTTATTTGAAAAAAGCCGGTTTCCACCGGCTTTTTTTGTTTGTTATACCTGTTGTATATACTTGTAAAAAATAAATATTTTCCGTTTCTTTATAATCCTTTGGTTTAACTATGAAACGGTCGTTTACCTTTTTATTGTTCTTCCTGTCATTTTTTACTTCTCTCCATGCACAAAAGCAAGGGCGTGAGCTTATTGATTCTTTGCTTGCTAGAGTTCCGTTTGGTGAGAATGATACCAACAAAGTCCTACTCCTCTGCAAGCTAAGTGATCTATACGCGTATTCCAGCAGTGATACAGGTATGATATATGGCCAAAGAGCTATTAACCTCGCTAAAGAGATAGACTGGAGGCAAGGTATGGCGATAGCGAAAATTGCCATTGGCGGTAATTACCTGGCAAAAACCGACCACGCCAAGGCGCTTGCTTGTTATTTCGAGGCATTAAAAATAGGCGAGGACTTAGGCAGCAAATCGGATATCGCAATTAGCCTGGGCGATATTGGCAATGTATACTACCGTCAGAAGAATTATGACAAGGCTTTTGAGTACTATGAAAAAGCTTACAAAATGTTTGCCGCTCTAGGGGCGAAAGAAAAAATGGCAACTAACCTGGGGAATATGGGCAATATTTACTCTCACTACTTTGACACGGCGAAAATCAACCTGGATGTGAGAGCTGCAAACCGAGCCAAAACATTAACCTACTATGAGCAGGCTTACCAGATATATAAAGAGATAGGAAACAAGAATGGAATGGCCCGGAACATGGGAAACGCAGGGAATATATATGTGCGGGATGATGATGAGACAAGGGCGCTTGAGCAATACACCGGCGCTTTGAAAATGTATGAAGAAATTGGAAACAAAACTGCACAAGCTGCATTCCTTATCAATATCTCCAGTATATACAAAACCATTGCGGAAGATTCCACAGGAAAAAAAAGAGTCAATAATTATACACACGCGGACAAGAAAGTACTTGTGGACCGCGCTATAGCTATCATATTGCCATCCATACAATTGGCAAGCGAAGCAGGCTTTCTTGAAGCACTCCAGAGCAGCTATAATAATCTTGCGGCCCTATATGCCATGAAAGGAGATTACAAGCGTGCCTTTGAAATGGACAGAAAATATGCCGATATGCTTGACTCCATCTATAAGCAAAATAATGGAGAGGAGATAAGCAAACTTGAGGCACAATACAAACTGGACCAGCAGGACAAGGAAATTCATATAAAGCAACTGGAAGTTGCCAAAAAGCGCAATACTAATTTATTTCTTGGGGGCGGAATGGGATTATTGTTTGTTGTCATTCTTTTTATTTTAAAGCAGCGTAAGAAATCTGAGCAGCTATTGCTTAATATATTGCCCGGAAAAATTGCAGAACGCCTTAAAAGAAAAGAACACCCAATTGCCGACCAGTTCAGCAGTGCATCTGTAATGTTCATAGATATGGCGGACTTCACGCACTTTTCAGCAGACCGTGACCCTAAGGAACTGGTGACTATGCTGAACGAGATATTCACGCTGTTTGATGTGATAGCGGAAAAACACGGCCTGGAAAAAATAAAGACCATTGGTGACTGCTACATGGCCGTGTCGGGGCTACCACAGCCCAGGAGAGACCATGCAATAGCTGCGGCCAATATGGCGCTGGATGTGAAGGAGCAAGTGAAAAACTATAAGACAAAAGACGGCACACCTGTTCGTTTCAGGATAGGGCTGGATTGCGGACCGGTGGTGGCGGGCGTGATAGGCAGCAAGAAATTCATTTACGATCTCTGGGGCGATCCTGTAAACACTGCCAGCCGAATGGAAAGCACAGGTGTGGTTGGCGAGATACACTGTACTGAGCATTTTATGCATGCAGTGCACAATAGGTCGGCTGAGGACCAGAAGTATAACTTTGTAACGCGTGGCACAGTAGAGATAAAAGGAAAGGGTAAAATGCAAACTTACTTACTACAGGGTGTGGAGATGCCTGAAATCATTGTCTTAAATTAGGCTGGATAGACTTATAGCAGTGGATTGCTGCAACAGTCGGTTGACACTCATAATAATATGGTTGTGGTAAGCGTTACGTTATTATAAAGAAATTTTCATGTCAAAAAGGATAAAGATATTTCGCGGCCTTTGCTATTTGCTTTTTACAAGTATAGCAGCATTTTGGTTTGTGGACAATTATACGGCGGGTTATACAAATTGGTTGATGGCTGGCTTCATGGTTTTGTTTGTCACGCAGTTTCTCCTTGATATTAAATACATAGACAAGGCAATTGGTATCATAATGGCTACTGGTTGCTTTTACATGCTTATTGCTGTAAGTTCACATCTGCCGAAAGTTGAGAAGGTTACTTCTCAAACAATAAAATTCTTCAGTTTCGGGTATAGCATATTTGGGCTGGGATTTTCCGCAGCGTTATTTCTTATTTATTACCATTATGCAAAGCGAAGGATCCAAGAGTTACAAACCGGGGTCAATTAAAAAAGGCCGGCGAAACCGGCCTTAAAATATCGTCAAATCATTTGCACCTATTTAAAAGCATTGATACCCGTCACATCCATACCTGTAATGAGCAGGTGTATGTCGTGCGTACCTTCGTAAGTAATTACCGACTCAAGGTTCATCATATGCCGCATAATGCTGAATTCGCCTGTTATACCCATACCACCTAGTATCTGGCGTGCTTCACGTGCTATGGTTAGTGCCACCTGGCAGCTATTGCGCTTGGCCATTGATATCTGCGCCGGTGTTGCTCGGTCCTCATTCCTGAGCACACCCAAACGCCAAACCAATAACTGGCTCTTGGTTATTTCTGTTATCATTTCAGCCAGTTTCTTTTGTGTAAGCTGGAAGCCCGCTATTGGTTTACCGAATTGGTGACGCTGCAATGAGTAACGCAATGCTGTGTCATAACAATCGGTAGCGCAACCTAATGCGCCCCATGCTATACCGTAACGCGCGCTTGACAAACAGGAAAGTGGTCCTTTCAAGCCCTTTACGCCGGGCAATATATTTTCCTTAGGTACTTTTACATTGTCAAAAACCAGTTCACCGGTTGCCGAAGCGCGCAGCGACCATTTGCCATGTGTTTCGGGAGTAGTAAAACCGTCCATGCCCCTTTCCACAATTAGTCCCTGTATTTCCCCAGCCTCGTTCTTTGCCCAAACCACGGCGATGTCAGCAAAAGGTGCATTAGATATCCACATTTTGGCGCCATTCAATATTACGTGGTCACCTGCATCTTTGAAATTTGACTCCATACCGCCGGGATCGGAACCATGGTTAGGTTCAGTCAGGCCGAAACAACCCATCCACTCCCCTGTCGCCAGTTTGGGCAGGTATTTATGTTTCTGCTCCTCGCTGCCGAATTTATAAATAGGGAACATAACCAGCGATCCCTGTACCGAGGCAGTGGAACGAACACCTGAATCGCCACGCTCCAGTTCCTGCATCATGATACCATAGGAAATGTAATCAAGCCCGGCACCGCCATATTCCACCGGTACAAATGGACCGAAACAACCCAGGTCGCCCAGGCCTTTTATTATTTGTTTTGGAAATTCTGCCTTCTGGGCATAGTCCTCTATTATTGGTGAAATTTCCTTCTTCACATAGGCTCTAACCGAGTCCCGGATAAGCTTATGCTCATCTGTCAATAATTCATCTACGAGATAATAGTCCGGGTGCTGATACAGATCTTTTTGCATAATTATGTTAAAATTGACAAGATTGCCGCGCAAAGGTAGCATTTTTGACAGATGCGATATAGCTTTGCACAGAAATCTGCCAAAATTGGCGCGTGGTCATTGCTTATATAGGCATAAGATATATCCATAAAGTCCCACACACACAATCTGGCGCAGGTTTTAGCGTTTATTCAGCTATTGCGCGCTTAGTTTCAGCAAAAGATGGAACAGAATTTGTATATAAGTATGTAATGTTAAAGTGGGGAATTATTTCGGGAGGACATCAAACTTTTCAAGGTAGTTTCACGTCTATTAGTACGATATACAGAGTGTTAGGTCTATTAGTTAGTAATTCAAATTAAATTTATATTCTTATGAGGCAGTTAAAGATTGCCACCCAGATTACCAACCGCGACTCGCAAGCGGTGGAAAAGTACCTCCAGGAGATCAGCAAAATATCCATGATCACTCCTGAAGAAGAAACAACCCTTGCCCAAAAAATACATATGGGCGACCAGCGTGCTTTGGAGAAATTGGTGAAAGCGAATTTGCGTTTCGTAGTATCTGTGGCAAAACAATATCAGCACCAGGGCTTATCCCTGAGCGACTTGATAAATGAGGGTAACCTTGGCCTTATCAAAGCGGCACAACGTTTTGATGAAACAAAGGGCTTTAAATTCATCTCTTACGCTGTATGGTGGATACGCCAGTCTATCCTCCAGGCTTTGGCCGAACAGGGTCGTCTTGTGCGCCTGCCGCAGAATAAGATAGGCACCTATAATAAAGCGAATAAGGCATTTATAGCTTTTGAACAGGAAAACGAACGCGAACCCTCTACCGAGGAACTGGCTGAGATACTGGACATGAGCGAAACCGAAGTGACCAATATCTTTACTACCAACTCACGCCACACGTCGCTGGATGCACCTGTGCACGAAGCGGAAGATGTAGCAATGGGCGACCTGCTGGAAGGTAGCAGCGATACCGACGAAGATGTAATGAAGGATTCACTGCGTGCTGAAATAGGCCGTATCCTCAAGTCACTGAGTGTGCGTGAAGCGGAAATACTTGAAGCTTATTTTGGCCTTAGGGGCGACAATGGCCCGACCATTGAAGAAATAGGCGACAAATATGATCTTACAAAAGAGCGTATACGCCAGATAAAGGAACGCGCTATCAAACGTTTGCAAAAAACACGCTATAGCAATGCACTGAAAGTGTATTTGGGATAATACCTGCTTAATATCATTGACTGGTCCGCTATTGTCTATACAGTAGCGGACTTTTTTTTGTTATTGATCCGCGTTTGACACTCTTTTCCTGCGCCTGAGCATTGCAAGGGAAAGTAATGTAATGAGATAGGCAGCCAGGCCGGCAACAATGGCAAGCACAGTTCCACCTAGAAAGAAAGCGACACCTGCATGCTTAAAACGCTCCAATGTCATCGCATGCACATCCAGCCAATGCGTATCGCCCAGCACCAGCTTGCCGGTAATAAGACTAGCCATGAGGATGAAAACAGTAAAGGGGAAAATACTGATATTAGCTGCAAGGATGAAGAGCGTCTTGTTGAGCTTAAATAACATGGCAAGGGGAATACCTATCGCAAGTTGAAAACCCCACACTGGTACAATGCCCATAAAAATGCCGAAGCCTATGGATGCTGCCTTTGTATTATTACTCTCTTGCGGGTTGACGAAGATGGCATTCCATATCTTTCGCCAGCCCTCCCTTGAGAACATCAACTTCACAAAATCGCGCGGCTTTATCCAAAGAAATGCAATCAATACCAATACTGTATTGAGTATACTGATACGTGTAAAATCTTTGAATGGCCTGAAATGCGAAACCCGTTCTTCAGCCGGTGGATAGTAAACGGAAATGGGTATGGTCACTACCAGTATCCCGCTCCATGCAGCACGCACCATCACCTCTATCTCAAACTCGTACTTGCGGGTAATATATTTTTTCTTCGCCAGCTTTGCCACAGGATATAACCTGTAACCCGATTGCGTATCGGGCAGCCTGATACCGGTCTCTATCCAGTACCAGAAGTTGGAAAAGCGATTGCCGAAGCTACTTTTGCCCGGGACATTTTCCTGGTTCAAATTCCTTGCGCCAACAATGAGTGCGCCCGGTGTTTCCAATATCTGTTCCAGAAACCTAGGCAGGTCGTGCGCATAGTGTTGGCCGTCACTATCTATAGCGATGGCATAATCGTAACCAAGTTTCGCTGCTTCCCTTATCCCTGTACGTAGTGCTATTCCCTTACCCTTATTAGGCAGGTAACTAACCACATGAATATTCTTAAAATTCCTGAGTATTTCCGCTGTATTGTCTGTTGAACCATCATTCACCACAATTACCTGCGTAGTATAAGCCAATACATTTTTTACCACATCAGCCAGGCTACCCGCATTATTATAGGTAGGGATCAGTACACATATCTTGTTCTCCCTGAATAATACCTCGTGTGTTGGCAGTTGTTCTTCCGGCATAGATGCTTGTATGTCAAAACCTGTGTTCAAGATAGCGCGTATGTAAGATGTTATCTAGTTTGTTTCTTTTGGCAATACTTTATCTTATTCTCTATCGACTCACGTTCGGTAACTGTTGCCACCTCATGAGTTAAAGCCGCCTTGTAATAATCGATAGCCTGTGGATACCACTTTTGCTCTTTGCAATAATCCCCCGCTATTCTATATGCATCATACAAATTAGGATTGCTATGTGTCACCTCTGCAGTGTCCACAAATTTTTTCTGCAGCAGGTTTATCCTGTTCTTGCGGTACAGCATAAAGCTCTTAAATGCATTGCTATACAAGAATGTGTCCGGGGCTATGTTCAATGCCGTATCAGCTATCTCTATGTCCTGGTGCAATCCATTAAGGGAAAATATTTTTCGAAGGTCATAGCACACATACGTGCCCAGTTGCCAGGGCTGCGTGCTCACCCACATACGCAGGCTGTCGGGCTGGAAGATAATGGAATGGTGTGCGATCAGTTGGTTCACCGCCTTCTCATTTCCCTCGCCTATATCGGCATTATGCAGGCCCCTCCTGTCGCGCAGTATTGCCGCCATTTTCATTGGATTGAGCGGGTAGCTTTCCTGCATTAATTCCTGCAGGCGTTGGTAACGATAAACAGAAGCGCTTTTTTCTTTCTGCTCCATATTCAATTGTTGGCGCTGGAAGAGACTACTTTGGTAATGATTGGTACATTGTATGTGGTCGCCACCCGGGTCGTAAATTGCCAGTGTATCCGGCGTCTTTTCTATGATCACTGCTTTATGATCTATTGCACTGCCTATCAAAAAACTTTCTGAAACAAACATCTTGCGGCGGCGCGCTACTTCTATCGCCTCCCTGATATTCGATGCATATTGCAACACTTCTCGTGCCACAAGTGATACAGGCGTTGCTGCTCCAGCCCATGGTATATCTGAGCGTGCTGCATTGATGGTGACAGTAAGTCCCTGGTCGTTCATGCCGGACACTACACCGGTAAAACCACCCCATGTTACAAAGGCAAACTTGTGGCCTTTATCGGGTTTGTAAAATGCAACGATCTTATTTTCAGCAAACCTATCCCCCACCCAAAAATCAAAGTTGCGGCCCAGCAGCATAGAACCGTCTGCGGTTTTATCTCCCCATGCGCCGAACGATGTGCAGCCCACCAGCATCATGCTTTGCAGTGCATGGCCTATATCGTGCGCAGCATGATAGTTCAGTATGCGTGCGTAATTCTTCCCTATCCAATCAAATGAATCTGATGCCGATTTAGAAACCCCGTATATCTCCTCCTTGTATTCCTGCTTTACATTGTCCGGGAGGTTTTTATTCATAAAGCCGATCACATACTTCAGAAATTTAAGGTAGCCATGGGAAGGTACCATCCTCTTTATTTCGTCTGTAAATGCTTCCTCCTGGTCTGTAATAAGTTTTTGCGACAGTTTGCCATTTTTCACTCCCCTGTCGAATGGGGCTCCTGAAATATACATTTCGTAAAGTCCGTACTTGCTATGCCTTATCCAGTTGTCGCTTATGCTGTAAAGAGTGCTATCTGTATGTGTTTTTTGAAAATAAACGGCTGTCGTATCTGCCACCTCGGGAGGTCTTATATCAGATACCCGCCATACATACACGGAAAAAACAAGAATAAGTAAGAGAAATATCCCAAGTATATAACCCAGGATCTTCATCAACTTCTTTAAAAAACGCATAAGGCTGCGAAGTTAAGGAAATGGGCGCTGATTAGCAGGTAGGCACCCGGTTTAATACTTCAGTTAAAGTTTTTTCATATTTAGTCATAAAGCAATTCTATTTTCAGGCATTATATAATAATAGCACCTTTGATGCCTGAATAGGGCATTATGAAAACTAAACAATTAGGTTCGCAGGGATTAACTGCATCGGAGCTTGGCCTGGGTTGCATGGGCATGAGCGATTTTTATGGCGATAGGAATGACGAGGAGTCGCTAAAAACACTACATCGGGCTATAGAGTTGGGCGTGCATTTCTGGGATACTGCCGATATGTATGGGCCATACAAGAATGAGGAGTTGGTGGCCAAAGCACTGAAGGGCAACAGGGATAAAATAACCCTGGCCACAAAATTCGGTATTGTACGCGACCCTTCAAACCCTACGGCAAGGGGCGTAAATGGTACGCCGGAGTATGTGCAGAGCGCCTGTGAGGCCAGCCTGAGGAGACTGGAAACCCATGTGATAGACCTTTACTATCTGCACCGGGTAGACCCTGAAACACCTATAGAAGTGACGGTTGAGGCCATGGGAAAACTGGTGCAACAAGGCAAAGTAAAAGGCATAGGCTTGTCTGAGGTATCAGCAGCAACAATCAGGAGAGCGCATGCGATACATCCCATAAGTGCGGTGCAAAGCGAGTACTCACTCTGGACACGCGACCCGGAAGATGAAGTACTGGAGACCTGTAAAGAGCTGGGCATTGCATTTGTAGCATATAGCCCACTGGGCCGCGGCTTCCTGACCGGGCAGATAAAGAAATTTGACGATCTTGAGGCTGATGATTACCGCAGGTTCTCTCCGCGTTTCCAGGGCGACAACTTTAATAAGAACCTGGAAATTGTAAAGAAAATACAGGACCTGGCTGCGCAGAAGAACTGTACGGCCTCGCAATTGGCGCTTGCATGGGTAATGGCGCAGGGCGATTTTATCTTCCCGATACCAGGCACCAAACGCATTAAATATCTTGAAGAAAATGTAGGTGCTGTCAATGTTAGCTTCACACAGCAGGAACTGGACGAGATCGATAATATCTTCCCTAAGAACATCGCAGAGGGTACTCGTTACCCGGAGGCGGGAATGAGCGCAGTAAACAGGTAATGATACTTCTTAAAAAAATTAAAAATAAGCCTGCCGAATGGCGGGCTTATTTTTTGGGCTAGTTTCGATTACTTTTGGCATATTATGCGTCTGCTCATAACAAATATCAAACAGCTGTGCCAGGTGACAGACCGCAAACGGGTCTTTGGCGGAGATATGGATAACATTCCCACCCTGGAGAATGCATGGCTGCTCGCTGAAAATGGGCTGATCCACAGTTTTGGGCCAATGGCCGAATTGCCGGAAATGAGTGCCGATGAGACCTATGATGCAAGTGGCCGCTTTGTACTACCCACCTGGTGCGACTCACATACCCACCTCGTTTTTGCAGCTTCAAGAGAGCGGGAATTTGTAGACCGTATAAAGGGCCTGAGCTATGAGGATATTGCAAAGCGTGGAGGAGGCATTCTCAACTCCGCTAAACGATTAAACGAGACCGGCGAAGAAGAACTTTATCAGCAATCACTCAGGAGGTTGCACGAGGTAATGGCACAAGGGACCGGTGCCATTGAAATAAAAAGCGGTTACGGCCTGAATACCGAAGCTGAAATGAAAATGCTGCGGGTAATACGAAAATTGAAAGAAAACAGCCCTCTCCCAATAAAAGCCAGCTTTTTAGCCGCACATGCATATCCTATTGAATATAAAGAACATAAAGCAGATTATTTAAATTTAATAATAAATAAAATGCTGCCCCGGATAGCAGCCGAAGGACTGGCAGACTATATGGATGTCTTTTGTGAGAAAGGCTTTTTTGAAGTTCCTGAAACAGAACGCCTGCTGGAAGCTGGTTGGAAATACGGGCTGAAACCGAAGATACATGCCAACCAGCTCCACTATTCAGGCGGTGTACAGGTAGGTGTAAAACATAAGGCCGTAAGCGTAGACCACCTGGAATGCGTAGGAGACGCCGAGATCGAAGCCTTGAAGGGCAATAACACCATCCCCACTTTACTGCCTGCTGCAGCCTTCTTCCTGGGCATCCAATACCAGCCCGCCCGTAAAATGATAGATGCGGGGCTGCCGGTATGCCTGGCTACCGATTATAACCCTGGCTCCTGCCCGTCAGGGAATGTACCTTTGCTACTTACAATTGCCTGCACCCAGCTCAAAATGACCCCGGAGGAGGCCATTAATGCCGTTACCATCAATGGCAGCGCAGCTATGGAGCTGGAAAACGAGTTGGGCAGCATAGAAAAAGGGAAAATAGCCAACTTGATAATTACTAAAAAAATCCCCTCTTTAGCCAATATTCCATACGATTTTGGTAATAATCCGGTCGAAAAAAGCGTTTTTAGGGGCAAAATCGCCTAAAATCAGGGTTTCGCTTTATGGCTTTATTGATTACTTTTGCAGTCCGTACAAAAAACAAATAAATGGCTACAACAGCAGATATGCGTAATGGTTTGATCCTTAAATTGGATGGCAGCCTTTACTCAGTCGTAGAATTCGGACAAAACAAAACAGCCCGCGCAGCAGCGAAAGTTTGGGCTAAACTCAAAGGAGTTGACAATAACCGTTCTATCGAGCACACCTGGAACTCAGGCGACAACATCTTCCCCGTTCGCGTGGAACGCCGCCCCTACCAGTTCCTTTATAAGGACGATAGCGGTTTCAACTTTATGGATAACGCCACCTTCGAACAAATAAGCCTGCCCGCTGAAATGATCGAACGTCCTGAGCTTTACAAAGATGGCCAGGAAGTATCTGTAATGGTAAATACTGAAACAGAACTGCCGATGAGCGTAGAGCTCCCCGCCAATATTATACTGCAGGTAACCTACTCAGAGCCCGGCGTGAAAGGCGATACGGCTACCCGTACCCTTAAACCGGCTACTGTTGAAACAGGAGCAACAGTAATGGTACCACTGTTCGTTGACGCCGGTGAAATGATCAAAATAGACACAAAAACAGGTGCCTATATGGAGCGTGTAAAATCATAATTCCTTTAACTTTAAAGAGATCCTCATGGAGTTCAAACAAATACAGGAGCTGATCAAGATCATTAACAAGTCTAACATCAGTGAACTTAATATTGAAGAAGGTGATTTTAAGATCGTCATCAAACAGGCACAGCCCGAAACGCAGTATGTAGCGGTGCAACCTGCTATGCAGCAAATGATGCCACAGGCTATGCCGCAAACTGCGCCGCAGCAACAGTCGGCTCCTGCTGCAACAACACCGCAAGCCGCACCTGCCGCCGCACCGGCAAATGATAAGTTGATAACAGTTAAATCGCCGATGATCGGCACTTTTTATCGTAGTGCAGGCCCTGATAAGCCGGCCTTCGTTAATGTGGGCGATGAAGTGAAGACAGGTGATGTGCTTTGCATTGTGGAAGCAATGAAACTGTTCAATGAAATAGAAAGCGAAGTAAGCGGCACCATTGTTAAGGTCTTGGTTGATGACGCTTCGCCAATAGAATACGACCAACCTTTGTTCCTTGTAGAACCGGCTTAATAAATTGATTAGCGAATTCGGCAATTTGACAATATAAGTGTAAGTATACTGATTGTCGGATTGCCGAATTGTCAAATTGTACACATCTAAACTGTATTAAGTGTTTAAAAAAATACTGATAGCAAACCGTGGTGAAATAGCATTGCGTATTATACGCACCTGCCGTGAAATGGGTATCAAAACGGTAGCTGTTTATTCCACTGCCGACAAGGACAGCCTGCACGTTCGCTTTGCCGACGAGGCAGTTTGCATAGGCAAACCACAGAGCAGCGATTCTTACCTCAATATACCACACATAATGGCAGCAGCGGAGATTACCAATGCTGATGCGATACATCCCGGTTATGGCTTCCTTGCAGAGAACGCAAATTTCTCTGAAATATGTGCCAAATACAATATTAAGTTCATAGGCCCTACGCCGGAGATGATCCGCTCCATGGGCGATAAGATGACTGCCAAAGAAACCATGATAAGAGCAGGCGTGCCTGTTATACCCGGTTCCGAAAGCTTACTGGAAAGTGTGGAGGAAGCCAAACAACTGGCTAAGGATATGGGCTACCCCATCATCCTGAAAGCTACTGCCGGTGGTGGTGGCAAGGGTATGCGCGTGGTATGGGAAGACAGTGAAATTGAACGCGCTTACAATGCAGCGAAAGCTGAAGCCGGTGCATCTTTTAAGAACGATGGTATCTATATGGAAAAGTTCGTTGAAGAACCGCGCCATATAGAGATACAAATAGCCGGCGACCAGTTCGGCACCGTTTGCCATTTGAGCGAGCGTGACTGTTCTATTCAGCGTCGGCACCAGAAACTGGTGGAAGAATCTCCTTCTCCTTTCATGACACCTGAGTTACGTGCTAAGATGGGTGAAGCTGCCATTAAAGCCGCCGCCGCCATCAATTACGAAAGCGTAGGTACTATAGAATTCCTGGTGGACAAACACAGGAACTTCTATTTCATGGAAATGAACACCCGCATACAGGTAGAGCATGGTGTTACTGAAGAAGTGATAAGCTACGATCTCATTAAAGAACAGATAAAAATAGCCGCAGGCGTTCCGATAAGCGGTAAGAACTATGACCCGGTAATGCATGCCATAGAATGCCGTATAAATGCGGAAGACCCATACAACGATTTTCGCCCCAGCCCCGGTACCATTACGGTACTGCACACGCCGGGTGGCC
>DDET01000031.1 GCA_002336915.1 Bacteroidetes bacterium UBA1947 | reverse complement strand
TAAAATTTTTTACCGCAGCGCTTATTCTTATTTCTCTATACCAGCTTTCTTTTACATTCATAGTACGGAGTGTAGAAAAAAAGATGCACCTGAAGGCCGAACGTGCCGCAAAGGTTGAGGATCCGACAGCTACCGGCAAAAGGCTGGATAGCCTGACTGAAGCACATTTCCAGGCAATTAGCGACAGCATGCAGGGTGAAACCGTTTTCAGCGTTCCACTGCTGAAAAAATATAACCTACAGGAAGCCAAGGAGCAGGAACTGAACCTGGGCCTTGACCTGCAGGGTGGTATGAACGTAACGCTGGAGGTAAGCCTTGATGAACTGGTACGTTCTATGTCAAATAACCCCCAGGATCCTTTGCTGAATAAGGCTATAGCCGATGCCAATGCGGCAAAAGCCAATAGCCAGGCTAATTTTGTGACGCTCTTCGGCGAAGCCTTTAAAAAGGATAACCCTTCGGCAAAACTCGCTTACCTGTTCACAAAACCATCTGAAAAGGATATCACGCTTAACTCGACCAATGACCAGGTATTAAGCAAGATCAATAAGGAAGGTAAAGATGCCGTTAAGCGTACTTATAACGTACTGCTTACCCGTATAGATAAATTTGGCGTTGCCAGCCCTAACGTGAACCTTGATGAAAATAAAGGTATCATAACCGTGGAACTGGCAGGTGTGCGCAACCCTGAGCGTGTGCGTTCTTACCTCCAGTCGACAGCCAAGCTGCAATTCTTTGAAACATACACTAACCAGGAGATCTATCCCTCGCTGGACGCGGCAAATACTGCTTTGGCAGCTTACCTGTCGGGCTCAAAAGAAGATTCGGCCAG
The DNA here is from genome assembly GCA_002336915.1 of Bacteroidetes bacterium UBA1947. GTDB lineage: Bacteria > Bacteroidota > Bacteroidia > Chitinophagales > Chitinophagaceae > MKUN01. Next base: position 76,795 of record DDET01000031.1, on the reverse strand, counting down.
CACAGATACTACTAAGACTGCAAAAGCCGCAGGTGCCGATACGACTAAAACTGCTGCCGCAAGTGCAAGCGATACAGGAAGCCTTTCATCAATGCTTGCTTCGAGCAAAAAAGACACTGGTAAAGCCGGTGCAAAAGGCTCTGACTCGGCTACTTTAAAGCAAGCTGAAGCAATTAAGAAAAACCCTCTTTATGCGGTTTGGATCCCCAATGCATCGCGCGATGGCGGCACTTTGAACGACGGCCCCGTGGTAGGTATCATCCCTAAGAAGGATACTGCTAAGCTGAACCATTACCTGCAGCTGGATGTGGTAAAGAACAAATTCCCGAATAATGTACGTTTTGTATACGGTGCTGAAGACAAAAAAGAAAGGCATAATCCTAATGCACCACTTTACCTGTATGCGGTGAAGATCGTACCCGGTGAAACAGAATCTAAACTGGAAGGCGACCACGTGACCAATGCACGTATGGACTTTAGCCCAGTAAACGGTGAGGCCGAAGTATCGATGAGCATGGATATGACAGGTGCACGTGTATGGAAAAAAATGACCGGCGATAATGTTGGCCGTTTTGTGGCTGTGGTACTTGATGACAAGGTTTACTCAGCCCCCCAGGTGCATGGTGAAATACCAAACGGCAATACCTCCATCAGCGGTAACTTTACGGCAGAAGAAGCAACTGACCTTGCCAATATCCTGAAATCGGGTAAACTTCCTGCACCGGCACATATAGTACAGGAACAAGTAGTAGGTCCTACACTGGGTGCGGAGTCGATCTCTGCGGGCTTTAGTGCGATCGTATTATCGTTCATAGCTATCTTCCTGCTGATGCTTATCTATTACAGTACCAGCGGTTGGGTTGCCAATATATCTCTTACATTAAACCTGCTGTTCACTGTTGGTATACTTTCCGCACTGCATGCCACACTTACCCTGCCGGGTATTGCGGGCCTTGTACTGGGTATTGGTATGGCGGTGGATGCGCACGTACTGATCTTTGAGCGTATAAAAGAAGAACTTGCCCTTGGCAAGGACCATATAACGGCGATAAAAGACGGTTACCAGCGTTCTTATGCACCTGTATTCGATGGTCACATAGCCCAGCTGATCACGGCTGCTATCCTGTTCTCTTTCGGTCTTGGACCGGTACTTGGTTTTGCTACTACGCAGCTGCTTAGTATCTCTATCTCGTTATTTTGCGGTGTGCTTGTATCGCGCCTTATCAAAGATATCTACACTAAGAAAGGACGCCATTTCAAATATTTCACCCCTGTATCTAAGTCTGTGTTCCGCAAAGCGCATTTTGACTTTATGAAAAAGCGCAAATTAGCTTACGTGATATCAGCAATAGTTGTAATAGCAGGTGTTGCCTCTGTGTTCAACGGATTCGATTATGGCGTTGAATTTGCCGGGGGCCGTAGCTATACCGTTAAATTTGACAAAGAATATGAAGTAGCTAAGATCCGTGAGCATTTACATGGCTCATTCAATGAATACCCTGTTGTTAAAACCATTGGTACTAACAACCAGGTGAACATCACTACTTCGTACCTCATTAAGCAACCGGGCCAGGAAATAGAGCAGCAGGTGATGGGTAAGCTTTATGATGGCCTGAAGAGCGGCAACTATATTCCTGCTACTACATCGTTCCAGGAGTTCTCTACCAAGTATGTTCAGAGTTCGCAGACCGTATTACCGACCATTTCGGATGACCTGATACAGGGTGCAAGGCTTGCAACGATCTTCTCCCTGATAGCTATATCAATATACATATTGTTGCGCTTCCGCAAATGGCAGTATTCACTTGGTACCTTTGTATCGCTTATATTTAACGTATGCGCTACACTGGCTGTATTCTCATTCCTGCGCGGCCATGTGCCATTTGCACTGGAAATTGACCAGCACTTTATTGCGGCCATACTGACGGTAATTGGTTTCTCGATGAACGATACCATCATCGTATTTGACCGTATACGTGAATACTTCCGTAAACAGCCAAACGAAAGCAGGTCATCTGTAGTGAACCGCGCGATAAACGATACGCTGCCACGTACGGTGATGACGTCGCTTACGGTATTCCTGGTGGTACTTATCCTCTTTATTGTAGGTGGTGAGGTAACACGTGGCTTTGCCTTCGCGATGCTGATAGGTGTGATTACAGGTACATACTCTTCTATCTTTGTTGCGGCTCCTATCCTGGTGGATATGGACAAGAAAGACAAGCTGAAACAGGAAGTAGATCGCGACGCACATATTGAAGAACTGAAGAAGCTGGCTTAATAAACCAAAATTCAAAAGTCAAAATCAAAAAATACATACCTGACCGTTCCGCCCTGTGGCGGAACGGTTTTTTTATGGGTATGGGTAAATTTGTTATTCAGTACATTTGTAAATCATGAAACAATTTTTCGAGCACCTGGGCAAGCTTGCCTTAATGCTGAAAGGAACGATCTCAAGGCCGGAGAATGCCAAGGTGTACTGGATAGAGTTCATGGAGCAATGCAATGATATCGGCATACGCTCCCTGCCCATTGTCCTTATCATCTCTGTATTCCTGGGTATGGTACTTACCGTGCAGACGGCATACCAGCTTATAAGCCCACTGGTGCCTAAGCCGGTAGTTGCGGGGATCGTGCGCGACTCCACTATACTGGAACTTTCACCTACGGTTATCTGTATCGTACTCGCGGGTGTGGTTGGTTCTAAAATTGCCTCGGAACTGGGCAATATGCGTGTGAGTGAACAAATAGATGCACTGGAGATAATGGGCATCAATACCAAAACCTACCTGATACTGCCTAAGATCATTGCCGCCTTGATAATGGTGCCCTGCCTGATAGTCCTTTCCATTGCGGTGAGTATATGGGGTGGTTATATAGCCGGCATGTTCTCCAGCATACTTACCAAAGAGCAGTTTTTCACCGGCCTTACACAAGGGTTCCTTCCCTACAACCTTTTCTTTGCGATGGCGAAGTCCTTTACGTTTGCCTTTATCATTTCGGTGGTGCCATCGTACTATGGCTACTATGTGGAAGGTGGTGCGCTGGAAATAGGGCGAGCATCCACTACATCGGTAGTAGTAAGCTGTATACTTATACTATTGGCCGATTATGGCTTGTCGGTGTTGCTGCTGTAACGGATGATTTTGTGAAAATGCCGGCCCAATGGTGTAGTGAATGAGGCGGATTATTGCGATGTTTATCACCGATTTTGTTCCATGAGAGCTATTATTGTCTTTATGCTATTATTGTACTGCCAGCTACTTCGTGCGCAGGAAGACAGTGGCGGTGTAAATAGTCCTGATACAATAAAGGCGCAAAATTTAAAGCAGGTTGTCATTACCGCATATGGACAACAAAGAAAGCTCAACGAAACTCCCGCCTCGGTGAATGTAATAAATGAGTCGGACTTGAACCGCTATAGCAATTCAAATATCGCCGCTGCTGTAAACGCTACGCCCGGCATACGGATGGAAGAGCGGTCACCGGAAAGTTACCGCATCAATATTCGCGGGAGCTCGCTGCGTTCGCCTTTTGGCGTACGTAATATAAAAGTCTATTACAACGATATCCCGATAACCGATGCGAGCGGTTTTACATACCTGAACCAGCTGAGTTTTTACAATGTCAAAGGGGTTCGAATCATTAAGGGGCCGGGTAGTAGCCTATATGGTGCAGGCAATGGCGGTGTAATGCTGATAAATAGCTTTCCAGATAGTTTTTATAATAGTGTCAGGGCTGCATATACCGGCGGTAGCTATGGGCTTAATAATGCTATGGGAGAGATAAAGTATGGAGATCCCAACTTCAATAATATAGTTCGGTACCAGCATTTAAACACAGATAGCTATCGCGAAAACTCGGCTATGCGAAAAGACGTTTTTTCATGGGACGCCACCACAAAGAGAGACGCATCAAATGAACTAAGCGTTCATTTTTTGTTCAATGACCTATATTACCAGACACCAGGCGGACTGACTCTTAAAGAATACAATGCTGATCCGCGTAGTGCCAGGCCGGCTGTTGGGAAGACCCCCGGCGCCCTCGATAATAAGGCCGCTATCTATGAACGAAACCTGTTTGGAGGATTTAGCTACAAACACAGATTCAATAGTCAGTTCGAAAATACCACGACTTTATATGCATTGTATGCACAGTTAAATAATCCCAATATCCGCAATTATAGCCGCACTTCTGAGCCCGGGATTGGCGGCCGTACTACTTTGAAATATAAAGCAAACATTGGACAAAGCATCATCAGGCTGCAGGTGGGCATAGAGGCCCAGCAAGGTTTTGCCATGATAAAAACATACGGGAATATAAAAGGTGCTCCCGACACTTTACAAACGGATGATGAAACCAACAACAGGAACATATTCGGTTTTCTGCAGGGCACATGGTCTTTAAAGAAATGGGTGTTGGAGGCAGGGCTAAGCCTCAATTACTCAGACATTACAATAACGCGTCTGTCAAATCGTCCATACACTGAACTGTCGCGGAATTTTGGAACAGAAGTATCTCCACGTTTTGCCTTGCTATATAATGCCGGCAAATTGATAGCTCCTTACATAAATATCTCACGTGGATTTTCCCCGCCAACAGCAGCTGAGTTGTCGCCAAGCGGGAGTGCAATTAATCTTGCATTGAAACCGGAGCAAGGCTGGAATTACGAGATAGGTGCGAGGGGCCTTATAGCACGCAGGCTATCTTATGATATGAGTGTGTTCTACGTTAGCCTGGAAAATGCGATTGTGCAAAGACGTGATAGTGCAGGGGGAGATAACTATATTAATGCGGGTGGTACAAGGCAACCGGGCCTGGAAGCACATTTGGATTATGCCATTATCGAACATCCAATGTGGCTTCTCAATTCCTGCAATGTCTGGCTCAGCTATGCAGTATATGATTTCACTTATGCTGACTTTGTGCAGGTAAGCGCTGATTTTTCCGGTAATAAATTGCCTGGTGTTGCCTCCAATACTCTAACAGCCGGGTTTGATATTTCTGTCAGGTATGGCATTGGCTTCAACCTTACGTACAGTTATACCGGTAAGATGGCATTGGATGATGCAAATTTGAATTACATGCCCGAATCGCATATAGTGAACCTGAAGTTGAGCTATAAGCATAGGCTAGGGAAGCTAATTGCTGAAGTGTATGCTGGAACAAACAACTTGTCGGGCCAAAAATATAGCCTGGGTAATGATATAAATGCTGCGGGAGGCCGGTTTTATAACGCAGCTCCGGGCATTAATTACTATGCGGGATTATCGCTTACGAGATCGTTGAAATAGACTTATTTCATTCTCTCTTCATTGCTCGATGGTATGCAGTTGTGCTTGCTACATTGAGTACAAGTAAAATCACTACCTGCTTCTAATTGTTCTGAATTGCCACAGTAAATGCAGGAATAATATCCTGTAGTATTTGCACGACTTGTTTTTGCATCGAACGCCCCGGGCATAATGGGCAGGCCGTATGTTACTGCGCCCGGAGGATAAAAGAATAAGCTGATCTCACCCGATGTTTCGATCACCGCATATTTCACCTGGCCCAGTTGCGATACATGTTGCATTCTTAATTCGGCATAGAACTCATCAAGCGCGAGCGGCTCTTTTTTAAAATCTTCGATACAAATGCGCCCTTCCCTGATAAGGTATTGTGGCCTTCCCTTTATGAGGACTTCAAATTTCCTGCTTTTTGACAGGAAAAATATCACGGTGCGATATAATACTACCACCATTATGAACACTATGCATGCCGGCAGGATGCCCACTTCGTGGTATAGCATAGGGTCGCCGGCTGCCGAGCCCAGGATGAGTATAGTTACCAATTCAAAAACCGACAACTGCATAACGCCCCGCTTGCCAAGGATGCGCATGCTTACCAGCACTACTACGAACATAATAAAGGAGCGCAGCATTACTTCATACAGGAATGCCCAGTTATTATAGCCCAGCCATGTCGTGGAGTTTTGATAAGCCTGGTTGAAGTAGTTGAACGGCCTCATTTACTAAAAATAAGATTTTTAACTCTTCTTAGTTGCCGTCTTTTTCTTTGCTGTGCTTTTTTTAGAAGCTGTCTTTTTTGAGCTTGTTGATTTTTTAGAGGCACTTTTTTTCGCGGCTGTTTTCTTAGGGGCCACTTTTTTCTTAGTGGTGCTTTTCTTTGTTGTCGATTTTTTGCTGCTTTTTTTTGCAGGTACTTTTTTGCCTTCTTCTCTTGCTTCAGAGAGCCCTATCGCTATCGCCTGCTTGCGGCCGGTCACCTTTTTTCCTGAACCTCCGCTTTTCAGTGTGCCATGCTTCCGTTCGTGCATAGCCTTTTCCACTTTGTCTTGTGCTCCTTTTGAATACTTGCGTGCCATTTTTTTCTTAGTTTTGTTATGAATGAAATCGGTTCGTGTCAAAATAAAAAAAATTATGCCATGTAAATTATTTTAATGTAATGTGGCGTTATAGAGCATTTTCTGCTATGCATTGCTATCAGTAAGCTGTTTAGGTTATTAGACCGTTTATGGGTAAATGGTTCAACATTATTTTTTCTGTTGATAGAAAAAAATTAAGCGAAAAAAGTGGAATGTATAAACTATTGCCACTATCTTCAAGTTTCCCAATTGCTCAATAGCGTCCCCTAAATATTGAGTCGATGCCTGAAAACTGGGAAAGTAAGACAAAGGACGTGTACCGCTATACCATACCATGCATAAAACGACCAATTGTATAGATAAAGGTTCTTATATTTCCTTGCCAAAAAATTTAGGAAGTTGAACAGTATAAATAAAAAGCAAGAGTTTGATGCATTATTCAATAATGCAGCCATAGGTATTATTTTAACTAATGACCGGGGCGAAATAGTAACCATCAATGGTTTTGCGCTTAACAAATTTGGATATAACCAGGACGAAGTTGTGGGGCAGAAGATCGAGATGCTCATACCAGCCCGTTACCATAAACGGCATGTGGGGCACCGGGAGCAATATCATAATGCGGGAGGACACAGTCGCCCAATGGGGAGTGGGATGGACCTCTATGCTGCTAAAAAGGATGGCAGCGAATTCCCGATAGAAGTAAGCCTCAGCCCTTTTGAAAATGACGGTCATCGTTTTGCCATCGCATTTGTAAGTGATATTTCCGTTCGTAAGGAATCGGAAAATGCCCTGTTAAAATTAAATGCGGAACTGGAGGAGAAAGTAGCTGAGCGCACACAGTCACTGTCCGATGCACTGGAAAAGGAAAAAGACCTGAGTGAACTGAAATCGCGCTTTGTATCCATGGCTTCCCATGAGTTCAGGACACCATTAAGTACCATCCTTTCCTCGGTATACCTGGTGCAGCAATATGTGAATACAGAAGATCAGCCTAAGCGCGACAAACATATACAACGCATTATATCCTCGGTGGACATGCTTACGGATATACTGAATGATTTTCTGTCGGTAGGCAAGATAGAGGAGGGCAAGATACAGGTGCGTTATGCAGAAATAGATATCCAGGAACTGATCACCACACTGCTGGCAGAAATGGCAGGGGTGAAAAAAAATGCGCAACGCCTGGTTTATGAACATACCGGGGATACCTTGCTGTGGCTCGATCCATCGTTGTTGAAGCATATCATTATGAACCTGATCTCTAATGCCATAAAGTTCTCCCCTTCCGACGGGAATATTTATATTAATACAGTATTACAGGAAAACACTTTACAGCTTTCCGTAAAAGATACCGGCATCGGCATACCCGAAGAGGATATGGAGCACCTTTTCGGAAGGTTTTTCAGGGGGCATAATGCCACCAATATACAAGGCACGGGTTTAGGGCTGCATATAGTAGGCAAATACGTGGAATTGATGAATGGCTCAATCACTTGCAATAGCGAATTAAACAAAGGAACTGAGTTTATAATTATATTCAATAGCAGCATTAACAACTATGAATAATATGAAAACTGTATTATTGATCGAAGACAATGAGGATATCCGCGAGAACATGTCCGAGATACTGGAAATGTCAGGGTATAAAGTATTTACTGCCCCTAACGGCAAGGATGGCGTAGCACTTGCGGTAGAACACAAACCGGATGTGATCGTATGCGATATCATGATGCCTGTGCTGGATGGCTATGGCGTGATCCATATGTTGCAGAAAAATGAGAGCACACGCGATATTCCCTTTATTTTTCTCACAGCCAAAGCAGAGCGTGCGGAGATCAGGAAAGGTATGGAGCTGGGGGCGGACGACTATATTACAAAGCCGTTCACGGGTACGGAATTACTAAGTGCTATAGAGACCCGCCTGCTAAAGGCAGACCTGGTAAACAGGAAAATAGCCGCGGGTCTTGAAGGCTACAATGATCTTGTAATCACCGTAGGCGGTGCCGAAGCGCTGAAGAATTTTGCTGATGACCGGAATATCGCCAAGTTCAAAAAAAAGCAGGTCATATACGCGGAAAGAGGTAACCCTTACAGGATGTATTTTATCCAGAAAGGCAAAGTTAAAACCTACAAGACAAACGATAATGCCAAGGAACTGGTAACAGGTTTATACAATGAAGGCGAGTTTTTTGGCTACGTGGCAATGCTCGAAGAAACTACTTACAAAGACACTGCTGAGGCGCTTGAAGAAACCGAACTGGCGGTCATCCCCAGGGAGGATTTCGAGAACCTGATAAATAATAATAAGGACGTAATGCGCAAGTTCATACAACTACTTGCCAACAATGTTACGGAAAAAGAAGAGCAGTTGCTCAATATCGCATATAACTCATTAAGAAAGAAGGTAGCCGATGCACTGCTGGCTATTTACAAAAAATACAGCGATGGTAATCCCGCATTTACAATAGATATAAGTCGTGAGAACCTTGCAAACATTGCGGGTGCAGCCAAGGAATCGCTGATCCGGACACTGAGTGATTTTAAAGACGAAAAGTTAATAGATATACGCCAGGGTGATATTGTGATACTGGATGAGAAAAAACTTAGTAATCTGGTGAACTAAGTGGTATTAAAGGTTTTTTGAGAGATAGCTGGTAAAGGAATATTTCAGCTGGCTAAACTCCTTCTCCATCTTAGCCATGTCTTCTCGGAGCTGGTCGTTTCTTTTTGTTGCAGCCCTGGCAGCGTTTGTATCGCTATTCCTTTCTTTTTCCACTTGTTGGTTTTGCATTGCTATATCACGCCGCAGCAAAGCAATAACTGCATCCTTGTTTAAAAACTGGTTTTGAAAAAATTCGATCTCTTCAAGTGAGTTATTTGCCACTCCATTTTTTAGTATTTCGGCAATGGTATTTTTGAGAAAAATATTTTCATGCTGGATAAAATCCAGAGCCCGCGACCACATTAGCTGCTCAGCTCTTTGGTATGTGTTTCTCACCGTTATCATAATTTCCCGTCTTTGATCATTATCAATGTCCCTATTATTTTATAATGTAAAATTACCCTGTAGCTTATCGGAAAATACTAACTGCTGTCAACATGCACGATGATAATAATCATTGATGCAATATATTCAATACGTTTAGCAGGATATATGACGAAGGTCATCTTTTGTACTAGTCACAGTCATTTTTCCCAAAGGGCACAGGAGCTATGTTTGCTGAAACATTTGATGATGATTCAGCCTTTGTTCGCGAAATATCAAAAACATAACTTAAATCAACTATCGGACGCGATCTATAAAAACCACTACGTAGCTATGGAGAAATTATGTGATAATGCCGGGGAGGCTACGAAATTAATTGCAGAATCGGATGGAAAGTCCGAGTCCATTTCATTTCTGCTGCGCTGCAATGCACTTATTGACGCGGTGAGGGAGCACCTGCTGTATGGCAAAACGGTGCTATTTCCATACATGAAGGAACTCGCGGAGAAGGACAATGCCCGGCATGATTGCAGCAACTGTGCAGGTGCTTGTCACTTGGGCCATAGTGCGAGGATCGTCGAAATAACTGCATCGCACGAGCGAGTACGTCAAACACTAGAGGAACTTGATGAGGTGCTTTCTGTGCCAAATGAAGATATCTCTGCTGATGATTGGATGGTACTGAGGGACGAACTGCAGTTGTTGCAGGAAGCTTTGATAGGGCTATTCTACCTGGAAGAGGAAGTGTTGATACCCAAAATAAAACGAGCTCAAAAGAATATTAATGCAAGGGACTAAAGGCAGGAACACCATCATTATAACGCAGCCGGTAAAACAAGAGGCGCTTTGCTATCATTGCGGTGTGCCCTGTGTTACAGGCAATATACACATTGATGACAAGCTATTCTGCTGCGAAGGTTGCAAACTGGTTTATGAAATTCTCAACGAAAACGGCCTTTGCGACTATTATAAGATACAGTCTCATCCCGGGCTATCACAGATCAAACCGGTAAGAAACGATAAATTTTCCTATCTCGATAACGAAGAGATAGCAAAAAAGCTGTACAAGTTTACCGACGGAAAGAATGTTATAATTACTTTCTACATTCCCGGGGTGCACTGCAGTTCCTGCATGTGGCTGCTGGAGCATATGCACAAGCTGGAACAGGGTATTACAGAGAGCAGGCTCAATTTTACGACGAAGGAATTAACCGTTCATTTTTCAAAAGAAAAGATAAGCCTGCGCAAGGTTGTAGAGTTACTTACCACGATTGGCTATGAGCCTTACATTAGTCTTGATGATTCCGGCAAGGGGAAGAAGAAATTTGCTAATAAAGCCCGTATTTATAAACTGGGCATTGCCGGGTTTTGTTTCGGCAACATTATGATGATGAGCTTTCCGGAGTACTTGTCCATAGGCTCGGGTATTGAAGAGAAATATGCATCCTTGTTCCGCATCCTTAATTTGGTTTTGTCGCTACCTGTTTTCTTTTACTGCGCATCCGAGTTTTTTGTTTCGGCATGGAAAGGCATCAGGCAAAAGACATTGAATATTGACGCGCCGATCGCCCTGGCGCTTATCATTACTTTTACCCGCAGCATCTACGAAATAAGTGCAGGTATAGGTTCCGGCTATTTAGATAGTATGAGCGGCATTGTTTTCTTTATGTTGGTTGGCCGCATTGTGCAGGACAGAACCTATAGCTCAATGTCCTTTCATCGCGATTATAAAGCTTATTTCCCGATAGCGGTAAATGTTGTAAGCCCAAATGGCGTCGAAAGCAGGAATCTGCAGGACCTGAAAGAGCGGGATATTGTACAGCTGTATAACGACGAGATAATACCCGCTGATGCAGTCTTAATACAGGGCGATGCCCTGATAGATTACAGCTTCGTGACAGGAGAGAGCGAGCCGGTGAAAATAGAGCCGGGAGATATAGTGTATGCCGGTGGAAGACAGGTTGGGCAACAGGTGAGAATACAAGTAGTAAAGCCGGTGGCCGGTAGCTACCTTACTTCCCTGTGGAATCACCATGCTTTTTCGAAAAATAAAGAACAGCAAAATAACGACAAAAGTATCATTCATATACTCAGCAAATACTTCACTTACATACTGTTTGCCCTGGCAGGTATCACGGCTGTTTACTGGGCCATGCACGATCCTTCGAAGATATTGCCAAGCGTATCGGCCATGCTCATAGTAGCTTGCCCTTGTGCACTTTTACTGTCGGCGACGTATACAAATGGTAACCTCCTGCGTATTCTTAGCAATAACGGCCTTTTTTTAAGGGATGCTACGGTAATAGAGCAAATAGGCGAGATAGACCAGGTCGTTTTTGATAAGACTGGCACTTTAACTCAGCGCAATGACCATTTATTTGTTTCCGGCCACCAGCTAACTGATGAAGAGAAGCAACTTGTCTACCGGGTAGCTGTTTCCAGCAGCCACCCTTACAGCCAGGCTATTGCCAAATGGCTTGAGCCGGGCCGCGTTCCCGGCGAAGAAAATACCGAATTTGAACAGTGGGCAGAGATAAAAGGGCAAGGTGTTGAGGCGCAAATAAAAGGTCACAACATTCGGATCGGATCTGCCGGCTTTACCGGCGTGGTGGCGAACGAGATTGCTAAGGCCAATGTATATGTAAGAATAGATGACACGGTAACCGCTTTTGAAATAATGCAAGCCTTCAGGGAATCTATTCCGCAAATGCTGCCAAAGCTCCGCCAAAGTTACACTTTGTCTATGCTATCAGGCGACAATGACAAACAGCGGGGCCTTATGAAAGAAGTTTTAGGTAATGACAGCGAATTATTGTTTGAACAAAAGCCACTTGACAAGCTGCAATACATAGAGAAATTACAGGATAAAGGCAAGCATGTGCTCATGATAGGCGATGGCCTGAATGATGCCGGGGCGCTGCAGCAAAGCAATGTAGGTATTACACTGGCGGACGATATAAACAATTTTACTCCTTCCTGCGATGCCATACTCGATGCCAACAAGTTTGCACTATTGCCGCAATTGCTGAAGCTCGCTGCAAGAGGGCGTCATATCATAGCGTTCAGCTTTATTATATCTGTTATTTACAATATAGTAGGGCTGACCATATCTGTACAGGGGCATATGGCCCCAATGATAGCCGCTATATTAATGCCGGTAAGCACGCTCAGCATTGTACTTATTACCACAGGTGCCAGCAGTCTGATGGCCCGCCTCTTTGGCCTTTCTTTAAAAGCATAATCAAGCCATTTAATAAAACGATGATCTATATCAGCTTTTGGCTTGAGGATAGTCATGTGCAGCCCTCTTGCCCCGTTTTATTTTTGGGGAATAATATTTCACTCATGAGCGCTTTTTTCATTTTGGTAATTGCAAGCATACTGGTGGCAGTGGGTTTTTTGCTTGCGTTCATATGGAGTGTAAAAAATAATCAATACGAAGACAGGCAGGGGGCAGCAATGCGCATGCTTTATGACGAAAACAATATCGAATCAAACGAATAATCTTTTAAAAAGATAAATACATGAGTACGATCCCACAAACAGGGCAATTTGATCAGGACGCGTCCATGCCTACAGTACAAATGGACAAATTCTATTACGACAACAAGATCGTAAAAATGTTTGCCTATGCCACGATCTTCTGGGGTGTAGTAGGTATGCTGGCAGGTTTATTTGCAGCATTTGAGCTGGTTTTTCCAGGTCTTAATATGGGTACAGCCGCTACCACATTCGGACGTGTACGTCCGGTACACACCAACGCGGTCATCTTTGCATTTGTGGGTAACGGCATCTTTATGGGTGTTTATTATTCACTGCAACGCCTCACCAAAGCACGTATGTTCAGCGATATGCTGAGCAAGCTGCATTTCTGGCTCTGGCAGTTCATCATTGTGGCTGCCGCTGTCACTTTGCTTGCAGGTTACACTACCGGTAAGGAGTATGCAGAGCTGGAGTGGCCTATTGATATACTGATCACCCTTGTATGGGTCATCTTCGGTGTCAACATGTTTGGTACTATTATCAAGCGCCGGGAGCGTCACCTGTATGTGGCTATCTGGTTTTACATAGCCACGTTCGTTACTGTTGCCATGCTGCATATTGTTAACTCCATGGAAATTCCTTTTTCGTGGATGAAATCGTATTCTCTTTATGCTGGTGTACAGGACGCATTAGTACAATGGTGGTACGGGCATAATGCAGTTGCATTCTTCCTTACCACTCCTTACCTGGGCCTTATGTATTACTTCCTGCCCAAGGCAGCTAATCGCCCGGTATATTCATATAAACTTTCCATTATTCACTTCTGGGCACTTATATTCTTATACATATGGGCTGGCCCGCACCACTTGTTATACACTGCGTTGCCTGATTGGGCACAGTCATTAGGTACCGTGTTTTCCATTATGCTGATAGCGCCATCATGGGGCGGTATGTTGAACGGATTACTTACACTGCGTGGTGCCTGGGATAAAGTGCGGGAAGACGTCGTGCTGAAATTTATGGTGGTAGCTGTTACCGCTTATGGTATGGCCACTTTCGAAGGTCCTATGCTGAGCCTGAAGAGCGTGAACGCCATCAGCCACTTTACAGACTGGACGATAGCCCACGTACATGTTGGTGCCTTGGGCTGGAATGGTTTCTTAACATTCGCGGTCTTGTATTGGGTGCTTCCACGCATATTCCAAACAAAATTGTATTCACAAAAGCTGGCAAACTGGCATTTTTGGATAGGTACACTGGGTATCATCTTCTATACCGTGCCCATGTACTTCGCAGGTTTTATGCAGAGCCTCGCCTGGAAGGAGTTTACTGTTGAGGGACAATTGAAATACCAGTTCGTTGAGACCGTTCAGCAAATGAAACCCTTCTACGCCATGCGCGGAATAGGTGGCACTTTGTACCTGATAGGTGCTCTGATGATGGTATACAACTTGTATAAAACTGTACGTAGCGGTGTGGCTATGAATGATGAGGCGACTGAAGCCGCACCACTTGCAAAAGTGTATGTGGAACATGGCAAACCGCACTGGCATAGGTGGATAGAACGCCGCCCTATGCAGATGCTGGTACTTAGTCTTATCGTTGTGGCAATAGGTGGCCTCATTGAAATGGTACCAACATTTATGATCAAATCCAATATCCCGACCATCAGCAGTGTAAAACCATACACACCGCTCGAACTCCAGGGACGTGATATCTATATACGTGAAGGTTGCTATAATTGCCACAGCCAGATGATAAGGCCTTTCCGCAGCGAAGTAGCACGATATGGTGAATATTCTAAAGCAGGTGAGTTTGTATATGACCATCCCTTCCAGTGGGGTAGTAAGCGTACCGGGCCCGACCTGGCGCGTATAGGCGGCAAATACCCGGATAGCTGGCATTTCAACCATATGTATGAACCAGCCAGCATGTCGCCCGGTTCTATTATGCCCAATTACCCCTGGTTGTTTGACAATGCATTGGACACGGCAATAACCCCGGCCAAAATAAGGGCCATGCAAACACTGGGTGTACCATACCCTGCAGGATATGACCAAAGGGCTAACGTGGACCTCATGAAGCAGGCCGATGGTATAGTAGCAAACCTGGCAAAAGATAAGATCAAAGTGACGAGCGACAAAGAGATAATTGCAGTAATAGCATACCTGCAACGCATGGGTACAGACATTAAACTGCAACAGAAAAAGGCATCAACTAACTAAGAGCATAAAAGCACAGATATGAAATTCATACATTATTTGGAAAATATAACAGGCGTAGGCATATATCCGCTCATATCCTTACTGGTATTCTTTGTGTTCTTTTCGGCCCTCATTATATGGGTGTTCCGCGCCGACAAAGCCTATATCAATAACATGAAGCACATCCCTTTTCCTGCAAACGATAACGATAGTACTGAACAAAATAAAATAGCATAACGATGCGTGCAATTTTCAATAAATTATCTCTGTTTATTTTGGCTATGACGCTTGCTCCCGGCCTTTTAAGAGCGGCTGAAGCAGTACCTGCCGCTGATGCGAAAGGCTCGATGAATATTGGCCTTATTAGCCTTATGTGCATAATATTAGTTCTGGTGTTTGCCATCGCTGTACTCACAAATGTGTTGAGCCAGCTGACACTGGTATACCGCGATAAAATGCGCGCGGAAAAGCAGGCTACGAGTGGGGGCACTGTTGCGAAAGTAATACTGATGCTCATTGCCTTCAGCATTCCTTCGTTCCATGCATCTGCTGCTGCTGCCGATAGCGTGGCTGTTGCTGCGGTGACCGCTCCCATTATTCCCGGCGTCGCTAATAATGATTTTTACTGGATCATTTGCATCATTGCGCTTGAGTTGACAGTAATTGCAGTGCTCCTGTATTATATAAAAGTATTCACACGCCTTATCAGCAACAGGCCGGCACCTACAAAAGCTACCAGGGTAAGAGCCCGGGCCGCCTTCTGGGACCGTTTCAATAACGTGGTTCCTATCGAGAAAGAGAAGGACATCATGCTCGATCATAACTATGATGGCATCCGTGAGCTGGATAACAGCCTTCCGCCCTGGTGGAAATATGGTTTCTACCTCACCATCGTTGTCGCTTGTATTTACCTGTATCGCTTTCATGTATCAGGCAGCGGACCGAGCTCGCATGACGAATACGTAGCAGAGATGCAGGAAGCTGAAGCAGAGAAGGCAGCATACCTGGCTAAATCTGCAAACAATGTAGATGAGAATACCGTTGTATTACTTACTAACCCCGCTGATCTCTCGGCCGGCCAGCAGGTATTCCAAAGCACTTGCCTGGCATGCCACGCGAAAGATGGCGGCGGTGGTGTAGGGCCTAACCTTACAGATGATTACTGGCTGCATGGTGGCGGCATCAAAGATGTTTTTAAGAGTATTAAATATGGCTGGCAGGATAAAGGCATGAAGAGCTGGAAGGATGACTATTCACCTAAGCAGATAGCACAGATAGCCAGTTACGTAAAAACACTGCGCGGCACCAAGCCCGCAGCCCCCAAGGACAAACAAGGTGAATTATATATAGAGTCAAATGATGCGCCTAAAGGTGCCGCAGCCGACAGTGGCAAGGCAAATAAGGTAGCTGCTAAATAGAAAATTATGAGCCAGGCCTCAATGGATCAGGTTTCTTTCAGAGATGAAGTTGCAACAGTAGATAAAAAAGGTAAGCGGGTATGGATGTTCCCGCAAAAACCCCACGGAAAATTATACACTGCCCGCACATGGGTAAGTATTCTTTATCTCATTGTGTTCTTCGGATTGCCATTTATGAAAATGGATGGCCACCCTCTGTTCTTATTGAATATCCTCGAAAGGAAATTTATCCTTTTCGGACAAATATTCTGGCCGCAGGATTTCTTCATCTTCGGTCTGGGCTTGATCGTTTTTATAGTCTTCATAGCCTTGTTTACTGTAGTCTTCGGCCGCGTTTTTTGCGGCTGGGCCTGTCCCCAAACCATTTTTATGGAAATGGTATTCCGCAAGATCGAGTTCTTCATAGAAGGTGATGCCGCAAAGCAAAAGATGCTGAAGCATGGTCCATGGAATGCCGAAAAAATATTGAAGAAGCTGGCAAAATGGGCTGCCTTCTGGATAATGAGCTTTATTATCGCCAATACCTTCCTCGCTTATGTAATGGGTGCCGATGAGTTGGAAAAGATGATAAGCGAACCGCTGAGTAAACACATAGGCACATTCACTTCGCTCTGCATTTTTACAACAGTGTTTTTCTTTGTATTCTCATGGCTGCGCGAGCAGGTGTGTACTACTATTTGTCCCTACGGCCGTATGCAGGGTGTCCTGCTCGATCGTGATACAATAGTAGTGGCTTATGATTATACTCGTGGTGAAAAAAGAGGCAAGTTCAAGAAGAATGAGGAGCGTGCTATTGGTGATTGTATCGATTGTGCGCAATGCGTTAAAGTTTGTCCCACTGGCATAGATATTCGCAATGGTACTCAATTGGAATGCACCAACTGCACTGCCTGCATCGACGCTTGCAATAAGATGATGTCTGCTGTCGGTCTGCCCACCAACCTGATCCGCTATGCATCGGAAAATAATATTGCCAATAAGACGAAAATGCGTTTTACGGGTCGAATGAAGGCCTATACAGTAGTTATGTGTATACTGCTCTCCGTAGAGGTCTTCCTGCTGGTAAGCCGCACCGAAGTTGGTGTTAATATATTACGTACCCCCGGCCAGCTATTCCAGGAGCAGCCCAATAACCAGATCAGCAATTTATATAATTACAAGCTGCTGAATAAAACTTTCAAAAACAAAGAGGTCACCTTCAGGCCGGAAAATTTTGAAGGTACTATCAAATTGGTTGGCGAGACCAGGCTGCTGATACCTAAAGACAGCTACGCTACAGGCAGTATGTTCATTTACATCAACAATAAATTGGTGACAAAAAGAAAAACACAATTGAAGATAGCTGTCTACGAGGGCGACGAAAAGATAAGGACGATAACCACCTCATTCCTCGGCCCCTTTGGTGGTGGCAGCTAAACGATAACTATAAAAAATTGAGATCATGAAAATCAGTTGGGGAATTAAGATAGCGCTCCTGTATTTAGGTTTTGTATTACTCATCGGCACAATGGTAGTGGCCAGTACCCGCCAGCATTTCGACTTGGTGTCTGACAAGTATTACGCCGATGAAATAGTTTACCAGGATGTAATAGATGCCGGTAAAAATCAATCCTCATTGTCACAGCCGGTTCTTTTGCACGCCAATGAAACTGCTGTAACGCTCGATCTCCCCACCGACCTTAAAGACAAGGCTGTTTCCGGGGATATCTACTTTTATTCGGCAGTGCATGCAAGCTGGGATAAGCATTTCCCTGCTAATGCGATCAACAATACCATTGTGCTTACCCGCAGCCAGCTGCAGAAAACACACTATACAGTTAAGATAAGCATCCAGGCAGCAGGCAAGAAGTATTATCAGGAATCAGAATTAGATCTCGGCAAGCAATGAATTCCTTCAGCTTCACCATAGCACTACTCATGGGTTTTACAGGCAGCCTGCACTGTGCGGGTATGTGCGGGCCCATAGTGTGGATCATGCCTTTTCAATTCTTGCAAGGCATCAAAAAGATATTTGGCATAGCCCTTTATCACTTCGGGCGTATAACTACTTATGCACTTCTGGCCATGCTATTGCATTCGTTCAGCGGTTTATTCTCTCCGCATATACAGCAATACGTATCTATTGGCCTGGGGATAACATTGCTTATCGCAGGCATCTTCGCATTTATACCCACTGATAAAACGAATATCAAATTGCCATGGACAGAATATGTAAAAAAGCAGCTTGGCGCGTTCATTTCCCGGCCCGGGCTGGCCTCACTTTTTATGGCGGGTTTCCTGAATGGCCTATTGCCTTGTGGCCTTGTGTACATGGCACTATCGGCCTCCATAACCACTGCCGGCAGCCTGCAAGCTATGGAACTGATGTACGTCTTTGGGCTGGGCACCCTGCCAATGCTGGTCGGTATCACACTGCTGAAAAGCCGCATGGCATTCCTGAAAGCAGCCCATTTCCGGAAAATGGTGCCGGTTGTAATGTTCTTCTTCGGCAGCCTTTTTGTGCTCCGCGGCATGAATTTGGGTATACCTTACCTAAGCCCCAAAGTTGAGGTACAGGATCACACGATAAAAGCAAGTTGTTGTCATAAGAGTTAGGCCATGGATATTAACTACATTTCAGCTGAGTCAGCAGTACAGCTGGTAAAAAGCGGCGATCGCGTGTTCATACACGGTAGTGCTGCTACGCCACTGCATCTTGTAAATACTTTACTGAAAAGGGCAGGAGACATCGAAAATGTCGAACTCGTTGCGATCAGCACATATGGCGACATTGATTGGAACCACCCCGAGGTCTTAAACAGTTTTTACTTAAATTCTTTGTTCGTCTCTGCAAACGTGCGCGACTGGGTCAATGGCGACCGCGGCGATTATGTGCCCGTTTTTCTAAGCGAAATACCTCGCCTCTTTGAGAAAGGCGCATTACCATTGGATGTGGCGCTTGTACAGGTATCACCTCCCGATAGGAATGGTTACTGTACATTAGGTACTTCTGTTGACGCCGCATTAAGCGCTGCGCGAAATGCAAAGAAAGTGATCGCCCAGGTAAATCCACGCATGCCGGTCGTCTTTGGCGATGGCGTCTTTCACATCTCGCATTTTGATGCCCTTGTATGGCATGAAGCAGAATTACCTGAACTGAAACATGGTGCAGAGAAAGATGAGGTTGCAACTCAGATCGCTAAATATGTTGCAGGATTAATTGAAGACAGATCAACGCTACAGCTAGGCATCGGCACTATTCCCGATGCTGTACTACAGGCTCTTGGTAATCATAAAGATCTTGGCGTACATACCGAAATGTTTTCAGATGGTATTATTCCATTGGTGGAATCGGGTGTCATCACAAACGCTTATAAGAAAATACATCGTGGCAAAATTATCAGCTCATTTATACTGGGTACACGAAAAGTCTACGATTTCGTTGATAGTAATCCTGTTGTGAACTGTTTGGATGTGGCCTATGTCAATAACGTGCATGTTATATCAAAGAACCCACGCGTTGCAGCCATCAATAGCGCCATCGAGATCGATATCACCGGCCAGGTTTGTGCCGATTCCATCGGTACCTATCAATATTCTGGGATTGGTGGCCAAATGGACTTTATGCGGGGGGCATCGCTGTCCGAGGGCGGGAAACCAATAATAGCCCTGCCATCGACTACAAAAGATGGTACCTCAAGGATAGTCTCAGTACTCAAACAGGGTGCCGGAGTAGTTACCACCCGTGGTAACGTGCACTACATAGTTACAGAATATGGCGCTGTAAATCTATATGGTAAGAACATGGACCAACGCGCCCGCTTGCTCATCTCTATAGCTCATCCCGCTCATCGCGAACAGCTGGAAAGGGATTATTTTGAGCGGTTCCGCCGACAGGCTTGTTAGTCTCTCTTTTCCATTTCAGTTTCATACACGTTTCATGCAATTAACATAAGCGGCATTGTCAGTTAATTGTCAGTTAAACATGCTTAATTATTGTTAGGAGTTTTTAGCAAGTTTTCCATTGCCTCCTGGATAAATTTGGTTGCATTCTTCTTACATCAGCAAAAAATTAAAGCAAAATGAAAACGTTTACCAAATTATTCTTATTGTCAGGCCTTTGTATAGCATCAGTCGCACAGGCCCAGTATTGCATGCTTCCCGGCCGTACGCCTTACAGTTCCGAGCAACCCGGCATTACCAGTTTTAAGCTCAACACCATCAACCGTACATCGGCAAATGTTGAAAGCGCATCCACGGTTGTTGTTACTACAGGCGACTCTACAACTTTGCTAAGAGGCCAGTCGTACACTGTAACAATGGTGGACAGTAAAGACATGACAAATTTCCCGACTGCTAGGAATAATATTCGCGTGTGGCTTGACTATAATAAGAATTTCAGCTTCGATGATGCCGGTGAACTCGTTCTTACGATGGATTTTCACACGCCTGGCACATATACTGGGACCTTTACAGTACCCGCCACCGCGCCGCTTGGCTACACAATGTTGCGGGCAACGGCAAAAATGAGCTCCGATGCAGGCCATACGCTGCCTACTTCTTGTGACAATCCTGCTGATGGATTAGGTTATCACGGCGAGATGGAAGATTACATAGTGAAAATTGCATCAGCAACAGCTGTGAATGAACTTGTCTATAATGCGCCGGATGTTTCGGTTTTCCCTAACCCCACATTAAACCATATTACAGTGTCCTTCGATGGGGGAAAGGATCAACAGGTATCCATAGGTTTATATGATATTGCAGGTAAGTTGGTCGCCAATTTATTTAATGGCAAGGGGCAGCCATTTTATGATTTTGATATCAATGCACAGGCACCATCTGCAGGTATTTACTTTATTAAGGTTTCGTCCGGAGCTTTTTCTTCTTACCAGAAGCTGGTTAAAGTAAACTAAGGCCGTGTTGCATTTTTTCTTGAGGGTATTCATTGAATGCCCTCAAGGTGCTTTACTTTATATTGACTTGCCTGTGTCGAAGAAGTACTTTATAATAATCGGATTACTGCTCATATCCTGTGTTCATGAACCGGGGTCGGTATGCAGCTATGCCATTCACATCAAACCCATTATTGCCACAAGGTGCGCAGTGTCGGGCTGTCACGGACAGGGCTCTTCACTCGGCGATTTCACGATAGACAGTGTGCTAAAGGCCAGGGCGGATATGGGCCTTGTTCGCCGTAATGTCTTCGAGTTAAAGATAATGCCGCCCGCTAGCGCCACTCCGTTGACCGACGACGAAAAACAAAGACTAAAATGCTGGCTCGATAATGGTGCACCGCAAGACTAAATATCTCCTCTTTTTACTCGCCATCCAGTGCGCCTCATGCAAGCATGCTCCAGGCGTTCCACCCCTGGCTTATACCGGGTATCCCCCAAACATTGAGGCCATCATCATTAATAATTGTGCCACTGCAGGTTGTCATGATGATGGTGGTTATGTCAATGTTGCAGGGCTTAATTTAAGCTCCTGGGAAAAGCTCTTTAATGGTTCACGCACCGGCTCAACGGTAATTCCTTACAGACCCGACTTCAGTTCTTTTTGTTATGCAACCAATATTGATACTGCGCTTGGGATAGTATTGCTACCCACTATGCCATACAACCGGCCCCCGCTTTCAAAGGAGCAGTACATATCTCTACGCGACTGGATAGCCGATGGTGCACCCGATGCCAATGGTAAGATCAAATTTGCCGATGACCACCTCAGGGACAAAATATATATCACTAATCGCATGTGCGATGTGGTGACAGTGCTTGATGCGGCATCTTTATTGCAAATGAGGTACGTAGATGTCGGGAATCAAGGTAGTGCCCGCTATCCCTACTGCATCAAAGTATCGCCCGATAGGCGATATTGGTATGTGTCTTTTTTCGCCCAAACTAATATTATTCAAAAATTTAGCGCCGATGGGGATAATTTAGTTGGCCAGATTGACCTCGGCAACGGTGCCTGGACTTCCTTTCAAATTTCCGGCGATTCTAAATGCGCATGGTTTGTTGACAATAGCACCGAAGCGAAAATAGCTTATGTAGACCTCGACAAGATGATGGTGCTTGCAACCTATACATTTAACGGACAATTTCAACATTTAACCGGGATCGCCGTGAATGAAAAGCTCAAAAAGGTGTACGTAGGAACGACCGGTGGCAATCGCATTTACAGCATTGATATTTCCGACCCGCTGAAGCCGCTTATTCACGAAATTCCCATGGATATAGCCCCCTACCAAACAGTATTCGATTGGGTAGAGCTCTTGGCAGATACAAATACCAATAGGTGCTACATCGCGCCAACTCACTCAAACCAAATAAAAATACTGGATATGCAAAATGATACCTTGCTAAGTACAATAGCCCTGGCAGCGCCTGCCGCTTTTATGGCTATTTCTCATTTTGCGAACAAATTATTTATAACCTCTCCCGATGACAGCCTTTCCTTTCCGGGTAACAGGGGTGCAGTAAGTATTGTCGATCTGGCAACAAACGCAGTATACAAGAAGATAAATACCGGCTACCAGCCATACGGGATCACTGTCGACGATCGTCGAAAAATTGTTGCTGTCGTCAATGCTAATATCAGCTCTGGTGGCCCGGCCTCTCATCATCAATCAGGTTGCGGCAAAAAAAATGGGAATGCCACATTTATTGATCTGAATACGTTGGAGCTGGTCCACGGCAAAAGCCTGGAGCTTGCTGCTTATCCATTTGGTGCCGCAAGCCGCTAGCCCGGTTCATGCAAACTATAAGAAATATCGATCATCCTTCGCGATGACCATCGTCATCTATTGCAGGCAGTAGGTCTTTTAGTTTTGTCTTAAAATAATAAAGTATGAAGAAAGTTAGCATAACCCACATGAGCAATGCGCACAACGACTGGTTGAGGGCACTTGATTTTTACAAACAGGAAATAGACATATTAAAGGGCCGCCTTACAGAGATAGCAGGCAGGAACACTGGTCACGAAGCGGCATCCAAAATTGAGCATTTCGAAAACCAGTTCAAAGTTCAGCGCGATAATATCGACAGGTTATCACATGATACCAGGCTCAATGTGGCCCTCGCGGGCAAAGAAGCAGAAGCATCCTCAGCCGGCTATATCGATCCTGCCATAGTAACGCAACACAAAATATTGCACGAAAAATATAAGCAAGAGGAAAAGGCGATCAACGACTTAAGGCATGAGTTTACCGAGTTTGCGGTTGAATGGATGTAAGTTTGCATGTGATAGCTGGTTTTATTTGAAAAAGCTTCGGCATATGCCGAAGCTTTTTTGTGGTACCTGGTTTTATTTTTTCTTGTTCAACTTCATTATTATAGAAAGTATAATGAGGCTGATGATAGCAGCAAAGTAGCACCAAACCGATATCAGGTAATCTTTATAAAATATGTGTGTTATCAGGTAGGAGAAAAAGATCGTGGTCCCCAACAACCGCAGTCGCTTAATGCTGGAGAGCATTGGCGGGATGACCGTAGGTAAAAAATAAAGTATGCCAAGCAATAGAGTGATTTTCGGATAGTCAAGGTTGTAACTGATGTGATAACAATCAATGTTGGCGCTTACATCATAATATCCAAGGCAGAAGGCCAGGTATGAGGCAAGCAGAATGCCTATTCCCAAAAAGACTTTGAGTATTTTTTTTTGTTTCGGAAACGTTTCCATTCGCAACATACTAAGAGGCACCATTATTGGCCATACCACCTGTGCAAATACCAGGAAGGCATAGGTCGCTGGTCGACGCAGGTATTGCCATTCAGTATGCGATAGCCCCAGCCAAAGGATGCCTTCCGTACACTGCTGTATGCCGAAAATGAGAGGCACACAAGACAACAATCTTTGCGGGCCTGTTTTCGACTTTTTTATCGAAATAGCCCCGATCGTTAGCAATATCGCGCTGGCCGCGAAACTTGCACTTGCTGAAAAACACATACCGGTTGATTTAAAAGAAAAAATGATGACCGCAACGAAATAATGGCATATAACGCCCAAAAAAGAGTCCGGGGTACTGCCGGGACTATGGTTGGAGGGAATACAACATTAGCAAGGTAGCGATAATTCAACCGGCATCTCGCATTATTTGATGCGAGGCTCACTGAGTTCGATCACCGTATATCCTGATATGCGTCATTTTTATTAGGGTGCTCTATAGATAAGTTTGCGGAGAACATTAGCATTCAACCACTATGCAGAAAACCTTAACTACCGGTGAAATTCGAAATGCCTGCGATCCCGCTGGCCTGGAGGAGCTATTGAAAAATGGCAAGCAGCCTTACAAGGAAATAATTGGCCAGCAGAGGGCCATTAAGGCCTTGAAACTGGGATTGGGAATGAAAGCACGCGGTTTTAATATCTATGTATCAGGAGCACCGGGTACGGGAAAATTGACCCTTGTAAGAAACTTTATCGAAGAGCTTGCAAAAAAGGAACAGCCGGCCCCGGACTGGTGTTACGTCAATGACTTTAAAGACCCGTACCATCCGGCTAAAATGCAACTTCCGGCGGGTATGGCTGTAAGCTTTAAAAAGGATATGAAGACGCTCATCAAGGACATTTACCAGTCCATGGTAAAAGCCTTTGAAAGCGAAGATTACTCAGAGCGTAAAGAGAAAATTGTCAGCGCTTTTGAGCTGCAGCAGTCAAAAATAATCCAGGATATTGCCGACAAGGCCCGGGAGAAGTCTTTTACGGTCAAACAAACACCAACCGGTATAGTTACTATCCCCCTCAAAAATAATAAGCCGATCACCGACAAGCAGTTGAACGAATTGAGTGAAGCTGAAATAAATACCCTGAATGAAAAACAGGATGAGTTAAGGGACGAGATCAATGCCAGCCTGCGCGATATGCGTAAATATGAAAAGGCCACAAATGAGGCCCTGGATGAAATGGCAAAGGAAGTGGCAGAATTTGCGGCAGGTAACCTTATTGAAGATTTAAGTGAAAAATATAAAAATTGTGCTGATGCACGCGCTTACTTGCGCTCATTAAAAGCTGATATACTCGATAATCTGTCAGAGTTTCTTCTTTCATTTAAAGCCCCGGTTGTTCCTACAGCCGAAGTGCCCGGCAATAACTTCCTTAACAGGTACGAGGTTACAGTACTTGTAGACAATACTGAGCTGAAAGGCGCACCTGTTGTTATCGAAAACAACCCAACATACAATAATCTTTTTGGCAGAGTAGAAAAGGAGTCCTTTATGGGTACACTTATTACGGACTTCACTATGATACGTAAAGGCTCCCTTCATAGTGCCAATGGTGGCTATCTCGTTGTCAATGTCGGTGAGTTGCTGGGAAATTACTTTGCATGGAATGGTTTAAAAAAGGCCCTGAAAAATAACGAGATCATAATAGAAGAGGCTACAGACCAACTGGGCTATTTGACCACCCGCACGTTAAAACCTGTACCAATACCTCTTGACCTCAAGGTAGTGCTTATCGGGAATGCTTTTTACTATCATTTGCTGTACCGCTACGATAGTGACTTCAGGGAATTGTTCAAAGTGAAAGCTGACTTTGATAGCTCTATGGACCGCAACGATCAAAATATTCGTGAGTACTGTGGATATCTAACTACGACCTGTGAAAAAGAGCAGCTATTGCCCTTAGATAAAAATGCTATGGCCAGGGTTATTGAGTATGGCTCCCGGCTTGCTGAAGATCAGTACAAGTTAAGTACCCTTTTGGGCAAAGTATCAGATATTGTTCGTGAAGCCAATTACTATGCAGCCGAACAACAGCAGGATAAGATCTCAGGAGAACACATTACCAGGACCATTGAAGAAAAGGTCTATCGTTCCAATCTCATCCAGGAGAAGATCAGCGAGATGATCCTCAATAAGCAGATATTTATTGACGTGCAGGGCGAAAAAATAGGACAGGTGAATGGCTTGTCTGTAATGGAATTAGGCGACATGTCCTTTGGCATGCCCAACCGTATTACTTGTACCGTAGGTCCTGGCAAGGAAGGGATTATTGCAATAGAACGCGAGGCAGAGCTGAGTGGCCGTATTCACACAAAAGGCGTCATGATCCTTACCGGCTATTTATCAGGTAAGTTCATGCAGGACAAACCTGCCAGCCTTGCTGCCAGGCTCGTGTTTGAGCAGAGTTATTCCGAGGTGGAAGGCGACAGCGCATCCAGCGCTGAATTGTATACTATTCTCTCCGCACTCTCCAGTTTGCCTTTAAAGCAGGGGGTTGCTGTTACAGGCTCTGTAAACCAGAGAGGCGAGGTTCAGCCAATTGGTGGTGTAAATGAAAAGATCGAAGGCTTTTTTGAGATTTGTAAAAATTCCGGGCTCGACGGGGCACAAGGCGTGATGATACCTTTAGCCAATGTAAGGAACCTGATGCTCAAAGAAGAGATACTGGAAGCCGTGAAAGAAAAGAAGTTCAATGTATGGGCTGTAGAAACTATCGACGATGGTATCGAGATACTGACTGGTGTAAAAGCAGGTAGCATCTGGGAGGATGAAACGGTTTTTTCATGTGTGAATAATACCCTCAATTTGTATGGGGAAAGATTAAGGTCTTTTAATGCACCGGGCGAAGAGGAAATAATGGTTTTGGAATAAGTACGGTTCAATTCAATACTTTTTAATAAATCATCTGCATGTTAGGTTTTAGAAAGGCCATTTGTCTTTTACTTGCGTTCTCGCTTGCGTTCCACGTATTTGCTGCTAAAAGGTCTGTTGCGGCTATAATGCAGGTGCCGGTCTTATGTTACCACCAGCTGCGGCCATGGCAAACTACGGATTCAAAAACAGCACGAACATACATCACTCCTCCTGCTACTTTTTATGAACACATGAAGGTCCTCCGCGATAGCGGCTACCATCCCATTTTGCCCGATGAACTTGTAGCTTACCTTCAGAACGGAGCTCCCTTACCATCCCGGCCGGTCATGATCACATTTGACGATGGCGCTCTGTCACAGTATCAGAATGCCGAACCCATACTGGAAAAAGCGGGCATAAAGGCTGTCTTTTTTATAATGACGGTAACGCTGAGCCGGCACAACTTTATGAGCGCTGCCCAGGTGCGTGACCTGGCACGCAAAGGACATGTAATAGGCTGTCACACATGGGATCACCACAATGTTACCGGCTACAAAGAAACCGACTGGGATAAACAGATCGTAAAGCCCGTTACCCAGCTCAGGCAGATCACGGGAAAGGAAATTAAATACTTTGCATATCCGAACGGAATTTGGAGTGCTGATGCTATTAGCCGGCTTAAAACACATGGTTACACTGCAGCTTTTCAACTCTCAGGCAAATGCGATGTGAGCGAACCGCTTTTTACAATAAGAAGAATTATTGTTGATGGACATTGGAATGGCCGACAACTGCTCAATGCCATCAGGCAGAACTTTAAATGACGGGAAATAAAATTATGTATTAGAATAGTGACATAAACAAAGAGCCTTCCGTTCTGGAAGGCTCTTGCAATTCTGGTGGTGTGGGCCGGGATCGAACCGGCGACACAAGGATTTTCAGTCCTTTGCTCTACCGACTGAGCTACCGCACCAACCCGTAAAGGGAGTGCAAAAATAAAACTTATCGGCAATTATCCAAAAATAACTCTCGGCTTTACTCTTTCATTATTTTTCCGCTTGATATTTGGCCGCTCTCAGCCACCAGCCTGATATAGTAAACTCCTTTAGGTATAGATGAAATGGATATGTTTGCAGTATTTCCGTTAACGCTGCCCCTTAGCATAGTTTGTCCTACAGGATTTATGATCTCATATTCGCTTCTGCCTATGCTATTGAGTTTAACTGTTATTTGTTCCTTCGCCGGGTTCGGGTAAATGTTAAGCGCATTTGCGGTGTTTATTTCGCGTACGGCTGTGGCTGAATCATACAGTTCTATGATCCTGTCCGTATGTATGCCATTATCCGCTGCATTACTGTTACTGGTGGAGAGGTATATCTTGCCATTAGGTGCTATGCAAATATCCCTCAGCCTGCCATTGTGCACAAACACCCTCGTGTCGCTTAGTATTGAGTCATGCGTCGCATTCAGCTTCAGCTGGTGCAGTGAGGTATCTTTCAAAGTACACAGCAACAAAGAGTTTTGCCATGCGGGGAACATGTTCAGGTTGTAATAGTCAATACCGCAGGTTGCCACCGTAGGCGTCCAGGCAAATATGGGTTCTTTTACATTTGAGTCTGTACAAAAGGTCATCTCAGCCGGCTGGTCGCAATATCCCTCTACTGTAGGCCACCCATAGTTCCTGCCTTTTACTATAATATTTATCTCGTCGTCGGTGGTATTGCCGTGCATAGAGCTGTACAGTATATTGTTGGCATATACCATACCCTGGGCATTTCTTTGTCCCCAGCACCATATTGGGCTGTTTGCTATGGGGTTATCTGCGGGTATGCTGCCATCCAGGTTTATACGCAGTATCTTACCATTGTTCGATAGCAGGTCTTGTGCATTGCTGCCTACAGTGGCGTCTCCGGTAGTTATAAACAGTTTGTCGTTCACGATCAGCAGCCTGCAGCCGTTGTGGTATGACGCACCCGTTATGCTGTCCAGGAGCACTATTTGGTTTACCAGGGTGCTGCCATTGTAGGTATACCGCGCCACGCGCTCATAATAATGATTCACATCGGGTTTGTATTCGTAAGCGATGTAAATGTATGCCGAGTCCGGGAACGATGGGTGCAGCGCCATGCCTACCATGCCGCCCTCGCCATTTATCACGGTATTAGCTTCATGGTATATGGTATCGGTTACCCCTGTCACCGGGTCCAGCTTGCACACATAGCCGTTCTTTTGATCAAACCAGATATTGCCGTCCGGCCCGTATATTATTTCCCATGGTATGAACAGGGAGTCCTTTACTACCCTTATGGACAATTGCGCTTGTACTTTATGAACGCTTAAACCACTAATTAGCAATAGCAGGTAAAACAGCTTTTTCATACCCCAAAATTTTAAAGGTGAATATTATTTACTCCCGACAACAAAATTATACCATTAAAAACACATTATATTTAAACCCGCGTATTTTTACACCTTGAGTATTAACGATTTTTTCAACGCTTTTATTACACAGGCCAAAGCCACCTCCCTGCTGGAGTGGCTGGGTATCTTCTTTGCAATAGCGGAAGTGTTGCTGGCGCGTAGCAACAAAGTATTGCTTTACCCGGCAGGCATCATCAGTACGATCATCTACGCTTATTTGTTCATTGCCATAGGCCTTTATGCCGATGCTATCCTGAACACCTATTATTTCATTATGAGTGTTTATGGCTGGCTGCTTTGGGTAAAGCGAAGGGGTAATGGCACACACCTGCCCATAACGCGTAACAGCAAAAAGGATTGGCTCATCACTGCGGCCATTGTGTTATCAGCCTGGCTTATATTGTACTTGTTGCTCATCAAAGTGTTCCCGGCAGTTTTTGCCGGCTACAAAATATCCGATGTAGCCTTTTGGGATGCCTTCATATCTGCAACCGCATGGGCCGGCATGTGGCTCCTGGCAAAAAGAAAAGTGGAGAACTGGCTCTTGCTCAACCTATCAAACATCGTCGCAGTACCCATTCTCGTATATAAGGGAATGCCATTCTCTGCGGTTCTTTACCTCTTCTTATTTATTGTAGCTATTTTTGGCTACTTCGAATGGCAAAAATTATATCATACACAAAAGCCTGCATCAGTATAATAGCCCTATTGCTATTTAACCCCAATATGGTTTCCGGGCAGGGAAAAGATATCACATGGCTGCGCAGTATATACCGCGATCGCAATCCATCTTTTGACGGCACCATGAAATTTCTTTCAGATACTTATGTACCTGTAAATATTGCTGTGCCCCTTGGCCAGTTGATCTGTGGTTATGCTCGGCACGATGCCAGAA
Source organism: Bacteroidetes bacterium UBA1947 (assembly GCA_002336915.1). Classification (GTDB taxonomy): domain Bacteria; phylum Bacteroidota; class Bacteroidia; order Chitinophagales; family Chitinophagaceae; genus MKUN01. Next base: position 46,462 of record DDET01000031.1, on the reverse strand, counting down.
CTATACAACGAGGTTGGCAAACCGCAGGTGGCCTGGTCATAGCGGCAGTACTGGAGGAAAGCTCAAGGTACCTTATCGGTCGTCCGCGTCCCTACGAAACTTATCCCGATATCATTCCCTACAAATACGATAAAGACCCGTCCATGCCTTCAGGACATACTACCATTTGCTTTGCCACCGCTACATCTTTAAGTCTTGAATATCCCAAATGGTATGTGATAGCACCCTCTTACCTATACGCATGCGCGGTCACTTATTCACGTTTGTATCTCGGTCAGCACTATCCCAGCGATTTATTTGTTGGCGCATTGGTAGGTGCAGGCTCTTCTTATCTTAGCTACCGGGGACAAAAATGGTTGCAGCACCGAAAGCTCAAAAAACAAAATGCGCACACTTTAAATGAGCATTAAAAAAATAGTGGTCGTCGGGCCTGAATCCACAGGTAAGAGCACGCTCAGCGAGGCCCTTGCCACCGCATTGAATACTGTCTGGGTGCCGGAATATGCCCGTGAATATCTTGAATCACTGGACCGTCCTTACACTGAGGACGACCAGCTGCTCATAGCCAAAGGACAGGTAGCAAGCGAAGACAGATTGATACAACAGGCAAACAACTACCTCATTTGCGATACAGATCTCTACGTACTAAAGGTTTGGGGCGAATCAAAATATGGCCGCGTACACCGGTGGATACTGGAAGAAATAGCCCGGCGCAAGTACGATCTATACCTGCTCACCAATATAGATGTGCCCTGGCAGGACGACCCCTTGCGTGAGCACCCCACACCGGAGGCCAGGTTACACTTCTACAATGCCTACCGCGATGTGGTTATAAACAGCAACACCCCATGGGCTGATATAAGTGGCAATGAGCAGGAAAGATTAAGCAAAGCTTTGCAGGCCATTGAGCTATTGGGCCATTGAGTCATTGAGCAATTGAAGAAACTCTTCCTCTGTAAGTATACTTACACTCCCAAGCTTCTTCGCCTTCTCCAGTTTCGATCCTGCATCTTCGCCCACCACCAGGTAATTTAGTTTACTGCTCACTCCACCCAGTATTGACCCGCCTTTTTCTTCCACCATTGCTTCCGCATCGCTGCGCTTGAAATGGCTGAGCGTACCCGTAAATAAAAATGTCTTCCCCGAAAAGACGCCTTCTTTTTGCGAATGGTCCCTGTGCGCATTGATCATATTAACGCCTGAATCCTTCAGCCGCTTTATCATTTCCCTGTTCTCTTCCTGCGCAAAGAAATGTGATACCGAGCCCGCAACTTTAGGCCCTATGTCTTCAAGCGTGATAAGCTTTTCCATATCCCAGTCATAGAGCTCTTCCAGGTTTTCTATTGCATTAGCTAATGTCTTTGCGGTCGTTTCGCCCACATAGCGTATGCCCAGCCCGTATATTAGTCTGTTCAGTGTTTGTTTTTTCGAGTTCTCAATAGATTGCTGCAGGTTCGTGATCGATTTTTCACCGAAGCCCTCCAATGCTACTATCTTATCCCAGTCTATATTATATATGCCGGGTATGTCTTTCAGTAAGCCCAGTTCGTAGAATTTCAGCACATTGGCCCCGCCCAGGTTGCGTATGTCCATAGCATCTTTGCTCACGTAGTGGATGATGCGTTCTACCACCTGTGTAGGGCAGTTGGCATTATCACAGCGCCATGCGGCTTCGCCTTCTGCTTTCACCAATGCGCTCTCGCATACCGGGCAGTGAGTGGGGAATTTTATCATTTCCTCGCTGCCATCGCGCAGCTCCGCCAATGGCTTTACTATATAGGGTATTACATCGCCTGCGCGCTCTACCAATACGGTATCACCTATACGCACATCTTTTTCCCGTACCACATCTTCGTTGAATAGAGATATTGATGTTACCGTAACACCACCTATATGCACCGGGTCAATTTTGGCAACGGGCGTTATCGCCCCCGTCCTTCCCACCTGGAATTCCACTTTACGCAGTTTACTTGTAGCCTGCCTTGCTTTAAATTTATAAGCCACTGCCCAGCGTGGGTGGTGGCTGGTCATGCCCATTTTATCCTGCAGNNATTCCTCGTTGTGTACAGAGATACTGCTCACTGTTACGCCGCCCACGGCTACTGGTTCCAGTTTAGCCACAGGGGTAACGGCGCCGGTCCTGCCCACCTGAAACTCCACATTCAGCAACTTACTGGTGGCCTGCCGGGCCTTGAACTTAAAGGCAATGGCCCAGCGCGGGTGGTGCGAGGTCATGCCCATTTTATCCTGCAGGGCAAAGTCATTCACCTTGATCACCAGTCCATCTACTTCAAAGGGCAGTGTATCCCTTTTCTCCTCAAACTCCGCGCAAAAACTTATTACATCTTCTATTTTTCTGAACCTGCGCATTTCCTTTGCCGGGGTAGGAAAACCTAATTGATATAGCCACTGTATCGTATCGTAATGGCTGTGCAGTTCTTTGGGCGTTTCGTCTGTAAGCGAGTAATAACTTACCTGGTACAAGATCGCTGTTAAGCCACGCTTCCCAACTTCCCTTGGGTCCAGTATGCGCAGCGTGCCCGATGCCGCATTGCGCGGATTGGCCAATGGTGCCAGTCCTTCAGCGCTCCTTTGCGCATTAAAGGCCGCGAACACATCTTTATGTATCACGCATTCGCCCCGTATCTCCACCTGCTGTACGCCATACTTCATAAACGCCGCAGATAGCGGGATAGACTTTATCTGCCTGATGTTGATCGTTATCTCCTCACCCATCACACCATCGCCACGGGTAGCACCGCGCACCAGCTTGCCATTCTCATATACCAGCGATATGCTTGCGCCATCATACTTGGGCTCCACACAGTATTCTATCTCATCTATACCTGCAGCTTCCTTGCACTTCCTGTCCCAGTCATTCAGGTCATCTGCATTGTAGGTATTATCCAGGCTCAGCATCGGTACAAGGTGGCTCACCGGGGGAAATTTCTCACTCAGCCCCAGGGCCACCCTTTGTGTTGGCGAATCTTCTATTACCACCTCAGGATGCTTAGCCTCTAGTTCCTTCAGCTTCTTAAACAATGAATCATATTCTGAGTCGCTAAACACAGGTTCGCTCTGCACATAATATTTCCAGTCTGCGTATATGATGACATCCCGCAGTTGCTTTGCAGCTTCTTCAACTTCATCCGGCAGTTTTTTCAGTAATCCCTTTGCCTGTTCATACAAGCTTTTATCATCTTGCTTTGTATACATTCTTCTTATTTACTTAACACCTCAAAGATAATTTGAGACTTTGTGTCTTCGCGTCTTCGCGGTTAAATTATTTTAAGTCGAGGTAATCCGGTAGCGTCAGCACCGCTTTTCTGCGGTCAGACGCATTGAGAGCCTCCGGAAAATCAGGGCTCAAACTTCCCGGCACCCTCCCTGATCAATTCAGGCGAACCACTCGTGCAATCTATCACCGTTGATGGAACAATACCCCCGTGTCCCCCGTCTATCACCATATCAACAAGATGGCCAAAGTGTTCCTCCATCATTTCAGGGTCTGTAAAATATTCCACATCCTCATCCATCGGTAATGAAACACTCATTATCGGGTGCCCCAGCTCCTTTACTATTTCATGGCATATCTTATGGTCCGGTACACGTATGCCCACGGTGTCTTTCTTCGCTTTCAGCATTTTGGGCACCTGCTTGCTGGCATCCAGTATAAAAGTATATGGCCCCGGCAAGCTGGCCTTCAGTAATCTGAATATTGGCTTGTCCACAGCTTTGGTATAGTCATTCAAATGCTCCAGCCCGCTGCATACAAATGAGAACTGCGCCTTCTTTGGGTCAATATTCTTTATGCGGCATATACGGATAATCGCGTCTTGGTTTGATATGTCGCAGCCCAAGCCATATATCGTATCGGTAGGATAAATAATGACACCTCCTCCTTTCAGGCAGTCTACTACCTGTTTTATATTCCGCAGCTGCGGGTTATCGGGATGGATGTGTATGAGCATAATTGAACTTGTGAAGGTAAAGTAAACTGTGCTTCCCCTTAGGGGCTACTGCTATTTATTTTGAATTTTTCAATTAATATTCTTCGTAAATTAGCCCAAATAAAAATTACACCATGAGCAAACGCTACCTGCCGTTCTGATTATTCATCCTTTTTTGTTGTGGCAAGGCCCGGGCTCAATGCCTACAGCCCTGTGGTACCGGTGCCGATGGTGCTGTTACCTATGGGGTAAGCATGTCAATTCCCTCTGGCACATATAACTATTCGTCCTTTACCGTTATGCCGGGTGTCACGCTAACTGTCGTTGGCACAACGCCACTCATTATTCACTGTGCCGGCAAAGTTACGATCAATGGTACGCTCAATGCCAGTGGCAGTAATGGTACCGATGGTGTCACCTATACCTCGGCAGGCCTTGGCGGCGCCGGTACAGCCGGTGGTGCCAACGGTGGCGATGGTACCTTTGCTCCGTCTAACGGGCCCATTGCAGCCTTCAGCGGCTCGGGCACAGGTGCCGGTGGTTTTGGCAGTGGCTGGCCCGGTGGCGGCGGCGAAGGCTATAGTGCTGTTGGTGGCACTGCAGGTCCGGGCGTTGGCGTAGGTGGCCCCATCTATGGCACTCCCGATATTGTAACCCTCAACGCCGGCTCCGGTGGCGGTGGCGGTTCTGGCGGGTCCAATTGTGGTGCAGGTGGTGGCGGTGGCGGTGGTGGCCTCATACAGATTGCTAGTTGTGACACTATAACCATTACCGAACCTCCTGTTCTTACTGTGGCTATGAGCCATACCGACAAGACGACAGCCGCAAATAACGGTACGGCCACTGCGATGCCTTCAGGTGGCACACCCGGCTACACTTATTTATGGAGCCCCGGCGGCGGTACCACATCAACTATCACAGGTCTGGGCGCGGGCACATACACCGTTGTTGTCACAGATACCAACGGCTGCTCCAAAACCGATACGGTAACCGTGCTCAATACGTTCCTGAGTGTGGGCACGCAAAAGGGGTTCTCTGGCATCTCCGTGTTCCCCAACCCGGCTAACGATATCCTCAACATACAAATGGATATACCACAAGCCACAGATATCAGCATCATCCTTATGGACTACACCGGCAGGGTGCTGGAAACAAACTCATACAAGACAAATCATTCACACGAGTCATACCGGCTTAAAATGAACGACTATGCCAATGGTAATTACTTCCTCAAAATAAAGGCCGGCGACCAGGCGCAAAATATTCCTGTGAGCATTTTAAGATAAGGCTTTGGCACGTATTAAAGCCGGTCAGCGTTTCGCTGGCCGGCTTTTTTATTCCATCCTCCGCACCTTATTTTATCACCACATGGTTCACTGCCGTATTCCCGTATTTATCGGGATAATACATCATCGCTGCCTTGGCTGGGTTTATGCTGAATGATCCCTTGTATCGTGCATCCAGTTCCACGTCAAAGTAGTAAGTGCCTTTGTCCAGTGTATTGCAAAAAAATACGGTTTTCTCTTTAAAGTCTTCACGGCTGTTTAAAAAGCCGTTCTGGTAATTGCCGGGTTTATTTATTTGCACACACCCTGCAGGTATCGGTACTTCTACCATCACGTATTCAGCACTTGTATCGCATGTTACTATGGTCCGCAGTATTATCTTGTCGCCCTGTTTTAAAGTCTTTAAGGTATCTCTTCCCTTCAGGAACATGTTCTTTACACGGAAGATACTATTGCTATCCGTGGCAGGCTGCGCGTTAAAGTACTTATATACTACGGTAACGTACAAGGGAAATATACCCTTTTGCTGGAAGCTGAAATGCGGGTCCGCATTCTTCACCTTGAACACTTTTGGGAATTGTTTTACGGTATCGTTGAGTGATCCTGCTATAAGCAGCCTGGGCTTTTTATTTTTGTCTGCGGTATCAGCGCTCTTTAGCATGTCAGGCAGTAAAGCCAGTAGTATTTGCCCGCTCTCAGCAGTGTTACGGCCATAGCCGCTGGTTCTGCGCGATAGCAGGTACTCTTTTATCCCGGGCAGCAGTTCCCTGTAGTTGCTGTCATTGCTTATCACACTATACGCCAGTGCAGTTGTTGCCACATCATTATCATACCACCTGTAGCCCCTGTATGCCCAGTGCAGGCCATTTGCATCTGCTATAGTGTCTTTCACAAGGCTGTCCAGTGTTTTCTTATAAGGTAGTCCGCGGTCCTGCGCTATTTTAACGAACAGGAATTTCTCATGTGTGCTCGCAGTACTGTCATTCACTTTGTCCATATATTTTTTATAATCCATGCTATACTTATTGCAGGACAATATGTCGAGGGCTGTCAGCATCTCCCTGTTTCCCATTTTATCAAGGTTGTTTGCCAGGAATCTAAGTCCGCCTTCCATAATTCCGTCCAGCGAATGGTCGCTGTTTATCTTGGTCATTGTCCCCAACACGTAGTTCGTGATATGGATGTCATACCCGCCGTAGTTCCACCAGGTAAATGATCCGTCGGTTTTTTGGGCTGCCATTAGCTTTTCTATAATGGCATTACGGGCACCGGCATTGTTCAGGTGCTTAATGTTAAGAATGTGCTTCACCTGTTCTTCATATGATATAGCCAGCAGTTTTGTGGTCAGTTGTTCCACACATCCGTAGGGGAATTCTTTGATGTCTTCTATATCCCTCAGCATCAGTTCCAGTGCCGATCCGTCTGCGTATATATAGGTTTCTCCTGCAAAATGCGCGCTCCTTGAAGGCTGGCTGTACACTGTGCTGTCTTTTTTTAGCGGGATGTAATCACCCCTGTTTTCGGTAACACCCGCGGGAAATACCGGTATGTTCTTCTCTTCTCCGTCATTGTATTGCTCATCGGTCCTTATACCAAACCCCGTATTCAGTATGCTGGTATCATACTCATTCTTTACTGGTGCGCTTAACGGCAGGTAAACAACGCGTATATTATGTACGGTCGCAGTGTCCTCTACTGCATCTTTACCATATTGTTTGAATACGGTATGCAACTTAAATGGCTTTGCAGTATAGTTGGATATCTTCCCGATAGCGGTGACAGAATCTCCGTACAGCAGGAACCTTGGTGCCGCCAGTTGTGCCGAAAGTGGCTTGAATGCCTGGGTAAGTTTCAGCACCTGCCCCGAAAAGCCTTTTTCATTCATTGCCAGTACATATGTTTTCCACCCTGTTATATTGTCAGGATAAGTTACATTGAAGGAAGTGTACCCGTTTTTATCGGTCCAGAGGTTTGGCTCCCATATCGCATAGTCGCGAAATGTTTTTCGCATTCCCGCTGCAGCGGGCATATTGCTGAGGAAGTTGTTGATGAATGCCTGTGTTTTATTTGCCCGTATCATGTCTTTGCCGGTACTTTCCTGGATATTTAGCATACCCTCGGGCAGCCTGCCCTCGGCTCCGTTTACTACCTCCCCGTCTATAATGAATTGTGTTGCATTACCCCGGCCGCCAAAGGCATTCAGTTCCCCGCCGCTCCGGCTGATATGTATGCCGGGGCTTGCAACGGCCACGAGATCGGCTGTATTGGTAATGCCGCTGTGCTTTATGTCGCGCGCATCCATTACGCCCTGGGGATGTCCCATTTGTATCAAGGGTAGCTTGTAGCTCACTACGGTTGCCTCTCTCGATGCGCTGGTCTCATTTGTCTGGGCCAGCCCCATGCTCCGCCATATTGCTGCCATTTTTATGCTTACTATGGCTTTTTCGCCATCGCGTATTTCAATATTGTGCACGTACTGTGCAGTGTAGCCATTGCATTGTACGTAAAGGTCATTTGCCTGGTGTCCTTCGGCTATCAGGCTGAATTTCCCCATGCTGTCTGTGTATCCGCGGTGATATCCCCAGCTCACATAGGCTTTGCTTATCGGCTTGCCATCTTCTGTTAAAACTTTGCCTTCTATTATTACTTGCCCTTTGGCTGCTTTTTTCGATGCCGCGATTTTCCGGTATGCTACCTGAACATAATCGGCCGGTATGGACACTAGCAGGGAATCGGTGCTTACGGAAAATTTTGTTGTTTGCCCGAAATTCGGCCAGTATTCACTATTGTACAACGTAATATTGTTGAGGTAACTTTTCACATTTTGTTGCTCTACTCGTGTCATGCCCGGCCTGAGGGTAAATATGTAATTAGCCTCCGGCATAAAGTGCATCTTTACGTTTCCGTATTGGTAAAATGATATGCTGTCCTTAAAGTTAAATGGGCCGCATAGCGATACTTCTCCCACTCTGCTTCTTAATGTTATGTCGGCAGGGTACTGCTGCAATATCACGGTGCTCGCATAATAATTATCATAGCTATTGCGGCTGTTGTTGCTGTATTCGGTCCGGTACATCAGCATCGATCCTGCCAGGGCCTCTGTTTCCTGGTACTGCAGCTTCCCCGGCATGCTGTCTTTCCTCATTTGGTACGTTGATGTCAGTGCAGTATTGATGAACAGGTTTATTTTTTTGCCTGCCTCGGCAGGTACCGCTGTTATGGTATACAAGGCGTCGGCCATTCTTACCTTTATCTCGTGGCTGCCTTCGCTTAGCAGCAGGCTGCTTGCATTGGTGCTCGCCTTCGCCTGCCTGAAGTATACAGGCCTCGAATCGACGTAGATCATCTCCGGCTCGTAGAATATTCCGTTTGTGTGTACGAACACACCCATCTGCGCCGCAGGATTGTCATTCACCGGGTATTGCACCCACACGTTATCTCTTGGGTCCAGCATAATGTATTTATAGAAATAATTGCTGTCTGCCCCGGTTACCTTTATCCAGTTGGTATCGGTAAGTATGGTCCACCGCGTATCGGTTATAGGATAGTTGTTGAAGTTGCGCAATGCTTCGGCCTTCATGCCCGGCCTCAGCTTGCCTCCGTATGATAGGCTAGGGGTATGGTCTTCAGTGAATTGGTTGTTGAACGCAAACACGGTAAGGTTGGTATGCTTTATGGGCTTGCCGTTTATGTCTGATAAGCTGATGCTTATGGAGTCTCTTTGTCCCGGGTACACAAGGTCTTTTTTCTGCACGTCTATTTGCATATTCTTGTCATATTTATAGATCGCAAAATGCCTTGTCCTGTTGTCGTTTTGCCAGGTATAGTTCAGGTTTACAGTTATTGTTTTTCCCCCGGGGCTGTAAACTTTAAAAGTGGTATCTCCTTCGAAGCTCCCATAGCCTATAGCCTGGTCTTCTTTAAAAATGCTGTATCGTACATACGATCTTTGTTTATTGCTCACTTCCAGGAATGCAGTGTCTTTAATGAACACATCATCGCCTTGCAGGCTGTCGGCAAACATGTTGCAATAGTGAGCGTCAGCAATATTACCTTTTGGTGTATCGATATTGAATACCATCGATTGGTAATACCCCTCTGTTTTTAGTTCGCAGGGATAGCTTATCGCATCGGGCTTTTGGGCGTTGATCCGTACGCTGCCCTCGCCCTTTATGCTCTTTTTGTTTTGTATCAGCTCGGCCATTATGATGTTGCCCTTTTTCGATACATGTATATAATATGGCCTTTGGGTATAAGGAACATTGAAAGCAGTATCGCGTTTATCTCCATTGCTGTTTTCCACTCTCAGTATGCATTGGTCATTGGTACTGCTGTTTGGCACTGGGAAGTTGATCAGTGTTTCGCCATTCGGGTTTAGTTGCATTATTTCCCGGTATACGGTGTCCCTGTAGTAATTTTTGGTTACGGTTACGGTCATTTTCCCATCCATCAATGGCAGGTTGTTGGCTGTCGATGCATATACATAGTACCTCGCAGTATCACCGTACTGGTATTTATCGTATGCCTCGCCTTTTATTTTTAGCTTCAGGTCTTGCAGCAGGTAATCTTCGGTATTGAATCGCTGTATTATGCTATGCCCGCTTTTCAGGCCGCTCAGTATCAGGAAGTACTGTGTTCCCATTTTCATGGAGTCGCTGATCACGAATTCATTAAAATACACGCCCGGTTTACTGGGCTTCTCTGCATTGGCTATGACTATTTCTTCATTTTGCATCTGCCGCCCGTAGTCTGCCCCATATTCCTCATCGTTTTGCACATCTTCGTCTTCATCATCGTCCTCATCCTCGTCCTGGGACCGGTGTTTTTTATTTTTATGCCTGTGGGTATGTTTCTGTTCTTTCTTATGTCTTGCCTGCTCGTTCCTGGCTTGCATGTTGTAATACTGGCCGTAATACTGGTCGTATGGCAGCAAGCTTACTTTTACCGGTTCGTTTAGCGGCTGGCCGCTTTGGGGGTCCAGCAGGTAGCCTTTCCATTTTACAGTATCCTGCGGCAGGTATTTGGGCTTATTGGTCACCAGGTAGCCCTTATAGTCATTGGCTCTTATGGTATTATACTGCTGGTTTTCGTTTCCCGCATAGTAGTCTTGCTGCACCACACTGCAGTTCACAATGTTCATGTCCTCGCCTTTGCTGATGGTAAGTGTATCATTGTTGGCATAATTGTCCAGCACATATCCGTGCATTTGTTTATTATAGCTTATCGTTCTGCTGTTTAGTCTCACCTCGGCATTGTCCAGTATGCTGTTGTCAGGCTTCTTTAGTTCCAGCACACGCAGGCAGGCTATGTCCGCATAAGTTTCGGTAAAACCGGCTTTCCTGCGGAATTCAAAATTTACCCTGTTCTTGTCCAGCCATACCATCAGGTAGTAACCTGCAGTAAATATGCTGTCGTCCATAGGTATATAACGTTCGTGGTCCTTGTATATCTTGAGCGGGGTCTGGAGCCATGGCGTTGTAGGCGCAGGTATCACATTTTTATAAACGGTCGTTAGTACGGAATCAATGGGAATTTTGTAGACGAACATCGGGGAGGATTGGCGGAAGATCGGTTCCTGGTTAAAATACGACCACTTGGTTTGTGCCGGGGCAACGATGTCCTCGAAGAGCATGAGCAGCACCTGCAATGTTTTGAAGAGCTTTTTCATATAGGCCATGTTTAGGTTGTTAAGAACTACTGTACTGTCTTATAGTTTGACGTTCAAACTCTTACTAAACACTGGCTATGGATTCTCACACTATTGTAATGTTTTTTGCAGCCGATTGTCCCGGTACTTTTTTGCTGCGAAAAGTATGCTCCCGGTCCCCTTGAAAGCGCATTTATTACAAGCCCAAAATGTGAATATCTTTATTTGGAAACCCCTGCGCTCATTTCGTATCTTGCTAACACGTCCCGATTTTTTCGGGATGTTGGTCAACGCTTTAGTTAAAGCAGTAATATTGCCTTGCTAAGCAACACCATAAGTTCTTTGAAATGTAGCGTAGCGGAATCCCGCTCTTCCGGCGGGATATTATAACCCTATATGGTCATTGTATAGTCAATGCGATTAAATGGAGGGAGATGTTATTTCCTATAACAGGTAGACGGAACAGGAAACCATTAGGTAAAAACAGGAAATAACGGGAAATGATTATTTCTCAGCATATGGTAATGTTGGCAAGCTTTGCAGCCATATTGCTTCCCAAAAACAGGAAATCACTATCCAAACCGGAAATAGGAAATAGCTCGGAATCGGACAAACAGGTTGCAATTTAAGCATGGTCAGAGCATAGTCAATCCATAGTCATGGCAATCCCTTGAATTTGGCAGATCATGGTTCAAGCTCCATAGTCAATCCATAGTCATTACGGGGTAATTTGGGAACCATAAAATCTATCTGTCACTAGTTCAGCTAACAGGCAAACGGGATGAGACAACTTCTCTCCTGGTCGCCATTGATAAGACAAACCGGAAACGACCAGAAATGATACCAAAATGCCATACGATATAGCAGGTATGCATTTTAGCCACTGGGCCGTTCCAAAACCGGAAATGATAATTAAAGCGGAAATCGGAAATTACCTATCTCAAAAACGGGTTGCTCCTCATTTCCTCCCCAACCGTAGTCTCAGGCCCATGCCCGGAATAGACTACTGTATCAGCCGGAAGGGTAAATACCTGTGTACGGATGCTGTTTATCAGCGTATCAAAATTGCCACCGGGCAGGTCGGTACGGCCAATGCTGCCATTGAAGAGGACATCGCCGCCTATAAGCCAGCCACCTGCAGGGTAGTAGAACACGATACTGCCGGGGGAGTGGCCGGGCGTAAAACGTACTTCCAGTACATCGTCACCCAGCTTAAGTTGCTGGTCCTCAACTATAAAGAAGTCCGGCTCCGGTGCTTTGCTCAGATCCACCCCAAATATCATGGCCGATGTTACTGCACCTTTGAGCACAGGCTGGTCTTTCTCGTGTATGCCAAAGGGTATTTTATAGCGGTCTTTCAGCGCCTGCACCCCGAAAATATGGTCTAAATGGGTATGGGTATTTATGATGGAAACTGGCTGCAGCCCTTGGCTTGAGAGGTATTGGTTGAAATGTATTGTCTCCGCATTGTCATACATGCCGGGGTCCACAATCCAGCACTGGTTTTTCTCGTTAGTGATAAGGTAGGTATTCTCCTGGAAAGGATTAAATGTAAAAGCCTTTAAATCTAACATGAGGTTAATAAAATTTTTAGTAAATTTAAAATGCAAACATAAGCCGATACAGCTAATGGTTGATACCTGCGCGTGTAAAATAACACGTGAAAAATATTGTATACAACATGAGTAACATACCAAAACTCCTACGTACCATCTACGCCGTACTGGCTTTAGCTTTGTTCATGGCTACAGGCATGGAACTGAAAGCGCAAACCTACCTGGAAAGCTTCGGGCAGAACAGGGTGCAGTACCGCAAGTTCAGCTGGCGCTATTACGACACGAGGCACTTCCGCGTGTACCACTACGACGCCGCGGGGCGCAAACTTGCCAAATACGTATCAGAACAAGCGGAAAGCGATATCAAGGTGATAGAGCGAAAACTTGGCGGGCAGTTCCCCAAGCGTTTCAACATTATTGTTTACAATTCATACGATGAATACCGCCAGACGAACATAGGCCTGAAAAATGATGACCACGAACAGCTGGATAACAATGCTGGCGGTACAATAGACCTGGTAGGAGATAAGCTGGTGGTGTACTACACAGGAGTGCATACCGACCTGAGGCGGCAGATGCGTCAGGGCATGGCGCACGTAGTGATGGAAAGGATGATATTCGGTGAAAACTTCAGGCAGATGGTGAAGAACGCTGTGCTGCTGAACATGCCCGCATGGACCACCACTGGCTTTATAGCTTACCTGGTGGATGGCTGGGACCCGCAGGCAAACAGCGAATGGAAAAACTTACTGGAGGCGCGCCCCAAAGCTGGCTTTCACGACCTTAGCGAACAGTATCCCGAACTTGCAGGTAAGGCCTTCTGGAAATTTATCTACGAGAACTATGGTGAGAACAATGTGAAGAACCTGCTCTACACCATGCAAAAACAAACCAGCCTGAACCAGGGTACCAAGATGGTGCTGGACCTGAAGATAAAAAAGGCATACGATTCCTGTATGGCCTTTTATAAGACCGTGTATGCTGCTGATGCCGAAAAAGCACAGGCACCCGATAGCGCTAATGTACTTATTGAGATACCTGTGCCTAAAGACAGGACCGTAATACGCAATATAAGAGTATCACCCAAAGGCAAGGATGTCGCTTACGTGTCCTGGAAGGACGGCGAATATAAAGTGTACATACAGAACACGCAGAAGGAGCAAAATCTATCCCTGATGCTGGAAGGCGGCAGGCAGGATTATAACGAACAACAGCCTGACCCGGATTACCCGCAACTGGCATGGTCTAACAATGGTTATAAGCTGGCCATCATGTACCGCAAGGGCACACAAACCCGGCTGCGCATCTACGATGCGCTTAAAGCCCGCGTGTATAATTATGTGATACCAAAAAACAGGTTCGACAGGGTATTGGGACTTACCTTTATGGAAGAGGATGACAAGCTTGTATTTTCCGCTATCAGGAAAAGCCAAACCGATCTTTACCAGTTCACCATAAAAGGTTCAAAGCTTACGTACATCACCAACGATATCTGGGATGATACACAACCATTCTTTGTAAGCGGCGGCTCACGCAAGGGCATACTTTTTTTGTCCAACAGGCCAAAGCCAAACCTGAATGTGCCCTTGCAGCTGAATGAACTGCCAACCGGCCCCATGAACGTTTACTTCTACAATACAACTACACAAAGGCCCGAACTGCTGCAGTGCTCTAATATTACCATCGGCAACATTACACAGCCCATACAATACGGCCCCGATAACTTTGCTTACCTCTACGATTCCAGCGGTATCAGGAATCAGTACATAGTAGTGTTCGGTCGTGATGCACGTAACATGGATTCGGCGATCAGCATACCTGTTACCAATTATCCGCAGAACATCATCAGCCACCAATATAATCCCGGCACCAACAATGCATCTGATGTATTGCAGTCGGGTAAAACATTTAAGGTGTATTACAAGAAGCTGATAATACCCGGTGTAAATGCGAATGCGGTGCAGCCCATGCATACAAGGCTTGACCAGCCCGCGCCCGACCTGCCGGCTAACACTTCGTTCATGGATTCAGCCAATGCGGAATACAGTAAGTACGAAAAGGGTTACAGGCTCGATCCGCTGGTAAAGAGCGGCAATACCTTCCAGGGTGAATTTGCCAACGACACCACACAAAGCACAGCTGCAGTACATGAAGACACGGTAAAACCTCTGTTCCCTGAAGAAGCTGAAGATACCAGCACCGGCCCCGACAGCACTTACCTGAAGCTAAGATCAAAGCAATACATGCTCAGCTTTAAGCCTGACTTCTTCTCTGTGAAGGTGGATAACAGCGTATTGTTCACACAATACCAAAGCTACCAGGGTGGGGGCGGTGAGTATACTAATCCCGCATTGGGCGGTATGGTAACAGTAAGCCTAAACGACCTGATGGAGAACAATCGTTTCACCGGCGGATTCCGGATACCGATCAATTTCTCAGGCCTTACCTACTTTATGCAATACCAGAATTTCGCAGGGCGCGTGGACTGGGGATTGCTGTTCCTGCACTCGGAGAGCTACAATAACTACAACGTGACCTATGTGGATGCCAACAATGTACCTGTAGCGCAGAAAGAACAACTGGGTAAGAACGTGACCAATATGGTGCAAGGTTCTGCCGCATATCCTCTTGACCGCATCAGGAGTGTAAGGATGAACCTGGGCTTGAGGCAGGATGTGCTCAACTTCAAGGCAACTGATACCCTAAGCCTCAGTTTTGATCTGCCGCATAAGAAACAGTATTGGCTATTGAGCCGCGTGGAATATGTATTTGACAATACCCTGAGCCCGACAATGAATATAAGAAAAGGCTTCAGGTATAAATTCTTTTGCGAAGGCCTGTACGGGCTAAACAATGCCGCGGGTGGTGGCTTTAATGCCGGTACCGATTTCCGCTATTATACACCGATCTATAAGAACACCATATTTGCCAGCCGCCTGGCTTATGCACACTCGGGAGGCAAAGAAAAGATACTCTACTACCTGGGTGGCGTAGATAACTGGATAAACCCGCAGTACAGCCATTATGTACCGGCCGGCAATGGCGACACATATGCTTTCCAGGCGATAGCTACGAACCTGAGGGGCTATGAGCAGAACACCTTCAACGGTAACAATTACGCCGTGGCAAATTTGGAACTGAGGCTGCCTGTGCTAAATACCTTCCTGAAGCGCCCTATACAATCGACCATACTGAAGAATCTGCAACTGATAGGATTTGCCGATGCGGGCTCTGCCTGGACCGGCTTCCTGCCTAATGCAAAGAACACAGAAAGGAGCTATATCTTCCCTACACAGGGCAGCAGCTCCGGTACCCAGTTCAACAATGTAAGCCTCACGCTTACAGTGCCCGGCAACAGGGCGCTGGGTGTGGGCTATGGGGCAGGTATGCGCACTACCTTACTTGGCTATTTTATGAGGCTGGATGCAGCCTGGAATGTGGATGGCCGCAAGAAACCGATCTGGTACTTCTCTCTTGGCACCGATTTTTAAGCTAAGTACATGATATACAGGCCCTCTATTGCAATAGCAATGGAGGGTTTTCACATATTGGCATGCATTTGGTAAGCCCTATAAGAACATTTTGAAGCACCTTTTCATTACTTTTGCCTGTAATAAGAGAACACCATAGAAATCATAGGTTTATGAAGATGTCCAAAGAAGCAAGGATAGGAATACTGGTAGCAGCGGCGATATTGATATTTTTTGCAGGGTTTTATTTCTTAAAAGGGGCCAATGTTTTTTCCGCCGAAAAGGAATATATATGCCACTTTGCCAATGTGCAGGGGCTGCAGGCCTCGGCCGCAGTGCAGGTGAAGGGTATGGCAGTGGGTACGGTGTCTGAGATAAAACTGAATGACAGCACTGTAAGAGTAGTACTCTCAGTAAGCAAAAAAATAAGAGTACCTGAAGGAACCGTGGCGAAACTCATCTCCGCCGATCTGCTGGGTACAAAAGTGATAAGCCTGGAACTGGGAACCGGCCAGAACGAGGTAAAAGATGAGGGTGAACTGGCCACGGCAGTGGAAGGTGGTATACTGGATAATCTTTCCGTAGAGCTAAGCCCCCTGATAAAGGATGTGCGGATAGCCGTGGGCAAACTGGACACTGCGCTCCTGAGTATTAACGTGATCCTGAACGACTCAACTAAACAGAGGCTGAACAATACGATCGCATCGCTGGACGTGACGATGAAGAATTTTAAAGATTTTTCAAATAGCCTGAATAGTAAGAGTGGTGAGCTGTCATCGGTAATAGATAATGCCAACAGTATCACCGGCAACCTGGCAAAAAACAACGAGAATATCAATCATATACTGGACAATGCCAAAGCTACTACTGATCAGCTTGCAAAAGCGCCCGTAGAGCAAACGGTGAAAGATCTTCAGTCGGCGGCAAATGAGCTGCGCCTGGTGATGGGCAAGATCAATAACAACGAAGGATCGCTGGGTATGGTGGTGAACGATAAGCAATTGTACAATAACCTGACGGAGACATTGAAAACGCTGAATGGCCTGGTTGCCGACCTGCAGGCGCATCCATCGCGATATATAAACCTCACTATCTTTGGCAAAAAGAGGAAAGACTAATTCTACAAAATAACAATTACAAAGCTTGAATATCCCCCGGTCATTTATTAGTGTAAATGTGCGCATTCTTTTGATGTGCTGCATCTGCTTGTTTGCTTCGGGTGCTGCAAAGGCGCAGCAGAAGGATGACAAGATGGCCATTGAGATAACCCACAACATATACTCCGACCATGTCACCACAGATTCAGGAGAAATAGTAAAATGGATCGGTGAAGTGCAGTTCAAACAAGGGACCGACCTGATGTCTTGCGATAGTGCTTATTTGTACACCTTCAATAAAAATATCGAGGCCTTCGGGAATGTGCGGATAGTACAGCTAAGCGGCACGCAGGCCGAAAGCGATTACATGCGCTATACAGCCGGCAATAAAATGGCGTACATGAGCGGCAATGTTAAACTTACAGATGGCAAGAATACCCTGTGGACGCAAGAACTAACTTACGACATGGCTGCAAAAACAGGTGTCTATATGCAGAACGGTACACTACAGAACGACTCAACCACGGTATCGAGCGTGGAAGGACATTACGACAGCAAGACCAAATATGCACGTTTCATCCATCACGTTATTGTCACGCAGCCACATACCGAGATAATATCTGAAGACCTGGGCTATTATACCGAAACACAGGTAACCGATTTCTATGCATGCTCCGTGGTAACAAATGAAAAGGCGATACTGCATACCTGCAGCGGCTCTTACGACAGTAAAAATGAAATAGCACATTTTCTGGGGCGCTCTTCTATTTACAACGATGACCAGTATATAGAGGCGGACACCATACACTATAACAAGATAACAGGCAAGGGTGAAGCAATGGGCAAGGTGATCATACTGGATACGGGGCAGAAGAGCACATTGTATTGCGGGCATGCCGTGTATAATGAAAAGCTGAAACGCATGAAGGCTATGATAAAGCCTGTGATGAAGCAGGTGAACGGCAGTGATAGCCTGTATATACGTGCCGATACCTTGTTCTCTTTCCCGGTACCTAAGCCTGAGGATACTGTAGTTCATTACATAATGGTGAAGGTGAAAAAAGGGAAGAAAGAAGAGATGCAGCGCATACCCGACACTGTAACCGCAATTGAACGCGACTCGAGCCGCAAGCGTTTTTTTATAGGTTATCATCATGTACTCATTTTTTCTGACTCATTGCAGGGCAAATGCGATAGTATCAGCTATTCGCAGCAGGATTCCATCATCCGCATGATGTATACGCCGATAGCATGGTCGCGAAAGAGCCAGATAACAGGTGACACGATATTGCTATATACCGACAGTACCAACCTGAAGAAGATGTATGTGCCCAGCAAGGCGCTTGTGGTATCGCAATCGGGGCCCGATAAGGCTGAGATGTATGACCAGATACAGGGCAAGACACTTACCTCATATTTTGTGAAACAGGCCATAAAAGATATGCTGGTAACACCCGAGGCTGAAGCCATTCACTATTCGAAGGACGACGATGGTGCCTACCTGGGCGTGAATGAAGCCAAGAGCGACAGCATGAAGGCTTTTTTCAAGGATGAGGAAATAGATAAGATTCTCTTTATTAAGGATGTGCACCAAACCATGACACCCATGGATAAGGCGAACATACCGGGATTGCGCCTGAGCCGTTTCCAATGGCTACCCGAGCAGCGGCCCAAAACAAAGGAAGAGCTGTTTGAGTAGTATATGTAAATAATCCCGACTTTTTACTTTTGACTTTTTACATTTGACTTTTTACTTACAAAAATGCAGGTTTACAAATTCGGGGGGGCGTCCATAGCAACGCCCGATAGGGTAAGGGCTTTACTGCCCATTTTCAAAGAAGCGCCACAGCCGGTCATAACGGTTGTATCGGCATTGGGCAAGACGACCAATGCACTGGAACAGATAGTAACAACTGCCTGTAAAGGTGAGAAAGATGCGGCCATAGAGCTGGCGCATAAGTTGGAACAGGCCCACCTTGAATACGCAAAGGAACTGCTGAATGATAAATATTATGCGGAAGCCCAAAAGGCTTTGAGTGTTTATTTCACCGAGCTGCACTGGGCAATTGATGATGCCAGCGCAGCGAAATATGACTATTCTTACGACCAGATCGTGTGCATCGGGGAATTGCTGTCGACACTGATACTATCTTATTATTTGCATGAGCAGGGCTTCAGCCATGAGTGGGTGGACGTGCGTGATGTATTGCGCACCGATGATACCTTCCGTGATGCGCGGGTAAACATGGAGTATTCTGAAAAGCAGGCGAATGATGTAATTGGCAAGATACTGGCATCAGGCAAGAGTGTGCTGACGCAGGGCTTTATAGGTTCAACGGCGGACAATGCATCCACAACTCTTGGCAGGGAAGGATCGGACTATACAGCGGCCCTGATGGCAGCTATGCTGCATGCCGATGCCGTAACGATATGGAAGGATGTAGAAGGCCTGCTGAATGCAGACCCAAGGCTCTTTCGCGAAACTGTGAAGATAGAGGCGATCAGCTACCACGAGGTAATAGAAATGGCTTATTATGGTGCGCAGGTGATACACCCCAAAACCATAAAACCCCTGCAGAATAATAATATACCCCTGTACGTAAAGTGTTTCCTGGACAGGAGCCTGAAAGGAACCGTGATACAGAACGAAGTGAGGGATGCGTCATACCCGCCTATTATAGTGTGGAAGCAGGACCAGGTATTGGTACAGGCAACCACCAAAGATTTCTCATTTATTACCGAGGATAACCTGAGCGACATCTACGAGATATTTCACAAGCTGAACATAAAGATCAACCTGATACAGAATGCTGCCATCAGCTTTGTAGCCTGCGTGGACAGGAGGGAAGATAAAGTGGAAAAGCTAATAGACGAGCTGGAAGTGAACTATAAAGTGCTGCGCAATGAAGGCGTTAGCCTGCTCACTATCAGGCATTACTCACCCGAGGTGACGTTTGACCTTACTAAAAATAAGACAGTGCTGCTGGAGCAGAAAACAAGGCATACGGTCCAGGTAGTGGTGATGTAATTTGTCTGGTTGATAAGTTGATAGGTTGACAAGTGATAGTCATTCATAAAATAAAAAGCCTCCTGATCAATCGGGAGGCTTTTATATTGTTGTGTGCTATTTATTCTTCACCTTGAAGGCCTTCTTTACTTTATCTACATAATCCAGCTTCTCCCAGGTGAACAGTTCTACCTTCATGCTCTTTGTTTTGCCATCGGCTGAACGGAAAGTTTTCGTAACTGTTTCAGGATTGCGGCCCATGTGCCCGTAAGCTGCGCATTCGCTGTACATAGGCTGGCGCAGCTTGAGGCGTGTTTCTATAAAGTAAGGGCGCATGTCAAATACTGCCTCTACAATTTTAGATATCTGGCCATCGGTCATGTTCACTTTTGCAGTGCCGTAAGTGTTTACGTAAACACCCATTGGTTGCGCAACGCCTATAGCGTATGAAACCTGCACCAGTACTTCATTACATACACCTGCTGCCACAAGGTTCTTGGCTATATGGCGAGTGGCATATGCTGCAGAGCGGTCCACCTTAGATGGATCTTTACCTGAGAAGGCACCACCACCGTGTGCGCCTTTGCCACCGTAGGTATCTACGATGATCTTACGGCCGGTGAGGCCTGTATCGCCGTGTGGGCCGCCTATTACGAACTTGCCCGTCGGGTTAACGTGGTATTTTATTTTGTTGTTGAACAGGTGCTGGTATTCGGGATATGCTTTTATAACGCGCGGGATGAGGATGTTTTTTACATCTTTGGTGATGCGGTCCTGCATTTTTTTCTCGTCAGCAAAATCATCATGCTGTGTAGAGATAACGATGGCATCAATGCGTACAGGCTTGTTGTTGTCATCATACTCCAGCGTCACCTGGCTTTTGGCATCAGGACGCAGGTACTTCATTTCTTTGCCTTCGCGCCGTATAGCAGACAGCTCGCGCAGCAGCAGGTGTGCCATGTCTAATGCCAGCGGCATGTAGTTGGCGGTTTCATTTGTAGCATAGCCAAACATCATACCTTGGTCGCCTGCGCCTTGTTCTTCTTTCTTTTTGCGCTCCACGCCCTGGTTAATGTCGGGTGACTGTTCGTGTATTGCAGAAAGAACGCCGCATGAATGCGCCTCGAACATATATTCGCTCTTGGTGTAGCCTATTTTAGCTATCACTTCGCGCGCTATGGTTTGTACGTCTATATAAGTATTGCATTTTACTTCGCCGGCAAGCACTACCTGCCCTGTGGTCACCAATGTTTCGCAAGCTATTTTTGATTGCGGGTCCCAGGCCAGGAAATTATCAACTAATGCATCGGATATCTGGTCGGCTACTTTATCAGGATGCCCTTCTGATACGGACTCTGATGTGAATAAATAAGGCATGTTTGTTATCGAGTATTTAGATTAAAATTTATGATTGGTCTGCAATTTAACGCAATGGGGGTAAAATTTCAATTTTTACCCCCATTGTATATTTTTTATCATATAATCAACTTATTCAACCGTTACCGACTTGGCAAGGTTGCGGGGCTGGTCTACGTTGCAGCCACGTAGTATGGCGATATGGTAAGCCAGCAGTTGCAGGGGCACTATGGTTATCAGCGGCGACAGTATTTCTTCTGTTTCCGGTACTTCGATAACGTGATCGGCCAGTGCAGCTATTTGTTTATCCCCTTTATTTACTACTGCTATGATCTTGCCTTTGCGCGCTTTTACTTCCTGCACGTTCGATACGATCTTTTCATAGGCGCTCTGGTTGGTAGCCAGGAACACCACGGGCATTTCTTCGTCTATCAGGGCTATGGGCCCGTGCTTCATTTCGGCAGCAGGGTAGCCTTCGGCGTGTATGTAAGATATCTCCTTCAGCTTCAATGCACCTTCCAGTGCTACGGGGAAGTTATAACCGCGGCCCAGGTACAGGAAGTTCTTAGCGTCTTTATAGATAGCAGCCAGTTCTTTTATCTGTGCATCCAGCTTCAGGGCTTCTTCTATCTTACGTGGTATGCTTTCCAGTTCGTAGAGGTAAGTACGTATCTGCGATGTAGGTATAGTGCCCTTCTGCATAGCTATCTGCAATGCAATAAGGGTAAGTATCGATATCTGCGTAGAGAATGCTTTTGTTGAGGCTACGCCTATTTCAGGGCCTGCGTGTGTGTAAGTGCCTGCGTGGGCAGTACGGGCTATTGATGAGCCGATAACGTTACAGATGCCGAATATGAGCGCCTGCCTTTCTTTAGCCAGTTCTATCGCAGCATGGGTATCTGCTGTTTCACCCGATTGTGATATGGCTATTACTACATCTCCCTCGTTAATGATCGGGTTGCGGTAGCGGAACTCGGAAGCGTATTCTACTTCCACCGGTACGCGTGCAAGGTCTTCTATAAGGTGCTCGCCTATGAGGGCTGAGTGCCACGAGGTACCGCAGGCTGTGATGATGAAACGTTTGGCATTATCGATCTTCGCTTCGTACTCACTTACACCGCCCAGCTTTATCCATCCCTGCAGTGCATTCATACGGCCGCGCAAAGAATCCTCTATTGCCTTGGGTTGCTCATATATTTCTTTAAGCATGAAATGCTCAAAGCCGCCTTTCTCGATCGCCTCCAGCGACATTTCGAGCTTCTGGATTGCGGGTGACTTTTCAACATTTCCTAAGGTGCGTATGGTAAAAGTGCCGTCCCTGTTCACCACCACGTATTCCTGGTCATCCATGTACACCACGTTCTGGGTGTATTCTATGATGGGTGAAGCATCGGAGGCTATATAAAATTCGTCTTCGCCTATACCTATCACCAGCGGGCTGCCTTTGCGTGCAGCTATCAGTTGGTTGGGATTCTTGCGGTCTATTATTACTATGGCGTAAGCGCCCACAACTTCGTTCAGCGCTATGCGCACAGCGTCATCCAATGTGCTGTTCTCTGTTTTCCTTACCTCTTCTATAAGGTTCACCAATACTTCCGTATCCGTATCGGAATGAAAAGCATAACCGCGCTTTTCCAGTTCCGCCTTTATGGAAGCATAGTTCTCTATGATACCGTTGTGGATAATGGCAAGATCGCCCGACTGTGAAATGTGTGGGTGGGCATTCAGGTCGTTAGGTACACCGTGTGTAGCCCAGCGTGTATGGCCAATGCCTATGGTAGCCCCTAATGGATGGCCTTCGGTGAACTTTTCCAGTTCACTTACCTTGCCTGCCTTTTTAAAGACGCTCAGGTCGCCGTTCAACAGCGCTATACCGGCACTGTCATAACCCCGGTATTCAAGCCTCTTAAGCCCTTTAATGAGTATCGGGAAAGCATCTTTATTGCCTATGTAACCAACAATACCGCACATGGTGAAGATTTTTTACTGATTTAACAACGTAGAATATACAACATTAAAGTGAATTCCTGTCGGGCTGCCGTCACTGCCCCTCGCTATCAATCTAAACGCACCCGGGAAATCGGTAGTACCTGTTAAGTGTAAATGTATGCTATCTCTGCCGGCTCTGATAGCAGCCTGCACCTCGCGGGGCATATTGAGCAGGTAGTGTATACGGGGG
Organism: Bacteroidetes bacterium UBA1947; assembly: GCA_002336915.1. Taxonomy (GTDB): domain Bacteria; phylum Bacteroidota; class Bacteroidia; order Chitinophagales; family Chitinophagaceae; genus MKUN01. The sequence goes on along the minus strand of DDET01000031.1, from coordinate 22,914 downwards.
CTTACGCCATTAGGGTCGGTCCTTACGCCGTCAATGAACGAAAGCGGTCCTGTACTGGTAATAGGATATCCATCGGCTATGGTATATGTAGCTCCCGCAGCATCTATCCCTATCGGGTAAATACGGTAAGGTGGGCTGTAGATAACATCGGAAGGCATTATCTCCTGGCTGATAACCAGCTGAGCTTTATTGATAAGTGCCTTGGGCAAATGTGATATGCCGCTGATGGTCACATCTATCATGCAGCCGGGCAGGTTTTGCAGCAATATATTGTTGGTGTTATTTGCAGCGGCGCCTATTATGGTCTCTGCCGTGCTCCCACGCAGGTTGCGGGATACATGGTTAAAATGCGCACAGTATGTTGACGTATAAGGGAAGGAGATAGTATGTGTGGCGGCATCATCGGGCATATGGTAATAGAACAGCACCCCTGCTCTTGTATAGTCGGTATTGCCGTCGAGGTAAAAATAGGGGATCGCTGCACCGGCGCTTCTTGGATCAGCCTCAAGATAAATACCATTGAAAGCCGCTAAGAAAGCTGAGGTGCTTCCGAGCGTTGACGAGGGAAGCGTAGTGATCATGTTGATAAATGCGGTGCTATCCAGCTTCACGCGTAGGTGCGGGCTTTTCATAGTATCCGTATCAGTAGTTGTTACGCCCACTTTCACTTCATCTGAAAGGCGGTCAACATGCATAGTAGCACGGCCCAGGGGCACAGCCCTGTCGACGTTTTTAGTGTTAAAAGCATAATAAATGCTGTCCTTGTACATTTGGTCGGTTACACGGTATGCAGTAACCTTTTGCTCAATGTTCAGGCTGGTATCCCCCCAGGTAAAACCTGAATAAGGTAAGATCAGCACTGCGGAATCATAAATAGCACCGGCCGGGAACGTAAAATCGGAGGTCGCCTGCGGCACGATCTGCAAATAAATACCTGCATTTGTCTTTCCAAAATAAGGGTCGGTAACTGTGCCCAGCCCATGTATAATGGATATGCCGGAGAAGCTATAGCTGGTAACTATGGAATCGGTATAAATGGTCTTGCAGCTTACCAGCAGGCTTGTATCCCTTGTATTAAGGTTATCCACGGCAGGGGCAATCTTGGCATCAAATATGGTTCCCTCTTTACATCCTGCCAATGAAAGCAGGGCAATGATCGAATATATGGCGAGGCTACGGGCGCGTTGCATCAAATGTTTAAAATTTACAGCGAATGTGAGAAAAGAAATACTAAGACTCTGTTAAGCTTTTATAAAGGTCAAGCAAAGGAGTAACATCCTCTTTCCAGCTTTCCTCAAATTTCACCACTTTCTTATAGCGGCTTGGCTTAATTTCATCAACAACTTTTTTATCCAGCTTTTCAGAGCCAAAGATCACCACATCGGCCGCTTTGCTGGCGCCCAGTGTGAGTGCAAGGTTGGTGCCTTCCTTGAAAGCATCGAAATCTTTTTCCTTTATCTCGTTGTTTATCAATGCCTTCTTTGTAAAATTGGGGCTCAGGGTCTCCTTGAATTGGTCGGCCTGTGCTGTGTATATGACTTTTGAGTAACCGAAAACAGGTTCTTTCTTATAAGCGGTCTTCAGGTACAAGGGCAGCAGGGAGGTCATCCAGCCATGGCAATGGATAACGTGCGGAGGCCAGCCGAATTTCTTCACGGTTTCCAGCGCACTGCGGCAGAAGAAGATCATACGCTCGGCATTATCATCAAAGAACCCGTCCTGCTCATCCCGGAAAACTGCTTTGCGCTTGAAATAGTCGTCATTATCCATGAAGTATACCTGGAGGCGGGCGCTGGGCAGTGATGCCACCTTTATGATAAGGGGATAATCGTCTTTGTCAATAATTACATTAATGCCCGAAAGGCGCACTACTTCGTGTAACCTGTGACGGCGTTCATTGATAAGGCCGAAACGTGGCATGATCACACGTACTTCTATTCCCGCATCGAAGGTCTTAATTGCCAGTTTGTTGAGTACCTGGGCGAAATCCGTAAATTCCATGTAGGGAGAAAGCTCATTCGCGATAATAAGAACACGTTTTTTTGTGTCTGCAGACATGCTGTGTTTATTAGATTAAAACAGGAAAAATGTAAACGGGTAATTCAAAATTGTCTGCAAAATTACGAAAATATTAAATTCCAACCTTTACTTTGCGCTCAAAGCTCAAATTTAGTGCATGGTCATCTTTAAAAAGATAGCGGATATACAGGCCTGGTTATTGGCGCAAAGGGCTGCCGGGCGCAGCATTGGCTTCGTGCCGACCATGGGTGCACTGCATGCCGGCCATGCATCATTAATAACGCAGGCACGGGCCGATAAAGGGCTGCTGGTAGCCAGTATCTTCATAAATCCCACCCAATTTAACGATAAAGAAGATTTTGATAAATACCCAGTAAGCATTGATTCTGACATATTACTGCTCACAGAAGCAGGTTGTGATGTGCTCTTTTTGCCCTCGGTGGACGAAATGTACCCGGGTGGAGCAGCCCAAATGCAGACTTTTGACTTTGGCTACCTGGAGACAGTGCTGGAGGGTGCCCAGCGTCCTGGCCATTTCAAAGGGGTAGGGCAGGTAGTAGCCCGCCTGCTGGATATTGTGCGACCCGACACCCTGTATATGGGACAGAAGGACTACCAGCAGTGCATGGTAGTAAAGAACCTGCTGGGCCAAATAAATACCGGCAGACCTATAGAGATGGTCATTTGCCCCACAGTGCGCGAGGCAGATGGCCTTGCCATGAGCTCACGCAACAGGCGGCTTACCGAGACACAGAGGGCCATTGCAGGTATCATATACCAATGCCTGGTATCGATACAAGGCAAAATGGATGGAGGCAAATTCGCTATAGTGCAGAAGGAATGTAAAGACCTGCTGCTGGACAAAGGTTTTATACCCGAATATGTAGCCTTGGCCAATGCTGATACCCTGGAGCTGCTTGATGATTATGCAGCCGGCCAGCCAATGATCGCATTAATAGCCGCCAGGCTAGGCAATGTGCGCCTGATAGATAACCTCCTGCTAAATTCTTAAGCTGGGCGGATTTTCCGTACATTTTCTTATATTTGTTGTGAAAAATTCGCCCTATGAAAAAAGCTCTATCTTTTTTAGCCCTTATTGCATTTTCTGCATTTTCATCACATGCCCAGGATCCTCAACTTGTAAAAGATGCCGAGCCCGGCAGTGGTAATAGCGCACCGAGGTATTTGACCACCATTAACGGTAAGGTATATTTCCAGAATGCTGCCAACAATACGGGAGAGGAACTATGGATAAGTGATGGAACCGATCCCGGCACTCATCTAATAAAGGACATTAATCCCGGCCACCAGGGTTCTAACCCTTTTCATTTTACCCCGTACAACAGTAAAATATATTTTTCCGCTACCACGGCACTGTTTGGTAATGAAATATGGGTAACCGATGGTACCGATACCGGTACGCACATGGTCAAGGATATTAATCCCGGTGCGGCATCGTCGGTTGATTATGAGCTCAAATTTGTTGAATACAATGGCCGTTTATTTTTTGAAGCCACGGACAGTGTACACGGATACGAAATATGGTCAACAGATGGCACAGATACAGGCACACACTTGCTAATGGATCTAAACCCGGGGACTGCCTCGTCAGTTGCTGAGCTTGGCCCGGTTTTCAACAATAAACTATTTTTTACAGGTGACAATTCCGGTAACGATGTGGAAGTTTGGACAACAGATGGCACTGCTGCAGGTACACTGCTCGTAAAAGATATCTACCCGGGAACGAGCTCGTCTATGCCAATAATGTTTCATGTTTACAATAATCAACTGCTTTTCATCGCCCGGGATTTGTCGGGCACTGGCTTGTGGTTGACTGACGGCACGGATACAGGCACCCATTTGGTAAAGGTCATAAATCCGGGATTGGCTTATATCCCGGCATCGCCGGTTATCGACTACAACGGCAGCGTTTATTTTGCGGCGAATAATACTACCAGTGGTACCGAATTATGGGTTACAGATGGTACTGGTAATGGTACGCATATGCTTAAGGATATTAATCCGGGTGCAGCAAATTCAATGCCCGGCAATATGGTGGTATATAATGGCTATCTCTATTTCACAGCTAATGATACGATTCATGGCATTGAGTTATGGCGAACTGATGGCACGGTGAACGGGACAGTTTTATTTGATGATCTTAATTCGGGTCCCGGCAACGGTGGGGCATCACGTACTACTGTTTGTAACAATAGAATTTATTTCGCATCAGGCACAACACCGTATGACCAGCAACTGTGGAGATCGGACGGTACGGTGTCGGGCACTTATATCGTCAAGCCGGCAGGCTCTACTGTTCCCGGGCCGCTCTATTATCAGCAAGGAGAAGAATTTGCGGTGTGCAATGGTGTCTTATTCTTCCCTGCCCTATATTTCTACGATATTAATCATGAATTGTACAAGGTCGATTCTAATGCACTCTCTGTACACTTGTTGTCGCTTCCTCCTTTAAATGCTGTTGTTTTTCCGAATCCGGCAATGGACCGGGTGCAACTGAACTTTACACTCAGTGCTTCCTCAGCGACGCATATATCGCTTACCGATATTGCAGGAAGGGTGGTTAAAGAATGGAATAGGGGATATCTTGGCATAGGCAATTATAATATCACTCTGTCCTTGCCGGATAATATTGCGCCTGGCACTTACTTTATGCACATCAACGCTAATGAAGAAAGCGCAGTTTTAAAACTGGCTATACAGTAGGCCCGTTTTACCTGAGAGCATAGTGAAAGCCAATGCCATTGTTGGTTACATATAACCCTTGCATGAGCCCGTACCATTTTTTGTTCTTTGATGCATGCGATGCATACATAGTACTGTCGAAAAAGAGCAGGAACAATCCCTGCAGTGCAACCGATTTACCAAAGCCGCTCCACAGTTCAGCATGGCTGCTTACGCTATTTGAATGCTCCCAAAGGAAAACACCCGTACCAATATATACTGCATCTAGTCCAGCATTGATGAGGTACAATCGTTTATTGCTTTCATAGCGCTGCAGCATATCGTTGCAGTTGATCTTTGCCGCCATCTCCTGTTTTACACCGCCCAGTCCCATGCCTGCTATTGCAGTATTTACCAGGCCCCAGGACAGGTTCATCAGGTGAAAATCTTTCCATTCTTTATTGCTTGTAGTAAAGTAGCCAATAGTGCCGGCAGCGATATTAACCAATCCCCAGGAGCCTAAAACATCCATACCATGTTTATTGGTTTGCAGTCTGGCCATGTTAAGTGTATTGGCTGAATCTATATGCACATCCTGCGCTTGGAGGTACGAAATACTTAATCCACAACAGGTTATAACATAAATGGTTTTTCTCAGCAGCCTGGTCATGTACACTAAGTTAAAACTAAACGTTATGAAATTGATAAAACGATTTTTGTTTATGTTTGGATTGAATAAAAAAGTAAATTTGTACAAAGACATTCACCATGGCAGCGATAGAAAAACAATTGCAGGACTACGTAGCAATTTTGAGTGAGGACCAGAAAAAAACAATACTCAATGTTGCAAAAGCTTTAGCGCCCGATGCAGGCAGCGAAAGCGACTGGGAAGATGAAAATTTTGTTGCAGAAGTAAACAATCAAAGCAAGGCGATCAGGCAAAGTAATGTTCCCACATCATCGCCGGGCAATTCAAGAACAGGCGAACCTAATAACAGGCCTTAGCATCTCGGGTAATTTCCTCATCTATGCCCGGTAACTTTGTCGTGGCCGGCCTTCCCTAATAAAAGTTTTGGTTTATGAGACGCGTGTTATCTTCAGCGTATTCGTAGCCAGGTGTTCATGTATTGGTGTGCTGATGGTATTGATCACCACATCCCCACTCTTTATCAATCCTTGCCCTTTCAGGAAATCTATCTGCTCCGCAATAATATGGTCCAGGCTTTCTTCTTTATCATAAAAAAATGCCTGCACCCCCCAGCTAAGGCTTAGCTGGTTCACCAGTGTTTGTGTTTTGGTAAATACAAATAATGGCGAGCGTGGCCTGTAGCTGGATAGCATAAAACCTGTATAGCCCGATTGTGTCATACCGATCAGTGCATTGGCCTGTACGTCCTTTGCCATTTCGCAGGCATTATAGCAAAGCGCATCACTCAGGAAGGAGGGCGAGTGCGATTGCGGTACCAGGTTGCGGTTATACACTATCTCTTCTTTTTCTACTTCATTTATAATGCTCACCATGGTCTTTATCACCAACTCAGGGTACATGCCCGTCGCGGTTTCTGCGCTCAGCATTACTGCATCAGCACCTTCCAGCACGGCGTTGGCCACATCGGTTATCTCGCTACGGTTGGGTCGCGTGCGGTCCAGCATGCTCTCCATCATCTGCGTAGCTATGATCACAGGCTTGGCACGGTGTATGCATTTACGGATAATGTTCTTCTGTATCATGGGTATCTGCTGCAGTGGCAGTTCCACGCCCAGGTCGCCGCGGGCTACCATTACCGCGTCCGATGCCAATATTATTTCGCGTATCTGCTCCATAGCCTCGGGCTTTTCTATCTTGGCTATTATTTTGGCATTGCTGTTCTTTGCTTTCAGTATTGCCCGTAATTCTTTTACATCGTCGGGCCTGCGCACAAATGATAATGCTACCCAGTCTATATCCTGGCTTATGATAAAGTCCAGGTCTGTCAGGTCCTTTTCTGTAAGGCAGGGAAGCGATATTTTCGTGTCCGGCAGATTTACTCCTTTCCTGGAGGATAATATTCCTGAAGTGAGTACCTGCACTTTCACGCGGTTATCACTTGTTATCTCTGTTACCATCACTTCTATCTTGCCATCGTCTATCAGTATCTTTTCGTCTATGCGCACATCCTTATAAAAGTTGGGATAGGATATGTACACATTGTCCATCGTGCCCACCATTTTTTCATTGGTAAAATAGAACTCGTCGCCTACTTTAAGAGCCAGGGCATTGTCCTTTATTTCGCCTACACGCAGTTTTGGGCCCTGCAGGTCGGCGAGTATGGCAATATTAAATGGGAAACTATCATTTATGCTGCGGATGTGCGCTATTACCTCTTTGTGCTGCTCATGTGTGCCGTGAGAAAAATTGAGTCGGAAAACGTTCACGCCCTCCTGCACCAGCGCAAGTAATTTTTCATATGTATTGCATGCCGGTCCTACTGTAGCTATTATCTTTGTTTTATGTAACATATATTGCTGCTTTCGCTTTGCAAAGTTCTGTACTTAGAGGCAGATAACAGCATAATAAGTGTTAGGCCTCTGTTATTGTTTTTTATTTAATAAATAATACTTGTCCCCGGGCGGCCAGGATGTGAATAATCGGAGGCCTTTCCGCCTGTTTTACCTTTTTACTTTTGAATTTTGACTTAAATCTCCGTACTTTTGCACCGATTTTTATCATTGGTCTTTCAATAATATGTCGGGACAGCTTAAAGAAGTACGTAATCGTATCAAATCCATTACGCTAACGCAGCAGATCACTAAGGCCATGAAAATGGTGAGTGCAGCTAAATTGCGCCGTGCACAGGACTCTATTATACAAATGAGGCCCTATGCACAGAAACTGCAGGAAATGCTGAGCAATATAGTTAGCGGTTCCTCATCGGACAGTGGCATGCCGCTGGCTGAGGAACGTGCAGTAGAGCGTGTGCTGCTGATTCCCATTACCAGTAATCGTGGTCTTTGCGGTGCTTATAATACCAACATCATCAAGATGACCCGCAATACTATTGCCGAAAAATATGCCACGCAGAATGCGAAAGGCAATGTATCGGTATTGCCGATAGGTAAAAAGGGTTATGAATTCTTCCTGCGCTATGGCTACAAAGTCGTGGATAACTACTGGAACCTGTTATCAGACCTTAGTTTTGATAATGTGCGCCAGGCGGCTATATATGCACAAACAGCCTTCCTGAACAAGGAATTTGACAGGGTTGAGATAATCTACAGCCAGTTTAAGAACGCAGCTACACAGGAGTTTGTAGTAGAGCCGTACTTGCCAATACCAAAGGCTGCCAATACCAAAGGCAAGAGCATGGATTTTATCTTCGAACCATCGAAGGAAGTATTGTTGCTTGAATTGATGCCTAAGATACTCAATACACAGGTTTATAAAGCCGTTCTGGATGCCAATGCATCGGAAGAAGGAGCACGTATGACCGCTATGGATAAGGCTACCGAGAATGCGAATGAACTGCTCAGGTCGCTGAAGATCAGCTACAACCGTGCACGNNCGGTGCTGCAGCATTACAGGGATAAAACTTTTATACAATAAAATGGACCGTTGCATCATTAGGTGCAGCGGTTTTCTTATTTTTATACAAAAGAAACCATCATGCGCATTTCGTTCTTGTTGTTTGTAGCTGCATTTGTTGTTGCGCTCAGTGCCCGGGGGCAAAATGCCCATATGCAGCGCTTTACCGCCCCCCTCGCCGGCAAGGTGGTGCTGAAGGATGTAGCAGATAAATATAACGCACAGGTATATAATCTTGAAGCACCCGAACCCGATGGCGATGCCGACCAGGAAAAACTAATGGAGATTAAAAAGTACGTTTCCGAACATTATCCCCGCCGGAACCGCCACCTGGCCGCTAAAGCCACCTCGGTACAGCCTCCTTTCGTAGTAAGGAGCTTTGTGCCCGATACCATACCCGGAGTGCCCCCGGATAATTCTATGGCAATATCTGCTGCGAACAGGGCAGTCTCTGTTGTAAATTCTAATATAGCAGTACTGGATGACTATGGACAAATGCTCTACCGGAAAACACTTTATGACTTCTCACTCGCAGTAGGGCTTACTAACACAGTTACTAACCAGAATAATTACCGTTATGACCCTAAGGTCGTTTATGATCCTGAGGCAGACAGGTACACATGCATTATGCTCAATGGTGTGAACGAGCATAACTGGATAGTAATAGGCTTTTCGCAAACTAACTTACCCGAAGGTGGATGGAATTTCTACAAATTTTACGGCGATTATACAGCCGACACCTCCTGGTTCGATTATCCTTCTATTTCCATTACACATAATGAACTGTTTTTTACCGGCAATAAAGTAGGCTATAACCAGTCCTGGCAGGCAGGTTTCAAAAGATCGCTTATCTACCAGGTGAAAAAGCAGGATGGCTATGCCGGTGCTGCCGCCCTCACATACCGCATTTACGACAGTGTTACCTACAACGGTAAATTCATTCGCAACCTCTGTGCTGTGAACGGAGGCGCCACTTTGCACGGTCCTGAACAATACTTCTTATCGAACAGGAATTTTGACGTGCAGAACGATTCCATTTTCCTGATCAAAGTGCCGGATACTATTGGCGCTGCTGATAGTGCATTGACGGTGACCCCGGTTGTTGCTGATCTTGCTTATGGTGTGCCGCCCAGCGCAAGGCAAAAACCACCCTATGATTCATTTGCCACTAACGATGCGCGTATATTAGGTGCCTTTGTAGAGGGGAACGAAATACAATTTGTAAATAACTCTCTTTACCCCTCCAATGGGGCAGCGGGTATATACCATGGTAAAATAAGCAACATTACCACCACACCTTCAGCACATGGAGAGATATTTAGTATCGATACGCTCGATATGGGCTACCCTAACATTTCATATGCCGGTACTACAGCGGGCCTTAATAATTCCATAATTTCCTTCAATTACAGCGGTCCGGCAAAATTTGCCGGCATGGGTGCAATATATTATGATGGCACGCAGCATTCCGACATGCTGGATGTCAAACAGGGAGATAGTACGATAGACGCCCTCAACGGACTGCAGCGCTGGGGCGATTATTCAGGTTCACAACCCGACTGGGATATGCCCGGCGTAGTGTGGGTAGAAGGCATATATGGCCGCAGGAACAGGTACTATGGCAATTACATGGCAAAGCTCGCTGCCCCGTTCGTAACTGCGGTTAAGCAACAGGAAAAACCAGGGGTATCTGCCTTACTTTACCCGAATCCTGCATGGCAGTTTATCAGCGTCGAGTTCTCCATTGGTGCAGATCAGCTTATCAACTTTGCAATATATGATATACAGGGCCGCCTGGTCGACAACCTGTTGCAGACATGGTGCAGGGAAGGAAAGAACCTGGTGCAATTCAATATAAGCCCCCTTGCCACCGGCACTTACTTTGTAAAAGGGATGAATGCAAAAGGCGGGGTCTTGATCACAGACAGGTTTATACGGCAATAAACAGTGGTTTTATTGTTAAGGATACTACCTTTGCTGGGCTATGAGGCAATTGCTGTTTAATCTTACTTTGGCTTTCCGCGCGATCAGGAACAACCGTTTACGATCTTCGCTCACTGTTGCCATTATTGGCCTTGGCCTTATGGCACTCATCGCCATCCTCACTTCTATTGAAGTATTGAAGGCTGCAGTATATTCTAATTTCAGTAGCATGGGCTCCAATTCCTTTCGGATAACGAATGATGTTATAAAAAAGAAAAAGGGAATGGGCGCTGGCCGTAGCGTAAGTGATGAAAAGAACATTAGCTACGATGAAGCAAGAGCATTCAAAGAGCGTTTCAAATTCCCTTCTATTATCAGTATTTCCGTTTCAGGTACTCCAATTGCCACGGTCAAATATGCCTCGGAGAAAACGAACCCCAATATCCGTGTAATGGGTATTGATAATGAATATCTGCAAATAGCCGATACAAAGATGGAGCAGGGCAGGAATTTCTCAGATTATGAGCTCTACAGTGGCAGCTATACCTGCATACTGGGTAATAGCATAGCCAGGAAATTATTTAAGAAGCCGGAGAATGCAATAAGCAAACTGGTATCGGTAGGCGACATAAAATATAGGGTGATAGGCGTGGCGGAGGCTAAAGGCGGTAGTATGGTGATGAATACCGACAACGTTGTCTATGCACCTATCAGTACGGTACGCTCAGTATACGGTGGCGACCATTCATACATGATCAATGTAATGGTGAAGGATATCTCGCTTAAAGCAAATGCTGCGGAAGAGGCTGAGGGTTTGTTTCGCGTGATCAGGAAATTGCCGCTTGGTGTTACAAATGATTTCAGCATCAACCAGAATGATAATCTCGTAAGTAATGTGCTCGACCTGATAGGCTATGTAAGGGCTGCGGCACTCGTAATAGGCATCATCACTTTGCTGGGCTCTGTTATCGGGCTCATGAACATCATGCTCGTATCGGTGGCTGAGCGCACACGCGAAATAGGCGTAAGCAAGGCCCTGGGTGCGAGGTCCGCTACCATCAAGCAGCAGTTTCTTAGCGAATCGGTTATTATCAGTCTTTTGGGTGGCACAATAGGTATTATCTTAGGCATTGTAGCCGGCAACCTTGTGGGCCTGGCTTTTCACACGGGCTTTATTATACCCTGGCTTTGGATCTCGGTTGGCTTTACCCTTTGCGCCATTGTAGGAGTAGTATCCGGTATATACCCCGCCATTAAAGCATCAAAACTTGACCCCATAGTTGCATTGCGATATGAATAGAATTACCTTTTATTACCTTCCCGGGCAAACTTCAACAAACAGGTGAGAGGCTTAGTATACAGATCTACAGGCAGCTGGTATGTCGTACGTGATGACAAGGGCGAGTATTGGAATGCCCGCGTGAAAGGGAAGATGAAGATCAATACGGACATATCATCTACCAATCCCATTGCCGTTGGCGATATAGTGCAGTTTGATGTGGAAGACGAATCGACCATGACCGGTATAGTGACCGATGTGGATGACCGGCGCAATTACATAGTACGGGTATCGCCGCACAACAGGCATCACAAACACATAGTTGCATCAAACCTCGATCTTGCGCTGGTGATAGCAACCATTGCCGAGCCACGCACATCCAATGGTTTCATAGATCGTTTCCTTGTTACGGCGGGNNACATACCCGCCATAGTCGTGATAAATAAGATCGATCTGTTAAAACCAAAGCATAAAGAGCAGCTTAAACAATGGCAGGACATGTACCAGGATGCCGGGTACGAAGTGTATCCCGTTATTGCGCTGCAGCCTGGTACACTTGTTGAATTGGAGAGGCGGCTCGCGGGAAAGACAACGCTCTTTAGCGGGCATTCGGGCGTTGGCAAGAGCACGCTCATCAACAGGCTGATCCCTGATATCGATCTGCGCACACAGGAGGTATCGGGCTGGAGCGGCAAAGGGCAGCATACCACCACCTTCGCTGAAATGTTTGATGCACCACACGGTGCTAAGATCATTGATACGCCCGGCGTAAAAGAGTTCGGCTTGATAGATGTAGAGAAAGAAGAGCTGTCACACTACTTTCCGGAAATGATGCGTGTGCTCAGTAACTGTAAGTTCAACAACTGCCTGCACATCAATGAACCCGGCTGCGCAGTAAAGGAAGCGGTGAACGAAGGGAAAATAACCATTGACCGCTATGCCAGCTACATGACTATTATGGATACCATTGAGAAGAAGTGGTAGTAGTTTGCTTCAGACACGTTAAGCGGAAATGGAGTTTTACTTTTCATAAATTTGATTTTTAATTTACCCTCATGATCATATACAACGTAACTATTAAAGTGGACGCCAATGCTGCAAGCGACTGGGTGAAATGGATGAAAGACGAGCACATGCCTGAACTGATGAAAACCGGTCTGTTCATAAACTCCCGCCTCTGTCACTTGTTGGAGCAGGATGAAACAGAAGGCCTCACCTATGTGGCGCAGTATTTTTGCGACAGTATAGAACACTACAACACCTATATTTCAGAATACGCACAGCAGATGCGTGAGAAAGGTTTTGCCCGCTTCGCCAGTAAATTCACTGCCTTCAGAACCGTGATGGAAGAAGAATTTCAGTGTGCCGTATAATTGCCCCCTGGAGTGAATTTTTCAGGAAATGACAGTAATCAAATTTCTTGCCAATATCGCCAAACGCTTGCCGGTAAAGGACTATAGCAAAAATCTATTTTCCCCTTAACACTCCGGAGACGGGAAAGCTGCCACAGGCAAGGCTTTTCGGTAAAAATTTTTTTCTTGAATATTTGGAACTGCGCTAAAGCGCTGTATATTTGTTTATCCTCAAAAAATATTTATTCACCACAAAAAATTAGAGTGCTATGAACAAAGCCGAACTAATTGACAAAATGGCCAAAGATTCTGGCGTTACAAAGACACAGGCAAATGATGCATTGGATTCATTTACCAATGCCGTAGTTGCATCTCTGAAAAAAGGCGACCGCGTTACGCTGGTAGGCTTCGGTACTTTCTCCGTATCCGACCGCTCAGCACGTAATGGCCGCAATCCTCAAACAGGCGAAGTGATCAAGATCAAAGCACGTAAGGTTCCGAAATTTAAGGCCGGCAAAGAATTTTCAACCAAGGTTAGCGGTAAAAAATAGTTTTTACCGGCCCTGGTTTTGGGAAAAGCAAGAAACTCAGCGATGTTTCTTGCTTTTTTTTTATCTTTGTGCCCTAAACTAGTAATCATGGGCAGAGGCGATAAACGCACAAAGCGCGGCAAGATAACATTAGGCAGTTTCGGTAAGTTACGTCCGGCACGCACTAAGAAGGTCGCAAAGCAAGCTGAAAAGAAAGCATAGTTGCTTAACTATTTGAAGGCCGTTCCCGCGAACGGCCTTTATTTTTTATATGCAGTACGCTCCCCGGTATTGTATCTTTAGCCATAATTATTTTATCTTACTATACCAATCACCCCGAGAGAGCGATGACAACATTTCACAACAAAGACATCAGTAAAAGCAGCTTCCTGGTAACGGGCGGCGCGGGTTTTATAGGCTCGCATATAGTTGAATACCTGCTTGCCAATGGAGCAGGAAAGGTAACCGTGCTTGATAATCTTTCCACAGGCTTTAAAGCCAACCTCGACCTTTTTGCAAAGCACCCGCAACTCAACTTCATAGAAGGCGATATACGCAACCCTGAGACTTGCAGGCTGGCGTGTGCCGGTGTAGATTACGTAACGCACCAGGCGGCACTTGGTTCGGTGCCACGCTCGGTGAAGGACCCCATAACAAGCAATGATGTAAATGCCGGCGGTTTTGTAAATATGATAACTGCAGCTAAAGATGCGGGTGTAAAAACTTTTGTCTATGCCTCGTCATCATCGGTATATGGTGATGAGCCCAACCTGCCTAAGCACGAAGACCGCATAGGCAAACCGCTGTCTCCATACGCTGTCACCAAGAAGACCAATGAACTGTATGCTGACGTGTTTGCAAGGTTGTATGGTATGAAGGTAGTAGGCCTTCGTTACTTCAATATCTTTGGTCCGCGGCAAGACCCTGACGGGCCTTATGCCGCTGTGATACCACTTTTTGTAAGTGGAATATTGAAGAACACCCCGGTGTACATCAATGGCGATGGTGAGCAAACGCGTGACTTCACATTTATCGAAAGCGCAGTGCAGGCAAACGTTAGGGGCATGCTCTGCCATAACGATGACGCATTTGGCCTTGTATATAATATAGCTGTGGGCGAAAATTTCTCGGTCAACTTCCTGTATGAGTCCATACGCGAAATGTTGGGGATGAAACATGAAGCCACTTACCGCGAAGAGCGAGAAGGCGACATACGTAACTCGCTGGCCGATATCTCAAGGGCTAAAGAATTGCTAGGCTACCAACCCACCCAACGCTTCCTTGATGGCCTCAAAAAGACCGTAGATTTTTTCAGGGAGAAGTATTCTTAATTTAGCTCCTCTCCGTCGGAGAGGCGGGGGAGAGGTCTCCCTTAATGCATCTCTTGCTCTTCCATCATGGCAGGTATCGGTACCCATGTTTTGTGCTTGCTTATGTTATGCTCCAGCAGTGAGTAGTAGTAGGCCGACATATCGCTTACCAAACGCTGGTAAGAATATTTATGCTCCACGAATTTCCTGCCCTGCGCACCGAAGTAGGCCCTCAGGTCTGAGCTTTCGATCAGGCGTAACATGGCATCCGTAAAGTAATCGGCATGGCCCGGCTCTATGATGAACCCGCATTGATTATCAACCACCACATCAGCCACGCCACCCACGTTTGTAGACACTACAGGTTTTGATGCTGCCTGCGCTTCGATCAAGGATACAGGCGTACCCTCGTTGTGCGATGTAAGTGCCACTATATCCAGCCCGGCGAGTACCAGGTCCATATCGGTTTGCCATGAGGTGCAGATGGCTGTTGCAGAGCGTTGGCCATCGGGGTAGTAGGAGTAGTCTATACCTGCGCTTAGGAATTCATTGCCCATTTGCTCTCGCATATCGCCGTCGCCTATTACTATGAACCGCAGTTTCTTGCCTGTTTGCGCCAGCAGCCTTTGGGCTACCTGTACAAACAGGCTATGGTTCTTTACCGGTACTATACGCCCTATGATGCCTATGGCTATTTCATCGGGCTGTATGCCGTACTGGTCGCGGAATATCTCTCTTTTGCGCTCCTGCCATATGTTGAACTTATCAAGGTCCAGGCCCAGGGGGATGGTCTGTATCTTCTCGGCGGCGCATATCTTGTATTTATATGCCAGCTCTTCCTTCTGCGTTTTACTGATGGCTATTATACCACTGCTGCGCTTTGCCAGGTAGCGCTCTATCTGTATAAAGGTGTTGGTGGCCAGCTTGTTAAAGTAGCTGTGGAACACATGCCCGTGAAAGGTATGCACGATCACCGGCACCTTGCATGCATCAGCCGCTATACGCCCTATCAGGCCCGATTTGGCTGCATGGGTATGCACTATATCGGGCTTGAATTTCTGTATCAGGGCCTTAACCTTTTGGTAAGCGATGCCATCATTGAGTGGATGTATCGAGCGCTTCATTTCCGGTATCTCCACTGCGTCTATGCCAAGGTAATCGGTAATGTGGTCGGCGTCCTGCTCATGGTCATCCTTGCCGCCAATGACCAGCATAGTCTCAAACTCGGGAGACATGTACTTGGTCAGGTAGCTGGCGTTGAGGGCCGGCCCACCTATTATTAAACGGTTCAGTATGCGGAGTACGCGTGGCATTGAGGTAGCAAAGGGTATGTGAAATTAACATTATTTTCACAAAGGGCCTCTATCTGTCTTTTCGAGCGCGATATTAGGATAATCTATGGGAATTTGGCGTTATTGGTTGGTTAAGGGCGAACCGAGGGCTTTTTAGGCCCCGGAGGAGGCTCAGATTTCAGTACGGTCTGCAGGATATCGGCGAGGCGGATGGCGCTGTTGACCAGTTGGCTTATGATCACTTTCCGGTTCTTTTTGAGGTATTCCGGTGTTATTTGGTCGGCGGTGTAGTTGTAGACCTCCGGCAGCAGCGCTCTTGATTCATTCATCCAGTCGACATAGCTGCCTTTTTTGATAAGCATAATTTCGTAGGGGCTGATGGTGTTGTAATACTCGGCGCAGTCTGTGATGTGGATGGGTAGTTCCCTTATTATGCCTTCGTCCCAAAGGGAGTGGAGGTCATACTCCCGGCCGTCGACCACTGCCTTCACAGTGTTGCCGCCTTTGTCGCTGGCATAGCCGCAGTGCAGGGGCTGGCCCAGGTCGCCCATCAGGTGGACGAGTACCATGAGGTCGGTCTTAACGGCCTCGCTGTCCATCTGGTTTATGTACCTTAATTCGGTGGTCACCTGGCTGAGGGCATTGATGATGTCTGCTTCTTTAGATGGCTTCCATGCAGCGCCTTTATCCATGTTGATGTAGTGCCATGACTTCATGTAGTCGTACTTGCGTTTGCTCTTTACATCGTCCATCCAGGTGGCCATTTGGGGCAGGGTGGTGGTGCCCATCCAGTCCATCAGTTTCTGTTTCGTCTCACGGTCCAGCAGGCGATAGGCCATTGAGGCTACCATCTCATGCCCCTGCGAGCCCCAGGAGAAAGCGGAGAGCGGGAGCGAAAGAAGGAGAGCGAATATGAGCGTGAGCCTCTTCATTAGTATACATGTAAATATATAGTGAAATGATCGCCTCGCAAACGCTATTCCCGGAAAACATGGAATTCTTTGCAGCCATCATTATCGCTGCTATTTGGCGTTCCGGGCGTTGGCACCGTTCATCGTCCGGATCCAAATTCATTTTAGAAGCAGCACAAAAAAAGACAGGCTCGCTAGCCTGTCTTCTAAATTATTTCACAACCTTCCCGCCGCTCTCCGTTCTTCGCTCCCGCTCTGGTTTACTCCCTCACTACCTTCCTTGTTATCTTCATGCCACTTGCAGGGTCGCTCACGGTTACAAAGTAGATGCCCCTTGCCAGCCCCGGTATATGTATAGTAGTGGGGCTGCTTTCACTCAGCGTAGTATTTATCAGCACCCGCCCCGCTGCATCACAGAAGCTCACTGTGTACGCTCCTGCAACATTAGTCTTCTCTCCTTTGGAGAGAGATAGAGAGAGGTCGTCTTCATTCATAGGGTTAGGCCATACATTTACTTGCATACTGTTTACTGTCATCTCCTCCACACCCACAGCCACCTGCACCTGCTGGCAATAAGTATTGCTATCGCAGGGCGTATATGCAGTTACGCATACATTAAAGCTGCCGCCTGCATAGCTATGGCTGGTAGTAGTTCCTGTTGTGGTCGTGCTGCTGGCATCGCCAAAATGCCATACCAAGCTATCCACAGGCATTGGCCCTGTGTAGGTATAGTTTACCGTGTGGTTGTTCACCACATAGGTATAGTTGGCAATGGTAGGCGCACAGTTGCAGCCATACTTGGCCACAAAAAAATCTGTCTCTCCGCCTATGTTCTGCAGGGTATCACCCGCCACCCTCAGGTCGGCAGCAAACTGGCCACCTATGTATACATTGCCCCTTTTGTCTGCAGCGATCGCAGTGGGCGATTCGTCATAGCCGTACGAGCTGGACAGGCTGTCAAGAAACAAAGGAGCGCCATTCGTAGTGCCTAATTTGGAAATGAAGATATCCTGCAGAGTATTATTAGCATGCTGCAGGTGCGAAGGATATCCTTGCCAGCCGACCCCGCTGGTGTACTGGCCTATGATAGCCAGTTCGTTTTGATTTCTTATGGTCACCCCCACAGCCCTTGCCCCGTCCGATCTGCTGGTATTGTCCCATTTCACCCAGCGGTTGTTACCGTTCGAGTCAAGGCTTACGACGATGGGTTCTGAAAAGCTGGAGCTATTGATAGGTACTGTATTAAAAGTATCGCCCGAATATACTATGCCGCTTGCATATACATTACTATGCTCATCGAGCGCTATAGGCCCTAAAAAATTGCTTCCATTTCCCGTATTATTCTTTACCCATTGAAACTGCCCCTGGCTATTGAACTTGGCTATATACATGCCATGTGTAAAAAGGATATTATTGAAATAAATGGACCCACCGATAAGAGGGCCAGCCGCCCCACCAAAATAGTAGCTGCCTGTTTGGTGATTGCGGACCATTCTTATTAGTCGGCTTAAGCCTCCAGACGCGTTCATTGCCACTTGTGTGCCTCCTTGAAACGTGCCTTGCGAATTGTATTTTAAAATATAGTCTCCCTGGGCGTTAGCCACATACGCACCACCAGCGTAAGCACCTGGTGTAAGCTGACAAAACCAATATACATTGCCATTTTCATCGACGTCCATATCTGTCGGCCATGTATTTGTTACAGCATATGCCGTAACTGTATCTGCCTGTGGCATACGTATCCATTTATATACGCCGGCAGTGTCAAATTTTATTAAAAAAAGTGTCTTATAAGTACTGTTAATCGTCGTGTCAACATCAATATATGCAGTGTAGTTATGCACAAACATATAGTTGCTAACATAAACTCCGCCCAAGGTATCCGTTTTAATAGCAGTACCGCCATCGCCATTGGTTGTTGTTCCAATTATTTTGCTCCAACGATAAGTACCATCGCAACTAAAACTGGAGAGCAAAAGGTCATCAAGCCCGTATCCGGTTACTGGATGGCCATCTACATTAAGCGATGACTGGTAGACTCTGCTTAATATATATATATTGCCACCCTTGTCAGTCGTCATATCAAATACGGTTTCCCATTGGTTATTCATGCTTTGGGATCCGCTTCCTCCACGTTTCCCCCATTGCCAGCTTTGCGCTTTACTAAGGACGGAAAAAGAAAATAAAAAAAGAAATATCAGAAAATAGTGTAGTGTTTTTTTCATGGATTTTGTTTGGTATCTACAATTTACGAAAATCATCTCTATTATAAAAACGAGGGCTGAACTTCCGCCCCCGTTTTTATCATTCATCTGTCGAACAGGTTGATCTATTAACTTATCAACCTATCAACATCTCAAATTACCTCACCACTGTCAGCTTGCCTTGTAGCAGCACAGATCCTCCTTCACGTATCACTACCACGTACATGCCTGCAGCATAGTTGTCCAGTGCCAGGTTCCAACTGCCGGTATTATCGGTAGTCTTGTGACTAGCCATTTTCCTGCCGGTTATGTCATACACCTCTATATAGCGTTCTGTAGTCTGCATATCGCCGGTAAAGGTATAGTCCACACGGGTACTGTTGCTAGCCGGGTTAGGCACCAGCATCATCTGGGCCAGGCTGGCCTTGGTCAGCACCCCTTCGGTATTGCGTACAAGGCTGTCATCGCCGGGGTTCTGTTTTGGTGCAAAACTGTTCGCGCAGGGGTTTATGTTTATGGTCAGTGCCACTACACAATGATGTCCGTTGAAGAGTACATCCACATAGATAGTTTCCGTAGGCCCTGTGAAGCCGGGATCGGCCACGTACTGCAGCGGAATATTAATTGGAGTAAAGGCCGGAATGCTTCCTGAGTACGGCGTTAACGTGCCATTAGCTGCACTGGCCCACCAGCCTACCGCAGTAGGGTACGAGTTGAAATGCAGTATCACGAAATCCTTACAGGTTCCGCTGGGGTTGGTCACTTTCGTCACCGCCAGCACGCTCACTTGGTTCTCGCAGCTATTGCAGGTGTCTATGTATACATCCATATCGCCACTCGTGTCCCTGCACAGGCCATTGTCCAGTACCAAGTTGTAAGTGCCATTGGTATCAACCATATAGTGTGTAGGTACACTATTGGTGCCGTCCAGGCTTACGTTCTGGTCGCGCAGCCATGCCCAGTAGTCGAAGGGTATGATGGGCCCGGCTATCTCGCGCGGCATAAAGTCGCGGCAGAAGTTAAAGCAGCCTGTGGGGAATATCCACATGTAGGCATTCGGGTCGCGCGGCACTATGGTGTCGTTATAGCTCCTGCAGCCAAAGGTATCAGTAAAGTATACCCTGTATGGCCCACCCTGGTTCACATAGATGGTGGAACCTGTTCCGCCTGTGCTCCAGTTAAAGATGCCCGGCTCGGTATCAGCCGCATCCAGCTCTATAG
This sequence comes from Bacteroidetes bacterium UBA1947, assembly GCA_002336915.1. Lineage (GTDB taxonomy): Bacteria > Bacteroidota > Bacteroidia > Chitinophagales > Chitinophagaceae > MKUN01. The sequence goes on along the minus strand of DDET01000031.1, from coordinate 2,629 downwards.
TGTAGCTCTGGCAGCTGATAGGCGTTATGCTGATGGTTGGGTCTGGTGGCAGCGCATGCACTATTACCGTGAAGGGTGCACTGGTATCGTGGCAAGTAACGGTACTTGTGGTAACCGTAGTGATCACTTGGTACACTATGGTATCTGCATGGTTGTAACCATCATGATATTCGGGTGTGGTTATACTGGTCAGCACTCCATCCACTATCCACTGGTAGGTAACATTATAACCAGCAAAGGCATTGAGTACATAGGGCACGCCCACGCACTGGTTGCTATCGCCGGTTATCACGGCAGGCGCCACCTGCACAAAGTCTACCGTTATCGCATCAGTTGTGACATGACAGCCATAATGATCTATGCCAGTTAGCCAGTAGGCCCCCGGAAGGTAAACATCTACATAGGGAACTGTGGTAAAGGCATAAGGATAACTATTGTATATCCAATGGTAATAGTCTGGATAACCTGGCAATGGCGTTGCTAGATATGTCAAAGTAATAGGATCGCCACCACATGCAAGTGTGTCAGATTGGTCAAGATGCCCCGCTAAGTCACTCAAAACCACCGGCACTATATGCAAGGCGGTATCTGTGCATCCAAAAGTATCTACTGCCACAAGGCTTACATTATAAAATCCAGCTGTACCATACACATGATAAACCTCATCGGGAGGAAAGCCCGGTGCATTGTTGTAAATGCCTGGTGCAAATGTCCACAAGTAAGTCAAACCACTGCCTACGCTAATGTTGGTAAATATGACTGCCGTATCTCCAGCGCAGGTCGTATCCAGTGTAAAGGTGAAGTCAGCGTTCAGTGCAGTCGGCAGGTGTATGGTGTCCTGTATCGTGCAGTAGGGGTACACACCATCGCCAATAGTGTTGCTCACTATATGATCACCACCCGGCAGGCTCAGCACCAGCGGTGTGGCTACACTTGTCGCAGGGTAAGGTGTGCCGTCCACGGTAAACTGGTAGCTGGTAATGGGCGTGGGCGGATAGAAGTTACTATGGTCAAATAAAGTGACCAGGTAATGGCCCGGCGTAGTACTGTCGCACTGTATGGCATACCTGAGCCCTACTTCATAAGGCACCACAAAATATATAGTCGAGTCGAGGTAGCAACTATCGCCGGGACTGCCAAATTCTGGTATGGCAATGTGTGCCGTGGCCTGGTAGCGTCCCGAAGAATCAACTGTCAGCACCACAGTACTGCTGCTGGTGCTCACGATGTTGGCATTGGGTATTATCCAGTAGTCCACATGCGCATTGCTTATAGTGATATTAAGTGTCACATCATGGCAGTCTACAACCGGGGTCACTTCAAATGCCCATTCTTCGGGCGTGCAACTAGGCAGCCCGCCGCAGGTGTCGTATCGCACCTGGTTGGTAGTGTCGGTGCAGCCAAACGAGTTGGTCACTACACAGTAGTAATAACCATGCGCGCTCAGGTGCGGCAGGATAAGTTCATCACAGGTAAGACAGGATAAAACGGACGTGGGCGGTGGCGCATGGAACCATTCGTAATTCGTGGTGCTGCCATAGCCCGATTGCACATCGGCAAACAATGTGTCGCTTATAGTGTCACAATCTTGTATAGGCCCTACCGGGGTCACAAATGCTATCGGTGCTGGTTTCACCCACACTTCAGTGTCCAGTGTATAGGTGCTGATGCATCCGTAGGGATTTGTAATTGTCACCGTTACTATTTTATTCACCGGCCCGTTGCCCTGGAAATTGTCATAAGCATGGGTTACCGGGGTGCCCGGCGCATGGTTGCCATCGCCGAAGTTCCAGTCAATATTACCGGCATTGGGGCTCACACTGAAGGTGATTGGCTGACCCGCACATACAGTATCTGTACTATCAAGTGTCATAGTAAATTCCACGCGTCCTCTTACAAATACCGTGTCGGTATCCCTGTATGTCCCTGCGCATTTTCGCATTTCGCATATCAGCAGTGCTATCTGTCCCGCACCTGTTGCATTGTTCCACAACACTTCTACATTGGGGTTGCCGGTAACAGGTGTCACGGTGCCCAGCGAGGGCTGGTAGATACTCCATGTATAAGTTTCCCCTGTTTGGTAGTTCACACTATAGTTGGCAAAGGAACTGCTGCAGGGGCTGTCCGGTCCTGTGATCTGTAGATCTATGTACGGCGTATCCAGTGTTTTGAACAGTGTATCCGAATAGCAGTGAGGGTCCTCCTTCCACTGCCTTTGCAGTTTCAACACAAAAGGCCCTGTGCCGGTAAAGGTGGCATAGGTATGCTCACCGTTTATCCCGTTCACGGTGCCATTCACAGCGCCCCATACAAACACGGTACCCGGCATCGGGTCCATGCCAATGAACTCGGTAGGCACGCCGCGGCATATGGTGTCAGGCCCATGTATGCTGTCTGGTGGCGGCGGTGGGGCTTGTACATATATCACAAAGGGGTCAGGCGGGCAGTAAGCTCCCGTAGGGCTGGTCGCCGTTAGCACATACACACCTGGTATCGTGAACAAATAGGTAAAGCTGGTAGTATTTGCAAGCGTATAGGGTACCGGATTATTGGGCAGTTCCAGTTTCCAATCTGCAAGCTGTCCCGTATTAAGCACGTAGGTGTGTCCTGTTTCCCTGTCAGGGCAAAA
>DDET01000006.1 GCA_002336915.1 Bacteroidetes bacterium UBA1947 | reverse complement strand
AGAAATTTTCGGGCCTGCTTAACCCCCCGTTTGTAACTGGTTAACAAGCGATTAGGAAATAGCTAATAGTTTAAGAACACGAAAAAGCCCCGCAAGCGGGGCTGTATATATAGATATTGCTATTGAGCAATTTGTTTATCCGGGGGTATTAGTGATACACTACATTCATTCCTAACCTTAAAGCAATATCGCGTTCCAATTGTGCTCCGCGGCTTTCCTGCCAGCAGGGCAAAAGATGCACTTCGTCACAATCAAGCATTGTTTTAATGCTGTTGCGCAATGTTTTACTGTTCCAGCTCTCAGCCTTATCATTTACAGGGCTCAATACTATATTACCATCTTCTGAAAGTTGGGACGCTGCTCGTGCAAATTTTTCGCGCACTTGTGCCTCTGTCAGGCCCGATACTTTCCCGGCTATATAAATTGTTTTGCTCATACACCTTGTTTTGTTTGTTTTGGAATATCCTGCCGATACAGGACTTTACTGCTTAATTCTATAAAAATCATTCCATGGACATGTTATGGTAATACCATTACAACCATCTTTTGCAGCAGGCCTATCAGGGCCGGCTTTCTCTTTTTCTTCTTCACATTTTTACTATGCATCATAAAGGTGAGGAGCATATCATGTTTTTCCTGTTTCTTATTCATACTTTAATTTTTGCCTTTATAAATATGTTTCCGGGTATTCTCTTATACATGCATATACAAAAGCATGCCAGCTATAGTATAAATAACATAGCCCTATTATTTTTTTACCGGGGCCGCAATGCCATCGGCATTCATATCGTTTACCTTTTTCACCAGGCTGCCCACTACCACTTGTGTATACCTGTCCTGGTAGCGTCCGCATATTGCCCACACTTGTTTAAAGGCAAGCGCTTCGGGGGCCGTTAAGTTCAGTGTATACATCGCCTGGTTCTTTTCCAGCATTTTCTCCATTTTCCGCTTCATTTCCATCAGGTGAGTAAGCAGCAAATATTCATGCTCCTCAGTTGGGGTAAAATCTTCCGCCATGCTGCCACACACATCGTGCATTGCTTGCAGTCGTTCATAGTTTAGGCGCAGTCCCACTCTTATTGCTCTTTTAGCCATAGGTTCACAGTGTTTATAGCGTTATTGTATTTGGTACAGAAAATTATATCATTGGTTTCAAGCAGGTTGTAGGCACGGCTTATGGCGTTTATTACAGAGGTGTGGTCCTGTCCGCCAAATAGGGAACCTATTTGTTTTAGAGTCACATGGGGGTAGAACCGGCGCAGCAGCAATGCCCCTATAAAGCGCAGTTCCACTATTTCACGCTTCCTTGTCTTTGCCTGGAACTGCTCATAGTCTACATGCAATGAGCTAGCTACCAGGCGTAGCATATGTTCCGGCTTTCTCCTGCCCGTATCCGCAGGGAATAATAATAAAGTAATACGCAGGCCTGTGCTTGTCCTGATCTTCTGTTCGGCCACGCGGGCTATGTGGCGTGCGGTGCTTATCTGTGTAGCTAAACTCATAATAATGCTGTTTTTGATTGTTCATTAATTATTTTATTGCTGTTCTTTTTTCCTGATAGTTCCTGTATCATTTCCGTAGCTGCAAGCAGGTTGCTGCCGCAGGCATCAGTTATACAGCTTATGCTCCCCTCATCCTTTAGTCCGTTTGCACGGCATACCAGGGCCACATCTTTATCGCTCAGCCTGCCCAGGGTTATAAAGCGGCGGCCTATATTCTTATATATCTCTTCATACCCTTCTTTATTAAGGCGCACTCCTTCTACTATGCGCATTCTCAGTTCATCATTACCCAGCATCACTATTCCGCAACGGCCTGCCAGGTGCCTGTACAGAGTTGCAGCAAACTGTAGCACCCTGTCCTTTAGTTTATGTGCATCATCCAGCACCAGCAGCAGATCATCGTTTTCTTTCAGCTTCGCTATTATCAGCGCCATTGTTTCCTCTACGCTATTACCTTTTTCCAGCCCCATGCTTTCTGCCAGTGCCACCATAAATGTTTTCCTGTTCATCTCTACTGTACAGGCTATGTAATGTGTGTAATCGTTTTCTCTTGCATAGCGCTGTGCAGTAAATGTTTTACCAATACCAGTTGCCATGGCCACACCATATGCCATTGCGTTATACTGTGCATCGTTGAAGATGATGCGCAGTAGCAGGTATGCACTTGTATCAGCTTGTTGCCATTCATTACCTGCATAGAAGCCTACCTGCTTTGCAATATTTTGCCATTGCGTATCGCTTATATGGTTCCAGTGTTTGTTTTTCACCTGCGATACCATTATTGCACTTACACCCTGCAGGCTTCTTGCTGCTGCTCTCTGTGTCGCAAATCCGGACATGTATCTTATTAATGCTTCCCTCACTTGTTCTTTTAAATATTGTTTCATAGTTTTTAAATTTCTGCGTACTTAGTTTTTATAGTGCTTCGACAATTTATTTGGCATTATTAATTTTTTCGTCTTATCTTTGATGTCAATTAAAATGTCAATACCCTTATTTTCATCACAAACATACTCCAATTTTCTTGACAAATACAAATTTTGTGGAAAAATAAATTTATTCTATCATGATCTACTTTGCCGGAAATCTAAAATACCTGAGAAAGAGAATGGGCAAAACGCAGGATGCACTTAGTTCTGACGTAAATATAGGACGGACCACTATCGCCAATTATGAATCCGGAGTAAGTGAACCTAATTTAGAAACTTTGTCAACATTTGCCAAGTACTTTGACATATCGGTAGACAACATTTTGTCAACTAATCTGGAAAAAGATGGGGTGTCTCCCTTAAAAGGGCAGGGATTTGATGCGAAGGTGGTTGCCTTACACAGTCCAAACCTGGGTGTGCCACAGGTTATTACCGTAGATAGTAGCGGACAGGACAATATATTATATGTTCCTGTAAAGGCTCGTGCCGGATATTTATTGGGCTATGGCGATCCTGAGTATATGGAAACACTACCTACCTTCCGCCTGCCCGGCCTTAACAATGCCACATTCCGCATGTTCGAGGTAGAAGGCGTGTCTATGGCACCTAATATATTACAGGGCGACCGCATCATAGGCGAATGGATAGAAAGCCTTGAGGATATCCGCGATAACCGCGTGCATGTGGTAGTGCATAAGGGAGGTATTACTGTAAAGCGTGTGCTGAACCGTATCAAAGAGCGCGGTAAACTATATTTAAAGTCAGATACGGTAGTACACCGCCACGACTACCCTACACTGGAAATAAGTCCCGAAGAAGTAATAGAGGTTTGGTACGGCCGTATGCGCTTGAGCAGCGACTTTAGCGAGCCGGCTGAAGTGTACCATCGTATAGCCGACCTGGAGCTGGATATAATGGAGATGAAAAAGCAAATTTCTGAACACGATTCTTAGGATTTTTGGATGGACAAGATTAATTCGCTTACACACAAGATAATAGGCTGTGCTATGAAAGTTCATTCAAGCTTAGGAAATGGTTTTCAGGAAGTGATATATCAGCGGGCACTAGCGATTGAGATGACTTTTCAAGGTTTATCTTTCGATCGTGAAAAAGAAATGGAAATATTTTATCGCGAGCAATCTATAGGTACAAGACGAGCAGATTTTTTTGTTGAAGGTGTAATTATGGTCGAATTAAAAGCCATTGAAAAAATCGAAGATGTCCATAAGGCACAAGCCATTAATTACTTGGAAGCTTATGGAATGGCGGACGGCTTGCTCATAAACTTCGGAAGTACCAGCCTGGAATTTAAACGGGTTTATAACAAAGCTCTTGTAAAACCAACGGCGCATCCTGTTAATCCTAAAATCGATTAATCGTGTTCAGACATGACATCATCATATCCCCTATGTATTTCTAAATATTTTGTTACATAAGGGCAGTACACCACTGCCCTTATTCCTTTTTGGCGCAGGTCTTCAAATATTGCTTTCACCAGCGTAGCTGCATATCCCTTTCCGCGCGCTTCTTTAGGAACAAATGTGTGCATCAGCACCATATTCCCCTTCAGCCAGCGATATTCCACATAGGCATACTCACCGCTTTCCAGTGCTATCTCATACCGGAACTGTTTTTTATTATTTACAACACTCACCCTTATATGATTATGATACAAAAATAGGCTTCTGTCTTTGTTAAAATTCCCTTGGCAAGGTATTTATCGAATAATTAAAACTGCCTGTTTTACGTTATCGTAAGTATAGGTGTAAAAGACGATTGTATAACCTTAAAGAATGGTTTATGTGCAGGACGATATTTTTTTTAGCTCTTTTATTGCTCTCCGCAGGCGGCCTCTATGCCCAGGACGAGGCATCCTTCCAGGTACCTGATTATGGTTCTATAAACGACATGACAACTGATCATAATTCAGCATTTTATTATCCCAAATTACTGAAGCGATATAGGGATAATGACAGCACTATCTCACCAAGGGAGTTCAGGATGTTATACTATGGCTATTCCCTGCAGCAGGAATATAATCCTTTTACAGGCTTCACCATCGAGGACGAAGAATTAAGGGCTATATTTTCAAAAGATGCGCTTGCCCCGGCTGACCTTCAGAATATCGTAACGCACAGTAAGAAATACCTGGAAAGTTTTCCCTTCGACCTGAAAAAGCTGAACATGGTATATATAGCGAGCAAAGAACTTGGCGACAGCCTTACCGCGCATATATATCTCGATAAAGTAAGAAATATAGCATTGACCATACTTTCCACCGGCGATGGCCTCTCTAAGGAAACAGCCTTCCACGTGATATCCCTGCCCGACGAATACGCAATGATAAAAATGCTGGGCTATGATTATAATGGAAACCAGTTGCTCTCCGGTAACGACTGCAGCTACCTGGGCATTAAGGACAATAGTGATAACATAGCAGGGTTATATTTTAATGCAAAGCCTGTATTTAATAGCATACCACAGGCAATGAAATGAGCTTTCCCGGAAAATGAGCTTATAAGAAGGTACTGCAGTTTACTTTACAGTAAATTGTATAGTATTAAAATTAAGAGCGTAACAGCTTAACCTACTTTAGTAGAGAGGCCTACTTTAGTAACCTGTACTGCATCCTGCGTTTTATCATCAAAGAATTTGACGAGGCGCAGTGTCTTTAACATGGTTAGATGCTCTTTGACTTCGTCGTAAGTAAGGGCTAATTCACTAGCTATTCTTGTAACAGGCACCTGAGGCTTATCTCCACCCAGTTTGTAATGGATCTCTTTTGCCTTATTGAACACTTTTCTTTTGTCACTCATAAGTCAAACTTTGGGCAAAGGTACGTAATTTAAGCCTTATAAGCATTTTATATAATTAAAATACCCCCGCCAGTAGCGGGGGTATCAGCGCGAATTCGGCAAATGCCTCTCCCAAAGCCTTTATCTCATCTATTTCTGCTTCGCAAATTCAAGGTCCAGAGCCATACTCACTTCATCACCCACTACCGCGCCCCCTGCCTCCGTGAGCGTATTCCATTTCAGCCCGTATTCTTTACGGCTTATTTTGCCTGTTGCCTTAAATCCTGTTTTAATATTGCCCCATGGGTCCTTTACCGTTCCCCCATAGAGTACTGCGAATTTTACCTTCTTTGTCACATCACGTATGGTAAGATTGCCCTCCAGGTAATATATATTACCCTTCACTTTCTTAAATGAAGTGCTGGTAAAGCTCATAGCAGGGTATTTCTCTGCATTAAAAAAGTCGTCGCTCTTCAGGTGCTTGTCCCTGTTCTCATCATCTGTATTAATGCTGTTCACATCCACGGTAAAGTTCACCTTCGCATTATTAAAGTCCGGAGCAGGCGCATCTATGCTGCCGTTAAATACTTTGAACTTGCCTTCCACCTCGGATACGGTAAGGTGCGAAACCTTAAATTTCACTGATGTGTGGCTCGCATCCACTTTCCATGCCGATGCTGCTGCCGGCTGGGTTTTCTCCGGTACTTTCTTCGCGTTTGCCGAAATACTGAACGCCGCAAGGGCCAATACTGTGAGGATCCTGACTTGTTTCATCTTGTTATCTCTGTTTGTTTTCACAAATGTATGTATATACATCTATTATTAAGATTACTTTCTTTTATAGTGGTATAGCTGTAGGGTTATCCACATTTTATGCACTTTTCGACCGGCCCTATATATTTTGGCAGCACTTTTTAATAATTTTGCGCAAGAATTTTTCGTTAATTGTAGCTCAGGCGCTAAAATCCTGAAAATATTTTTTTAACCATACATGGCAGCTAAAGGCCTTGGTTAACGCATGTGAAAACCGCCATGGTAAAGGCTTTTGAAGCCTGATGGTTGAGCTTTTTTATTTTACCTTCCTCAATATTTATTCAAAAAACCTTCGTTTTTTATTTTTATTCTACTATTTTTATGAAAGAAGTGGCAAAATTTGTTGCAAGTAAGGAAACCGTATATTATTTTTAACGCCGATAATTATATAAAAACAACTTTATGAGAAAAGCTTATCTACTATTTGCGCTGCTTTGCGTTGCATTTTCAGCTTGTAGGAAAAGTACTAATAGCAATCCTACGACCTACATTGTTAATGGTCTCCATGATGTAACCGTTCAGCAAGGACAGGATGACCAGCTTGACCTTTTGGTACAGTACTCCGGACCAATACAGGAAAATGTTACTTTGGCCATATGGGGTCTGCCAGCAGGTGTTACTGCCGACCTTAACCCAACTACGGGTACGCCTAACTTCAACGCTACTGTTGTATTTACCGATCATTATGGCGTTCCTGGTAACTATGTGATCAAATTGATCGCTCATGGTTCTCAGACTGGTGACAGGACTTACACCTTCAACCTGCATATCTTAACTCCTGCTAATTGCGGTATCTTAGGATTCTTCAGCCAGGGTACTACAGGTTGCGGTAACCAAAACTATCAGTACACAGATAACGTAGTTAATTCTACTGCTGCTGCTAACAGGGTTGTGTTCCAGAACTTTGCCGATATGCCTTACCAGGTATATGCCGACATCAACTGTGCTAACAATACACTTACTATTCCTAACCAGTTACTGCCAAACGGCATACAGGTTGCAGGTTCAGGTACTTTCACATCTAACACCATCAATGTGGATTTCCACCAGACCAGCACTACCAACATCACCACTTATTGCAACTTTACATTGATCAGGTAATTAACAATATTCTAAAACTTAAGAGCCGGGCTTTATGCCCGGCTTTTTTTTAGGGCGAAAGGAATTGATGACCAAAATCGTCTTATTCTTAACCTTTCTTCCGTAGCTTTGCTTTACAATGCGTACCGCAGTAGCCATATTACTCATGCTCAGCCTTACATTCCAGTGTATGGTGAAGGTGGCTATCGTAGGCTGGTACGAGTTGAACAAGGACTACATTGCCAAAAATCTCTGTGAGAATCGTAAGAACCCTAAAATGAAATGCTGCGGCAAATGCTTTCTTAGGAAACAGCTTAAAAAAGCGGATGATAGCAACGACGGCAGCAGCAAACAGGCCCCGGGTAAGAACAACAAGACAGAGCTGGCTGAATTTGTAGTTCCACAAAAAATGAAACTCCCATACCTGCCTAAGTGTGATACCCATACTTATAATGCAGCTATGCAGCATATGTACGGCTACCTGCCGCTTAGCAATATTTTCCATCCGCCATCTGCACTTTGCTAATCTGTATAGCCATTATTGGCTTATTTCCTTTTCCAGGTTTTAGACTGCACCCTGCGCTTTTTCAGCGTAACAATTGATACGCGTTCTACCAGATCGGCCATTGCCGCATCGCGGAACTGCCGTAGCCTGCAGCTTTTAGACGATCTGGAAGCGAGTCACTTTTATTTAATTAACCCAAGTTTTAAAAAAATTCAATTGCATGAAACAAGTAAGCATTTTCTCTTTTGCTGCACTGCTGCTTTTGCTATCAGCATGCGGCAAGCATCACGATAGTACACCTGTAACACCGGCTGTTGACAGCACAGCACTATACCTGCACCTGCATACCAATCTCGATACAAACGAGGTAGAGGCCTATAACGAAATATACACTACTAGTGCCGGCCGCAAAATTTCGACAAGTTTTGCACAGCTTTATATTTCGCATGTGCAGCTTATAAAAACTGATGGCTCTATCTATAATATCGCCGGCTCGTTGGTACTCAAGGTTCTCGAGACCGAAATATATGCGCTTGGCAATGTGCCCGCAGGTAATTATAGATCTGTCCGTTTTCACGTAGGCCTTGATTCCGCCGCAGGGCAAATTCCATCCATATCTATGCCCGCACTTGATCACCAGGATATGTGGTTTAGCCCCGCAACGTCTGCAAGCGGTTATATCTTCGTCAATTTTGAAGGAAGGATAGACACCACCACTAATGCCGATGGCTCAGACGCAGATATGCAGCCATTTTTGTATAAACTGGGTACAGGACTTGCTTATAAGGAAGTTACTATGCCTGATCACGACCCTGTGTACGAATGCAAAAAAGACATTCCCCAATACATACACCTCACGATAGATTATAGCAAGCTGTTCACCGGTGTGCAACTCAACAACAACGCTAGCCTGTCCGTGCCAAATATAGTAAGCAATTCAACAGCTATCGGAACGATGATCAACAATAACATCCCTGCGATGTTTTCTTACGAGGATTAGCATAAACCTCTAACAACATGAGACGAACGCTGATTATATTGCTCATTACATTGGCAGCAACATCGCAGGTAAATGCCTGCGATGTATGTGGCTGCTCAGCTAGCAATCAATACCTGGGCATACTGCCGCAATTCCATTGGAACTTCGCTGGTATTCAATACCAGTACAGCAGTTTCGGCAGCACACATCCATCCCTTTTTGCGGGCAGGCCCGATGAACATTCGCAGGATTATTACAACACCTTCCAGGTTTGGGGCAGGTACAATATAGGCAGGCGCTGGCAGGCATTTTTGTTTGTTCCTTATCACTATAATGTTGACAATGCAGATGGTCTGCGGTCTTCAAGCTCAGGCCTTGGAGATATATCTACGCTGGTAAACCGGGTAATAATAAAAGATGAGGGTATTGCAAAAAACCGGGGACACCAGCTAATAGCAGGTGGCGGAATAAAGCTGCCAACCGGCCATAATACAGGACTTACTGCCCCCGATCGACTTGGCCTGCCCAACCAGCAACCCGGTACCGGCTCATGGGATTTTGTCATCAATACAAACTATACCCTGCGATATAAAAAGCAAGGTATTAACCTGGACTGCGCTTATACATTCACCACCGCAAACAGCGACAATTTCAAATACGGCAACCGTCTGAATGCGGGGCTGCTGGGTTACTACTCCCTACAGTTCAAACATGGTATTAGCCTGCTGCCACAGGCAGGCCTCCGCTATGAGTATACCCTGCACGACTATGATAACTACAGGAAAAAATGGCTGAACGAGCAAAGCGGCGGTTACCTTTGCTTTGGTAATATTGGTGTACAGGCATACTACAAAAAAATTGGCTTAAGAGTAAATTACCAGATACCGCTCAGTCAATATTATGGCTCCGGTTACGTGACCGCTAACCAAAAAACAGAGGCAGGAATTTTTGTACTTTTTTAAAAACATGAGCTATGAGATCAGGAATACTAATGACAGCTGTTTTACTTACAAGTTTATTTAGCTGCCAGAAGAAAAATAACACCGTTGCTGGCCCGGCAGATGTTACCATAAATATTAGCTCTCCCCTCAGCGGGCAGGTATACCACAGTGGTGACACCATCTTAATAAATGCAGATGTAAGCTACGCCAGCGAGTTGCATGGATATGAACTTAAGATCACCGACTCTGCAAGCGGGTACATCTTATATGACAGCACGGAGCATGTGCACAACGATCATTTTACCATAAACGACAAATGGATAAACACAGGAGCTCAGCCCCTGACCCTGAAGCTATCGTTGGTTGCAGCAATAGACCATGACGGCAAAACTGCCGAAAAAGATATTACCTTTCAATACCAACCTTGACAGCTAAAACACTAATAATGAAGCATATTACAATGATATTTTTTTCCGTTTTTTACTTAACTTCGTGCAACAACGGCAACAAGGAGCAGCAAGGGTCTGCAACTACAATGAAAGAACCGGGAAAAACAACACCCGGCCGCCAGCCTCAAATGGACCCTGTTTGCGAAATGCCCCGCAGTAGTGAGTGGACCGATCATACCATATACAACAATGATACAGTATGGTTTTGCAGCGAAGGCTGTAAGATGGCGTTCAACGCAAGACCGGCAAAGTATATCAAACAAACACAACGGTAATTTTATCGTAAAATATTCTGACAATGAAAAATACACTTTTGAAATATGGTCTCCTGTCATTAGCCATCTTGCTTTCACTGCCTTCATGCAAAAAGAAAGACCCGCCCGTTACTACTACGCCGGCAACAGGACCCGGTAAAGTGAAGCTGGAATTTTTCAATAACGTTGGTGGCAGCAGTCTTAGCCTGGGTAGCCAGTGGTATACAAATGAGAACGGGGACTCCTTTACAGTCTCAAAATTCAATTATTATATTACTAACATTGCGCTTAAAGGCCCTGGTGGTGCCTCGTACACAGAAACCGAAAGCTATCACCTGTTGCAGGAATCAGACCATTCTACTTTAAGCTTTGATATGAATGATATACCTGCCGCTACGTATGATTCGATCAGTTTCTTGATAGGGGTTGATAAAAACCGCAATACATCCGGTGCCCAAACAGGTGCTTTAGACCCGGCCAATGGCATGTTCTGGAGTTGGAACACCGGCTACATTATGCTAAAAATGGAGGGCGGCTCACCACAGTCGCCCAATCACCTGCTTGAATTCCATTGCGGTGGTTTTTCCGGTTTCAACAATTCAGTGAGGAGTGTTACCCTGCCATTATCGAGCGCGATCACCGTTAGCGCTACAAGTACTCCGCATGTGCATTTGAAGGCTGACATGCTAGCTATGTTCAAACAACCGCATAAAATAGATTTTTCATCTACCTACAGTGTATCGCAACCCGACAGCAATGCCAATAAAATTGCTGACAACTATGCGAATATGTTTACCATCACTTATGCAGGTTTATAGGTCTTAACTTTTGCAACATGAAAAAGACATTAATAGTTGCCATATTGATCTGCCTTGCTGCCGGCCTCTCGCTGCCGGGCTGCAAACCCGATCCTTCTATTAATATCGCTCCACCCGATACCTCGGGCAATATCTCATTCGCAGTGCCTGCCGGCTGGCCACAACCTGTATATACTTTCGAGAATAACCAGCTTACACAAAATGGTTTTGTGCTGGGCAGGAAACTTTTTTATGATCCACGCCTGTCGCGGGACAATACCATATCCTGTGGCACCTGCCATCAGCAGTTCGCTGCATTCTCTCACCTCGACCATGCTGTTAGCCATGGCATAAACAACCTGTTGGGAAAACGCAATGCACCCGCATTGTTCAATATGGCATGGATGCCTACATTTTTCTGGGATGGCGGGGTGATCAATATCGAGAACCAACCCATAAACCCCATACAAAACCCGGTGGAGATGGACCTGCCAATAGCGGACGTGATTACAAAGCTGAAGGGAGACGATACCTACAAGACAATGTTCACCAGCGCCTTTGGCAGCGATACGATCAACTCGCAACGGATCTTCAGGGCACTCGCACAGTTCATGGCTGCAATGGTATCAAACAATTCCAAGTACGATAAGTATGTGCGCGGCGAAAGCGGTGGTAATTTTGATGAGCAGGAATTACGCGGCCTTAGCCTGTTCAGGACCAAGTGTGCCCTTTGCCATACGGAACCCATGTTCACCGATTATAAGTATAGGAACGATGGACTGCGTGCAGACTCAAATACGGGCGATGTGGGCAGGATGCTCATCACCGGGAACGTCCAGGACCAGTTTAAATTTAAAGTGCCTTCACTACGGAACATCGCGCTTACGGCGCCGTACATGCACGATGGCCGCTTTAGCACGCTTGATGCAGTGATAGAGCATTACCGGAGCGACATATTCCAATGGCGGAATACCGATCCGGCTTTAAGATTCAACATAGCCCTGAGCGACCAGGACAAGGCCGATATCATCAGCTTCCTGAAAACCCTTTCGGACGAGACTTTTACACACGACCCGAGATTTAGTGAACCCAGGTAAAAAGAGCGGGCGCTAATTTTTCTTTTTAAGTTTCGGCGCAATAACTCCCCGGTATGCTACATCCAATGCATCCTTCAGCATATCCTTGCGTACTTTTTTGAGATCTACAAATGTAGCCCCTTGTCTGCCCCAGCCACCGGGCACGGGGAAGAAGACGGCATCACCATAAGAACAAAAAACGGATTGATCAATTAATGAGAGCTTGAGCATAGCACGGTTTTCCGCCTCCCATAGCGTGGCGAATATCTTACCCTTCAGGCGGAAGGATGGCTTGTCAAAATGCTGCAGCCCCTCTGCATCTTTTAATGCAAGCGCCAATTGCCTGAATGTGGATATGCTAACCATGCGAGTTGATTTTCACTTCGTTGAAAAATTAACCATTCAGGGGACAATTTTCGGAAAATTTTCTTATCCCTGTTTTGATTGATTATCAAGATTTTGCGCTCAAAAAATGCCTCAAAAATGCCCCATTTTTGCCCCAATATAATTCATCCCAGCCCATTCTCCATGAATGGAGGAGAGCAGCGTAGTGTATAATTACTCCAATAAACAAAGAACTTCGACCATGTGAACATCTGTGGATATCCACATTTTTGCCTGCCTGAAAAATCAGGCGGACTACGCAAGATACGATGCGGGATAAGGGTGTTCCAAAAAAGGATATCCACATTTTTGGCGTTGAAAATATCAGTAGTTCAAAGCTTAATTTGAGCTCGTGGTACCACAACGATCAACACAGGGTATGGAGCCGGGAAGGCTATAAACGCTTTCTTTATTATTGCTTTCAGCTATCATTAGCTTGAAGTGGCCTGTAGGATCGCGAAACAATTGCGGGCTGTCGTAACCGGGAACACTGTTCAATACCACACCATTTTCATTTATGACCTCGAATTTACTTGTATTGCCGTAATAAAAAACGCCGAACTCTATAAGATTATCCGAATTAAAAAGGCGATCGGAAATGCAGATGGGAAAACCTGAGACGGTATAACCCGGATACTGGGGAACCGCAATGTCTCTATAGATAGTATGATCCATATTGAAGATGAGTATTTGCGTGTTGCCGTCAAACATCAGATATTTGTCACCACCAAGTGATAGCCTGATCATTGTGGGCTCGGCACCCGGATCGTGAAAATGTTCAAAGGTTACCTGGGCACTAGCCGATAAGGCGCGCATGAAGTATACTATGATAATCGATAATTGTTTCATAGCCTCTACTAATTTAAGATGATGAGTTTTTTAGTATCGGATATCTTGCCTGACGCCCAGATATGGTAATAGTAAGTACCCCGGGGCAGATCACCACTATTTATTTTAAGCGAAGGCGCTAAGGAGCTGACCTTGTAAGACCTAAGCTGCTGCCCATTCATATTATATACCGTTAACCAGCCAAAAGGCTCGCCCCGGGGAAGCGTGTATTCAATAGTTGTTTCGCCGGTGGAGGGATTAGGTACCGGGGCGGAGAGAAAAACAGGCTGTTGCTGCGATGCGCCGGACACATTGAGCGGGCCGCTGCCGCATGTGCTTACACAAGGTTGCGTACCGGGCAGGCTGTATACGTATACCTGGCTATAACCACCACGTGAAAGAAACTTGTAGTTGCCCCCGGCATCGTGGTATACCAGGGGATCGTAACCACCCAGGCCGCTATCCACTACCTGCCCGTTCTCGTTTATCACTTTAAAGATGGGTGCCGGACCGCCGCCATAAAAAGCGAGGCATTCAACAAGGTCATCCGAATTAAAGAGATGATCGGAAATAACTGTACCTACTACGGTGCATGTATAGCCGGGAATTTTCGGCGGATATATCTCCTTAAAGAGACTGTGATCGAGATTAAATATCCTTACCGGCGCGCTATCGACCCAGTTAATAATGACATATTTATAACCAGAGACAGATAAATTGACCATGGTAGCATACAATACTGAATCGTAAGTATGCTCGAGGGTCATTTGCGCCTTTGCGGTAGTGAAGTTGATGATAAATAAAAATGCGATCAATAGCTTTTTCATAAGCGATATTTTAATAAAGATAACTATCCCTTGAGCAAAACGGTAGGGTAAATAATAATGCCTATAGCGATGTGGTGGCTTTTTACCAAGTTAGACTTTAGGACCCGGACCACCGTTCATCGACCGAGAACGCCGGACTCTGCCCTTGCCTTGAAAAGAGAATCGTCTTTTTTGCTGCGATCTTGTTTCCTTGTCGTTAAACGATACTCATAAAATGGACTTATAAAGTCTTCTGCGACAATTAACGTTTTGTTTACCACCAGCAATGTAAAATTCTTATTAAAGACGACATCGGTGAGTATAATTTTATTGTTGGCCATGGTAAATGTTCCTTTTGAAAGCAGGGCTTTTCCAAAATAAACGTTATAAGATTTACCTTTAAATTCTATCCATGTACCCTGCCAATAGCTAAAAAATTTATCGCCACCTCGCACAGAGTATATACCCGAAATGGTTATAGCATGTTCTTCCTTTTCCCTGATATTTTTAGAAAATGGTTGGTATGCAAAGTTCGCAGAATCACTGCTATGTTTAATAAACTTGAATGTTTTGTTTAAAAGAAAATGATATCCTGTTTCTAGCCTAAAGTCTTTATTTTTTTTCCTGAGCACCATTTTATAGTTTGAAATATTGTCAGTCAATGTCAATACGCCGTTGTAATAGTCATATTTGCCTACGGATAATCTTGTTTCAAAAGGGCCTTGGGCTTCGGAATATGTGTTAACAGATATTATATAATTATTGGCGGAGTCCATCACCAAACTCAATCCTTGAACATATGTATCTTCGTACTCCTGACAGGAGTACAGCGTATAATATCCATACGTACTACTGTAATAAAATAAGAACAATGTCAATAAAAAATATTTCATAGTAACAAATTAACGAAACGATGGAGGAATAGTATATTCAGCGGGAGGAGCCCCGGTAAAATTAGCGATTTTTTGGTTGGTTATTGTGTTTCCAAAATTAGAAAAATCTGCCCGAGAAGCGAAGTAATTAGCTTCTGCCATATATGCAGCCTGTTCTGAAGCTAGTCTATTATAACTATTCCCAAATACTCCCAAATGAAAGGCGTGAACGCTTTCATGTATCAGCAAGCCGGTAAATGTATTGTCGGAAAAATTACTTATTGCATTCGGGCTTACGAATGTTGTAATTTCACCACTGCTAGTGGTCAAGGTCGCTGCACTTAAAACTTCGGAACGATTCCCGAAATCGTACCAGTATCGTATATTTCCTTTTGTATCAAGGCCCCAATGAATATCTTCCGGTAACTTGGTTCCAAATTTTCCATATGTCCTTACACCGCTTTTACGCACTTTATCAGCAAGTATCTTATCATTTTGATCTGCGGCATAGGATCTATTATATTGATCTCTAAGGGCATAGCTCTGCCTATTAGTTATTCCTTCTAAACTCGTTGTAGCTTGGCCCCCCATACGTGGCGCCCCCGTCCAAAAGTTTCTATTGCTTTCTATATTACTTAAGCCTTGTGTTAACCCACCTACAAATGCACCTGTTACTCCTCCCGCCGCTGCACCCTTAAGACCATCTAACATTACTTCACCGAAGCTATTTCCTGAAGCAAATGAGGTAAGTGTAGCTCCGACAAAGCCCGCTGCTGCACCACCGGCAGCGCCAGATGCAGCGCCAGCGGCAACAGAGCTACCCAAGGATACAGCAGAGCCTGCTAC
Source organism: Bacteroidetes bacterium UBA1947 (assembly GCA_002336915.1). Classification (GTDB taxonomy): domain Bacteria; phylum Bacteroidota; class Bacteroidia; order Chitinophagales; family Chitinophagaceae; genus MKUN01. Next base: position 11,136 of record DDET01000006.1, on the reverse strand, counting down.
GCCACCCGCTACACTTGAAAAGAAGCCAATTGCAGCAGCATTCCAGAAATTGCCGCCACGATAATCTGCAGCACATCCCGCTATCATTGCTCCAACTACAGCCGCTGCAAAAGCAACTGCGGGTATAAATTTACCGCTGGGATCGGTATGCTTTAGTGGGTTGTTCATTACATAACTATACTTGTTGTAGGCTTGCGACATCGTTCTGTCCGTAAGTACGGGGTCCGCGCTATACATACGACCGGTAAATGGGTCGTAAAGCCGACCATTCATGTTTATTATATTGAAATCGCCCAGGTGCTCGTGGCCTGTATATCCGCGATCGCATAGCAAGGTGGGAGGCGTAGTCAGGTATGCGTAGGTAACAGGGTTACGCATACGGCCCCAGGCATCGAAACTACGCTCTTCCAAAAGACCATTATTGACGGTACCCTGATCATCAAGTATGTGAGTAATACTACCCAGATGGTCTGTTAAAGGATAAACAGTATGTACACCTGTATTGTTGTCTATCAGCATTGCTACCAGTTCATCGCCCGCCCAAATATAGTTTATGTTTTTCTGGTTGCCTGTTGCTGCATCCACCGTGCGTTCATAATTGCTTGCATAGAACCGGGTTCTGTTTAGCGTGGTGTTGGTAAAATACTGCGCAGCGAATCTTTCACCTGTTGCACCATAAGCAAACTTCATGTTCTTTGTGCCTTCTACTATGGTTTGCACCATTTTAAATGGAGTATAGGTAACATCCTGTTGTGTTAAAGGTATTACCAGTGGGGCAGTAGGGGGATGGGGCGGCTGAGGCACCTGGGTAAGGGCATATTTGCTGTACTTCCAGTTGTATGTTGAGCCGGTCACATCGCTTTTCTTGAGTATATTGCCTTCATTACCATAACTCATATTTAGGTCAGGAAGGGTGGCCATCGTTATATTGTTCTGGTAGTTTACCTGTGTAAGCCTGTCGTAACTATCGTAGTGAAAATCTTCCTGCCAGCCGTGCAACTGGTCTATGCGCCGTACAAGGTTGCCCGATGCGGGATCGAAATCGAGGCTTTGAGAAGCGACAAGATTCGTGGATATCATATTTGTAACGTCCCTCTGTGTCAAGGAGCCAATCGGAGTATAAGTCTTTTCAAGCTTATACATGCCATTGTTATATTGCGCCTTAGTTAGCTGTCCCAGCTCATTTTTCTCTGTAGCTTCCCATAGCTTAACGAAACCGGCATCTGTGCGATCTATCTCTTTAAGCTCCCCATAACTGTTATAAACATGCCGTATGATGTGATTGGAAGGGTAAGTGATCTTATCAAGCCTCGCATAAGCATCGTATGTATACTGGGTGATAAAAGTATTGGCCCCAAGCCCTTCCTGCAGGGTGGCCACAAGACCAAGGGCATTGTAAGTATAGGCCTTTACAATATTATTGGCCCCGACAATACTGGTAATCTTTCCTGTCTGGGGTACGTTGAGTGTATTATTATAAGTAGTAATATAGTTCCCTTCGGGTCCAGTCTTTTTTATTTCCCTGCCCAAGTTATCGTACACGAAAGTATAAACGGTACTATTTGCGTCTGTTTGTTTGACCAAGTTGTCCATACCGTTATACTCGTAAGATGTTGTGCCCGCATTGGGTTCAGTTACGGATATGGTACGGCCCATAGCATCGTACTGATAAGTAGTGGCGAAATTGGGATCACCATTCAGGGTAACGGCATCGGGCTTGCCATTACTGTTGTAATCATAATCTATAATATTATTGGTGTTGTCAATCACCGTCAATGCCCTACTTGACTTACTGATCTTTGTTATTTTGCTTTGCCCCGTATTGGTATTAGTTACCGTTTTTTCCAGGCCAGCCGGCACAACATTGTATGAGGTCTGCATAAGGGGGCCATTTACGGTTCCATTTAGGAAACTTGTCAGAGGCCTGCCGATATCATCATAAGTATAAGTAGTCTTTTCATCGTAGGCGCCGGTATATTTATAGGGCTTTGTTTGTGCCTCAAGCAGGCCATTGGAGTAATAAAACATATCCTCATACAATATATCGTTGAATGAGGTAGTTACGTTTCTGACAGGCCTATCATAACAATCAAAATAGGTTTTTTTAAAGCCACCGTCAGCATTATTGGTGACCGTGGTCATGAAACGGGTAAGACCCAGAGAAAGTGGGGTATATGGCCCACCTGAGATTTCATAAGTAGTGGTGGTTACAGCACCATTAGGGCTGTGCATTTGTGTTTGCCTGTTGAGGCAGTCGTAGGTATAAGTAGTAGTCAGTCCATCGGCTGTAGTAACGGACGTAATGTTGCCCCATATATCATACTGATAGTAGTTTGTATACCCTAAAGTGTTACTGGATTGCTGGAAAAACCTGCCATCGGCGGCAGATACATTGTCCTGAGCAAAAGGGCCAAGGTTACCTTCGACAGCCGACCATTCTTTGTGTAACATGTTGCCCCAAAAACCGCCATATAAATAAGTCGTAGTTCTCTCATTTGCGGTATTGGGCGCCTCTCTCTCCTTAATGAGGTTTCCAAGAGCATCATACTGAAAATCGGCAGTCTGCACAAAAGGGGGCTTAGCGCCATAAGTATTGGTAGTGGTAACAAATATGGGTTTGCTTTTGTTGATGAAAATGGCGTTCAGGTCGTATTGAGGTTCTCTAACTATCGTCAGGTCTGTACCTTCAGTATGTGTTACTTTATCGGATTTACCAATTTCGTATAAAGTGCCACCGGGCAAGATAGAATTATAAGTATAAACGTCGGTGTTTGTGAAATTATTAAAGAAATCCTGATTAATAGTAGTAAGCGGCACAACGATATGTGATGCACCATTTGCACCGCCATCGTAAGCGGCATAGGTCATATCGGTTTGTGCAACAGGCTGGTTACTATAAGTGCTCTTTTCGGTTTTAATGGGTAGTCCTGTTGGGAAATTTGTAAGATCAAAAGTTGTCTTGTTGCTTATCTGTGCAATATCATTATTCTCTATAAAAGTTTGAAAACCACGTAAGCCAAGGCCTGTTCTTTCCTGAATTATATCTTTATAAATATATTTGCTAAGCGCACCGGTAGTTGTCATTGCCAGGTAATATGCACCTGTGGACATTGAACCACATATGTCTTTTACCTGCTTTACTACTTTGAGCGCAAGTGGAACAGAATTAAACGGATAGCTGACTGAAACAGTGGAAGAATAGTCGGGATCCTGCAGTAAAGGCAATGTTTCTACTTCTATCCGATGACCGGCATGTAATATCGAAGTGACTAAATGTTTTATCTGGTTTTTATGAAAATATATAATTCTATTGGCCGCTGAAGGATATTGATGTACCAGCAGGTCAGCTTGTCCGTCGCCATTAAAATCTCCTACATCAAACCTGTCCCAATAAGCATTTACCCCTGCAAGAGTGCCTGTTTCCATAGTAAACTCATTATTACCATGTGAATAAAATATTTTATAGTCGGTAGGGTCGGTAGGGTTGTGGCCCATAGCATGTAACTCAATAATATCAGATTTACCATCACCATTAAAATCGCTTACATAGTAATCGTAATCGCAGGTCAGATATGAACCCGATGGGCCGGCAGGAGCAAGACCGGACAGGGGAGCGGGAAGTGTATTCGCATCGAATGCATCTCCGTGAGAGTAATGTATCGTCCAGATGCCGTTTCCAATTATAAGCGGCTGTAACGACCACCAGCTAAGCATGTCTGTTTTTCCGTCACCATTAAAATCCCCGGTAAACACTTTTGCATCGTGGAAAGGTAAACCTGTGGATGATAAGACGCTGAGATTTACTGGAGTGGGCTTGCCTGTAACAGGATCATAAGTAAAATTTATTTGCTGTACTTCGCAATCATTACCCGTCTGAGAATCATAAAGCCGCAAAAGATCATCTTTGCCATCGCCATTAAAGTCAATGGCATTTGCAGTACCTATTGGTAACGGAATAAGACCAAGAAAATTACCCGTAAAAATATTAACGGGAGGATACTCATCACCTATTATTTCACAATCGTAGAAATTACCAAGCTGGTTAATGGGGTTTAGTATTAGTATTTCTTTCTTTCCATCGCCATCAAAATCACCTGGCACTACCTTCATAATACTTGCGTCAGGACCAGGTACAACGGCAATATACATGCGTGTTGGAGGATTGAAACCGTTACCGTTAGACATATACAAATCAAAAGACACCGGCGTACCGATCGGATTAGATATGTAGCTAATAATAAGCATATCGTCTTTGCCATCCCCATTATAATCAAACATCATCTTCTGATTAGGGTTAGGCAAATTATACGTGGCGTAAAGAGAACATGCGGGGCATAATATTGTTGTGTCTGTTATTGGCGGATAAAAATCTTCCAGTTTATTATTCAAAAACAGATCGTAAATATTATTAATTGGGTTAGGGTTGGTTGGGTTGGTTGGGGTCCTTACAAAATCTGTCAAGCCATCACCGTTAAAATCTCCAATGGCATAATTGTATGGATAAGGATTTGATACAGAAGTATTATGAATGTCAGCATCGGGTGTGGTATATGCCAAATCCTCCTTTCCCCAATTAATAATAATGGGTGGCAGGTCTGAACAGCCTGCTGCATCGCACCTGGTATTTACTATTGTTTTGAGGTGGGTATATTCATCAACATCATAATTGAATTGGTATTTATTTACCATCAGCGCATTGTATGTAACAGAAATATTATCGAGCAGCCAGGCGTCCTTTACTGGTGAACCGGCGATCCATGTTTCATTTACATCGGTCTTTGGTATGTAATTGAAAACTATTTCGCCAGGCGGGGCGACATATGTCTGGAGACCAGTGTATTTAATGCTAGTGACTCTGTATTCCCCATTAGTATAGTCATTTACATAATCAAACGACACGTAATTACCCATCTGATCTGATATTTTATCCAATGCCCAGATCATTACCTCAGGCCTGCCTACACCATACATTTTGGAGCTTGCAGTATTACCATATTCATAGATCATACCATCCGGAGTTAACACAGTAAAATAAGAGGGGCCACTACCTGCCGTACCAAAAGATGTGATCTTTGAAAAGTTTTTGGACTCGCTAAGATAAATACCTGCATTTTGAGGATCTTCAAAAAGGCGCTGACCGTCTAATACAAATACATCATCGTTATTGAAATCAACCGGCCCCATGAAACGATTGTGATGAATAGATGGCAACGCCCGGGTAATACTTGAAAGGCCTGAAATATTCCAGCCTATGCCTAACATTCCGGAACTGCCCTGACTGTTATAACTAATGGATAGATGAGGCACTACGTTTCTAATGCCAGGAGGTATATCGATCGGTACATTAAAGGAAAATGCACCGGAAGAAGAAACGTTATAGCTTGATGGAATACTGGCTGCCAATGGGGAACCCGACTGTGGCTGCGCAACAGCACTAACATGAAAACAGACTGCAGCAGCAAAAAGAACAATTCTTTTTAAGTGTTGAATAGGTGTCATAGACTATTATTGTAAAATGTAAAAGATGGAATATTATTATAGTAAATGTAGAGGCGTAGAACTACTTAGTATTATTTTTCATCACTTTCCAGTATGTGATCATTTTGCCATTGAGATAATAGTATACAGTGTACATGCCACCGGCTATGTCACCAAAATACAGCAGGTCTTTTGCCTGGGCAAAGGATTTTGCCTGCAGGAGCTTACCAGTAATGTCGTAAAGTTTCAGCTCCGCACGATCGGAAGGTTGCCATGTCCTGTTTTCAACAATAAGCGCTGTGGTTACGGGATTAGGATATGCAGAAATAATAAGGTCCTGCACGCCTTGTTTGAACTGGCCGGTAATTGTATCGACCGGTGCTATGTTGGCAGTATCATTACGTCCCGGCTTCAACGGCGAGCTTAGCACAAAGTATCTTTTGATGCGATTGCCTGCATTATCGTAGTCGAACTTAATGGCTTCGCCGCTCTGGGCAAATGTCTTAGGAAGGGATGTTACAATTAACAAGATAGAGGTGTACAAGAATTTCATAGTTTGACATGAGATTTTAATACGGTTTAAGATAGATTATAAAGTACGAAATTATAAAAAGTTTTGAAAAAATGAAATCTTTATACGGATTTAATAAAAAGTTTACAGGGGTAAATACAAAACCCACAGCAAATGCTGTGGGTTTTGTATTTCAAAAAAGGTGTGAAAATATTATTTCGTGAACCTCATAGTGAGGTTGTAATGGCTGGTGATGACCATAACGCTGCTGGTAAGTGAATCAATCGTCCACTGTCCGCCGCTTACCAAGTCGCCGTAGTTACCATTGGTCTTGGTGAAATTGATCCTTGTATCTCCATTGGAAAGTATATAGGTAGCATCTTCCGTATTGGTATCGGTAGCCGATAGTGAGCGCTGGAAATGCACGGTGCCTTGTGTAGGCGATGTAGCATGGGCGCTCAATGTGCCCCACTGCGATGCAGTAAGTGAATCGCCATGGTATTTCTTCAAGGTCCAGTTATAAGATATGGCATTGGTGCCGGTGAATGGTACAGGATGGTTCTCCGTATCTTTCTTTTGGCAAGATACCAATGCAATGCTGAGGGCCACAAAAGAAAGCAGTAAGGTCTTTTTCATCTTTATTGTTTTATAAAATAGTATAAGTATGCGCGGGGGCACGCATTTAGTCCTGAAAAATACTAATAAAAGTCAATATTCAAAAATAAGGGTTTAAAAACAAGACTTGGCAAGGGTTAAGATGCCAGGCATCAAGGCTCTGACCGCAAAAAACGGTACTGACGCTGCGACGCCCTTAACGCGTCTGACCGCAAAAAGCGGTACTGACGCTATTTGTACATAACGCGTCCAACCGCGGAAAAAGCGGTGCTGACGCTACGAGGCCTTTAAGACCTTAATTGCTGCATCAAAAGCTATAATATCTTCTTCCGTAGTGTCAAAAGCACATAAGAGGCGCACTTCGTTGGTGCTTTCCACCCATACGTAGAATGGGAATTGGGCCATGAGGGGAGCGTTCCACCCTACCGGTATCTGGGCAAATACGCCGTTGGCCTGTACGGGTTTGGTTATTTTTATCTCGGGGTGTTTTGAAAGAGTAGTATAAAGCTGCTGTGCCATACGGTTGGCATGACCTGCTGTGCCCCGCCATAGCTCATTTTTGAACATGGCATCAAACTGGGCCGCGATGAAACGGGTTTTGCTGGCCAACTGCATCACCTGCTTGTGTTTATAGGCGATATGTTCCTTAAGCCCGGGGTTAAAGACAACCACCGCGTCGCCAAACATCATGCCTGCCTTGGTGCCGCCAAGCGACAATATATCGAGGCCCACATCTGTGGTCATTTCCTTTATATCACAACCCAGGCTTACCGCTGCATTGAAGAGGCGCGAGCCATCCATGTGGAAGTATATATCGTTCTTTTTGAGCAGGGCAGATATGTCCTTTAATTCGGCAGGCGTATAAACAGTACCATATTCTGTGGCTTGTGTTACGGACAAAAGTTTGGTTTGCGCGTAGTGAATGTCGCCCTTTCTTATTAAGCGCTGCTCTATAGCGGACGGTTCAATTTTGGCATCCTCATTTACCTGCAGCGGGAAAAAGCGACAGCCAGTAAACGTTTCGGGCGCCGCAGATTCATCGTTGTAGATATGCGATATATTGGCACAAAGCACTGAATTGTAAGATCGGGTGGCGCTGCTTATGCTCAATACATTGGCCCCGGTGCCGTTAAACACAAAATAAACATCCACATCAGCAGCGAATATCTCTTTGAAATGCGCTTTTGTCCGCCCGGTAAGATCGTCAGCCCCATAGGAACGGGCATGCTCATCATTCGCCTCCTGCAGGGCCAGCATTACCTCGGGCAGGACACCTGCGTAATTATCACTTGCAAAGCTTTTCATTTTTCTCCGGGAATTTGATATTGGAATCCGGGCTGGTAAAGTTAAACATCGTAGCAGATAATCAGCCTATTTTCTGCCCGTTAGCAACACTGCGTTCCGGCTGCAGCAGTACTACCTGCCCTTGTTCGTCGTATATACCTAATACAAGGCACTCGCTGAAAAAATTGGCTATCTGCTTTGGGGGGAAGTTGACAACAGCTATCACCTGCCTGCCTTGCAATTCAGCAGCTGTGTAATGATGGGTTACCTGTGCCGAGGAGCGCCTGGTACCCAGCGGGCCAAAGTCTATCGTTAACTGGTAGGCAGGCTTACGGGCGCCCGGAAATTCTTTGGCTTCCGTAACGGTGCCGCAGCGGATGTCCACTTTTTCAAAATCCTCCCATGTGATCATATATCTAAGATGTTTTACTTATTTTCGCAGCAATATTAAAACACTTATAAATGAAAAAGGCCTACCTGACCTATTTATTGATGGCGATCTTTGCCCTCTCTTGCAACAAAAAAGACGACAAGAACACGAACCCGGGTAATAATTTTACCTATTCTGTGTCCGGTATTCATAACCTTACAATAGCTCCCGGCGATTCCGATTCACTGCAATTACAACTCAGATCGACAGGTGGCAATGCGGAAAATCTTTCCGTCTCGGTTACGGGCCTGCCCAGCGGGGTTTTGGCTGCATATAGCGCCACCACGGGTACTCCTGATTTCAATACCAACATCACGTTTATTGTGAATGGCACAGCCGCTGCCGGAACATATGCCCTGAAGGTAGTGATACATGGCGCACAAACCGGCGATAAAACATTTGATGTAAGCCTTACAGTAGGTGGCACCAGTTCGAATGTGTATACCGTAAATGGTATACATGATGTAACTATAGAACAAGGCCAGGATGATTCGCTGAATGTGACTGTACAGCATACAGGCTCGCTGCTGGAAACCGTTACTTTGTCGGTTTGGGGTTTGCCGGCGGGGGTTACTGCCGATCTTAACCCCAGCTCGGGTACACCCAATTACAATGCCACAATTCTCTTTACCGACCATTATGGCGTACCGGGTAATTACACTATTAAGATCATTTCGCACAGTCCCTCCACCGGCGACCGGGAGTACAGTTTTAATTTACAGGTCTTAACCCCTGCCAATTGCGGTATCTTAGGCTTCTTCAGCCAGGGCACAACGGGTTGTGGCAACCAGAACTATCAGTATACCGATAACGTAGTTAATTCTACAGCGGCTGCCAACAGAGTTATTTTCCAAAATTTTGCGAATATGCCCTACCAGGTATATGCGGACGTCAACTGCGCCAATAACACGCTTACTATACCTAACCAATTACTTCCGAATGGCATACAGGTTGCAGGTTCAGGAACATTCACATCAAATACCATCAATGTGGACTTCCACCAAACCAGCACCACCAATATTACCACCTACTGCAATTTTACATTAATAAGATAATTGCCCGCGTCTTTTAATATTTTTGGCAAAAGAGTAAGCAAATGCTTCTTTTTTTGCCAAAACCCTTTGTGTTATTATGTTTTTAATTATTTTAGCGTTCTCTTATTCAAAAAGGGCCTGATTATGAAAAAATTTCACTTTCTCTTTTTATTGATTGCCATCTCTTTATTTGGCTGCCATGCCCGTAATGGCACTGCCCCGGTTACCTATAAAATAGCCGGGCTGGGCGATGTTACCGTTACAAAAACACAAAGCGGCGAGCTTAACCTTAGCGTAAGCAAAATAACTGCTATAGCAACTTCCGAAAACCTGACACTTTCTCTATCAGGCTTACCCGCTGGCGTTACAGCTACTATTAACCCTAAAACAGGTACTCCTCCGTTTACTGCTTCGATCGTAATTAGCGACAGCAACGCTGCGGGTGGCAGGTATGCAGTAAAACTACTTGTTCACAGCTCTACATCGGGCGACAGTTACTATCCTTTCAACCTTACTGTTGAAGGTCCTACAGATATGCTCTGCACGATCGCCGGTTATTTCCCCAACAGCACCGCTGCCTGCTCAGCAAATGGTTCTTATGACTTCGTAGAAACCGTTGCTAATGATTCTACCATTGCAAACAGGATAATATTCAGAAACTTTGCAAGCATGGGCTATTCAGTATATGGCATGCTCGACTGCGCTACCAGTACAATCACCATACCTGCCCAATCATTGCCAAACTTCCTGACCGTAAGCGGTGGCGGCTCTTTTTTGACCGACTCGACCACTACTGTTTGGGTTAATTACACTACAGTAAACCAGGCCGGCGATTCCAGCAATTGCTCATTTACATTAAGGCATTGATTTTAAAACAATATTTGTGAAAAGGGCGGTATTTCCGCCCTTTTTTTGTGACAAAGGCATAGAAATCAAAGAATTTATTTTTATCTTAACGCCCTGTTTATTAGCGGTTTTTTAAATAATTATTTACATTCGTAGCAAATAAAGAATACCACATGAAAAAAGGCTTACTTTTTATCTTGTTCCTGGGCTTGCTCGCAGCCGGCAGTTCATGCCGTAAAAACTCTGTAGGACTTGCCCCAAATGGCGATACTACCGTTAACGGCCTCGATACTACCGGTAATGGCAATAATAATAATGATCCCAACGGATTTTCATACCGCGTGAATGGCGTACGCAATGTTACAGTACAAAGAGGAGGCGACGACGTTATGAGCCTTGCAGTAGCACGCCTTACCGGCTACCCCGAAATGGTTTACCTTTTTGTGAAAGGATTGCCAGCCGGTGTTACAGCTACGTTCACACAGGCACAGGGTGTACCCTCAGCCACAGCCACATTCACAACAAATGTTACTTTCCACGCCAATAACAGTGCTGATACCGGATCATACCTGGTGCAACTGCTTACCAAAAGCCAGACAACTGATACTGTGCGCTACACCTTTACGCTTCATGTAACGCTTACTACTGAATGTACGATTGCAGTACAGGGCAATTATCATGACAGCACAGCCTGCAATGCTACTACGTTATACCACACCACATCGACGGTAGCTACCAACAACCTCTCATTGCACAGGATCGACATATTCAACTTTGCGGGCATGGGATATAAAGTGTATGCTGACCTTGATTGTGCGGCAGGAACAGTAACCGTACCATCACAGACTTTCCCTAATGGTATAACAGTGGCAGGTTCCGGCAACTTTACCGCAACAATGATGGATATTAAGTATACCCAAACCACCGCCACCAACGTT
>DDET01000010.1 GCA_002336915.1 Bacteroidetes bacterium UBA1947 | reverse complement strand
ATGGCCACTGCTCTTCTACTATTACAAGGCGGTTGGTTTTTTTCACCGATTCTACTATTGTCTGCCAGTCCAGCGGGCGTATGCTGCGTAGGTCTATTACTTCAGCGTTTATATTTTCCTTCTGCAGCTCCTCGGCGGCACCCATTGCCACCTTCATCATCTTGTTATAAGATACTATGGTAACATCTGTGCCGGCGCGTTTGATATCTGCTTTACCTATTGGTATCAGGTACTCCTCTTCAGGCACATCACCCATTTCACCGTATGCTACTTCACTTTCCATAAAGATAACAGGGTCCTCGTCACGTATTGCCGACTTCAGCAGGCCCTTAGCATCGTATGGGTTCATCGTCGAGACAACCTTCAGCCCGGGTACGTTAGCATACCAATTTTCAAAAGCTTGTGAGTGCTGCGCGCCCAGTTGCCCCGCCGAACCATTTGGCCCGCGGAAAACGATAGGACATGTAAACTGCCCGCCGCTCATGGAGAGTGTTTTCGCAGCATGGTTCACTATCTGGTCCAGTGCCAGCTCGGCAAAGTTCCATGTCATAAACTCTATTATAGGACGGGTGTTATTCATTGCAGCCCCAACGCCTATCGCAGCAAAACCAAGCTCGGATATAGGGGTGTCAATAACGCGTTTTGGGCCAAATTCATCAAGCATGCCTTGGCTTACTTTATAAGCGCCATTGTACTGTGCCACTTCCTCGCCCATAAGGAATACACGTTTATCCGCCCTCATTTCCTCTTCCATCGCTTCACGCAATGCCTGTCGTAATGGTATGCTACGCATAATGTTTTTATTATAAATAGTTTAATGTTAAAACTTCAAAAAGTGCTCAAAGATAGGATTTAAGCTTTACTTCTCTGATGGTTTGAACGAAACAGTGCTTTTGGCGTTTTGTTCGTTCAGTTGTAGTTGCATCATAGTGTCTGTGAGCATCACTACATGCATCCTTATCTTATCATCAGGGCCTTTCATCTTCATCGCATCCAATATTAAAGTGCTGTCATTTTCAAAATGCCAGCTTGCAGAATCCACTTCACCCAAACCAAAATTGATAAGTGCTTTACCGCCTTTTAAAAAGTTGAACTGGGTGCTTTTGATGGCTGCATCCTGCATTATTTTAAAACTGTCCAGCTGCACCTGCAATTCTTTACGCAGGCTATCGATATTTTCCGTGCCGTATTGAATTATGTTAGCAGCGGGATCGGTATTCTTGCCCACTGTATCTATGAACATCTGTTGTTGTTTCATCATTATATCCATATCTGCGTTCTGAATAGATACGGCTTGCCATTTCCTGGTCAGGATATCCTCTTTCTTCCTTTTGCAGGCAACAAGGCATGTGGTCATCAGGGCAAGTACAACTACTTTTTTCATCTTTATTTATTTAGGCTGCCCTAAGGCATTATCAATTTAAAATAATCTTTCCATTCACGAGTGGTCAGTAAATTTTCCAGGGAGGCAAAATTTCCCTGGTCTGTAACACGGCCATATGCCTGTTTCAGGTAGGCATAGCGTTCGGGATCGTTATTGAGTCCTTTGGTCAGTATGCGTATTTGTGAACTGGTATAGCAATAATTTAGTTTTCCCAGAAGGAATTTCAGGCGGGTTTTATCGCTCTTACTGCTCATCTTGCTGTATATGTCCTGGAATGCGTTGTCCTGTATAGCTTGCGGGCAATCGCTGTTTACGGCAAAGCTCCCTTTAGTGTTTGTATTCTTTGCAATTGCCGCTTCTGTAGTGGTTTCAGGTTCAATATTATTTACCACTTCAGGCTCCGCATTGGTCCGAACGGTCCGCTCATTATCCAGCTCTACATTGTCTATAAATTGGGGCTCCTTATTTTGAGCTTCCTTGTTGTTTGTTCTCGCTTTGTTCGATGTGTTGCTATACTGCGGTGTCGCGTTTTGTGTATTTGCAGCGGCTTGGCTGTTATACGTGGTGCTATAGTTGCTACTGCTTGTGGCGCTTGTTTGGTACGTTGCCGTCTTACTGTTGGTGGCTATGTAGTTATCGCCGGGATTATAAGTTGGAATATGATCATCCTCTCCCGAATTGCCTGCGGCGATATAGAATTGTTGCTGCAGGTCGAAAAGCGAAAAACTGCTGCCTTTCTTCGACAGCAGGAAGGCACGCGAGCCGTTCTCAGGCACTTTAATGGCAAAACGTTGCGGGGGATAAATATTCTGCTGGAAGAGTATTTCTATGTTTATGATCCCCGGAGCGAGCTGTGAAATAATGCTGTAGTTTTTTCCATAGCGCGGCTGCATTTCACCTTCCAGCTTCACGTAAAAGGGCGTTTGTTTGTCTCCCTGTATATATACATAGGAGAATTGTTGTGCCCTTGCTGTTTGACTCAGCAGGTTACAGGCTAATGCCATGACGAATGTGACTATCTGTTTAAGGCGCATATTATTCAAGTTCTATTAATATCGCTCCTTTTTCCACTGCTGTGCGTTCTGTAACCCTTATAGCTTTCACGGTTGCATCGCTGTTTGCCTTCAGCACATTTTCCATTTTCATGGCTTCCAGTACCAGCAGCCCGTCTCCCTTCTTTATTTGTTGGCCTGCCTCTACCAGTATCTTTATCACCAGGCCGGGCATAGGTGCTTTCACCGGTTCAGCTTTATGCAGGGCTTTCATGTCCAGGCCCATGCTTGATAATAGTTGATCTATGGGCTCCTTTATGGCTATTTTGTAGCTCCTGCCATTTATCCGCAGGGCCATTTCTTTATTTTTCTTATCTATATTTTCTACAATGGCAGTGTAGCTCTTGTTATTATAGAGTATACTTACCAACCCGTTCGGTTGCCATTGTGCGTCCCAGTCGACGGGGGTATCGTTTATATGCCAGCTTCCATCCTCATTAGTTACCGAAAACGTATTCTTTTCATTTACTGTTACTTGCAGCATAGATGCCCTGTAGGTTTTTAATGGTAGCAAAAATAATCAAATAACAATGCTTTAGCGCATTTTAACGAAGCTTTTGTTAGCAGTGGTCACCCAATATAGGTGATGAATAATGTAATGTTTAATCTTATTTTTATGCCCGGTAAATAAGTTTCAAGACATTTATTATTATGGCAGGTAAGAGAAGTATAGCTGCGGCGCTTGTTTTAGGCTTGCTTTTGATGGTTTCCTGCGGCCCCGGTCGCAAAATGGGCAGTACAAGATCGGTTCAGCTCGATACGATACAGGTAAATGCTTCCAATAATCCGGTCGATGTATATAGGGCTGCGGCTCCTCTTGAATGGGAAATAATACATACACGTGCTTCTTTGTCCTTTAACTGGAAAGAGAAAACTGCCAATGGCCGAGAGTGGATCACCCTGCATCCATACTGTTATAATATGGATAGCCTGGTGCTCGATGCAAAGAGCATGAAGATCGACACAGTTATGCTTTGGGACGATCCTAATGCTCATAAGTTGTCTTATAGCTACAAGGATGACCAGCTGAAAATTAAATTTCAAAAAAGCTATATATCTGCTGATACGCTCAAGCTTTACATAGCATATAAGGCAATGCCTTATGCTGAACCTGCCGGTGGCAGCAGCGCCATTACCGAGGATAGGGGCTTGTATTTTATTAATACCGACCTGGCAATACCCAACAAACCGGCGCAGATATGGACGCAAGGCGAAACGGAGTCCAACTCCCACTGGCTGCCCACAATTGACAAACCTAATACACGGTTTAAGTTCCAACTGGAATTGGAAGTGCCCGATACTATGCAAACATTAAGCAACGGCTACCTCTCCTCAACTACAATGGAAAACAAGAAGGCCGGTATGCGTATGGATATCTGGGTGATGGATAAACCTATACAAGCCTATGCCGCAATGTTTGCTATTGGAAAGTTCTCCATTGTGAAAGATAAATGGCATAGTAAGGAAGTAAATTATTATGTAGAAAAGGAGTTTGAACCATACGCCCGGCAAATGTTTAAGAACACGCCCGAAATGATGGATTTCTTCTCCAATGTAACAGGTGTGCCGTACCCATGGAATAAATACGACCAGGTGGTAGTGCGTGATTATGTGTCCGGTGCCATGGAGAATACCACTGCCACCTTATTTGGCGAATTTATAAATCAGAATGCCCGCGAGATAGCCGATCACGATAAGGAGGACATTGTATCGCATGAGTTGTTCCATATGTGGTTTGGCGACTATGTTACCTGCGAGTCCTGGTCAAATCTCACGGTCAATGAGTCATTTGCTAACTATGGCGAATACCTTTGGCGTTTTTACAAATACGGCAAAAATTCAGCGGACAGGCTGGCCTACAATGACCTGCTTAAATATCTGAATAAAGGCTACAAGACCGATCCGCCATTGGTGCGTTTCTACTATGCTGACCGCGAAGAGATGTTTGACAGGGTATCCTACGAAAAGGGTGGGGCGATACTCCGCTACATGCACGGCTTAATGGGCGACGATGTATTTTTTAAAGCAATGCAA
This sequence comes from Bacteroidetes bacterium UBA1947, assembly GCA_002336915.1. Lineage (GTDB taxonomy): Bacteria > Bacteroidota > Bacteroidia > Chitinophagales > Chitinophagaceae > MKUN01. The sequence goes on along the minus strand of DDET01000010.1, from coordinate 72,800 downwards.
ATTTACCTTACGAAGAATGCACTGCATGCTGCCGAAGCTACCCACTGGCGGCTCGCAGTGGAAGAGGCAACGGGAAAAGATTGGAATTGGTTCTTTAATCAATGGTATTACAGGGGCGGCCATCCCATACTCGATATAAAATATAATTATGATGATGCAGGACAAAAGCTCCTGGTAACCGTTACCCAAAAACAAGATAGCGGACTCTATATTTTGCCTTTTAAAACAGCGGTTATTTACGGCGCTGATAAACGTATTGAAGACTGGAACATCAAAAGCAAAAAACAAATATTCACTTATCCCTACCGGAATAATGTAAAGCCGGTCATCATCCCCGATGCCTTGTCCTGGCTGCCTGCAGATATTGGCGAAGACAAACCTATGGCACAGTGGCTAACTACCTATATTGTCGGCAGCGATTACATACATCGCCGTCTTTCCATAGACGCAGCCTACCAAAAAATAAGCGACAGCTCTGCAGGGCGTATCATAGACCGGGCTCTAGAAGATCTTAACCCGGCTATAAAAGCATACGCATTAAAACCCTTGGTGAGAATTACTGATGACCACCTGCAGCGCCATTGGCATTCCCAGGTGGCTTACCTTGCTATCAACGATGCGCACAATGAAGTACGGGCAAACGCGTTCGAGGTGCTTGGTGAATGGAAGTATAGCAATGCGAAAAATGACATGTACAATGCTATAAGCGATAGCTCCTACCTCGTAGCCGGAGCAGCCCTCAGAGCACTGAACGATATAGATGATGAGCTTGCCTATAGTATGGCAAAAAAAATGCTCAATACCGACCCGAAAGCCGAACTGGAGAACACAATTTGGGATATTATAGCAAAGAAGGGCGATTCTGCAGATTTTGCTATATACACGGAAAGGGCATCTTACGTATATGGTGGTAAGAAAATAAGTCTTGACAAGAGCTTAAGCACTTATCTTGAAAATGTAAAGAGCGATGCCGTGTTTGAGCAAGGATTGAAAATAATGGTGCAATTGGCAAATAATGAGAGCATAAAGGGCTACAGGGCTTACGTCGGCAATACTATGTTTGAACTGGCAAAAGCATATAAAGAGAAAAAGGAGACCGCAGTTACTAAGAGGCGCCTGCTTTTGGCAAAGCAGTATATCCGGCAAGTAATAAATGCTGAAACTGACGCAGCTAACAAGAAACAGTATGATACTTCAATGAAGGAGGTTTTTCCTGCCAGCTAGCTCCCGTTCCCCGCATTGATATGATGATCCGGTAAAACAGTAAGACTGTATATCCCTGCGGGAGAGAGCTATTAAAATACACACCTGGTTCCTATAGAAAAGGGGCGAAAGACATATTTGTTGATAATCAATAAGGGCAAGTGCGGAATAGAGTTTTTCTACACGATTCCCGGTGAAAAATCATCTGTATTTTTAAATAGTAAAATGTATTAATAATATATTCATAAGAGCCTGTATAACTTGTTAAAAACTGTGGATAATATGACAATTTTAGGCTTAAATTAATAGGGGAAAACGGGCAATTTGGGCTATATTTGCACATCTGTTTTTTAACACCCGTTTATGGATCAAAACAACCAGGATATGAATACTCCGGAATTGCCGGAGGAGACTAATAAGATTATACAGGTTAATATAGAGGAACAAATGAAAACGGCCTACATCGACTATTCTATGTCGGTGATTGTAGGCCGCGCACTGCCCGATGTTCGCGATGGTTTAAAGCCGGTGCATCGCCGCGTTTTATTCGCCATGCATGAGCTGGGCAATACCTTCAACAAACCATATAAGAAATGCGCCCGTATAGTGGGTGAGGTGCTGGGTAAGTATCACCCCCATGGTGATACCGCCGTTTACGATGCTATGGTGCGTATGGCACAGCCATGGAGCATGCGCTACATGATGGTGGATGGCCAGGGTAACTATGGCTCGCAGGATGGTGACGGCCCGGCCGCAATGCGTTATACTGAGGCTCGTATGCAGCGCCTCGGTGAGGCTATGCTGGAAGACATTGAGAAGGAAACCGTCAACTTCTCGCTCAATTTCGATGACTCGCTCCAGGAGCCAACAGTATTGCCTACCCGTATACCGCAATTGCTGGTAAATGGTTCTTCAGGTATAGCGGTGGGTATGGCTACAAATATGATGCCCCACAACCTTACCGAGGTGGTGAACGGCTGTATTGCGTATATCGACAACAATGAGATCACTATCGACGAACTGATGAAGTTCGTTAAAGCCCCCGATTTCCCAACCGGCGGTATCATCTTCGGTATAGATGGTATCAAGCAGGGTATGCATACCGGCAGGGGCAGGGTAGTGCTGCGTGGTAAGGTAACCGTAGAGACCACGAAAAGTGGTAAAGAACAAATAATCATTACAGAGGTGCCATACCAGGTAAGCCGCGATGCCCTTGCTGAAAAGATCGGTTCTCTTGTAAACAATAAGATAATTGATGGCATTACACACGTAGCCAACGAATCAAATAAGGAAGGCACCCGTTTGGTTGTGGAGCTCCGTCGCGATGCTGTTGCACAGGTTATCATCAACCAGTTGTATAAGTACAGCGAACTGCAGACTTCTTACGGTATCAATAACGTGGCGCTGGTAGGTGGCCGCCCGCGTACTTTGAACCTCAAGGATCTTATTTCTGAATTTGTAAGTTTCCGTCACGAGGTAGTAATAAAGCGTACGGAATATGAACTGCGCGAAGCTAAAAAACGCGCCCATATCTTAGAAGGCTATCTTATAGCATTAGATCATCTTGATGAGGTAATTGCTCTTATCCGTAACTCTGCCAATCCTGAAATAGCTAAGACAGGATTGATCGAGCAGTTCGGCATGAGCGAGATACAGGCTAAGGCTGTACTTGAACTGCGCTTGCAGAGACTTACAGGCATGGAGCGTGATAAGATACGCGAAGAGCATGCAGAGCTGATGAAATTAATTGCGCACCTCGAATCTATATTGGGCGATGAAGCCCTTCGTTACCAGATCATCAAAGACGAGCTGCTGGATGTGCAGAAGAAATTTGGCGATGAGCGCAAGAGCGAGATTCATTATATGGCCAATGAAATGCGCATTGAAGACCTGATAGAAGAGGAAGATGTGGTAATCACAGTTTCTCATCTTGGTTATATCAAGCGTACCTCTATCGATGAGTTCCGCGCACAGCGCAGGGGCGGTCGTGGTGCCATGGGTGGCCGCACGCGTAATGAAGATTATATAGAGCACCTGTTTATTGCATCTACCCACCATACGCTGATGTTCTTTACTGAAAAAGGACGTTGCTTCTGGCTTAAAGTGTATGAGATACCTGAGGCAGATAAGAATGGCAAGGGCCGCGCGATACAAAACCTGGTACAGATACCACCCGACGATAAGATACGTACGGTAATAGATGTGCCGCATCTGGACAATGAAGAATACCTGGCCGAGCATTATGTAGTGCTTTGCACCAAGCGTGGTATCATTAAGAAGACAAAACTGGAAGACTTTAGCCGTCCGCGTGCTAATGGTGTAATAGCTATAACTATTGAAGAAGGTGATCGCCTGTTGGATGTTTGCCTGGCTGAAAAGGAAAAGAGCTACATCATGATGGCAGTGCGTTCAGGTAGGGCTATCTGCTTCCCCGAAGATAAGGTTAGGCCAACGGGCCGTGGCGCGATAGGCGTTTTCGGTATTGAGCTGGATGAGAATAACGACGAAGTGATAGGTATGGTATGTGTGAGCAAGGAAAATATGACCAAACAGATATTGGTTGTTTCTGAAAAAGGCCTGGGCAAGCGTACACCTTTCTTCGAGAAGAATGAAGAAAATGGTGAAATGGAACCTACCTACCGCGTTACAAACCGTGGCGGTAAAGGTGTAAAGACCATAAACATTACCGAGAAGACAGGTAACCTGGTAGGCTTACTTGCCGTTGAGGAGAAAGAAGACCTGATGATTACCTGTAAGTCCGGTATTACCATCCGTATGAAGGTGGCCGCCATCAGGGAAGCCGGTAGGGCGACACAGGGTGTGAAACTCATAAACCTCGATGAAGGCGATGAAATAGCAGCAATAGCACGCATACAGGAACAAGATGAAGATGAGATAGAAGCTGAAGGTGAAACTGAGAATGGAATTGAAGGTGAAACAGGCGGACAGTCAACTGAAGATACAACAACACCGGAAACAGAATAACAATACTAAATAATACAAACTTCATAAATTTAATTCATGAGAAAGATTATCCTTGTTGCATCATTTGTTTGCATGACTGTGGCTGTATGGGCACAGAAGCAAAACATTGAATCGGCCAACAACTATTTAAGGGAAGGCGATTATGAGCACGCTAAAGAGTATATACAGATGGCGCTCAAAGACCCTACTACAAAAGATAAACCTAAGACATGGGCTATGCAGGGCGATATTTATATGCAGATGAATCAGGATACTGCCTACCTGAAGAAAAACATGCCAAGGTCTATGTCCGACTTACCGCACAGGCAAGCTATGAAGTCTTACATGAAGGTGGTAGATCTTGACCCTTCTTATGAAAAAGAAGAGATGAATACTAAGCTTATAGCCGCCGCCTTCACCAGCTATATGATTGGCCAGACCGCATACAAAATGAAGAATTACGATACTGCTTACGATGTGCTGAAGGATGTCGTGGAAGTGCACGATATCCAGGGCGGAAAGAGGTTTGCAGCCAATAAGAAATTTGATACAATAGCAGTTGAAGCGCAGAGGCTGAGAGCCTATGCTGCTTATAACGCTAATAAATATGACCAGGCGGCAGACCTGTTCATGATACTTAAAGACAACCCGATCGCCCGCGATCCTAATATATACCTGGCACTCATTGACATATACGGCTTCCGTAACAAGAATGCAGATGCCATGAAGAAGATCCTCGATGAAGCACAGTCCTTCTATCCCAATGACCCAAATATCAGGACGCAGGTACTCAATTCCTACATTACCAGCGGCGACCAATCAAAATTGATGGAGAAACTGGAAGAAGCTGTAGCTAAGGACCCAAATAATCCTGACCTGCAGATAAACCTTGCAAAAGGTTATTCCGGTATGGCCTTCCCTAAAGATGATAAAGGGAAAGACCTTGCTAAGCCCTCAAACTACGCAGAGCTGGTAACAAAAGCTGAAGCCGCCTATATGGCTGCATCGAAAACTGCTAAGCCTGATAACATAGACCCTAGTTTTGGCCTTGCAGTACTTTACTACAACGAAGGGGTATATATTAACAAGCAAATGAACGATATCCCGGGCAACAACGCTACTGAGCAAAAGCAGATAGATGACCTCAAAGCGAAACGCGACGAGATGTTTGCAAAAGCTGTTCCTTATTTCGAAAAAACATATAATACACTTGATCCCAATGCAGCCAAACTGAGCGCTGACGATAAGGACTCTTATGTATCAAGCATCCGCGTGCTTAAGGAAATATACATGAGGCAAAATAAAGCCGACAAGTCGGATGCGATGAAGAAGAAGCTCGATGCGATGAAATAACTGCATTGCCTTGTACTACAGTAGTTTAGCTGTATTATATGACGATGTTGCCTCCAAACATTAACAGATATAGTAGCATTTTTAATGTACCTTTGCAAAAATTTTCACATTGTCTGCACAAGTAAGTAAATTGAATATTGTCCGTTTTGCCCCGAAGAATGGCGAGGGGTTTTACGACACCGTTAAGAAGAATATCGATAAATATTTTTCTGAGAACAACATCAGTCCATACAGTAATACGAAAATGAGGCTTAAAACAGCGGCTATGATCGCTATGTTTTACGTGCCTTATATTTTCATAGTTAGCGGCCTTGCTTCTTCTAATGCCTTTATTTTCTTTGCTCTGTGGTTTCTCATGGGCCTTGGTATGACGGGTATCGGTTGTTCTGTAATGCACGATTCCAACCACGGCGCTTACTCCGACAAGAAGCTGATCAACAAGCTGCTTGGCGGTATCGTAAATATAGTAGGCGGTTATGACGTTACCTGGAGGATACAGCACAACATCCTGCACCATACCTATACCAATATTGAAGGCCTTGACGAGGACATAGACGCGGGTATATTGCTCCGTTTTTCTCCGCACAGCAAACGCTACAAAATGCACCGCTTCCAGCATATATATGCCTGGTTCCTGTATTGCCTGCTTACCGTGCAGTGGGTTACTTATAAAGATTACAAGCTCCTGTTCCACTACAACAAGCTGGGCCTGCTGCGCAAAGAAAAAACCACTTTGGGCCGTGAGCTGGTGAAGCTCAGCCTTTACAAGGTTCTTTACTTTGGTTATATTCTTGTGTTGCCTATCATGTTCTCCGGTATGTCGGCAGGTATGGTAGTGGCGGGGTTCTTCATCCTTCATGCTGTAGCCGGTTTTGCTTTATCAACCATATTCCAGCTGGCGCATGTTATGGAAGAGGCCGAATATCCAAGTCCTTCCGAAGACCGAAAGATGGATAATAACTGGGCAGTTCACCAGTTGCTTAATACGGTTAACTTCTCACCTAAGAGCAAGATCATGTCCTGGTTCATAGGCGGTCTTAACAGGCAGATAGAACATCACTTGTTCCCGCATATTTGCCATATCCATTACGAGAAGATTGCTCCTATAGTTAAGGACGCAGCTAAAGTTCATGGTATTCCTTACCAGGAGCAGCGCACTTTTATTACGGCGCTTATATCACATGGCAAGATACTGAGGACATTAGGCACTGCGTCTTAATAAACAAAGACCTTTTTATACAAGCCGGGGCTGCCAGCTCCGGCTTTTTTATGTGCAATAATTTCTTCCTTAATTATGCTTCAACGTTATCTTCTGCGATTGAATAGTTTTGTTGTTCTGCACCACTACAATGTATGTACCGGCCGTAATGCTTTGTGTATTGATGCTGTATTTTGATGTGCCAGCTATCAACCCGGTGCGGGATACTTCCTTACCTGTTACATCCTGTATACTTATGAAGCCATTGTTGTCGGTTGATGCTAATGATACGCTTAGCAATCCGTCAGCAGGATTAGGATATATCTCGGCCTTCATAGCTGATACGTTTGCAACATGCTCCGGTGCTGTGGCATCATAGAGGAAAAAGTCGTCCATGCCCCCTATAGTAAGGCTCTGGCCCTCATTTTCCCAATTGCTGAGCATAGAGTCAGAAATGGCAAACTTCATCTGGATGTGCGTGGTGCCTGCCGGCAAGAACTCATTTACCGCAAATATTCTTTTCCTCCAGCTAAGGTCCGACTGGTATGTTTTTTCTACGTTCACCCAGTTGTTATTGCTAGCGTCCTTGATCAATACCTGCCATGGATCGTTCTTGAAATTTTCGCCCATGTCGTTGGAGAACCACCTGTGGTATTGGATGATCGGTTTTACAAAGGTGCTGATGTCAAACACCGGAGATAGGATAGTGGTTGTTCCCTGGTCTACATCGTCTCCGGAAGCGGTATTGCCTGTAAATAAACACCGGCCCAGGCCGCTGGTATGATCGCCCGCAGGCCAGGGGAATCCATTGTTGGTGGGCCAGTCCTGGAGCCAGGTGCCTGTAACGGCATTATCACCTGGATTGTTGCCTATTAACCATCCTGCGGGTGCGGGAGTTTCGAAATCCGTACTGTCTTTAGCGGTAACACCAACGGCAAACTGGTATGGGATAGACGTTTGTGTAGCCGGGGTAATGGGGTTAAATGCAGGCGGGAAATACCCATTGGGCTCACCATAGGGATCCACCATTGCAAAATAATAACGTATAACAGAACCTGCCGACTGCGCCGGTATGGTACCTGTATAATCTATACTATTGGCGGAGGCCATAGTGACAGAGTCCCATGCGGTTGCTGTACCCTTTTTATAATAGAGCATCAACTTCGCAAAGTTGGTGGGTGCACCTGTTACGAAAGTTGCTGCCACCGGTATGGGCGTGCCCGCCGGCTGATTGGATAATTCTGTATGGTCCAGTATTACATCGCCGGCGAGTGAAATCCCATGTTTCACAAATGCTGCCGTGATCTGGTGATAATGCGGAGTGCCGTTAGCCAGGTTATTATCATTATCATCAGCCAGTAAAGCATCCATCAATACATCGCGGTAGAGTATACCTTCATCGCCATCAAAACCATCAGGGGTGCTATAATACACGCTGGTAAAAAGCCTTGCCATCGTGTCAAAATTCCCGATGTTAATACCTGCGTCCCACCATGCCCCCACGAGTATTTGCCCGTTGTAGTGCGGATCTCCCTGGTTCACCCAATCCATGGGGTACAACTGCGGCGTCATATCATACCTGCGGATAAAGCCACCTTCGGGGGTAAATGCGTTGAGCGCCATAACAGGACTGTGCGTGATGCTAAGCGCCCACACATCTGAGTTACCTTCATTTTGCGAGCTATTGTTCATGCCCCAACCGGTAATATCTGTATACACGTGGTCAGAAATGCCATGGCCATATTCGTGGTAAACCACATCACCTAATTCGGCAAAAGAATTACAGCCACCGCCGGCAGCATAAAAATTAATAGAGCTGCCATCATAAAATGCATTACATACATCTGAATTATCGTCCACATTCGTTATCAATGGGAAATCAAGGCTGGTGAAAGCGGGAAAATACTGCTTGAAATAATCATGAACCCGGTTGGTATGATAGTATGCGTTCACATGCCTGCTGCTGGAGGGCGCCAGCGCCGGAAAATTATAGGTGGTGTTATTTACATTCACAATGTCAGTAAAGACAGGAGTAGTAAAAGTGTTATAATCTACTACCGATGACCATTTCCCTGAAAGGTTCACCAAGGGACTTTGAGGAACATTGAGCGATGTGGTGTTATAATATCCCAGGTTGTCGGTATAATAAGTATTGGCATTGATGTCCATTTGCAGATTAGCTAGTGGCTCAAGGGTAGCCGGCTGCAGCGTACCATTCTTATACACTGTGCCTTTCACAGTGACATTGAAATCTGTTTTTACATCGTTTGACCTGTACAGAAGGTCGCCATTTAGTGCATCTATATAACCCCATAAGATAGCAGGCGTTGCATTTTGTTTCCCGATTATTTTAAAGCGCCATGAGGGATGCAGCTCGTAACCGTTTTTAAATGGTAAGGGGAACCAATCCCAGTTAGCTTCTATATTACATGAGGTTACGGTTACGCCCGGCAGATCATTTAATGCAAACTTCTTTGCATCGTCCCTGCTTATTTTTGGTGTAGCACTAATGCCTTTGTTACCATAATTTTTCATGCTCACTTTCAGGATATCCCCATTTCCGGCAAAGCTGAATTTGAGCGATGACATAAATACATCATGCCCGTTCAGCACCTGTTTGTAGTTTACATAAGGTATAGCTACTTTGCTCTTTACTTCTATCCATTCATTTTGTTTAATGCCCAGCTTGCCAAGCCTGTCTTTCATGCAAGCAGTGGCCTTTGCGCTCAGTGAACTTCCATTAAGCCTGATAGCAGGGCCAACAATACTGGTAAATGTGCCGTTGAGTTTATCCGTATAGGTAGCCCATCCCGGGAACACCTTTTCGACCTGCTTACGGGTTTGTTCCGCAGCTTCCCTATTAGTGGGCAGGGAACGGAAATTGCTATACACAGACCTGTTGAGCGATGCAACCTTTTGCCGTGCGTATATGCTTGCAAACAAAGGAAGCATACATAGAGCGAATAGATATTTTTTCATTTTATGAATTTAAGAGGATTATACATGTTGTCAAAATAATTTTAGTTGCGTGTCGTTTCTTTTTTGTGAACGATCTTTGTTTTCTTGTTTTGCCGGCAAGGCTTTACCAAACACTGTGCGGCCGCCGTACTTCCATGAGTCATTCCGCTCCCGTTCTATAAGCTGCCCGAAGTTATCGTTAGGCTTAAAACTGTCTTCCAATCTTTGTGCAGCTTTCGACAGGTTCTTAATTGCATCGTTCTTATCACTTATGCCCAATTTAGAACGTTCAACCGCCGTTTGTAATGTGTGAATGGTCTCGTCGTACACTTTGGTGGGTACCGGGAAAGGGTGGCCATCTTTACCACCATGCGCAAATGAAAAACGTGCAGGGTCTTCGAAGCGGGATGGTGTACCGTGTATCACTTCGCTCACCAATACCAGCGACTGTAATGTGCGTGGGCCAAGGCCTTCGAGCAGCAGCAAAGATTCCATATCAAGGCCTTCTTTTTCATAGGCGACAGCGAGTATACTGCCAAGGCGCTTTATATCTACATCCTTAGCCTGCACATCGTGGTGCGAGGGCATTACGAGTTTCTTTATTTCAGGGAGTAGGAACTTAGGGTCTTCTTTAGCTAACTGCAACACGCCTGCTCTTGTCGTGTCGGCCTGCTTATCTGTTATGTTGATGATCTGCCCTTCGTTGGCACCATATATAAAAGTATGTGGCTCTTCAACAAATGATGTGAGGGTGGGCGAGTGCCAGTGGTAGCGGCGGGCCATGCCATTGCCATCATTCATGCCCTGCTGTATCACGGCCCAGTCGCCGTCGCTGCTGACTATAAATGAGTGCAGGTACAACTGATAGCCATCTTGTATAGCAGTATTATCCACCTTGGCCGAAAGCTTGCTGCTGCGTACCAGCAGGTCGCCATTGAGACCGGTGCGCTCGGCAATCCTTATTAGCTCTGCCGGTGTTTCTTTTGAGTGCCTGCCCTTGCCGCCGCAAATGTATATGCCCAGTTCCTGCGAGCGTTTATTGACAGCTCCCTTTAATGCGCCCATCACTGAGGTAGTGATACCGGATGAGTGCCAGTCCATACCCAAGACACAGCCTAATGCCTGGAACCAGAAGGGGTCGCTCATCCGCTGCAGGAAAGCTGCCTTGCCATACTGGGCAATGACTGCCTCGGTAATAGCACCGCCCAATAAGCCCATACGGGTATAGAGCCAGGCGGGTACCTGGCCATAATGTAGGGGCATATCTGCGTATGAGCGTGGCATTTTTTCTGAGCCTTGATCTGATGGTTTTAGAGATTATTATGATTTTTTTGCCCGGTCAATGACCATTCATTGACTATGCACTGACTATGTGCTGTCTTATAAAGATATAGTGTTGTGGTTTAATGTATTGTCAAAGTAGTGTAAATGTTATGGGTCGAGAGGACTAGATAATGACTATGCATTGACTACGTTTCGTTTTGCCTATGGCAAAGGGTCATCGATTATTCATTGACTATGGATTGACCATCAAGGCCGGGCTACCTGATCCATTATTTCCGATTTCCGGATAAATAGTAATTACCGATCTTAAACGGTCATTTCGCGGAAATCCTTTGCTGGCATGCCATATGAAATAAGTGATAATTTCCGATAATTACCGATTCGGAAATTTACCCCCGCTCATCGGCTACGAATGTGGCCCAACAGTTCCTTCGCTATCGCGAAGGATGACAAGCGTTTTTTCAAAGAGCTTCGATTCGCTGCAGCAAAACACTCATCTGTAGTTTGCGTCGTCGCGGCGATGCGCCAAAGTCCTAAACCCCTCGCAACGACGGGGCCAGAAAGGTTTTGGCTGCTATGCAAGTTACGAAATGGGCTGGGGGTGTTCCAAATAAGGATATCCACATTTTTGCGGTTACAATACCAGGTGCTATAGGCTGAGCAGATCGCTGCCCTCGTAAATTTCCTTTAATGCCAGAGAGACTTGTATCGTTTCGATATTTAAGGTTTCATCTATGTCTTTATATTCTTTCAATTCCCAATTGCCGTGGCTGTTGATGCTGAAGGCCTCGATGCTTATAGATTGTGAGTCGACGAGGATGTATTCTTTTAATGCTGGGATACCGCGATAGAGATTGAATTTATCGCCGCGATCATAATTTTTAGCGGAAGGAGAGAGGACTTCTACTATTACTGAGGGGTTAAGTGCATTGTACTCGTCATTATTTAGTGTCTCTACTTCGCCGCATATTACTGAGATGTCCGGATAGGTAAAGAGCGTGTTCTTTTCTACGTGTATTCTTAGGTCGCTGCCGAACGGCTGGCAAGGTCTACCTTTCAACTTTAGCCCTAAAGCAAGATAGAAATTGCGGGTAATGATATTATGTTGCAGCTTAGCGCCTGACATGGCAAATATTTCGCCCTTATAATACTCGTGCTTTTCGATAGAAGCATTCTCCATCTCAAGGTATTCCTCGATAGAAAGGTATTGCTTGCCGAAGGCCAGTGAAGGTTCTCGTACTTCCATGATTAAAATTAAGGAAAATTTCCAGCATGAGCGAACATCCCCCTGGCCCCCTTCCTGCCTTTGCACAGGGCTTCCGCACAAGGGGGAATTGGTTGGGTACAAGTTCCCGGCAGTGTCATGGTTCGACGAGGCTCACCAAGACAGAAAACTATTTGGCTACAGTACACTTCTCAGGAGATCCTTCCTTCGTCAGGATGACAGCTTCGATTATTCATGCGCTGTCGTGTTTTTTGATTTTAATGATCACCATTTTGGAAACGGGTGTATTACTTTTCTCGGCTACCGAACTGATCGGGACCAGTACATTCGTTTCCGGGAAGTAGGTGGCGGTACATTGTTCGGGTATGCTGAACGGGATGATGATGAATTTGTGTGCGGCACGTTCTATCCTATCGGTGTTATTTATCAAGTCCACCACGTCTCCACCTTTGAAGCCTAGCTTTGCAATGTCTTTCTCGTTCATGAATATCACCCTGCGCTCATTGTTCACACCACGGTAGCGATCGTTGAGACCATAAATGGTCGTATTGAATTGATCGTGGCTGCGAATGGTCATCATCATAAATTCATCGGCCGCCAGCTTTGGTATGCTCACATCGGAAATTGTGAATGATGCCTTTTCTATTTTGGTGGGGAACTTACCCTGGCGTGCTGAATTAGGCAGGTAGAAGCCACCGGGTTTCCTGACACGCGCATTATAATCGCGGAAACCGGGTATCACCAGTTCGATATCGTTGCGTATATAGTCGTAATGCTGCTCATATAGATTCCACTTTACTTTGCTCCTGCCACCTAATACGGCCTGTGCCAGTTTGCTTACTATTATGGGCTCACTTAGCAGGTCAGTTGATATGGGTTTCAATCCTCCCCTGGACATTTGTACCACGCCCATAGAATTCTCACAGCTTACGAACTGGTCCTCACCATTCACTACGTCTTTATCACTCCTGCCGTAGCAGGGCAGTATCAATGCTTCCTTACCATGTACCAGGTGGCTGCGGTTCAATTTTGTTGACACCTGTACCGTAAGATCGCATTTGCGTAAGGCCTCGGCCGTATACACTGTATCGGGCGTAGCGGAAAGGAAATTGCCGCCCATAGCCATAAATACTTTTGCTTTCCCTTCGTGCATGGCATGTATACACTCCACAACATCGTAACCATGATGGCGCGGCGGCTCAAAACCATAGGTCCAGCTCAGTTTATCGAGAAATGCCTGTGAAGGCTTTTCGAAGATACCCATGGTACGGTCGCCCTGCACATTGCTGTGCCCGCGAACGGGGCAAGTACCAGCACCGGGTTTGCCAATGCTGCCTTTGAGCAGGAGTACATTTACTACTTCTTGTATGGTACGCACCGCATTTTTATGCTGTGTGAGGCCCATGGCCCAGCAGGCTATTATCTTTTTATTGCTTATTAACAGTTCAGCGGTTTCCTGTATTTGTTCTTTGCTGACACCGGAGGCCTGAACTAAAGTATCGAAATTTTCATGCTCCAGTTTATTGATCAAGTCGTTGTAGCCATGTGTACTATCTTGTATAAACTGATGATCGAATACGGTGCCGGGGGCAGCTTTTTCAGCCTTGAGCATCAGTATTTCTATTGCCTTCAGCAGGGCCATGTCGCCGTTTATCTTCACCTGCAGGAAAATATCGGTGAGGGCAGCTTTCAATCCCAATACCCCTTTTACGGTCTGTGGATTGCTAAAGCCCATCAGGCCGGTTTCAGGCAAGGGATTGACCGAGACTATTTTTGCTCCGTTCGCTTTGGCCTTTTGCAAGGCTGTAAGCATGCGGGGGTGATTGGTACCGGGGTTTTGACCTAATATGATAATTACTTCGGCTTCGTAAAAATCCTCGAGCGTTACGGAGCCTTTGCCAATACCCAGTGTTTCGTTCAAGGCAACACCACTGGATTCGTGGCACATATTGGAACAGTCGGGCAGGTTGTTAGTACCATATTCGCGCACAAAAAGCTGGTAAAGAAATGCAGCTTCATTGCTGGTGCGGCCCGATGTATAGAATACGGCTTCATCGGGTGAAGCCAGTTTGTTTAAGTGGCTAGCTATCTTTTTAAAAGCATCGTCCCAACTGATGGGCTGGTAATGTGTGCCACCTTCCGGCAGGTACATAGGCTGCGCAACGCGCCCCTTTTTACCTATTTCGTAATCATCGAGCAGTGAGAGGTCTTTAACTGAATTTTCAGCAAAGAACTTAGCAGTCAATCGTTTAGTGGTTGCTTCTTCAGCTATTGCTTTAGCTCCATTCTCGCAGTATTCGGCGATGGGGGAGCGCTCATCATCAGGGTCGGGCCAGGCACAACCAGGGCAGTCGTAACCGTCTTTTTGATTGAGCTGCGCCAGTGCTTTGAATCCGCGGGCGGCACCCATTTCGGCCAATATATGCCGTGCACTCCATACTACTGCGGGTATGCCGGCAGCAACGGTTTTGATCTTGGTAAGCCTTAATTTCCCAGTAAACTTCTCGGGGTTTTCGGCATTCGGCTGAATATTATCTATCACTTCGCTCATGAACAGCTAACTAAGGGATTTTCGTAATTATCGCTCTGGTCCTCCAGCACTTCGCCATCGAGACACTTAAAATCTTTCTCCAATAAAAGGAACATGGTTTTTCCGTTCCCAATATCCATATTATTATTATAACCTACAATATCGGTTTTCACCCATTCATCCTTCATATGCGTCGGAACTATCATGGACATTTTGGCATTGCTGAACCTGGCTGAGAGGTTTTCAAGATCATTCCTGCTCTCGAGTGCATAGGTAAATGCAGTATTGCCAAAGTTCATATGTTCCTCCAGGTAGCCTTCTTTTCCGAATTTATCCACCTCCGTTTTCGTAAGGCGGATGCGCATCGAGTCGCCCTTTATTCTAAGCTTCATATTATAATTCTTTTTTCTGCGGAGTAGATATTAAACCGTTCACCGCGTAAAAAACCTATTAAAGTAATATCGAATTCTTTAGCCAAAGATACGGCCAGGCTGGAGGGTGCACCCACGGCTGCAACGATCTTTATACCTGCCATAGCAGCTTTTTGTATCAGCTCAAAGCTTGCTCTTCCGCTTAATAAAAGTATTTGACTTTCAATGCTTTCCAACTGGCTACTTAATAAGTAGCCTAAGACTTTATCGAGCGCATTATGGCGACCTACATCCTCGCGGAGTACGATCAAATTACCGTCCAAACCATAGATGCCTGAAGCATGCAAACCACCGGTATCACCGAAAATATCTTGCTCATTTCTTAGCTTGTCGGGTAGGGAATAGAGCAAAGAAGCAGGTACTTTAAGGTCGTCTTCGCTATTTATCCTATTGAATATAGTTTTAATAGCACCTATGGACGATTTACCGCAAACCCCGCAACTCGAGGTCGTATAAAAGTGGCGTTCCAGTTTTTGTATATCCGGAACTACATCTTCGGCGAGCTCAACAATGATGATATTATCACCGTTGCCTTCCTGGCAGCCGTAGTTGACATGAGTGATATTACTAATTTCTTCTTTGCCCGAAATGATGCCTTCGGAGAATAAAAAGCCTGTGGCCAGTTCGTGATCATTGCCCGGGGTCCGCATGGTAATAGATATACTTTTTTGTATGCGTTGGCCTGCCGGTCCATATTCCAGCCTGATCTCCAGCGGTTCTTCAGCAGCAAGTACATCCTCAGTAGCTGTCATGCCCGTACCCTTTACCTTCGTTATTTCTGTATATGCTACCGATGGCTTTACCATGTACCAAATTTACGAAAGAGTAGCATTAAATGAAGCGGGAAATTATTATCATTTATGCTGCCGGTCACAACAAGAAAAAGCGTTTATCGAGCACAATGGCCGTGTGAAGATTATAATGTGCGATGATCTTTTCCAGGAATTGGTCACATACGATGAGTAACACGTCGCAATGGCTCTCGACTTCATTGTGCAACTTGATAAGCTGGGACAGTGCAGGTTCCCAGCCCTTGTTTTCCAACTCCAGTCCGCAAATGGAGTCGATCACGAGCCACTTCGGCCATTGGCTTGTCGCATCCAGCAATATCTGCCGGGCATACTGGAATACAGTGTTGTCGAGTATGGTCTCACCGATAAGTGTATGATCGGGGCAACTTTCAGCATCCTTCTCAAAATCGGAATATTGGTCGCTTGCAATAGTGTATAGCTTTAATTTGCCATTGATGGCCTGGACCAGGAAACCGGCTGCTTCTCTTGGCTTTTTATGTAGCCAGTTCATTACCGCTATTGTCTTGCCGCTACCTTTCGGTTCGCTATAAATGTATATGTTACCCATCGTTTGATCTTCCCTGTTAGCCAATGATGAATAATAGAATAGTAGGGGAAATACAATGTATTTACAATTCGCTGAATTTCAATAGCTTTTCCAATTTTTTTTTCTTTTTATAGCAGATAAGTTCGATTTGACGCATCTCTCCGCTCTTGATGTGCAAAAACAAATAAGATTTCCACAATCAGCAATGGGGGCATTCAAGGAATGGCTTTTGCAGTAGTTTTACAAATAGTCTGCAAAGTACAGGCAGGCCATATCACCCATGACCATTCTTTCATTTACACTTATCATTCTTGCAGGGGCCTTCTTCGCAGGTCTTTTAGGTTCGCTAACGGGCCTTGGGGGCGGGGTAGTGATCATACCATTGCTTACGCTCGGTTTTGATGTGGACATCCGTTATGCTATTGGCACATCGCTGGTAGCGATCATTGCCAACTCATCGGGTGCTGCTGCTGCATATATAAAAGAAGGTATTACCAATATTCGCTTAGGCATGTTCCTTGAAATAGCCACAACCCTGGGCGCCGTAACGGGAGCTATGATAGCACTTTCGCTGCCGGTGCATTGGATAGCGATCATGTTTGGCGCAGTGCTCATATTCTCAGCTATATTACAATTGCGGAAAAAGGAAGACCACCTGGATATTGCCGGAACCAGCGGACTGGCACATACTTTAAAACTCAATAGCAGCTACCCCACACCAGAGGGGGAGGTTCATTACGCGGTGCGCAGGGTGCCGGGTGGCTTTTTGATGATGCTATTCGCGGGCATGATGTCGGCCTTATTGGGTATCGGATCGGGTGCATTTAAAGTGCTGGGTATGGACCATATCATGCATGTGCCATTTAAAGTGTCGACCACCACCAGCAATTTTATGATCGGCGTTACGGCTGCGGCAAGCTCGGTTGTATTCTTTCAGAGAGGCTATATAGATCCGGGCTTGTGTTTCCCGGTAGTAGTGGGGGTGCTGATAGGCGCTACTTTGGGCTCGAAAATATTGCTCAAATCCGGCACGGCCACTTTGAGAAAGATATTTTCAGTAGTGATAACTTTCCTTGCATTATGTATGATATATAAAGGAATAAAAACAGGCTTTTGATATGCAGCGGGTTAAGAAATATCTACAGGACGCGGACATGCAAAGCATTATGGGAAAGATGCTGCGCCTGGGCGTTTCGCTGTCGGCAGTGATCACGGTATTGGGAGGTCTTTTATATATGTTCCATCACCAGGACATTGTACCGGAATATCATGTCTTTAAAGGAGTGGAGGCGCAATACACCTCTCTAAGCGGAGTTTTGCGCGGCGTGCTGGCGTTAAAGAGTAAGGCTATCATACAATTGGGGGTCATGTTGCTGATAGCAACACCCATAGCGCGGGTTTTATTTTCCATGTTTGCCTTCCTGCTGGAGAAAGACTACCTGTATTCCGTCATTACGTTTATTGTGCTATCCATCATGAGTTTCAGCATACTCACCGGTATCGTGTAAGCTTAATATATATTTACACACATGGTGTGTAATATTTGTTCCCGGGGAATAGCATTTTATTTTTACTATTGTAGCCTGATTCATATACTTATTGATGGATAAGGAAAGTACTGAACCTGTAAAGAATAATAGCAAGGAACTACTGAGCAAAGCTATATTTATTATAGCTGCGGCAGCATGCCTAACACCCTTTGTCGATCCACCGGTTGCCTTGTTCATGGGTTTGTTTTTAGCACTTACCATCGGGCATCCGTATCTTCATCTTAACAGGAAGGCTACAAACTGGCTGCTGAAAGGCAGTGTGGTTGGTTTGGGCTTTGGTATGAACATACAGAGCGCGATGCAGGCGGGCAGGCAGGGTATCATTTTTACCGTTGTTTCCATATTGGGCACCTTAATAATAGGTTGGTTGCTGGGCAAGGCTTTGAAGATAGATAAGAAAACATCTCACCTCGTTGCATCGGGTACAGCTATATGTGGCGGTAGTGCGATAGCTGCTGTGGGGCCCGTAATTGAGGCCGATGAAAAGTCGATGTCGGTATCGCTGGGTATTGTGTTTATCCTTAATTCCATTGCGCTGATACTTTTCCCTTACCTGGGACATTTGCTGGAATTGACACAGCAGCAGTTTGGATTGTGGAGCGCAATAGCTATTCACGATACCAGTTCGGTAGTGGGCGCAGCGACTAAATATGATACCTTCTTTGCGGCTGACAGCCCGGTAAAAGCCCTGCAGATCGCGACAACAGTGAAGCTGGCCCGCGCATTATGGATAATCCCTGTTGCCCTAGGCTCTGCGATGATGTTCAAGAATAAATCGCGGAAGATCAATATACCATGGTTTATCGGTCTGTATATAGTGGCTATGATCATTTATACATACGTACCTTTTGTACAGGAGAATGGGCATTATGTAGTGGCAGTTGCCAAGAAGGGGCTGACCCTTACTTTATTCCTGATAGGTGCGGGATTGTCCAGGAAAGTAATAAAATCGGTTGGCGTGAAGCCGTTTTTGCAGGGCATCATCTTGTGGCTGCTCATTTCAGTTACCGCGCTCTGGGCAGTGATGCATCTTATTTAGCAGCGTCTTAAAATTGCTTAATATAGTCTCAAATCTCTTATATTAGTAAGGACAATTAAAAACCGCAACATTGTTCCGTAAGCTGCTCACCTGTTTTTCTCTTACCTGTCTGTTGATCCCGGCTGCTTTGCCTGTGAGGGCAGGAGGGAAAGTTGACAGCCTGCAGCAACTTATCGCTACGCGAAGTGAAACGGATACCGCTATCATACCATTATATACAGCATTGGCATGGGCTTATATAGATGCAGATAGCTCAAAGACATTCTACTACTTGCAGAAAAGCAGGGCCGTCTCGGAACAATTAAAATACAATAAAGGTATATGGGAAGGCTACAACAACATCGGCATGGCCTATGCAAAGTACGGTATGATAGATACTGCTCTGCAATACTTTGAGCTGGGCCTTCGCAGTGCGGAGCGGCTTAATAATGCACAAGTAGCATCGAAATACAGTATTAATATTGCCAGTGTATACCTGAATGAAGCTAAGTATGCCGATGCGGTACGCTACTATATAGCAGCGTTGAAATACCTGGATAAGCTGAATGACCAGACACAGATCGCTGTAACACAACACTGCATTGGCATAGCCTATTACCTGCTAAAGAACTACAGGCTGAGCCTTAGTTATTATGCGGCATCGATAGCTACTGAAACGAAAAGCGGCAAGCCTGTGATGCTGGGCTATAGTTATAATGGTATGGGGGCTGCGTATAAAGAACTGAACAACTACGACAGCGCCCTCTACTATTTGGAGCGGGGCATGGAAGTGGCGACAAAGAATAGTGATAATGGGCTTATGAGCTCGGTGTTATCGAATATTGGGGCTATCTATGGACAACAGGGAAAGACGAATGAAGCGCTGCAATGCCTGGACAAAGCACTGGCCTTACAAAATGCGCTGGCTGATAAAAGAGGTATCGCAGAAACAAGCATAGCAGCGGGGGATGTGTATGTACGACTCAAAAATTACAACAAGGCAATTCAATATTACGATGCTGCGAAAACTATAGCCGGAGCTGTAGGACTGAATGACATCCTGAAAGAAGCGTGGAAAGGATTATCTGCAGCATATGGTGGACGTGGAGATTATAAGGCTTCGCTGGATGCGTACCAACACTACTCTGACATTAAGGACTCGCTGTACACGAAGGAGAGTACCGGGCAGATCGCAGAGATGCAGACAAAATATAATACGGGAAAAAAAGAACAGGAAAATGCCTTGCTGCAAAAAGAGAATGCGATAAAGGCCCTGCAATTGTCAAAAGAACGGAACAGGGAATACTTGTTGCTGACAGTCTTTGCATTTGCGCTGTTGACCGGTGGCATATATTATAACCGTTACCGCTTGCAGCAAAAGAACAAATTACTACAAGAACGCGAGCTAAGAGTGCATGCCGTGTTCCGCGCGCAAGAGGATGAGAAGACAAAACTTTCCAAACACCTGCACGATGGTGTTGGGGCATTGCTGTCGCTGATAAAGCTGAATATATCGGGCATAGAAACAGATGCCGCAAATGAAAAACTGCTGAACAGCACGAAGAAGCTGGCGGGTGATGCAATAAAGGAAGTCCGTAGTATATCGCACGAGCTGATGCCGGGCATACTGGCTAAGGCGGGATTGCAAACCGCGCTGGAGGAAATGGCGGAGCAAATAGGTTCTGGGGAGACTATGCGCGTGCAGCTTAGCTACATGGTGCAGGAGAAAATAGCACCGGCGGCGGAATTAAATATATACCGCATAGTACAGGAGGCCTGCAACAATATTATAAAGCACGCAGGGGCAAATAATATTGCGATCGAACTACAGCAGAGAAACAGCATTGTTGAACTGAGTATAGCTGATGATGGGATCGGGTTTGACAAAGCAGCATTGAAGGCTGGTAATGGATTGAACAATATTTACTCGCGCGTGGATATAATGAAAGGAGTCGCGAATATATCAGCAAATAAAGGACAAGGCACAAAGTTGGAGATCAGTATACCTTTAAGAGAAATAAGCTATGCAGGGTAATGCGATAAAACTATACCTGGTTGATGACCACAAAATTTTTGTGGAGGGTGTGGCCAACCTGCTAGGAAATGTGCCGGATATAAAGGTGGTGGGATGGGGCAATAGCGCAGCAGAAGCAATAGCCTACCTGCAACTGCACGATGTAGACGTATTGATAACAGATATAGAAATGCCCGGTATGACGGGTATTGAGCTGGCGCGGATAGTAAAAGATAAATACCCTGTAACCAAAGTCATCGCACTGTCGATGTTCGACAAGAAGGAGATCATACATGAGTTGCTGAGCACAGGGGCTGAAGGGTATTTGCTGAAGGACATAGAAAAGAAAGAACTGCTGGAGGCGATAATGGAAGTGCACAATGGTACTTATTACTATAGCAGCAGTGTAGCAGGCATACTTATGAAAACCATCGCTGCTAAAGACTTGTTGACTGCAAGAGAGAAAGAAATTATTAAGCTAATTGCTGCAGAGAAGAGCAATAAAGAGATAGCAGAAACTTTGTTTATAAGTGAGCATACCGTAGAGGCCCATAGAAAAAACATCTTCCGCAAAACGGTGGCGAAAAGCATAGTAGGATTGATAAAATACGCCTACGAGAATAAGCTGGTGTAGACATTTCAACACTTTAAGGACAAAATATACCTGCCGGCAGGGATTTCCCGGCACTGCCGTTTCATAGACTTTTGTGAATGATAAATTCAGTTCATCACAAAATTAATTCTATGAAGATAACTGCTACAAAATTCAGTTTATTGCTTGCGCTTGGCTTGTCGCTAGTGGGTAATGCATCGGCACAGTGGATACAAGTGGGTCCGGCGACGGGTCCGGGTTTTGACGTTTATGCACTTAAAGCTAAAGGTACTACGGAGCTATATGCAGGCGGCGCATCGCAAAACAACAAGGGCATCTCGAAATGGGATGGCACCGCATGGACATCGCTGGGTAAAGTGACACCGGAACTGAACCAAAGCACATTCGGTATTAACTGCATGGTGGTATGGAACAGCGAACTGTATGTGGGCGGCGATATAGACTCGGTAGCGGGTGTGAACGCCCATCCCGGTCTTGGGGTTTGTAAATGGGATGGTACCAATTGGGTGGCCCTGGGTGCCACAGCCCCAAGCATAGGCGGGGCAGACTGCATGGCCATCTACAATGGAGCACTTTACGCGGGTGGACAGAATGGTGTAGCCAAATGGGATGGTACATCCTGGATAAGTGTAGGCGCAACAGATGGTGTTAGCGGATTGGTCGTAATGGGTAATGACCTGTATGCATCGGGTAGCTTTTCGCATATAGGGGCAATGAATATGGCTAATGGCGCCAATGGTTTTGCAAAATTTGATGGCACTACATGGACTGCATTACCAGGATTTTATGATACGATCCCACAGTTGCCTAATGTCAATGTGG
This sequence comes from Bacteroidetes bacterium UBA1947, assembly GCA_002336915.1. Classification (GTDB taxonomy): domain Bacteria; phylum Bacteroidota; class Bacteroidia; order Chitinophagales; family Chitinophagaceae; genus MKUN01. Next base: position 50,299 of record DDET01000010.1, on the reverse strand, counting down.
CCAATGCCGCAAATATGATACTGTTCAATAATGAGCTATATGTAATAGGTGCACTTGAATGGTCGGGCAATGTGAAAACTCGTGGTATAGCCCGCTGGAATGGCACTGCATGGAATGATGTGAATGGTGGACTTACCGGCAATGGCCAACTGTCAAACGACTGCATGGCGGTTGATGACAACAACCTGTATGTAACAGGTGCAATACAAAAGGTGAATACCGCCGATGATTCGGTTTTCCTCTCAGCAAGGTGGGATGGTAACACGTGGCATCCCATGTTCGGCGGTAATGCTGCTTATACCAGTTTCTATGCGGCAGAGAATTTTAATGGCAATATCTACTCGGCGTATACAGGGCTGGCAAAGTGGACGGGCGTAGCAGGTGTAGAGTATGTTGGTGGCAATACTCCGAAAGTACAGATTTACCCTAACCCCTTCACAGGCATCGTAAATATATTGCTGAGTGCTAAAGGTAAGACGGAGATCAAGGTATTAAATGCACTGGGCACTACTGTATACGAAGAGACCATTAATGGAGCGGAAACGATACATGCAATTAATTTAACCGGGGTTGTTCCGGGAATTTACTTTGTGAGCGTGAAACAGGGTGATAAGGTGCAAATCAAAAAAGTTCAGATAACAGGATAGGATACCCTCATATTAACGAATGAGCGGTGTAGCATTTTTTCAATGCTGTATCGCTCATTTTTTTATAATAGATGACCAAGGTCATCGTTTTCTATGATCATGATCATTGTTTGCCTTTCTGCATTATTCTTTTTTTGTATTTGGTATTAAAAAAGAGAGGGAAACAGAATATTGGTACGGGAAATTAATTTAATAGAATATTACAATATCAAGCTGCCGGCAATAGCTGACAAACTGGAGCGTGAATATTATGCGCCTGTCAGGGCTTTATGCGAAGAGGCTATTAGCCTGGCCATGGGATTGACCAAAAAAAGCGGTACCCAGTCGCCTGAACGTATCTATACCAATTTTTGCCTGCACCTGCTCTTTACCATTAAACATGATATTACTGAGCGGCAGGATTTTTTAGTGCCTTCGGTGAAAGCCCTCTATGAAAAGAAGCAGGACGGCCATGACTGCGCTACATGTACGGGTAACTGCAAACTGAATGACAACGTAAATTTTATTCCCATCGGCGAGGCTAACAATGTAATACTCGACTCGCTTTGCCGCTTGCACAAATTGGCCATCCCGGCCTACCTGCATACCGAACAAACAGTAGGATACAAGGAACTACGCTATAAAATGCTGGGTATCTACACTGCTTTACTGGAACTTTTCTTCATAGAGGAGTCAGCTTTGTTCACTGCGATAGCTGAATTGCAGGAACATACAGTTTAATGCTGCTGTGCTTTCATCTCTTTAAAACCGATCATCTTACCCACAGAAGGGTCCCACACTTTAAGACGGAAACATGCTATCATATCCCGGGGCATCAATGATGTTTTGCGGGGATGTTGCAATTCGGGTATGGCTGCCATCGTTTCGGGCAGGCGATAGAATGGTATGCGCGAATTAAGGTGGTGTATATGGTGGTAGCTTATGTTAGCGGTGCACCAGCGCATGAAAGGGCCCATATCCATATAGCTCGATGATGCCAGTGCGGCTATATCATATTTCCATTCAGTATTAGGTGAAAAGGTGGCACCCGGGAAATTATGCTGCGCGTAAAAAAGATAGGCCCCTAAGAAAGAGGATATCATAAAAGGTATAAAAATACTGATGAGCCACACCATCCAGCCAAAGTGCATGATGACCAATGTAACAATGGCAAAATGCAGTACTAAAGACAAAAGAGAATCCATATGCCGCTTAGGGTTGCTGAGGAAGGAATTGATACACATTCCCAGCATGAACATGCTGAAGTAACCCATAATGATAGTGAGCGGGTGGCGAACGGCAAGATACAACCGGCGCTCTTTCTTGCTCATGGAGTAATATTTACGCTTGGTAGCGATGGGATAGGAGCCTATACTCGCACTAAAGAGCTTTGAATTATGGTTATGGTGATAATCGTGCGAGCGCTTCCATATACTTGGGGGTACTAATACTAATACCCCATAGGTCTCCATAATTACCGTAGCTAAAGCTGAACGATGTAATATGGTGTGGTGCAAAAAATCGTGGTATATAACAAAGAGCCTTACCATGATCAATGCGGTGAGTATACTGAAGAACAACTTAAGGCCCAGCCATGGAAAGGCAAAAGTGCCCACCCATGCACATATCAAGAGTATAAGGGTAGAGAGCAGGTAAAACCAACTCTTCTTCCTGTCCTCCTTTGCAAAAGGCTTGGTGGCAAGGATCAGGTCCTTACCGGTGCGGAGGTTGCTATATGTTTTTTCTTCTACCAATATTTTATGCTTCTGCAGGCTTTTTTAGTTTCCATCTCCTGTGCGACCATAGCCACACTTCGGGCTGTTCTATGATATTCTGTTGCAGCTTATGCGTGTATATCTCCAGTATCTGGTCCTCGGTCATCGTTGCAGGATTATCTGCAACAATCTCGCCAAACATTTCGTAATAACCTCTTTTTCTTCTTTTAATATGCGCGTACACCACCGGGTAGTTCGTTTTCCGGGCTATTGCTGCAGGTCCGCGAAATACTGCGGTATCCTGGTTCAGGAAAGTGGTCCAGTATGCCTTCTCAGCCGACGAGGGGGTTTGGTCGGCTATGAAAGCAGGCGAGAACAGTTCGTTTTGCTTGGAGAGCACCGCTCTGAAGGTATCCTTCATAGCTATCAGCTTTGTGCCAAAACGGGTGCGCATATTGTACATCAGGTTGTCCACCTGCTTGTTTTTAATAGGGTGGTATATTACATAAAGCTGGTGCGGCAGCTGCAGGCTGAAGGTATTGCCACCCCATTCCCAGTTGCCAAGGTGGCCTAGCACCATAATAAAACTGCGATTCTCTGCAGCCAGCTTTTCCACCATTTCCTTCGTCGCCGGGTCAAAATAGCAGTGGCGCATCATCGTGGGCTTACTAATAGTCAAGGTCTTAAATACTTCCAGGAAAAGATCGGCCAGGTATTTATAAAACTTCTTCCTGATGGCCAGTATCTCCTTTTCACTCTTTTCCGGGAACGAATTGCGCAGGTTTTGCAATACGATGTCCTTACGGTAACCCACTATATAATACAACAGGCCATATAAGGCATCGGACAGCAGGTATAATAGGGGGAAAGGCAGTACTGACACTAAATAAATAAAGGGCAGCGATATATAATAAAGTACTTTGGACAAAGCCTAACGATGTTATTTTCAGGAGCGATAAAGATAGCTATTTTATAGTTATTGAATTCCCAAAAATCGGCTGCTTATGTTAACCTGCCCATATCCGCCGTTCACCGAATTATATTTGTGCTTTGAGCAGGAAGGGGCTTATTTTGCTTAATTATTTAGAAAAAAAGGACAATTCGGACAAATGGCACGGCCAAATAACAGGAATATAACTCAAGACCTCCCGAAAGTATCCTTAAGTAAAGAAGGTTTACGTGAAGCATTGTCCTTATTCAGGTATGTAAAGCCCTACCGTGCAGAGTTTTTTACCGCCCTGGCGCTCACCACGGTGCTTAGCGGCATTACCACATCATTTCCCTTGTTGTTCAAGTCAATGATCGATAAGGCACATGATACGGACGATGCCACGTTCCATATCCCGGCTTCCTGGTTAATGGCCATAATGCTTGGCCTGCTTTTACTGCAAGTGGTTATTTCCTTTTTCCGGGCGTATTTATTTACCAAAGTGGGCGAGCGGTCGATAGCCGATATCAGGCAGGATATATATAAACGCATGATAAGAATGCCCATGGAATTCTTCACTCAACGCAGGGTAGGCGAACTGTCCAGCCGCATTAGCGTTGATGTGGCACAGATCCAGGATACTATCACATCAGTAGTGCCGCAGACCATACGGGTTGTTATGACCTTTCTAATATGCATTTGCCTCATATTGTTTATCTCGGCAAAGCTTACATTGCTCATGCTATGCATGATACCATTTACAGCGGCTATTGCCTTCATTTTCGGCCGCCGGGTTAAAAAATTATCCCGGGAGGCGCAGGACCAGCTTGCCGATTCGGGTATAGTGGTGCAGGAAAGCCTGCAGGGCATTACCAATGTAAAGGCCTTCAGCAATGAATGGTACGAAGTAAAAAGGTATACTGCAAGTATCAGCAACAGTGTAAAGCTTGCTCTAAAGAGCGGGGTACAACAGGCCCTGTTCAATTCACTGCTCATCTTTAGCATTTTTGGCACGCTTATCTTTTTGATCTGGTATAGTACACATCTCATGCAGCAAGGCTTATTGTCTTATGGGGCCCTTACTGCATTTATCATCTACACCGCTTTCCTGGGTAGCACATTGGCCAGTTTTGCCGATCTCTACAACCAATTGCAAAAAAGCATAGGTGCCACACAGCGTGTGCGGGAATTGCTGATGGATAAAATAGAGGATGTAAATGTAGATAGCGAGGCTGCCGATGAGCGGTACAAACTTAAGGGTAAGGTCTCTCTTCAAAATATCAGTTTTAGCTATCCCGGCCGTAAAGATGTAATGGTGCTTAAAAATGTAAGTATAGACGCCGGGAAAGGCCAGCAGATAGCTATCGTGGGGCCAAGTGGTGCCGGAAAAAGTACTATTACATCGCTGTTGTTGCGGTTTTATGAACCGGATTCCGGCAGCTTGCTTTTTGATGACAGGGAAGCTCATAGCATACCTATGGCACAGTTGAGGATGCAGATGGCCCTCGTACCGCAGGACGTGCATCTTTTTGGCGGCACTATTTACGAGAACATTATATACGGAAAGCCCGATGCAACAGAGGAAGAAGTAATGGAAGCCGCTAAGAAGGCAAACGCTCATGATTTTATTAGTAAGTTCCCTGAAGGATACAAGACCGTGGTAGGGGAGCGTGGTATAAAGCTATCAGGCGGGCAGCGCCAGCGTGTGGCCATAGCCCGTGCTATACTTAAAGACCCTGTTATCCTGATATTGGATGAAGCTACAAGTTCCCTTGATTCCGAATCGGAGGCACTGGTACAGGAGGCTATGAATTATTTGATGAAAGGCCGCACTTCTTTTGTTATTGCACATAGGTTGTCTACCATCCGCAATGCGGATAAGATAATAGTACTGGAAGATGGTATGGTAACAGAATCGGGCACCCACCAGGAGTTACTCCGGATAGAAGAGGGCCTGTACAGGAACATGAGCCGTATGCAACTGACCGAATAGCATACCAGTCCTTTGTTTTTGGGCCTCAATGTTCCCTACAGGCTTTTTTAAGTTTTCCGGTATTGCACGGTACGGTATTTTAGCTTATATTTAATGATATTAACAGCCATTTACCTGTATCAGCATGGCAGAAAATAGCAGTGCGTCTAAGGCTTCCCCCCTCAAGGCCGGCGTTACCAAAGAAAATCTTAAGCAAGCCCTTAGCTTACTCAGCTATATACGGCCCTACAAGGATAAGTTTATTCTTACCCTGGTATTGCTTGCTGTGATGAGCGCCACCACTATGTCATTCCCTTTTCTTTTAAAGAAGCTTATAGATGCAGTGGCTAAAAAAGCCGGTGCTACCGGTCAGTTTTATTCACCATTCTCTGCCTATCACTTTCATGGCTATAAGTACTCATGGTATAGTCCCACGGGGCTTACCTACATTATGCTTGTCATCCTTTTAATACAGATGGTAGCCATATTCGCGCGTATTCGCATATTTACCAATGTTCGGGATAATATGATCGCCGATATCAGGAAAGATATCTATAAACGGATCGTGATGATGCCGATGGATTTTTTCACACAGCGCAGGGTGGGGGAATTGTCCAGCAGGATAAATATGGATGTTGAGCAGTTCCAGGTCTCCTTTAGCAATATATTGCCCTTTGTGGTCAGAGGCACGCTCACTTTCATTATTTCGATGTGCATGATATTTTACATATCATATGAGCTAACCCTGCTTATGCTTGCTATAATACCCGTGATCTTCATTATTGGTACCCTGTTGGGGCGGCGAACAAGGGGCCTTTCAATAAGGACACAAGATAACATGGCTGATACCGCCACGGTGATACAGGAGACATTGCAGGGCATAGCCAACGTAAAAGCCTTTGGCAACGAGTGGTTCGAGACCAACAGGTTCAACAATAACATGGATAAAACGACCAAGGCTTCTGTGAAAATGGGCCAAGCCCGGGCGCTGTTCTTATCCTTCGTTATTACCGGGATATTTATTACCATCCTGGCTGTTGTACTTTATGGCTCATACTTAATGTATCACCGTGAAATCTCCTATGGCGACCTTACGGCCTTTGTATTGTACACGGCCATTATAGGCAATACAATATCTACTTCCGCCGATTCTTATGCCGATTTTCAGAAGATGGTAGGATCCACACTTAGGATCAGGGAGATCCTGGCCGAGAATGTTGAGAATGTTGAAATTGGACCACAACTTTTGAATGAACGTTTTAAATTGTCAGGCGCGGTTACATTGCGCAATGTCAGTTTCAGCTACCCCGGCAGGCAGGATATCGCAGTGTTGAAAAATATAAATATAACGGTTGCCCGGGGCCAGCAGATAGCCATAGTAGGGCACAGCGGTGCGGGCAAAAGCACACTTACCTCGCTCTTATTAAGGTTCTATGAGCCCGTCTCCGGCCAATTACTTTTTGACGATAAAGATGCTTGCGACATACCACTGGCCCAGTTAAGAATGCAAATGGCGCTTGTGCCGCAGGATGTGCATCTTTTCGGCGGTTCTATTTATGACAATATCCTGTACGGAAAAACCGGCGCCACAGAAGCTGAAGTTATTGAGGCCGCCAAAAAAGCTAATGCGCATGAGTTTATATCCAAATTCCCCGAAGGGTATAAAACAATAGTGGGTGAGCGGGGAATTAAGCTGTCAGGCGGTCAGCGCCAGCGGCTGGCCATAGCAAGGGCTATTCTCAAAAACCCGGCCATCCTGATATTGGATGAAGCTACGAGTTCGCTGGATTCGGAATCCGAGGCACTGGTGCAGGCAGCGATGAACAACCTGATGATGAACCGCACTTCCTTTGTTATAGCTCACAGGCTGTCTACCATCCGTAATGCCGATAAAATAGTAGTGCTGGAAGAAGGTGTAGTGGTGGAAGAAGGCACGCATAAAGAACTTGTGGATATAGAAAATGGTATCTATAGAAGAATGGTGCAGCTGCAGCAAAGTGAGTGAATAAAAAAACCGGCCTCAAAGAAAAAGGCTACAAGCTCGCCTACCTATTCGTTGGTTGCGGTCAGAAAGTATGAAAATATGATCCGCATTCTTGCTGCCCCTTGTGCATACTTGACATCCCCAAGGCCGGTAATAATAGCGTTAAAAAAAATTGTGCCACTTCAACCTGTATTTACGGCTGTACCCTTCTTTTCTTAATTGGCAGGTCGTAAGTAAGCGCATTGTTTCGTAGATACATGCCCGCCAGGCCAATATGATGGTGTGACGCAATGCTTAGGAAAAGTCCGGCCAGGTCTATAACAACACCTGCAACTATGAGCGGGGTAGCAGAGGCATCGCCTTCACTGGCGTTAATATCCAGGCCAATATAGGTCAACGCAGTACCGCCAACTTCCATGCCTATTCCCACGAGCATTTGGCGTTCATAACGCACCAGTTGTTTGCCGCTCATTTTCATTTGGTGCTTAATTGTATCTAACTGCAGTTGTATTGCTTCGTTGGTTTGTGACCGGCAGATCAGGGGCGCGCATAGCGCCAGGGAAAAGATAAGTTTTTTCATTTATAGATTTATAGTTAGGCTATAAAAGTATAAACTGGAAATCATATCCCGGTATCCAGAAATGAATTTTTTATTTCTTTTTTGATAAAACCAGCTTCAGTTACTAACTCTTTAACCACTTTTTTTGCCAGGGATCATATTTGCGTTTAGGCAGGTACGGCGTATTGTCAAGGGCCTTTTCATTTTGAAAAAAGTCGATCCTACGTGGCATTTCTTTCCACTCTTTAGGGCTATAATAGCCGGATGTATTATCAAGTAGTATGTATTGAGATTCCATATCGTCCACCTTATCGAGTCGCGGCAGAGGAGTATGATCAATAATACCTTCAGGATCTTCCTTTATCAGGTTGATATTATTAACATCATGCTGCGCAAATCCTGTAGTAGCAAAAAAACATGCAGGCAACAAATATAGGAACAGCTTTTTCATAGCATATTTTTTACCCTATAAAGATAACTATTGGTACAACAATAAAAGTTAAATTTTTTCTTATCTATTTTCGTAAATTAGCCTAAAGTGAAGCGCAACATTAATATTACCATAGGCATCATTATGCTGTCAGGTGGCCTGCTGGTCATGATATCTGAGTTGATGCGCATTAGCAGGCATATCCCATCAAAGCACCCTATCTCGCCACTATACATGGCGCTCTTGTTTATCGGCGTTAGTATTTACTTTATTTTCTTTAAAGATAAGGAGTAGCTTATTTCATTTCCTTCCTGCGCTGTGGCCTTAGCAAGGCATACGTAGCACCTGCAGCAAAACAGATATACGGAGCATTCGAGTTGCCTCGCCACCAATATATTACTACTCCTGCTAAACCCGATACCACTGCGCTCAGCAATATTTCGGGCAGTTTAGCAATTATGTTTTTCCTATTTAGCATTTTCATACATCTAATTTATGCTGCAATTTAATAAACAATATATGATCCAAAAGGGGGGTTTTTTTACATTTGCCCTCACATAAATTACCTATGAAAAGGCTATCTATAATACTATCGCTGGTATTAGCTACCATATCAGCTTCATCTTTCGCGCGCAGCCTGGAGTTTGGCGTATCAGCCGGCGTATTTACTACAAGCAACTATAATATCTCAGGTTTTTATAGTAGAATACCTCCAAACGGTGGCGTTTTTAGTTATACGGCTTCGGCACATCTGCTATATAATATAGACAGTACATTCCAGGCGGGCTTGTCTGTTGATATGCTGTGGCGTCTTAAAGGCAATATTCCATCCCGTACACTTAACGGTAGCACATACCAGAGCTACGACGTAACAATTATCAACCGGGAGATCGCTCCCCTTGCTGAGTTCAATATAAAACCGTGGAAGCATAAAGCTTTCTTTGCCGGGGCAGCGCTGGGCCTCGGCCTTAACCAAGTAGAAAATGGCCTGGTGTATGGGGTACAGGCCGGTTATGTATTCACTGACGGAAAGCACCTGGGTTTATCAATAAGGCTTGCTATGCGGCATGTCACCAGCGGTTTAGCCGCTTACCCCGGTTACCGGTCAACCATCAGCACTTTTACCTTCCCCCTCACGATCGGGCTAAGGTACAGGTAAAGAAAAATGGCATAACATTTGCAATAAGTTAATCTTTAATCCCCTTTAAAAAGACCACCTTATGCGCAAGATATCCTCTTTGATTGCATTACTCCTTACCATTATTACCTGTTCATTCTCCTGCAATAAGCACAACAACCAGGCATACATGCATGCCACCAATGCCGCAGGTGCCCCATGGACAGCCGATGAATGCCTTGCCACGCGTACCACAGAAGGCGTGACCATTGAGGGAACATACAAAGGCAATGGCGCAAATATCGCCATCTACCTGCCGAAGAATTATACCACAGGTACATTCACTATTGATACCGGTGCCAATTCATTCCGCGCCAGTTATGAGAACAAGGCTATCAACTTCGCGATGGCCTGCAGTGGGAATGTAACGTTAACTTCAACCTCACCAAATATCACAGGTACCTTTAATTTTACCTGCACAGATTCAACACAGGTAGAGCAAGGCACTTTTTCAGTACCTGCACCTTAGCCTATTTTAAGGAAGGGAAAAGCAATACCATCGCAGAAGCAATTCCGTTATGCATAGCATGCAATAAGGTAACGCGAAAGAATGCTTTGCCGGCATCTTTATGATACAGGTAATAAGCATAGGCCAATACGATGCCCATAAGGAAAGCAAAGAACTCGTAACGGATGCTGTAACTATGCGAGAGACCGAAGAGCAATGCGGATATCAATATGATATAGCCGTTCTTATTTGCTCCCCAATTGAACACTTTTTTGAACAGTATAAATACCCCCAACTGGAAAACCAATGTTTCTATTAGTGGGGCAACAATAAGTGCATAGGGTAATATGTCTGCTCCGTGAGGGGGCTTTTCAGTTACGTGCTCCATTTTTGCAATGAGCAGTTCTATGGGTATGATCACTATCTTGAGGACAAATGATGCCAGCGTTAGCAGCAGCAGCTGGCTCACTATATTCCTTTTCAGGAAGAACCAGTTTAGCCTTTGTATCTTTTTGCGGAGCATTTGCGAAGGGATATAGATGTGTATTTAAAAATACTTTTTTTTATCCAATAGTGAAACTATAAGCATCAAGCTGATTCATTATATTTGAGCATTAAATTAATAATGCTACTATGGAACAACTACTCAAAGATATACTCAGCAAACTTGACACACTGCAGGCAGATATAAACCGCATCGAAAAGAACCAAATAACCATTGTACAAAACCAGGCAGGTATATTAGGTACCCAATCTGCCATAACCGACAATCAAACAGGTATCATCAATAACCAATCGAAGATAGTGGCCAACCAGGGTGGCATCATAACCAACCAGGGCGAGATACTCAAAAGCATTGGTGACAAAGCAGCCGAAGTGATCTCGGCTTTGTCGCCTAAATAATGACATAAATATTACACGTTTTTTCGCTCTCTCCCCCGTAACGGGGTAGAGGTATCATATCATATTGGGTACTTTTATGTAAATACCCCTTATGAAAAAACTGGTAATACTTTCTTTATTGGCATCTACAATAATTGCCTGCAGGAAAAATAATAATAATGGTATGGTGCATGGCACTATCACCGGCTACGACTATCGCAAGTGTGCATGTTGTGGTGGCTATGTGCTGCGGCTGGACAACCAGGATAGCAGCTATCGCTTCTTTAATTTCCCGGCAAACAGTTATATCGATTCTGCGGTGTTTCCGCAAAGTGTGTACCTGAGCTATGTGCTTACAGACAGCTGCGGCCCATTTCATTTTATAAAGGTCACTGCAATGATGAAGTAGCATACCTACCGCACCATATACATCAGCTGCATAGCAATGCAGCTATTATAAAAATTACCATAGCCCACTATCGGGTATACATGAGCGAGGTCACGCACCGGCAATAATGATCTTTGGTAGCGGATATTCAGGTATATCTTCTTACCCAGGTGCAGGCCGCCACCCAGTATATAATCAACTCCCATTTTGCGTGAATAATATTTGAGCGGATCGATCACATAAGGCTGGTCGCTGAATAATGTTTCTTTTTCAGACAGCAGGTAAGAATAGCTGGCGCCGATGGTAATATGATACAAAGGCTTCACAAATGCATGCAGCAGTATAGGCATTTCGACGTAGTCGAGCCGAAGATGATATTTTTCAAAAAAGCTGCCGGTTGCGTAAGAGGCCACTTCGCGTACACCAATACAACCTTTTTGAGAGTAGAGTAGTTCTATACTGAACCAGGTACGGTTCCTTATCCGGGTATAAACGGTAAGGCCGGCATTAACGCCTACACGTGAATAACGAGGGTAATAATCATTGATGATACTTGATATATTGCCGCCTAAAAGCACACCACCTATAAAAGGATTATCGTTTGCATTGAGTGGTAGAGCGTCTCTTAGTGGCCTTTCACTATGGTCCTCATCATCCTGCGCACTGGCAGCAATAGTACATATCAAAAATAAAAAGCAAAGGAAATACCTGCGCATCAACACATTAACGCATATGTCGCGGCGATATTATAATGTGAATGAATTAGCTCATCAGGCTGTACAACATCAGCTCACGGTTGTAAGTAAGCGCTATGTTTGCAGCCCTCATTTCGTCCAGCGGACGCTTATGCAGGTCTTCTGCATGCTCTATTAAAGACAGGCCTTTTTCCAGTTGATGGATGAAATCTTCCCAGCGGGTGTTAGAAGATGTTTTGGCGTATACATTTTTTACAATGTCAAGATTCATTGTCATAATTGTGATCTTTTTCCTGCCACAAATTTAATGACCACTATCATCGACACCGAAAAAACGCCACCCGTTAACAGCTGGATAACATTTGCTTAACCCCTGTATAACAAGTTTTAGATTTCCCTAAAGGCTTTGAAAAATTGCAATGCTTTACCTGTGAGCGGTACGCGCTCACTAAATGCAAAAACTAATATAATTTTTATACCCTGTTTTACGTTGTATTACTACAATAACTAATTATGGCACCACTCTTCATTCCCTTCGGCGTGCTGGTATTTATATGTGCGCTCTTCGTTTTGCACAACCTGGGCACACTGAAAGATAGACTTTCGAAGCAGCATCCCGCTTTACTTTACGCCATCATTGTATTACCCTTCCTGCTCACCTACATCATGTTCGATCCTAAAGTTGCACCTGCTTCTATGTTGTTGGCTGTGCTATTCTGCATTTTTCAATTTGTTACCTGCCTGCTGGCGGCACAGGCGGCCATGATACTGTGGAGGCGGCGCAAATGGAACGGGATATTTGTAGGCCTGTCCACGCTTTGCGGTGCGCTGTATGTTGCAATAACTTTAATGTTTGCTTTTTATGCAACAAGATAGCAAGTAAAGAAAAATATATTTGCATACGCTGTTTCCGGCCCCGGGCACGGTCTATGTGCAAAACATGGCAAAACTTTCCGCTGGTAAAATAAGATATACATGGCAAGGATATTCATAACCGGTTCGGCCGACGGTCTGGGACACCTCGAAGCACTATTGCTCATCAAAGACGGCCACAGCGTGGTAGTACATGGCCGCGACAGAAAGCGCGCCGAAGATGCATTAAAAGCGGCACCCGGTGCCGAGGCAGCATTGTTTGGCGACCTTTCCTCCATAGAGGAAACAAAACAGCTCGCCGCCCGGGTAAATGGCCTGGGCGCTTTCGATGCCATCATTCACAATGCAGCCGTAGGCGATAAGGAGCGCCAACGCGTAGGAACTATCGACGGGCTGCCACATGTTTTTGCCATCAATTCACTGGCCCCATATATATTAACCTGCCTCATCGATAAGCCGGCGCGGCTGGTCTACACGAGTTCAGGCATGCACAGGGGAGGGGATACCCGCCTCGACGACCTGCTTTGGAAAAAACGCACCTGGAGCGGCACCGCAGCATATTCCGATTCAAAACTGCACGATGTGCTGCTGGCCTTTGCGGTAGCCCGCCACTGGAAGGATGTGTACTCAAATGCCGTAGACCCCGGTTGGGTACCCACCAAAATGGGCGGTAGTTCAGCGCCCGACAAACTGGAGGACGGACCCAAAACACAGGTTTGGCTGGCAACAAGTAACGACAAAGAAGCCCTGGTAAGTGGTAGGTATTTCCATCACCTGCACGAAAGAGCGTTTTTACCCGCCGCTGCTGACGAGGAATTGCAGGAGGGCTTTTTGAAGGAGTGTGAGGGGATTTCGGGGGTGCAGTTCCCCTTTGTACTTTAGCCGTTTGTGTAATCCGACGAAAATATCAAGGTGCAATTATTCAGATATGGAGTAAATTATTTTTTATCTGGTAGATAACAAAACTCATGAATTTGTATTGACATGAAATGCCAATTAATTTAGTGTGACGACGAACTGTCATCATGAACATTTCCAACAGGAAGTTCAATTTCCTTATATTGCTTGCTCATTTGTATTCTTCTTGAAATCGCAACAGTAAGGAATATTACAAATAAAATTGTAATCAATACGGCTACAACAAGCAGCACTTTTTTTATTTCGGATTTATCGTCAGTTTGACCATACCAAACCCAAAAACCTGACATAAAATTTGCAGTTAATCCCGCAATAAATACCCAAATTTCATAAGCATTTAATATCGATGCATCTACAAGTTTTATCTTAATATCAGCAGGTACCGATACGGAAATAGTCATACCATCGGCTAAAGGATTACTGACATTATGAGTGGTTTCTCTTGCCATATTATTCTGACAGTTGATTTATTGTGTTCCAGAAATCAGGCGGTAAAATCCCGCGATATTTTCCTGACTGCATGAGTGGAGAGATTACTACACTAATTCCAGCAATACCAGTGACCAGCTGCTCAATTTGAGTTGAAATATTTTGATAGTCTAACACGTTGGTAACTCGTATAATAAAAAAATTGGGGATTGGTTCGTAATTCCTGAAATTAGAAAAAACTCTAGTTACTTGGGAGCGGTAAGTAACAGTTAATGATGAATGGATATTGATAGCAATAATCAAGTGCATATTGCAGTTTTATCTGTAAATAAACCACTTTTCTTTAATTATTTAGTGGAATCATAAAACATTTTCAAAATGTGCTTATTTGCAGAATATGAATAGCACCGTTGAAATATAATCCGTTGAATTTTACGATGATACTGCGTATATTGAAAGATGATTTCTTATACTGTAAATTTCATCGGATTGATTTTTGATATAGTGGGAGCGATCTTGCTTGTAAAGTTTGGGTTGCTCGGTGATTTACAAAGTGTCATTTTAGATGACAAAGAATTGGTTTCAAAAGAAAAACCAGAGGAGATTGCAAAAATGAAAAGGCAGGCTCGAATGCCCAAAATGGGTTTAGCCCTATTGATAACTGGATTTATATTTCAAGCAATATCAGATATTATTCCGATGGTTAGAGAATTTTGCACTACCGATAAAATGTCCAATTGCCGAGAAAAGTAAAGGCAATCAAAACAAAATGTCATTGGTTTACAATGGTAAAATTTACACACTATGTTACAAATAACAGGTCCATTTACAATACAAGAAGCAATTGCGGTTAGAAAGCAACTCACAGGTGCTTATCCCTCGAATGAAAAAATTCTTTAGAAGATGGTAATGACTAGTTGCTCCGGATGTTCCGATAGGGCATCCGGTGCTACGATAAAACTCCATTTGCAATGGCATTCATTGATCCGCACCCCAAATCCTACCTCACCTCCTTATTCAGCATTATCTCAAACCTGATCGTATATCCTTTGGCATTGGGTACCGAGTCGCCCCTAAGCCGGCAGCCTTTTATCTGCAGGGCCAGGCACAGCAGTTTATATTCCTCGTCACTTATCTGTCCGCGGCTATGGAGTTTTTCTATATTTGAGGGTATGGGGTCTTTAGCGCTCATCGTCAGGTAAAATTAGGCTGGCGGCTGCCATGAAAGAACGCCGGGACCAAATTTGTGGATATCTTCTTATTCCATATCCCGGGCACACAGATCGGCAGGGGAGTGCATAGCAAATTTTTTTTGCAGGTATGCCATCGGTATAGCTATAACAACTATCTGACTTGCTGTCTTCTTTCACTTAAAGTAAAGCTTGAAACCTGAAGCTGAATAGATTTATTTTAAACTGGAAGTGTTTAAATGTAAAGCACTGAAAATCAGTAATTTTACTAAAAACAAATTGAATCGAATATTATCAAAATTTTTGTAATTACAGGCTAGTCATCCGCTTCAATTTTGCCCCTTGGCGAACACCATCAGCTCCCCATATTCTTTAATATATTGGTACTCAGCCGGCAGTTCACTTAGGTCAAAAAGCACAATATCTCCCTTTGCCGCCTTGTTGAAAGCCTCCTGTATTTCGCCCTTCATAAAGGGAAAAGCCCAATTGCTTACCTTTTCCACGCTGGTCATGCAGTCCTCGCATATCACGTTCATCACGCTTACTTTTCCCCTCAGCGCATCGCTTTTACAGAGGATGTTCACCAGCGTTCCCTTTTCATTGGGCCGCGAGTGGGCCATGCCGCAGTCCAGCAGGTAGCTGGCCTGCCTGTCCGGTAGAGTTATCTCCTGCAGCAGGTTCTCCGCCATAGGCCGGTTGCGTTCGCCGGTAGGGGTAGCGGTATTGGGGTTTGTTACCAGGTATTTGAATCTTTCATAATAGCTGCCCAGCAGTTCCTTAAGCTTAAGGCTGTCCCTGTAGAAGCTTTTACCAATGCCCCGGTAGTACTTTTGCCATTCTTTAGCGCTAAGTTTAATATAATCACTGTCCCGAACGTACGGCGCCAGCGAAAAAAGCATATCGATGCCCTCCTTATTAATATGCTGCACTATTTCGGCCATAGCTGCATGAAAATTCCAGGGCCGTTCAAAATCTATACCCACCAGCTCAAATTTATGCCCGGCAGCATCCCCGGGCCGCTCATGTTCCAGGAAGGCTATGTGGCGCTTATAGCTGCTATCTTTAAATGTGTACCGGCCATTTCGATACAGGTTGTCCAGGTAGGCCAGCGAGCGATCACCTTCTTTAAACACGTATTTCAGCCCGTGTTGCATAAAATATTCCTGCAATAGGACCAGCAGTTCGCCATTAAGTTCCAGGTAATGGCTGCCGCCTTCGCCAAGCACAAAAAGAGATTTGCCCGCCATATTCCTTGATATCATAGCCTTGGTCGTTTCGTTAAGTTCCAGCCGGCCATCTGCCTTTCGGCTGATCACCGACTCATGTTCCGCCAGGTATTTTACCAGGCTTTGGGTATCGGCCGCGTAGGCTTTTAGCGAAAGCAAAATGAAAATGGCAGCAGCCGCGATGTGCTTCATGGTATGATCCATAACGATCCACTTGTGGAAATATTGCAAGTCCTGCTTAACAATAGGGATATTATAGAGCGCAGCTTATAATGGCTCTATGGCAATCCCAATATGGCTTAAACCCCAATATGCCCTTATTTCATTCCTATCCTTTTGTTCTATAATTAATATTATGTTAAGTAGAAGAATTGATAAATATTGGGCATACTCAGTCTTGCCCTATTCTGCCTACTTAACAATAGAAATATTATGATGCACCCTATTGGGCTTTGCCTTGCGGCTGAGATGATTATGTCTTCGGGCAGCCTACGGAGATATGAATTTCAGTGCCCAGGACACACACTCCATTTGTTCCGGCCAGGCCTCAGGGCCTTACCGCCTTACCGAGGTTGCTGCCCCGGTCTATAATTCCCATTTCTGTCGGCCCTGGCCAGCCAGCCGGTATAGCCTATGCTCGGATATATCTAATAAATTACCACAGCTTTCCGCCTTATTGGCGGACACGTGAGCGCTGGTCTGCACATACTCACAGTGCCTGCACAGCTGCATAGACCTGTCCGTAAGCGCCCAAAAACGCACCAAAACACAGCAACATCGATATCCCCCGTCTATATGTAAAGTTAACACTTCGGCTTACCATATATGACCACAAACAGTTTTTAAACAAACAGCCGTCATCTGCGGGCAGTGCTACCCTTAGTACTTTTGTTGCAGGTAGAGAAAGAGTTTTAGGATGAGAGGATCGTAGAGATGGAGAACGGGCTGAACTTAACATTCAGCCCTTTTCTATTATAAAAAAAGAGCGGTTTCCCGCCCTTGGTCTAAACATAATCATTTTCCATACCACCACTATTTGCGGTGAATCTATCTGTTTTAGACCGTATATCTTTTCATACGTTTAAAGCCTCCGGTCCGCTCACCTGTAATGATGGTAGTGGTGTCTATGCCGGTATACATGCCTGTTGTGATGTTCCACTGCTTTATTATGTATCCTTACCCGCATATTGTGCATCCTATGGTGTATTCTATGTCCCAGGTTGCGGGCCTGCTGGGCAAAAAGCTCATTGCTACCCAACATCAGTATAAATGTGATAAAAAATACTACGATGCTCCTTTTCATAGTTTTTCTCTTTGGTTCCTCCTAAAACTCCAAAAATTTGTGCCACGCACATATCTGAAAAATCACCTCGCGGTTCTCTGCTAGTTGTGTATATCTTAATTTGGCACCCCCTATCCCCATTTCGTATCTTGCAAGGGAACGGAAAATTTCCAACTCCCCTCCTGCCAAGGAGGGGATGCTGATTTTGATGAATATCAAAATCAGCTGGGAAGGTCCTGCTGAGGCCAGCATTCAAAGCTTGATAAATATAACGGTCCGTCGCGGGACAGCAATCCATTATCCACATGAAATAAACATCATAAAACATTGATAATAAACAATCTAAATAAAAATTCATAATACTTATCCACTTTTCCACGCAATTTGCCAAGTCGGCAAAAACCAGAACCAAACCGGAAGTAGATCGGAAGCAATATCCACATGAAATAAACACCACAATCAATTGATAATAAAATGATTAACCGAAAAAATGTGGATTATCCACTTCCGATTCTGAAAATTACGCAAACCGGAATGCATGGCCGCAATCCCTCCATCATAGTAATCCATTAATCATGAAAATCGTGGTTTAAAGAATCTGGTAAATCGTGGTTCAGCAACATTTTTTTTATACTTTTAAGCCCTCATTTTTACAATATGAAACAACTACTTGCCACACTCCTTCTCCTCTCTTCGTTTGCCGCATTTGCCGATACCAAGACCAAAATCACCGGCAATAACCACAAGGCCGACTCTATATGGGTGCGCCGCAACTATGAGAAAAGGGAAATAGCCATTACCATGCGCGATGGTAAGCAACTGTACACCGCCATATATACCCCAAAAGATGCCAGGGGAAAGCACCCTATTCTCCTCTTCCGTACCCCCTATTCCATAGCACCCTATGGCAAGGACTCCTTCAAGGCATTCTGGAATTTTTACTGGGTCGACTATTTGAAGGCCGGCTATATTTTGGTGCTGCAGGATGTGCGCGGCCGCTACATGAGCGAGGGCGATTTTGTGGACGTACGCCCCTTCAACGACAATAAGAAAGATAAAGAAACCGATATAGACGAGAGTACAGATACATATGATACTATCGACTGGCTGGTGAATAACGCCCGCAATAACAACGGTAAGGTGGGTGTGTTGGGTGTTTCATATCCGGGTTTTTACGCTACCATGGCTGCCATGTGCGGTCACCCCGCACTTAAAGCAGTTAGTCCGCAAGCGCCCGTAACTGATTGGTTTGCAGGCGATGACTTCCATCACAATGGCGCCTTCATGCTCATGGATGGCTTTAGTTTTTATTCAGGTTTTGGCAAGCCCCGCCCTGCACCTACCAAGGTTGGTGCCACAGGCTTTGAATTTTATACCAAGGATAACTACAAGTTTTACCTCGAGACAGGCCCCCTGCGCAACTTCAAAAAGCTCATGGGCGATAGCATCGCTTTCTGGAAAGACATGTACAGCCACCCCGATTACGACGAATGGTGGCAGGAGCGCAATGCCCGCAAATATGTAAGCAACATCCCGGACAGTACCGCTACCCTCGTGGTTGGCGGCCTCTTTGACGCCGAGGACTGCTTCGGCGCATGGAACCTGTATAAGGCAATAGAAAAGAAAGCACATAACAATAACAGGTTGGTCATGGGGCCTTGGCAGCATGGCGGTTGGGCCAAGACCACCGGCGAATACCTGGGCAATGTGCGCTTCGGCAGCAAAACATCTGAATATTACCAGAAACATATAGAAGAACCCTTTTTCCGTTTCTACCTCGAAGACAAAGGCGATATTACTGATATCAAAGAAGCCAACGTATTCTTTAGCGGCGCCAACGAATGGCACACATTTGAGCAATGGCCTCCTGCCGAAAAGCAGAACAAGCCATTTTACCTGCAGCCCAACGGAGGTCTGTCGCTGGTTATACCCAGCAAAGAAAGCTCCTCCAGCAAGTATGTCAGCGATCCCACAAATCCGGTACCTTTTACCGATGGCATACACCTTAACCGTACTGCCGAGTATATGGATGACGATCAGCGCTTTGCAGAACGCCGTCCCGATGTACTGGTATTCAAGTCCGGGAAGCTCACCGATGACCTGATGATAGCCGGTCCCGTTATTGCCGATCTATTTGTCTCCCTGTCCACCACCGATGCGGATTTCGTGGTCAAGCTTATAGATGTCTTCCCTGATGACTTTGCTTACGACGACAAAAAAGATGGCCCGGGCTGGGGCAAAGACTACCCTATGGATGGCTACGAGATGCTGGTGCGCGGCGAGGTAATGCGTGGCAAATACCGCAACAGCCTGGCCGACCCGGAAACCTTTAAGCCCGGTGAGGTGACCGAAGTAAAGTTCAGCATGCCCGATGTGGCCCATACCTTTAAGAAAGGCCACAGGATCATGGTCCAGGTGCAAAGTTCATGGTTCCCACTCGTGGACAGGAACCCACAGCAGTTCTTAAATATTTACAAGGCTTACGAAGATGAGTTCG
This sequence comes from Bacteroidetes bacterium UBA1947, assembly GCA_002336915.1. Classification (GTDB taxonomy): domain Bacteria; phylum Bacteroidota; class Bacteroidia; order Chitinophagales; family Chitinophagaceae; genus MKUN01. The sequence goes on along the minus strand of DDET01000010.1, from coordinate 30,080 downwards.
TGAAGTCCACCATCAAGATATACCACGAGGCTACCAATGCTTCAAAGATCATATTGCCTACCCTCACCCCGGTGAATATTATGAGTAAATAATTTTCATTTGAGGCTTGAAAATATTAAAGATGCATATTATTTTTGATGCTATCTCCTTAATGTAAAATGCCTCAAATGAAAAAAGTATTTAAAGTCCTGGGCTACCTTGTACTATTAGTAATAGTAGCCATTGCCGGATTGCTCACTTATGTAAAAGTAGCACTGCCCAATGTAGGCCCCGCGCCGGAAATGAAGGTCGCTATGACACCTGAAAACATAGAACGGGGCCGCTACCTTGCCAACAGCGTGACCATTTGTATGGATTGTCACTCTACCCGCGACTGGTCTAAGTTTTCAGGGCCTATCACTCCCGGCACTTTTGGTAAAGGCGGCGAGCTCTTTGACCACAAATTCGGTTTCCCCGGTGCATACGTATCACGTAATATTACACCGGCTGGTATTTCGCGCTATACCGATGGTGAGCTTTTCAGGGTAATTACAACAGGCGTAGATAAAGAAGGTAAAGCCCTGTTCCCTGTAATGCCATATCCCTATTATGCCAATATGGACCCGGAGGATATCAAATGCATTATAGCTTATATACGCACCTTACAGCCCATAGAGAGCAAAGTTCCCGCACCAGTTTCAGACTTCCCAATGAACTTTATTCTCAATACCATACCTAAGAAAGCTACTCCTCAAAAGCGTCCGCCTACAACGGATACGCTCGCGTATGGCGCATATATGGTCAATGCCTGCGCTTGCAGGGAATGCCATACCCAGGTTAAGCAGGGCCAGATCATACCGGAGCTGGCTTTCAGCGGCGGCAGGGAGTTTCCTTTCCCTGATGGTTCGAAAGTACGCTCGGCTAACCTGACACCTGATATGGAAACAGGTATAGGCTCATGGACCGAAGATGCTTTTATTAACCGCTTCAAAGCTTATGCAGATAGCGGGTATGTATCGCCAAGTGTAAGTCCGGGCGCATTCAACAGCATCATGCCCTGGACCATGTATTGCCATATGGAGCGTAATGACCTTTCAGCCATATACAAATACCTGCGTACTATACCGGCTAAGACGAATACGGTTATCAAGTTCACACCGTCCTACACAGCAACAAGTAAATAAGCGGCCTCACCCTGCCCTCTCCAAAGGAAAGGGTTGTTCAACGCATAACATAAAAAGATCCACGGTTGAGGCCGTGGATCTTTCTATTTAAAGAGTATACATGATCTTACTCTATGGTCACTTGCTGTGCTACATTCACGGACTTGCTTACAAGGCTGAAGATGTAGGTGCCAGTTGCAAGGCTGGAAGTATTGATGTTAGCTACTTGCTTGCCGGCTTGCAACTTCAAGGTTTCACTCTTTACTACCCTGCCGCTTATGTCTGTAATGCTGAGTTGCAGGTTCTCGTCCCGGGTGCTGTTGTCATACTCAAGTGTTACATTGTCTTTGGCCGGTATGGGATATAACTTGTAGAAGAACTTATCATTGTTATGCTGCTTAGTTACATTGATGCCCGTGGGGCCGTTACTGATGTCCCATGTTACAGCGAACTGGTATCCTGTGCCGGGCCAGTAAGAACGTGACAATCCGGTAGTATCTGTGATATAAGCTGTCAATGTATTAGCACCGGGAATAAGCTGTGCGCCTGTTATCTGAACAGAAGTGTCGGTGGATGCAAGAATGGTTGTATTCAGTTTCCATTTTACCACGAGCGTGTTAGGCACAGGCTTAATGAGCTTCATGGTAAATGTTATGGGGTTAGCAGCATACACCTGTGCCGTAGCAGTGTCCGGCGTCACCCAATCTATGGGGCGCATTACCTGGTAGATACGGGTAATGATGGCCTCCTGGCATACATGGCAGAAAGGGTTGTAGAGCGCGCACATTTTGCAAGTATGGTGCGGCCTGTACCAGCTGCTGGAAGGTGCTGTAGCGCCGTAGGCCACAATGCCTACGCCACCCACATTCAGCCAGTTCTTCCACTTTACAAGAGCAGGATCATTTTCCTGCGTCATGTTTGCCTTCTCGTTAGCAAACTGGGGCCCAGCCCAATATTCATCGGCAAGGCCGGCGAAGGTGTGGCCAAACTCGTGGCGTACTATCTCGTAAGATGAGGCGTTCAGCGAACTGGTAGCTACATTACCACCCGTACCGCCATACTCCAGCGAGTTGGCTATCAGCATAATGATATCTGCGGCGGGGAAGTTATTGGCAAGCACAGTATATACAGCGGGCTCGTTATTACAAACCAGCGCCCTGTGCGTATTGCCGCCATCAAAGCTGGCATTGAAGTAGGTATTCACATCAGCTACGGGTATCACCGGCTCTACTACATCCGTAGCAGTAGCGGGATGGTCGGTGCCGCTCTCCACTGAAGGTACATTGATACAATAAACATTGAAGAAGTTCACATATTCTTTCAGGGGGCTTTCATCAAAAAAATGCACCCTTATCGAGTCCGCATTGGTCTGAAAAGTAGGTAACTCAGCAGCCTGGAAGCCATCGGAGAGCATGACCATATTAATACGGTTACTATCGGGGCCGCTCACCTTTAAGCCCACAACCGGGAAGGTTTGTGAACGGGCCATGATACTGCAGCTAAGTAAAAGAAGTGTAGCGAGTTTCCTCATTTAAGATAAGTTTGTATGTTAAAGGTATTTAATTTTTTATTATGGTTGTCGTATATGGTAAGTAAGGTAATGTTGCTGTTATACTTAGCTCTTATATAGACGCCATTTTCCTTTTTATTGTTGGTGGTAGTGGCCAGTTTTCCATCGTCTTGTACCGCTTCCATTCTTTCAGCAAGGGGGTTCTCAAAGAGGCTGCTGTCCAGCACATTGCCGGCATTATCTGTAAGGCAAGCCTTGTACCACGATGCGTTACTATAAGGGATGTTGTGCTTATAAGTGCCCTCCTTCACTGATACCTGTGCGATCTCAAAGACCACATCGCTACCCGATGCATGCGCATTCAGGATGACACTAAGGATGGATGGACCGCGCTTAGCCTTAGCGGCAGTATTGCCGGCGGGCATTGAACTACTACTTGTTGCCTCGCCCGGCGTATGGCATGCAGCATGCAGGACGAATGGTATCAATAGTATGTAGCGAAACGCAGTATGCATGTAGGTAAATGTATGTGAGAAAATTCAGGTGACAAAAATTATATGGTGAAGAACTACAGCAGCTCATTGACGTGCTTCTCTATATTATGGCTTATTTGCTGCATGGGAAGGTCGTTGGTGTCCTTACCAAAGGGGTCTTCTATTTCCTCAGCCACTATCTCGAGGCTGGCAAGCACATAGAACACGAAAGTAACTACGGGAATAGTAATATAGCCCAACTGGAAAGACCAGCCGAAAGGCAGAGTTATGACATAAAAGAAAATGAACTTCTTGATGAATGCGCTATAGGAATATGGTATGGGTGTGTTCTTGATGCGCTCGCAGGCGCCGCATATATCGGTAAAAGATGTTAGCTCACTGTTTAATACTATCAGCTCATCGCCGCTTATCTTGCCTGCCCTGTATAGTATTGTTGCTTTGCTGACCATCAGTTGGGCGACGTGATTGGGCACATGCTTACCCTCCTCCAGCGAACTGAACTCAGGGTGTATTTTTTCATCCAGCATCCACCGGGTACTTTCTGCCTGCAAGTGGCCCATCAATACTTTGGCATACAGCGGTATCATGCGTTTATAAAAGTTGCGGGTGTCCATATCCTGTCCTTCCAGCATAGCATTAAGCTTTATGGCGAGGTTACGGCTGTTGTTGACCAGTGCACCCCACTGTTTGCGGCCCTCCCACCAGCGGTCATAGGCGGTATTGGTGCGGAATACCAATAGCATGGATATAGCAAAACCCAGGAGACCGTGCATCAGGGGGATATTCCGAAGCCACGCATGTGCGGTAGCGTTGAGATACTCAAGCTCCCAATATGCTACAGCCCAGGAATAAATGCCGACAAATACCAACAGCGGCAGCAGTTGCCTTATGGTATCGGACTTGTGTATTTTGAAGATGAACTTTATCCAGTCTTTGGGGTTGTATGCTATCACGTTGACAGTTTATTGCAAAAATAGAGGATATGCTATACGATTGCTCTAAACAACAAGGCCGGGCCATAAAAGCCCGGCCTTGTTATATACATATGTTTTATACTAAAGCTTCACCGTACATCTCGGCACGGATGGCTTTTATTTTGTCGCTGGTAATGTACTCGTCGAACTCCATTTCGCGGTCTATGAGGCCGTTTGGTGTGAGTTCCAGTACCCTGTCGGCCACGGTTTCTGCCAGTGCATGATCTCGCGTAGTGAAGAGGATGGTGCCTTTAAAGTCTTTCATGCCATTATTGAGGGCGGTGATACTTTCCAGGTCAAGGTGGTTGGTTGGTTCGTCGAACATCAACACATTACCTTTTTGCATCATCATGCGGCTGAGCATGCAACGCACTTTTTCGCCACCACTCAGTACATTGCATTGTTTCAGTGTCTCCTCGCCCGAGAAGAGCATACGACCCAGGAAACCACGTATAAATGTCTCGTCCTTCTCCTCAGAGTACTGGCGTAACCAGTCGATGAGGTTCATAGTTACTCCGTCGAAAAAGCTATGGTTCTCAGCAGGCAGATAGGTAGGCGTTACTGTCACACCCCATTTGAAAGTACCTTCAAAAGCTTGATCTTCTCCTGCAAGTATCTGGTAAAATGCGCTAATAGCCAGTGAATTAGATGAAAGTATTGCAACCTTCTGTCCACGCTTAAGGTCGAAGCTGATGTCTTTGAAATACACCTCTCCTTCCCTGCTTTTGCCGAGGCCTTTTACTTCCAGTATCTGGTCGCCGGCCTCGCGCACCTGGTTGTTAAACAGAATAGCAGGGTACTTACGATTGGAAGCAACCATGTCCTCGAGCTTGATCTTATCGAGGGCTTTTTTACGGCTGGTGGCCTGTTTTGATTTAGAGGCATTGGCCGAGAAACGGGCAATGAATTCCTGCAGTTCACGTATCTTATCTTCAGATTTCTTATTTGAGTCGGTACGCTGTTTCAGCAGTAACTGGCTGGACTCATACCAGAATGAGTAGTTACCCGTGAATATGGTGATCTTACCGAAATCGATATCAGCAACGTGGGTACACACGGTATCGAGAAAGTGACGATCATGTGATACAACAAGTACTATCTTATCATAATCTGCCAGGAAGTTCTCAAGCCATGCTATGGTTTCGAGGTCAAGGTCGTTGGTAGGCTCATCAAGCAGCAGGATATCGGGGTGGCCATAAAGGGCTTGAGCAAGGAGCACACGAACTTTTTGGTTACCGTCCAGCTCTTTAAGTGTTTTATAGTGCTGATCTTCCTTTATGCCCAGGTTGCTAAGCAAGGTTGCCGCATCGCTTTCGGCATTCCAGCCGTCCATTTCAGCAAAGATGCCTTCCAGTTCGCCGGCCTTAAGGCCGTCCTCTTCAGTAAAATCTTCTTTTGCGTACAGGGCATCTTTAGCCTGCATTATTTCATACAGTTTCGTGTTGCCACGCATAACTGTTTCGAGCACTGTAACGTTATCGTACTCGTTATGGTTCTGTTTAAGCACACTCATACGCTCCCCTTTCGATATTTCCACCGATCCCGTAGTTGGGTCGATATCGCCGGAAAGGATCTTCATGAATGTGGACTTGCCTGCCCCGTTGGCACCTATTATGCCATAGCAGTTTCCTTCGGTGAACTTGAGGTTCACATCTTCAAACAACACGCGCTTGCCGTAGCGAAGCGATAAATTATTAACTGAAATCATATATTAGTAGAAAGTATTGAGTAGAAAGTAGAAAGACCTTTTCTTCACTGCCACCCGCATTTTTGGAGGTGCAAAGATACGAAGAAAAGAGGAGTTATCGAGTATTAATATGACAAATTATGGTTAATTAAAAGCTATATATTTATATTGTATTTTTTAGTTATTTCTCATTTCCTGCTAGCATGAGTTATTTCCCTTTATTTATTGACCATTCAATGAAAAGCCTTACCAATATTGCCATATGAAAATAAATAATTATTTCTCCTTATTTCCCTTTTTTGCCCAATGGTTTCCCAGCGGACAAAATCATCAAGGGTTGAACGATGCCCAGCAGTTCCTTCGCTCTGATAGCTATCGGGACCCAGGATGACAATAGTGCCTGAAATTCTCAGCTCTACTGCAAGATACGATCCGGGGAGGGGCTGTTCCAAATTTTCATATCCACATTTTTGGTGGGGCGGAATAAGTAATTTCTATTGGGCTAGAAAGAGGAATGCAGACGAATTTCCATTAAACTGTAGAATAGGTGCTGCCGGATGAAATCCTTCGTTCTATTGTTGATTTAAGTTTGCAAACTTAAACCAGTGAGGGGTAGTGCCGGGCCGTGGCTGGAATATGTGAGCGTGGAACATGTGTTGGATTGATTAACTGATCACCTCAACAAATTCCTCCGGGTGATGCATGGCATATTCGGTGATAAGCTTAACGGTAGGTTCATTGAGCTGCATAAATTCTGCATCCGGCTTTTCAAATCCTTTGAACTGCTGACAGAGCATTGCAAATTCTTCGACAGAGCGCTCCTTAGATAAGATGTCTTTATTTTCTACGTATACCTTCAATACGTCATCTAATACCTGTGCCATTTCATTAGCACCTATTACCTGCAGCCAGGCCGGCATAGAGGGCAGCAGACCCAGGTAACCGTTCTCTATTAATTGCAGGAAGCCGCCCTGCTCCACTTGCGAGCGCACATAATCGTAAGAGATGAGCAATTGCTGGCCTATGGACAGATCATTGAAGAGATCAAATGTTTGCCTTTTGTATAGCTCTTCATGTAGCGGCGTGACGAGTAGTTCATAAAGGTCATCTGCATCGGCGGAAGCTTGCTTTTCTTTCAGAGCGTCTGCGGTGATCTGCGGGAGGAATTGGTTATCCATGGTGTGAAAATGAGTTCAATAATAAATAGCTTTGTAAAAGTATGAAAGAAATCAAAGACATTTTTTCAAAACAGGCGGATACTTATGCCACTTTCCGCCCTGAGTCGCCCGATGAATTGTATGATTTTCTTTTAAAGGACATTGGTGAGTTTGAGTCAGCCTGGGATGTGGGTACCGGCAACGGGCAGGTGGCAGGCAAGCTAGCTGAATATTTTAAAACCGTTTACGCAACCGATATAAGCCAGAAGCAACTGGATAATGCGGTACAGAAACCCAATATTATTTACAGGCTTGAACGGGCCGAGCAGACCAGCCTGCCAGATAACAGCGTGGACCTTATAACCGTAGCGCAGGCCATACACTGGTTTGACTTTGAGGCATTCTATAAAGAAGTGAACAGGGTGGCAAAGCCCGGTGCATTAATAGCAGCATGGACCTATACCCTACTGCAGATAGACGAAGGACCCACAGACGAGCTGATCAATAATATATACACGAATATATTAGGCCCATACTGGGATAAAGAAAGAAAAATAGTAGATGAACAATACCAGACCATCCCCTTCCCTTTTGAAGAGCTTGCCTGCCCGGTATTTTATAATAAAGTAAGCTGGAGTATAGAACAACTTATAGGCTATCTTAATACATGGTCGAGCGCGGGGCACTTTAAGGCTAAAGAAGGTTACAGCCCCATAACACTGATAGAGGCTGAGCTGAGGCAGTTATGGAAAGAAGGGGAAATAAAAGAGGTAATATTCCCTATTTTTATGCGGCCAGGGAAGGTGAAAAAATAGTATATGATCATTATCATTTCGCCTGCCAATAACATTTAGTAATTTAACAGCCTTATGGAAAAGAAAGAGCGCAAACCGGTGTACTATGCGGAATACCTGCAACTGAACAAGATACTAAATGCGCAAGAGCCTGAGAGCAGTAAAGAAGGGATAAGGGCCGATGATGAAATGCTGTTCATCATTATTCACCAGGCGTATGAATTGTGGTTCAAGCAAATATTACATGAGCTGAACGTGGTGCGTGACATCTTTAAGCAACCTAATATCCACAATAATACACCCGACATATATAATAGTGTTCACAGGCTGGAGCGTGTGGGCAGGATACTGGAGGTAGCCGTGGGCCAAATGGGTGTACTGGAAACCATGACCCCGCTTGACTTCCTGGACTTCCGCGACCTGCTGCGGCCGGCATCAGGCTTCCAGAGCATACAATTTAAAATGATAGAAGCCACCCTAGGGCTGGCCTTTGACCAGCGCCATGGCCAAAATTATTACCTGACCCAGCTGAAGCCGGAAGATGTGGAGCGTGTGAAGAAAGCAGAAAGCGAGGAATCGCTACTGGTGCTCATCAATAAATGGCTGGAGCGTATGCCCTTCATCAAAGACAAAAGTTACTGGCAGGAAGCACAGGACAGTGAGTTCTGGATATCGTACCGCAAGGCATATGAAGAAAGCCTGACGGAAGGAGAGAAAGGCAACCTCGCAACTTTTGACGCACTGTTCATGCAGGAAGAGTCGTACCCTGACGGACGAAAGTTCAGCCAGGACGCCAACAGGAATGCACTGTTCATCATGCTGTACCGCGACTTCCCGATGCTGCACCTGCCCTATGAATTGCTGGACAGCCTGCTGGAGATAGACGAACTGCTCTCGATGTGGCGACACCGGCATATACATATGGTGCAGCGTACTATAGGCAAGCGTGTGGGCACCGGTGGCAGCAGCGGCTCGGAATACCTGCGTGCTGCAGCCGACAGCCATTACATATTCAAGGAACTGGCGGAACTAACCTCATTCCTGATGCCGCGCAACGCCCTGCCGAAGCTGCCGGAAACACTGACAAAGAGCCTGGGCTACCATTAAACCATAACCCCACCGATGCCTTTTGCCATAGAAATAAATAAGCTGCATAAACAATACAAAGGCTCCTGGAGTCCCGCGCTGGACGGCCTGAGCCTGAACGTAAAGGAGAACCATGTGGTAGGCCTGCTGGGACCGAATGGTGCCGGCAAGACAACCTGCATCAATATACTGTGCGGACTGGTGGAGCCGGGTGAAGGGCAGGCTACGATATTTGGAAAAGACTGCGTGAAGGATACACTTGCCATCCGCAGGATGACCGGTGTAGTGCCGCAGCAGATAGCACTTTTTTACAACCTTACCGCCTGGGAGAATTTCTACTATACCGGCAGGCTGTATGGCCTTGCGGATAAGACAATAAAAGAGAAAGGACAAAACCTGCTGGAGCGTTTAGGACTGGATAAGCATGCAGATAAACGCGTGGGCAGGTATAGCGGCGGCATGAAGAGAAGGGCAAATATCATTGCCTCGCTGCTGCACGAGCCACAATTGCTGATACTGGACGAACCTACTGCGGGGGTGGATGTACAATCGCGGGCGATGATCCTGAATTTCCTCAAGGAATACCATAGTAAGGGTAATACCATCTTATATACATCGCACCTGATGGAAGAAGCAGAGCAAATATGCGATGAGGTGGTGATAATAGATGAAGGGAAATTTGTTATAAGCGGCAGCCCTAAAGAGCTGGTGGCAAATACAGCAGATTGTAAAAGGCTGGAAGATGTGTTTTTGCATTATACGGGACATTCGGTAAGGGACTAGAAACAACACGATGAAGAAAACACTGGCTACGATCATTAAAGAGTGGATACTGTTCAAGCGAGATATTGCCGGGCTGATGCTGCTATTTATTATGCCTGCGATATTGATCGTAGTGATGGCACTGGTGCAGGACGCACCTTTTAAAGACTACCAGGAAATGCGCTTCGACCTGCTGCTGGCAGACAATGACGGTGGCAGCCTGGCGCAGGAGATAAAAGAAGGGCTGCGGCACAGTAAAAACTTTCATGTAATAGATAGTATTGACGGGCACTCATTAAGTGACAGGGAACTGAAAGCATTATTGCTTACGGGAAAATACAAAGTAGGTATAGAGATCCCGAAAGGTGCCACTGCGGAAGTGGCCAACTCGGCAAATACGATCGCCAACAACTTATCGAAAAAACTGGGGCTTGGCGGCAGCCTACCCGTGCGCGAGCACAGGGCTAATATGTATATCCGCATGTATTTTGACCCGGTGGCCAAACCAACGTTCCGCACCTCACTGAACTTTGCACTGGATAAGTACATTACTTATGCCTGCAGCAACGAACTTATTAAACGGGTATCGAAGCTAAGCAAGCTTGAGGGTGACAGTAGTGCTGATGAAGATTTTGGAAAAGTATTTGAAGGTGTAGGCCTGAAGGAAGAAGCACTGAATGATAAAGGCTCCTATACTAAGTATATGAATTCGGTACAGCATAATGTACCGGCCTGGGCTATTTTCGGGATATTCTTTATCGTAGTGCCCATAGGCGGGCATATCATCCGGGAACGAGAGGAAGGCAGTGCCCTGAGAATAGAGCTGATACCCAATGCGCATATATCGGTAGCGTTCGGTAAGATCATGTTCTATACAATGGTGTGTACACTGCAATTCATTGTGATGTGTTGTATAGGTATATGGGTTATGCCATTGCTAAACTTACCACCGTTATACCTGGGCGCTCACCCCGCGGCTTTGTTACCAATGGCCTTTGCCATCGGTTTTGCGGCCACCTCTTATGGGTATTTTGTGGGCACTATCTTTAAAACTACCAACCAGGCCTTACCGTTTGGCGCTATATCGATCGTGATATTTTCCGCAATGGGCGGGATCTGGGTGCCGATCGAGTTACTGTCGCCGGCTATGCAAAAGATAGCCATGCTCTCCCCTATGCATTGGGCACTTGATGGCGTGCATGAACTTATATTACGTAATGGCAACTTGCAGGATATACTGCAGAACATCATTTTCTTATTATGTTTTGGCTTATGCCTATGGCTGGTAAGTATCTACAAATACAATAAAAGAGGACATTCAGTACAATAAAAAAGCCCCCGCTATGGCAGGGGCTTTCCTATAATAATGCAGTATTAATTAGCTTTCATATTCTGAGTAGTCTTCTGGGTAGCTTTTCCGCTTTCCCTGCTATCCATCAATTCCTTCATTTTAGTCCTTTGATCCGGAGTGAGAATGGCAATTACCTGTGCATGAACATCGTCCTTCTTTTGCTTCACGGCAGCCATGTCATTATTTTGTTTGGCAGTTTTCAGTCCGGGTTCAGCCTGGATCAATATCTGTTTGATGCTAACCTGCTGCTGTGCAGTGAGGTTGAGCGCTTTAGTCATTTTCTGTAATTGATGATCGATGCGTTCTTCAGGGGTAGCTTTAACAGCAGCTGCATTGCTCTTAGTTGCTGAGGGTTGAACTGCTGTTTGGGCAAACGCGAAATTACCGGCACCTAATACTAATGCGATAAATAGAAGTGTTTTTTTCATGTTTATGCTGTTTTTTATAATAATTAGACTGTCTTAACGGACTCTAAGTTAGGGATAAAATTAAAAAAAATCATTAAAAATACCTAAACTTTTTTCATTATAAATACAAGGTTCGATGTAAAACGTGTATAATCAAGTGTTTCCAAATGCAAGCTGTGCTTTTGGGCAAAGCGTTCAATAGAAGAGCGACTTATATAATGAAGTTCATTATTTGTCTTATTAAATTTAAATATCTTTGTTGAGAATACCTCTGTAGTTTTGGTTCCTTTATGCCTGTCCTTGAGTTCAGACACACCGTCGCGGAGAATAAGGGTACCTCCGGACTTCAGAGCCGCAACGCATTTTTCCAGTAGTTGTTCTTGCTGTTGGGGCAAGAGGTAATGAAGCACATCGCTGATTATAATGCCGTCACAATCTTCCAATTGGTATTTTGTCACATCGGCATGTTGGAAGTTGATATTTTCACCACGCAGGTAATTATGTTGAGCGGTCTCGATCTTTTCCTCGTCGTAGTCTACCCCCGTAAATACCCTGGTTTCAGCTGCCCAATGGAGCATATACGTCATGTAGCCATAACCACAGCCGAGATCATAAAATCGACCCTGACGCGGTAACAGGACATGAAACGGTTCGTAGTATTTTTCCAGCTTTATTTTTATGCGGCAGTACCATTCCAGGGTTGGGCCTTTGTAGGTATTGCTGCGTATTAATTGCTCTTTGAAATAGGAAGGAGTTTCGTTCTTCTCTTTTACCGACTGGTATTCGGTGCGCATCCAGCGGCCTATCAGTTTGGCCCGCTCACTATAAGTTTCACCATAGGTTTTATCATCTGGCTTGATACGGGGATGGATATAGATAGAGCAAGTGCCGTCTTTTAGCAGCCAGTCACCCTTTTGCATAGTGTATTGCACACCGTGTAATACGATAGGTATGATGTCCAGTTTTAGCTGTTCTGCTATGTAGAAGGCGCCTTTATGGAATCGCTGGATCTTGTCAGTATAAGAGCGGGTACCCTCGGGGAATATGACTATCGAGTATCCCCGGCTCACCAGGTCGCGGAGCGGTTCAAGGCTTTGCTCTGCCCCGTCGGCAACGGGGTAATATTCCGCCATCCTCACCACCGCACCAAATACCGGCGAGCGCCAGACCCAGCGATTGGTAAGGAGCACAAGATGAGGATTGAGCATGGTGGTGACCAGGATATCAAGGAAGGAGGTATGGTTGGCAATGTACACAGCCGGTTTTTTGAAATCGTCGCCGGGTATATTATAGATGCGCTTGGTAAGATTGCCCATTATGTACATCATGCTCCAGGTGTATTTGCTCACCATGGCATGGTAGAGGTATTTTGCTTTGTTCTTATTAAATGGCCAAATTCTTGTCAGGATAAGGCCGGAAATAGTAAGTACCAGTGAGCCTGTGAAGAAATAGAAAAAGGCGAATACCGATTTGGAGAAACTCCAGAGAGTAAAGGGCATTCGCTTTTTATTGGCCCGGTTCTGGATGAACCAATTGAAAAGGAAAGGCTGAAGCGTTTGGGAAATAAAGAGTACACAGAGCAGGCCCGTAACGGAAATAACAGCAATAGATTTTAAAGCCGGGTGCTTTGCAAGTAACAATACGCCGAGGCCTATGACTACGGTTAACACGGAAACGTATACAGCAGCCCGAACGGAAATAAGTTTATTATCGCCGGTCTTGTATTTCTCCACTAGCCCGTCCATGGTGAAGATGGCAAAGTCATCGCCGAGGCCGAATATGAGGGATGAGATAATGATGTTGACGATATTAAATTTCAAGCCCAGCAATGCCATTAAACCGAGTATCCATATCCAGGATATGATCATAGGCAGGAAAGAAATAAGAGCCAATTCTATGCGGCCATAGCCTAAGAGCAATGCAAAGAATACAATTAGTGATGAAAATATGGCAATGCGGTTGAAGTCGTTCCCTAAAATGCTAACGAGCTGAAATGCTCCTTGCTGCTTGTCGGTTACTGTGACATCTTTTTGTGTAGACAAGTAATTGAATACTTCCTTTCTATGTTCTTGCGGCACTTTGAGTGCTGCGATGGCATAGTGGTTTGCTTTGTCGGCAGAGAAGCTGGCAGGGTATAAGCCCTTCAATACTTTTTGCGCTTCGCTATCGAGTGGTGTGTATGTTTTATCGAGTATGTTATTGAAAGACGAAAACGCATTGGTGCTGTAGCCCAAACCCTGGGCAGCTGAATTTACGTCACTAAATACCTGCTGTTTTTTTGTTGTGGTCCAGAAGTTGTTCCAGCGTTGTATTCGTTTGGTTTGCTCTGCATGTGATGGGAACAGCATGGTAGGATCGGAAGTGCTCCTCACCCAGCCTTTTGCCAGGAAGGTATCTATAGTCGGTGTAATGCGTTCCAGTTTTTGCAAGGCTTTTTCTTCATTGCTTTCATTTGCTACAAGGAACACCGAACTGAGTGCATAGGCATTGGCAGAGCTTACCTCATCCTGTGCTTGCTGCAAGCGTGGAGAGAGATAATTCAAGTGCATCAGGTCGCTATCGAACTGAACGCCGAAGCTGAAGTATAGCATCACGGGAGTGAGCAGTATGATGCCTAGTACCAACCATTTATTTTTTTCGGGATGCCAGGTTGCTGCCGTGTCGAAAACTGTGTGCTTTTGCCTTTCATGGTCTATGCCCAGCGGGAAATGCGGCAGGAATATCAGGGTGCATAATGCTGCGCCCGCTAAACTGGCAGCGGCAAAAAGGCCAAGGTCTTGTAGTATGGGTGTCTCAACAAAGCGCAGAGATAGAAATGCAGCGATGGTAGTGAAGCTGCCGATAGTAAGCGGGTGTGTTAGCTCCGCGATTGTTGCGCGTATATCCTTAGCATGGCGCGCATGCGATAAAAAATGGATAGAGAAATCGATGGCTATACCGAGTATAATGGCACCCGCGCCAAGAGCAATAACAGATATAGAGCCCTGGACAAGGTACACAATACCCATACCCATCAGCGCACCGTACACCACAGGCACCAGCAATAATAATGGGGTACGCTTGCGACGAAAAAAGTAAAAAGTAAGGGCCAGCAAAAGCACAATGGTAACAGAGAGTGTTACGATGGTATCGGTACGCATTTGCATAGCATTACCTGCAGCTACTGCCGGGCCACCAAAATAAACGGTGTGTATATCGCTGTGTTTGGCCTGCCAATCATCTATTACGCCATTGACAGCATCAAATAGTTTACTGTTCTGTCCTGTCTCGTTGGCTTTATATTTTGATTTGAGGAAGAATGTTAATCGCCTTTCATTGTTCGAGAAGAGATAACCTTCATAAGGTTCATAACCGGGGTCGAATTGCAGGCTTTTTAGCTTTCGCCATACCAGGAATGACATGCCGATGGGGTCCTGCGCAACCAGCTTTTTGAACACCATGCTCTCGGGCGAGAGCAATATTTTCCTGTTTGTTTCTAAGGTGTGTTTTATGCGCTCCGGCTGCGTGAGGCTATCGAGCTGGTTGAAGTCTTTTTCTGTGAGAAATAACGGGATGTTATTTTGGAATATATCTACCAGGGCTTCTTCATAGCCGCCACCCATTTGCAGGGTAATAGTATCTATCCATTTACCGCATTTACTTTCCAGTTCGGTCCGGAAGGCATTTGCTGCGTTTATAAGGCTATCAGGATCGGTACGGGTACTGTCTTTGAATGACATCAGGAAGATGACCTGCTCGCCTGCCTGTGTATGGCTGATGACATCGTTCATTGCCTTGATAGCTTTGCTATCTGGCAACATGCTGGTAATATCTTCTTTTAATTTAACACGGAAAGACAGGAAGGCCCACAAACCCAGGCTGAGGAAAAATATAGCCCAGCATAGGAACTTGCGCTTTAAGAAAAAGTCGTAGATACTAACGAAAAAGCCTTGCATTATTCAATAAGAGTGGCGCAAAAATAATGTTTATATCCCTTATAGCTAATTATATCACTCAAAGTCGGGATATAAGAGGTATTTCTTCCTTGTTTTCTTAAAAGCTTCAATATCCTTCTGCCAGCTATCGCGTATCTCGGCTGCGGTAAGGCCGTTGTCTATTTGTTCTCTTAATTGGTTGGTACCCGCCAGTTTTTCAAAAAAATCAGTGAAGAACCTATCCTTATCAGGGTACCATTTATAAGCTTGCACCAGCCATTCAAGGTTTAGCTGACCTTTTATCTTGTTCAATGCTTCTTTTTCGTCTGCCGCACATAGTTTGCCATAACACTCCTTCCCTTCCAGCATTGGTTTGCTGGCGCCTACAGTGCTTGTGGGTGTAAAGCTATAGATGGCTTTGTCCTTAAACTCCGGGTTGCCCCATTGCTGGAAAGGCTTATCTGTGCCCCGCCCTACACTTACCACGGTACCTTCGAACAGGCAGAGTGAAGGGTACAAATAAATAGCTGCCATCGCTTTCAGGTTAGGAGATGGTGCTACCGGTAGCGCATACTTCATTGCATGGTCGTAATTGTCGCAGTTTATTACTATCAAGGCTGGTGTGTTATTTGTTGATAGCCAATGCTCGCCTGCCAGCATTTTGGCGTACTCACCTGCTGTCATACCGTATACTATCGGTATGGGCTGCATTCCTACAAAGGAATGCAAGGTTTTATCCAATACAGGGCCGTCTACGTAAAATCCATTGGGATTGGGGCGGTCAAGCACCATGATCTTTTTATTATTGTCGGCACAGGCTTCGAGCGCATACTGAAGTGTAGATATATATGTATAGAACCTTGCACCTACATCCTGCAGATCGTAAACGAGAATGTCGATGTCTTTTAACTGTTCATCCGAGGGCTTTTTGTTGCTTCCATACAGGGATATTACCGGCAGGCCGGTCTGCTTGTCTATCGTGTTGTCTATATGCGCCCCGGCATCGGCAGTGCCGCGGAAACCATGCTCGGGGACGAATATTTTTACCACTTTCACACCTTTTTCTATTAGCACATCGAGCAGCAGTTTGCCGTTGATAACGGAGGTCTGGTTGATGAGCAACGCCACCCGTTTCCCCTTGAGGATTGGCAGGTATTTACCTGTTTGTTCGGCCCCGGTCATAACAGCCCCTGTATTGGTGTTGCCCGGCACTGCACAAGCAAAATAGGACTTAGATATTAATATTATCAGGGCGAAAATATATAGTAAACAACGACCCATACCTGGCTTTAAAATTTTCCCAAAGATAATCCCGCATTTTTGATATTATCGCGTAACTTGCAGACGTATAAATAAAAACAGCTTACATGCAAACAGTAAAAAGCGGTGATAAAGTAAGAGTACACTATCACGGAAAACTAACCGACGGTTCCACATTTGATAGTTCTGAGGGTCGCGAGCCACTGGAATTTACGGTTGGTAACGGGCAGGTGATAAAGGGATTTGACGATGCCGTTCTGAATATGTCGGTGGGTGATAAGATAACTGTGAATATTCCTGTAGACCAGGCGTATGGGCAGCGCAACGACGATATGATGATGGAATATCCCCGCACCGAGTTTCCTGCTGATATGAACCCTGAAGTGGGTATGGAACTGCATATGAGCGATAATATGGGCAATGTATTCCCGGTAGTGATCACCGAAGTGATGGACGAAATGGTGATATTGGATGCTAACCATCCGCTGGCAGGCGAAGACCTGACCTTCGAGATAGAACTTGTATCTATAGGTTAATTATATTACTAAAGCATATATGCCGGGCAGCATTCAGCTCCCGGCATTTTTATATTTTAACCTATCTTTAAACAGGGTATTCGTTACATTTGTTAAAACCTTTTTCATAATTCCGCATGACATTATTCACAATTTTATTACAGTCCGATACGGCGCTGAAAGCGGCGGCTGACGTAACTGCTGCGCCTGTAGAAAAAATATCATTATTCCACCTGCTTACCGAAGGCGGTGCTATTATGATACCACTGCTGTTTTGTTCTCTATTGCTGGTATATGTGTTCGTTGAGCGTTTCCTTGCTATCCGTAAGGCATCGCAGGGCGATCCACAGTTCATGACCCGCATACGCGAGCAGGTAACCAGTGGTAACCTGCAAGCTGCTAAGGCGCTTTGCAAAAGCACAGACAACCCCATAGCACGCGTGGTAGATAAAGGTATTAGCCGTATAGGCAAGCCAATAGACCATATAGAAAAATCGATGGAGAGCACAGGCAAGCTGGAAGTATACCAAATGGAAAAGAACCTTTCCATTCTTTCCACCCTTGCAGGCATTGCGCCGATGTTCGGTTTCCTGGGTACTATTGCGGGTATGATCATATTGTTCTTCAATGTGCAGCACCAGGGCTTTTCGCTGGATGCGATAGCCGGTGGTATCTATACCAAAATGGTTACATCGGCTGTGGGCCTTATCATTGGCCTGTTGGCATATGTAGCGCACAGTTACCTGAATGCACAGATCAATAAGAATGTGAACCGAATAGAGGCAGCTTCCGTTGAATTTTTAGACATATTGCAGGAACCAACACGTTAAAGCCTTTAGATGAACATTAGAAAACATTCACGGGGATCTTCTGAACCACATACATCGGCGCTGAACGATATCCTGTTCATATTGCTTTTATTTTTCCTGATCATATCTACATTAGCTAATCCTAACGTGGTAAAAGTATCTACGCCACGTGGAAAGAGCGATACCAAGGCCAAGCAAACCGTGGTGGTAAGTATAGACTCTCTGCAGCGTTTTTATGTGGGCACTACGCTCACGCCTGCAGATTCTTTGACCCCGGTCATTAAAAGAATGGCGGCAAAGACCAGTGACGCGGAGCCTACGGCAGTGATAAATGGGGATAAGAAAGCTACCTGGGATAACATCATGATAGCCATGAAAGCTGCCAAGGCAGCCAATCTTAAAGTGGTAGCAGCCATTGATAAAGAAGGAAAGTAATCCACATTCCGTGAAATACATAGTTGCTTCCTTATTTTTGTTTTAATCAAATACAGGACATTAGCAGCTCGCCATCCATATTAGATTCACCTATTGAGTACCTGAAAGGCGTGGGCCCGCAGCGGGGCGAACTGCTGCGCAGTGAACTGGAAATATCTACTTTCGAGGACCTACTGTACCATTATCCTTACCGCTACTTCGACCGTACGCAACTCAGCAGGATAGGCCACATTGACCCGGGTGCTGAGTACATCCAGGTGGTGGGAACGCTTATTAATATCTTCGAAGAAGGTTTTGGTGCCAAGCAACGGCTTACTGCAACCCTCTACGACGAGACCGGAAAAATAGAACTGATATGGTTCAAGGGTGCATCGTGGATGAAGAAGGCCTTGAAAGAAAATGAACGCTATATCATCTTCGGCAAGGTGGCATTGTTCAATGGCCAATACAATATACCCCATCCTGAAATAGAACCCTTAAACAGTGAAACTGCAATAGCAGGAATGCAACCGGTATACCCCACTACCGAAAAATTAAGGGCGCGTGGTATTACCAACCGCTCCTTTGCAAAACTAACGCAGGTACTTTTTGAAAAAGTAAAAGCTTCCGATATCCCGGAGATATTGCCCGCCAATATTTTACAACAATACAAACTCTGCAACCGTGCACAAGCAATCAGGTGGGTGCACTTTCCGGACAGCGAAGAGCATAGGTCGGCAGCAGTACACAGGCTGAAATGGGAAGAGCTTTTTGCATCGCAGCTCATGATAGCGCGCGTGCGGCAGCAGCATACTATACAGCGGGGACTCAGGTTTGATACTGTTGGCGATCATTTCAATAATTTTTTCAAGGAACATCTTCCCTTCGAGCTTACCGGAGCACAAAAGCGGGTACTGAAAGAAATACGCCACGATACTGCAACCGGCAAACAAATGAACCGCTTATTGCAAGGCGATGTGGGCAGCGGTAAAACAATAGTTGCTGTAATGGCCATGCTGCTGGCTATGGATAATGGCTACCAGGCCTGCATGATGGCACCGACGGAAATACTGGCACAGCAACACTACGAAAGTGTGAGCAAGCTGCTGGCAAAAATGCAGATACCTGTAGCCTTACTTACCGGCAGCATAAAAGGGAAGGAACGAAAAGAAATATTAAAAGGTCTTGCCGATGGTACTATACCGATAGCCGTAGGTACGCATGCCCTTATTGAAGATAGCGTACAGTTCAGGAACCTGGGCCTTGCAGTAATAGATGAGCAACATCGTTTTGGTGTCGGCCAGCGTGCACGCCTTTGGTCGAAGAACGAAACACCACCCCATGTGCTGGTAATGACCGCGACACCCATACCACGTACATTGGCTATGACCTTGTACGGCGATCTTGATGTATCGGTAATAGATGAACTGCCACCCGGCAGGCAGGAGATAAAGACAGTGCATCGCCATGAGTCGCACCGGTCGCGGGTAATGGAATTTATCAAAAAAGAGATACATAAGGGCAGGCAGGCGTATATAGTATACCCGCTGATAGAAGAATCGGAGAAGATGGACTACGAGAGCCTGATGCAGGGCTATGAGCAGGTGAAGATCTGGTTCCCTGAAGATAAATACCGCATAGCCATGGTACATGGCAGGCAGGATGCAGCCCTTAAAGAGCGCAACATGCAGCGCTTCGTAAGCGGTGAGGCCCAGATACTTGTGGCCACCACGGTAATAGAAGTAGGCGTGAATGTGCCCAATGCCACCGTAATGCTGGTAGAAAGTGCGGAGCGCTTCGGCCTCTCTCAACTGCACCAGCTGCGCGGCCGCGTAGGCCGCGGCGGGGAGCAATCTTACTGTATCTTATTGACAGGCAATAAAGTATCGAAGGAAAGCATACAACGTATGCAGATAATGGTATCCACTACCGACGGCTTCGTGATAGCCGAGCAGGACCTGGCCATGCGCGGTCCGGGCGATATGTACGGCACCAAACAAAGCGGTGTGCTTAAGTTTAAACTTGCCGACATTGTAATGGACGTGGCCCTTTTGGAACAGACGCGCAATGCCGCCACACAATTACTTACCCTCGACCCGGCGCTCTCCCAACCCCAACACCAGGCATTGAAACACAGCCTGTTAGAAAAATCCCACCAGTCGCACTGGAGCAAAATAAGTTAGGCTGGTATTGACGGTATAGTTTTTAATTATTCCTCGCAGGAAAAAATCTATCAGAAAAATTAATTAAACGTTTGTTTAGTTTTAAACAAGTGTTTAACTTTGTGCCGTGATAGAGACAAAAACTATGGAGTATAACGAAAAACAGGTGCAGATAATAGAGACTGCCGAACGGCTGTTTTCTGCCAAGGGCTTCGAGGGCACTTCGGTAAGGGACATAGCCCAGGAAGCAGGTATCAATATAGCTATGATATCCTACTACTTCGGCTCGAAGGAGAAGTTGATAGAGGCCATTTTTGATTACCGTATCAGCTATACGCGGCTTACCATGCTGGGCTTGTTGCAGGACGAATCGCTCAGTCCAACCATTAAAATTGAGAAAATTATAGATAGCTACATCAATAAAATGATGAGCAACCAGTGTTTCTACCGCCTTATGTCTCAGGAGCGCGCTATACTGGAAGTCCACAATATTACCGAGCTCATCTACGACTCAAAGTCGAAGAATATGGACATGGTGAAGAAGATCATCCATGAGGGACAGAGGACGGGCGAGTTCAGAAAAAATGTAGATGTATCGCTTTTGATGGCCACCCTGATAGGTACATCGAACCATTTTACCGTGTCGCAGGAGTTTTACAGGCGCTATAATAATATGAAGGAAATGCCGGAAGAAGAATTTCAAAAACACTTAAAGAAGAAACTGGGGAATCATTTAAAATCAATATTCAAAGCCTTACTTACCAATGAAGCATAGTATGACATTTAGAAAAATCATAGCGATCGCAGTACTGGCGGCTTCGGTCAGTCCGATATTTGCACAAAGCACAAGGAACATCACGCTGAACGAAGCTATACAACTTGGCCTGCAAAACAGCAAGCAACTAAAGCTAAGCGATGCAAAAAGCAGGGAAGCTGCTTTGAACCTCCGCGAGGCACGTGGCCGTATGCTGCCCGATCTTAGCGTGTCAGGTTCTTACCTGCGCGTAGCACAGCCTACTATCGACCTGAAATTAAAAACCGGCTCGAGCAGCACCGGTGAAACAAGCAATGCCACATCCAACATAAAAGTGGACCAGGCGGCATATGGTATCGCCAATCTTTCATTACCTGTATTTTCGGGTTTGAGAGTACACTACGGAATCGAATCAGCGAAATACCTTGAGAAAGCTGCGAAACTGGATGCAGACAAGGACCGCGAGGAGGTCATACAGAATATCATTAATGCCTACAGCACTTTGTATAAAGCCAATGCGGCAGTAGGTTTAGTCAAGGAAAGCCTGCGCCAATCCCAACAAAGAGTTACCGATTTTACCAACCTGGAGAAGAACGGTGTGATAGCCCGTAATGATCTCTTAAAAGCGGAGCTGCAGCAATCCAACACCGAGCTGTCGCTGCTGGATGCGGAAAGCAACCTGAAAGTAACAAGCATCAACATCAACCTGATGCTGGGCCTGCCTGAGGATACGCAGCTAATACCTGATAGCAATTCGTTCAAACCTATAAAAGAAGCCGGATCAGTTTTAGACTGGGAAAACACAGCGCTGCAAAATCGTAAAGATATTGCAGCATTATCACTCCGCGAACAGGCAGCAGCGAGTAACGTAAAAGCGGCAAAAGGTGAGTACTACCCGTCCCTTGCATTAACGGGCGGATACATTGCAGCAGACATACCCAATTTCGTTACTATAACTAATGCGCTGAACGCAGGTGTGGGCCTGAAATATGCTCCATCATCTTTATGGAAAGCGGGCTCTAAGGTAGCAGAAGCTAAAAACCAGAGAGTGGAACTGATGATCAACCAGGATATACTTACGGACAACGTACGTATACAAGTGAACAAGGCCTATGAAGATTATGTGCTGAGCAATGCAAAAATAAACGTATACAAAACGGCCGTATCGCAGGCCACAGAGAACTACAGGATAACCAAAAACAAATACGACAACAGCCTCTCAACTACTACAGACCTACTTGAGGCCGATGTAGCGCAACTACAGGCCAGGCTAAATTACGAAGCTGCAAAAGTAGACGCCGTGGTAGCTTATAACAAGCTGCTGCAAACAGCAGGTGTATTGAACGATAACAGCAATAAATAGAACAATAAAAAGATAACAACAGGTAAATAGATATTATGGATACGCAAGTAAAAGATGTACAGCATCCCGCAAACACAAACCATAGCCACGATAAGCACAACCACCCCGCACCTGAAGCACCAAAGAAACGCAACAAACGTTTTATTGTTGTACTGGCATTGCTTGTAGTGCTGGGCGGTACTTTCGGCCTGGTAAAATACATACATGCACTGCACCACGAAGAAACAGATGATGCGCAGATAGACGCAAACATCAGTCCCGCAATACCCCGTGTGGCCGGCTATGTTACCGAAGTGCGCGTAAAGGACAACCAGAAAGTAAAAAAGGGTGACACCCTGCTTGTACTTGATGGACGCGAGCTGGCTATTAAAGTAGAACAGGCTGAGGCCGCTCTTGCAACAGCACAGAGCAGCCTCGGTGTAGCCCAGGCTTCCACTTCTGCAGCAAGGGCAAATACAGTTTCCTCGCAGGCTAACATTTACACCGTTGATGCCCAGATAGAAGCGGCCAAAGTGAACGTATGGCGCAGTACGCAGGACTACGACAGGTATGCAATACTGGTTAAAGACCATTCTGTAACACAGCAACAATATGAGCAGGCACTTGCCGCTAAGCAAACTGCCGAGCGCCAGCTTAAAGTACTGGAAGAGCAGAAGAACGCTGCCAGCCGCCAGACAAGTGCCATTGCATCACAAGGCAATGCCACTTACCAGCAGGTTAGCGTGGCCGATGCAACCATTAAGCAAAAGCAAGCCGAACTGGAAACTGCGAAGCTCAATCTTTCTTATACAGTTATCACAGCGCCTGAGGACGGCCTGGTGTCTAAGGTAAGCGTACAGCCCGGACAGTATGTACAGGCAGGACAGTCACTGTTCAGTGTAGTATCAGAACAAGGTATATGGGTTGTGGCCAACTTTAAAGAAACACAGCTCGACAAAATGAAAGTAGGACAGAAGGTGATCGTGAAGGTGGATGCATTCCCAGACCACGAGATAGAAGCGAAAGTAACTTCCTTCTCCCCTGCCACAGGTGCAAGATTTGCCCTGCTGCCTCCTGATAATGCCACAGGTAATTTCGTAAAAGTGGTACAGCGTGTACCGGTTAAGATAGAATTTGTGAACCACAATGATGAAGTAGTAAAACAGCTGCGCCCGGGTATGAACGTAAGCGTGGATGTACATTTAGATTAATTGTAGCCCGACAGAAATAATATATGACACAGCATGAATCTTTAGTAGAATATGGTTCGCGGAGGGTTATTATAACCATCACGGCTATATTCTGCGCCCTGCTCGAGATCGTTGATACCACGATAGTGAACGTGGCCCTCAATGATATGAAGGGCAACCTTGGGGCAACATTGAGCGAGATAGGGTGGGTTATTACTGCCTACGCGATAGGTAACGTTATTGTTGTGCCTATGACCAGCTGGTTATCACAACAGTTTGGCCGCCGCAATTATTTTGCGGCGTCTATCATGATATTTACGGTCTGCTCCTTTTTATGTGGTAATGCACATGGCATAGCAGAGTTGATCATATTTCGATTTCTCCAGGGCCTTGGTGGTGGCGCACTCTTAGTAACATCACAAACCATCATCACCGAAAGCTACCCACCCGAAAAGCGCGGTATGGCACAAGCCATTTACGGTCTTGGTGTGATCATTGGCCCAACACTTGGCCCGCCATTGGGTGGCTATATAGTAGAACACTTTTCATGGCCTTACATTTTCTACATCAATATACCCATAGGTATCATAGCTACCCTGCTTACACTGCAGTTCGTACGCAGCCCTAAATACTCCGAGAAGAAATCAAGCAAAGAGATCGATTGGTGGGGCATTGCATTCCTGGCTATTGCAGTTGGTTCCTTACAATATGTATTGGAACGCGGTCACGAAGAAGATTGGTTCTCCAGCCGCACCATCGTTACACTTTCCATTACAGCCGTTCTTGGTCTATATTTCTTCATCTGGAGGGAGTTGACATATAAGAACCCTATTGTGGAACTACGCGTACTCAAGAACGGGAACCTGCGCATAGGTACTATGCTTTCATTTATCCTGGGCTTTGGTTTGTATGGTTCCACATTTGTAGTGCCGCTGTACACACAGTCCATACTAGGCTGGAATGCACAGCAATCGGGCGAGTTGATGGTACCAGCAGCATTGATGACCGCCTTTATGATGCCGCTTATAGGGCAGCTCATACAAAAAGGTGTGCCGCAGCAATATCTCGCCGCAGGTGGTATGGCCTTGTTCTTTGTGTATAGCTTCTGGGGCTATAAGATCCTTACGCCTGATACAGGTAAAGATGCGTTCTTCTGGATGCTGATAGTGCGCGGTATAGGCATGGCCCTTTTGTTCATACCCATCACTACCCTTTCGCTGTCTACACTCAAAGGGCAGCAGATTGGGCAAGGAGCAGCCTTTACAGGTATGATGCGCCAACTCGGTGGCTCATTCGGTGTGGCGCTTATTACAACATTCCTGTCGCAACAGAACATGGTATACCGTAACGACCTGGCAGCAAAACTAAATGTGAACACAGCAGCAGTACAGCAACGTGTGGAAGGACTACAACATAGCTTCATGGCCAAAGGTATGTCTGCCGATGTAGCGCTAAAGAGCGCCTACCAGTCGCTGGACTATTCATTGACCAAACAGGCCTCGGTGCTTTCGTATATGGATGTCTTCCTCTACCTCGGTATTCTCTTCCTGATATGCGTGCCCTTCCTGTTGATGATACGCAACAAAAAGAAAAAAGCGAAAATAGATATCTCGGAAGCACTGCACTAAAAATATAAAAGACCGGATATAGCTATAGAGATGATTTTTAGCCCACAGACTAGTCCCGCTACGGCGGGACTTTTATTTTAAACGCTTGTCATCCTGAGCACCACATCCCCTCCCTTCAGGGAGGCAGGGAGGGCATAAGAAAAGCCTCCGCATTACACAGAGGCCTTAATTTGTGCCGCAATACAGGTAATTGCTTACCCATTGCGGCCCCGAGGTTTGGCACCGCCGCAAAGATAGTATAATCCTCGCTATTATTGCGTTTAAAGGCTTACATGTTAATGATATGCAAACACATGCAAAAAACTACCCTTTAGGGCAAATCCGCAGTATGTTTGCAGCGATAAATTTTATTCACCGCCGTTTTTATTAAACTAATGCTCACCAAGGAGAAAGTATATTTCCCCAACCTCAACGGAGTTCGCTTTGTAGCTGCTCTGGGCGTTATTGCGCACCACGTAGAGCAAAGCAAGAACATGTATGGCCTCGACAATATCTATACCGACTCCTTCGTGGGTGGTGTATTTGGCAAGCTGGGCATTATCATGTTCTTTGTACTGAGCGGTTTCCTTATCACCTACCTGTTACTGAAAGAAAAAGAAAAGACCGGAACCATATCTGTCCGCAATTTCTATATACGCCGTATATTCCGTATTTGGCCCCTGTATTACCTCATTATCATACTGGGCATATTTGTGTTGCCTCATTTTTCCTTCTTCCATATTCCATGGTATAGCGATCATGTTAATGACTCCTGGTGGTTAAAGCTGGGCTTGTTCCTGTTCTTTGTGCCCAATATTGCCGATATGTTGTTCCGCGCTGCCCCAGCCCCTTTTATCAACCAGACCTGGTCGGTAGGCGTCGAGGAGCAGTTTTATATCATGTGGCCATGGATCGTAAAGTACAGCAAGAATATCCTCACCATGCTGTTGGGAATTATCACCTTTTATTTCATCATTCGTGCCTCGCTCGAGGTATGGCATCACTACCGCCCCGATAACAGGACTATTACCAACATAAACTACTTCTGGGAGTATTTCTGTATCGATGACATGTCACTCGGTGGCATCATGGCCTGGATACTGTTCAATAAAAAAGAAAAAGCTCTCAGGTTCCTGTTTCACAGGTACACTCAGCTGGCCACATATGCCTGCCTTATTTTCATTACCATCAGGGGTATTTCCGTACCCTTCGTTACATACGAGGTCTATGCTGTGCCCTTTGCCATCATGATCATCAACCTTGCTGCAAACAAAGATACCCTACTCACCTTCGACAATAAGATACTCGACTACCTGGGCAAGGTTACCTACGGCCTGTACATGTATCACGGCATTGCTATTGTAATCGCCATCAGGGGCGTTATGGCCTGGGTGCCTAAGCAGGACCTCATATCTAGCAATATCGTTGTTTACGGCCTCACATTTGGCTCGTGTATACTGATGACCATTATCTCCTATGAGTTTTTCGAAAAGCCGTTCCTCAAGGCTAAGGTGAAATATAGCAAGATAGTGAGCGGCGACAATGCCAAAGAGCTGGCAGAGGAAGCTAAGCCCTCAACTGAAGGGCCTGTGGTACCGGCTACTCTGCCTATTTTGTAGCCTGAAGCCATTTAAATTTCATTTTACAATATAGAAAGCCTGGAAGGCTTTAATGTGAATAGCCCCGGATGCAATCCGGGGTTGGGGCAAAGAACGACTCGTATAACCCCGGAAGGGGTTAAATCTGCCAGTAATTTAAAATGTGGCGCTTTCTAACACTTTTTACCCTTTTCATTGCGGTAAATACCTTATTTTTGCGCCGCTAAACAGCTCTTTATATTATATGATAAGCCGCAGAAATATCCGGGTAAAAGTAATGCAAACACTATACGTGCTTGCAAGTATGGAGCTCGGCGAACAGGAGGTCAATAAGAAATCAGGCTCACATATTCTTGATGATAAGCTCAATCGCTCGCTCGATCTTTTTATCATATCCATACTCTACACCCTTCGCATAGCACAGTATGCCGAAACAGATGCCATACAGCGCTCTTCCAAATATCTGCCTACCGAAGAAGACAAGCATGTAAATATCAAAATAGCTGCTAATGAATTTGTGATGCAGGTATTGAATGATAAGGTCTTCCAGGAGCGCGTAAAGAATGCACACCTGGGGCAATACATAGATGCAGAATGGGTGAAGAAGCTACACCAGCAGCTATCTAAAACACCGGAATATAAACAGTACACGGAATCCTCAAGTAATGGTGCCCGCGAGGAAAAAGATATCATCCGCTTCATTTGGGAAAAAGAGATATTAGGTAACGAGGAATTGCAAGATCATTTTACCGAAGAATTACCGGGTTGGGAAGATGACAAGGAGATGATCGTGATGCTGATGAGCAATTTCTTCAACAGCAATGCAAAGGTAAGTTTCACCAATCTCATCTCCGCCGAAAAACGCGAGTACGCACATGCCTTGCTGCATACCGTTATGGAAAAGGGTGATTATTGCATGGAGATGATAAATCCCAAGCTGAAGAACTGGGATACCGACCGTGTGGCCTTGATAGACCTCTTCCTGTTAAGGATGGGCGTCTGCGAATTTTTGTACTTCCCTACTATACCCACCAAGGTTACTATCAATGAGTATATAGAGATAGCTAAATTATACAGTACACCACAAAGCGGCCAGTTTATAAACGGCGTGCTCGATAATATTCTTAAAGACCTGGAAAAAGAAAACCTGGTCAGGAAACAGGAACGTAATCGTAAACCTTAATTTTGCAGGATTATGTCATTTGTGAAACCATATATCTTACTCTTGCTGTTGATCGGGATCGCCTCCTGCAACAATACCGGCACTGATAAAAAAGTACCTGTAAAGGATTCAGGGCTTTTATCGGGCGGCCTGGTTAAGAATCCATATACAGCTTCAGGCACAGATACCGCAGTTGTATCACAGCTTGCTACGCTGGACTTTAAAGATACTACCTACGATTTTGGTACCATTACCGAGGGAGATGTCGTGGAACATGAGTTTGCGTTCACCAATGGCGGCAAGAGCCCGCTTATCATAAGTAAGGCCACCGGCTCCTGCGGTTGCACCATTGCCGATTTTCCGCACGAACCATTACCTTCGGGCAAGAATGGCAAAATAACAGTTAGCTTTAATTCCAAAGACAAGACGGGGCCGCAAAATAAAACGGTCTCGATCAATACAAATACAAAGCGTGGCGTTCATCTGCTGTTTATTACCGCCAACGTGGTTGAAAGCAAGAAAAAGAAATAAGCAGCTCAACACTATTTATAAATAAATTTTAAACCAAATAACAAAACAATGTTCGTAAATCTCGAAACAGTTCTATTCCAGGCAGCCTCAGGTGGCAATCCATATTTCTCACTGTTGTTTATGGTGGGTATGATAGGTGTTATGTATTTCTTCATGATACGCCCACAGGCCAAGCGTGCTAAAGAACAGAAAAAATTTGCCGAAAGCATCAATGTAGGCGACAAAATAATTACCTCTGCCGGTATACACGGTGTTATCAATCGTGTTAACGACGACGGTACATTACAGATAGAAGTAGCACGCGGTACATTCATCACAGTGGAGCGCTCAGCTGTTTCTATGGAAATGACAGCAACGTACAGGAAGAAAACTGAAGCAGCCGGTTCTGTAACAACAACTAAATAATTTCTGTCCAATGCTGAAAGTAGGTATCACAGGCGGCATTGGTTCAGGTAAGTCTACGGTATGCCGGGTGTTCCATACACTCGGCATACCGGTTTTTAATGCCGACGATGCCTCCCGCATTTTGCTCGAAACAGATGAGCAGCTTAAGAAAGATATACAGGCATTACTAGGTCATGATACTTACATAAACGGCAAGCCCGACCGTGCTAAGATCGCATCAATAGTATTTGCTGATGCCACCAAACTGGCCGAACTGAATGCATTAGTACATCCGGCCACCATTAAATATGGTGAGGACTGGATGAACGAACAAACCACTCCTTACATTATCAAAGAAGCAGCCATTTTTTTTGAGAGCGGCAGCTACAAAAGCATGGATGTAATGGTAGGTGTGTCTGCTCCTCTTGAACTGCGCATTAAGCGTGCCTTAGAGCGTGCAGGCAGCACAAGGGAAGAAATATTGAAACGCATCGCGCAGCAAATGGATGAAGACGAAAAAATGAAACGCTGCGACTACCTGATCATCAATGACGGGCAGCAAGCCATCATCCCGCAGGTTTTACAACTACACAAAGCACTTCTCGATAAAGCGGCAAATAAGCACTAACCGCTAACTACTGCTTATTATCCACTCTCTTCAACACAGCCACGGTCAGCCTGCTCACGCAGATCAGCTTCTCTCTTTCATCGCGTATCTTGATATCCCATACATGCGTCTTCGCGCCTATGTGTAGCGGCTCAGCTCTTGCTACCACTACTCCACTTGTCTTACCTCTTACATGATTGCAGTTGATCTCTATGCCCGTGCATATTTCTTTTTCGGGATCTATGCATAACCACGAGGCTACGCTTCCAATTGTCTCGGCAAGAGCTGCCGACGCTCCCCCATGCAGCAGGCCGTATGGCTGCTTCGTGTTTCTGGTTACCGGCATGGATGCACATAAATAGTTAGTTCCCAATTCTGTAAATTTTATTTCCAGTATTTCAGCCATAGTATTTACAGACTGTGCATTTAAAGCTTCAAGTGTTATTCCATTTTGTCTCCACATTTTT
>DDET01000055.1 GCA_002336915.1 Bacteroidetes bacterium UBA1947 | reverse complement strand
ATGGAATTCGAAAAAGAATTCAACATATCGATCCCCGATGAACAGGCTGAAACCATTACTACAGTGGGCCAGGCCATATCTTATCTGGAAGAACACGTAAAGTAATTTTTTTAGAACTACAGAACTGAATTGTTTAAATGAATTTACCGTATAAACGCGTTGTCGTTACGGGTATCGGTGCCCTTACGCCAATAGGCAATACCGTACCGGAATATTGGGATGGCTTGGCTAATGGTGTTTCGGGTGCCGATTTCATTAAACAATTTGACATCTCCAAATTCAAAACCAAGTTCGCCTGCGAGCTTAAAGGTTACAGTGTCGAAGACCATTTTGAGCGGAAAGAAGGGCGCAAGCTTGACCGTTTTTCTCAATTGGCGGTTGTTGCTGCTGCTGAAGCAGTAAAAAATGCCGGCCTTGATTCCGATACTATTAATAAAGACCGTGTAGGTGTTATCTGGGCTTCTGGTATTGGTGGCATGATCACCTTTATCGAAGAGATGACAGCCTTTAATAAAGGCGACGGCACTCCCCGCTTTAATCCTTTCTTCATTCCCAAGCTTATACTGGATATTGCCGCAGGGCATATTTCCATGAAGTACGGTTTCCGCGGACCAAACTTTGCTACCGTGAGCGCCTGCGCTTCATCTACCAATGCTTTGATAGATGCGCTCATGTATATACGCTGCGGCAAGGCCGATGCTATCGTTACCGGCGGATCTGAGGCTGTGATAACAGAATCGGGTATTGGTGGTTTCAACGCCATGAAAGCCTTGTCTGAACGCAACGAAGATCCTAAAACAGCAAGCCGTCCTTTCGATCTGAACCGTGACGGCTTTGTATTGGGTGAGGGTGCTGCCTCGGTGATACTTGAAGAACTGGAGCATGCTAAAAAACGCGGTGCAACCATACTTGCGGAGTTAGTTGGCGGCGGCATGAGTGCCGATGCTTACCATCTTACCGCTCCGCACCCCGAAGGCCTTGGTGTTATCAACGTAATGAACAATGCCCTGGAAGACGCAAATATGAAACCCGAAGACATTGATTATATTAATGTACACGGTACATCTACCCCATTAGGTGATGTCGCTGAGCTGACAGCAATACAAAAAGTTTTTGGCGAGCATGCTTACAAGCTCAACATCAGTTCGACTAAATCAATGACAGGCCACCTGCTGGGTGGTGCAGGCGCTATTGAAGCTGTGGCTAGTATACTTGCTATCATGCACGAAACGATACCTCCTACTATCAATCACTTTACAGACGATCCCGCTATTGATCCAAGGTTTAACCTTACATTCCATACTGCACAAAAGCGTAAAATACGCGCAGCCTTAAGTAACACTTTTGGCTTCGGCGGGCATAACGCTTCCGTAATATTCAAAAAATACGAAGACTAGCTTTGCGTCGGTTCACGTCACGCATCTTGCACCTTTTTTCTCCCAACAAGCAGCTATTATCGCAGCTCGAGCATCTTTTGGGCTTCACCCCAAGGCACCTGCCATTTTACCAACTGGCGCTTATGCACCGCTCCAAAATAGAAGAGCTGGCGCAGAACAATGAGCGGCTGGAGTTCCTGGGCGATGCTATGCTGGGCGCTATTGTGGCCGAATATCTTTTCAAGAAATATCCCTATCAAACGGAAGGCTACCTGACGGAAATGCGCTCACGCATCGTTCGCCGCGAAACACTGAACAATGTAGCGCTACGCATGGGACTGCAGAAGCTGGTACAGTACAACCAAAATGATCGTGGCCTGAGCCGCAGCCATATTTTTGGCAATGCCCTTGAAGCACTTATAGGTGCGGTATATCTCGACCAGGGTTTCCCAAAGACCCGTGGATTTATTATCAAGCAGATCATCCACCCGTATATTGATATCGAGAACATTGAGAACACCGATACCAATTACAAAAATAAACTGCTAAGCTGGGCGCAACGAAATAACCATGTGCTTTCATTCGATACCCTTGAAGAAAAAGTGGAAGGTTCCCGTAAATTATTCACCATAGGCATAGCGCTTGACGGCGAAGTGATGGCAACCGGAACAGGCTATAATAAAAAAGAAGCCGGCCAGGTAGCTGCACAAAAAGCGATCGAGATACTGGCTATCGTCTAAGGCTTGTCATCGTTATCACTTTCCTCATCCACATGCAACCTGTGATACAACCTGTGCGCCATAGGTGCCAGTATGATACCAATATTTGTGATGAATGCAACGCCACTGAATAGCGCATAAAATGAAGAAAACAATTTACCGCCAACAGATCTGATTTCTACCACCGGGCCCATACCACTTAATATCATCGACGCATTGTGCAGCGAATCTATCCATGAAATATCGGCAGTGAAATGGTAACCCAGTATGCCCATGGCCAGGCATACGGCCAGCAAACTGCAGGCTATAAAAAGGTTCCACGCCATACGACGATAAAATACAGAGACCGGTGCCAGCTTATCACGTTTGGTCTCGTATTTATTAAAGACCTTTTTTGAATCTTGCATTTGATTCTTAGCTTTCGAATTCATCAGTGGCATTTAAAGTGTTCAAAAGGCTCATGGCACGAGTTGCATTTGTACAAGGCCTTGCAGGATGTAGCCCCAAACTGGCTCACCAAAAGGGTTTCAGCCGAGCCGCAACGCGGGCAGTTCACTATATCCTCCTCAAACAAGCCCAGCTTATTTTCCGATCTTCTTCGCGGCGGCACTATGCCATACTCCTGTAGTTTCCTTTTTCCCTCCTCGCTCATCCAGTCCGTCGTCCAGGCCGGGCTTAGCTGGTTTTCTATAATAACGTGCTTAATGCCCCTGCTTAGCAATGCCATTCTTATGTTTATGGCTATTACATCCATCGCGGGGCAGCCGCTGTAGGTTGGTGTAATAGTTATCGTTGCCTCCTTTTCCCCTGCTTCATTTTTAGACACGGCCACATTGCGCACTATTCCCAGGTCCAGTATGGTAAGTACCGGCACCTCGGGGTCGGTTACCACCGAAAGCCATTGGTAAATATCCGCTTCACTTATATCGTGTTGCATGTCCTTTATTTTCTTCTGTTATCGCAGATCAAACACATTTATCCCGTAGTAAGTTCCGACAAGTTTGGTTGTATACGGTTCATACAGCGGGTTATGCAGATAACTGCTATCAACGATCACCAGGTATTTAATCAAAGGCCTGAGTTCATCCACCTTCACTACACTGAAAAAACACTCTGTAAATCCCTGGTGGCCGAGGGCAGCCAGTGTTATATTTGGGCTCGCGTCGGGAACACAAATTACTTTATCGTCCTTCTTTATCCCCCATTTCTCCAATACCGGCCCCATTTCATACATGTGCATATTAAACCACCTGTAGTCCGGCCCGTATCTCTTATCCTGGAAATTCTTATTCTCAACAACCCCAACAACCATGAGTGCCAGCAGTGCAAGCCCCAGCGATACACGAAGTCCCCGTCCTGCCTTAGGAACGAGCCGCCGTTCATAATATTCCAATATTGTAATGCATAGGAATGTGGGAGCGATAACAAATATCAGTTGATAATAGTCATGGTCGGTAAACGCCTGGAACCATAGCAAGCTGTAGACAAAAGTTCCGAGAATACAGAACAAGGTGAACAACCTTAAAAAATGGTCCAATGCCCTCCACTTAACAATGTAAATAAGCAGCATTAAGGCCGCGGTCCACATAATGATCTTATTGTGAAAGCCACCAAACCAAAAACCAAAAACCCTGTCTACTATGATAACCCGTATTTGTGAGCTGCTGAGGCCGGCGATCGAAAAAATACCCAGTAAGTTTTGATGATTTTGATTCTTGTCGTTATACCATATCGCAAATTTATACCAGCCATATACACATGCTGCGATCAGCAGCGATGCAACGAATATCCCTGTTAAAACCTTCCGCTGCCCGGCCCATTTTTTCCGGAGCAGAGTGTTTATCGTCATCGCACCCACACAGGCCAGCCAGGTAAGGCCTCCGTCAGTTGGTTTTAAAGCCGTAGCCAGGATGAACAACATGGTACTCACGACAATGTCTATCGTTTTCCTTGACCGCTCATAGGCTATCATGTAGTATAAACCGACGAACGACAAACCAATAGCCGGTACATTAGGCAAAAAATTAAGCGCATAATAGTAATAGAATGGTGAAGTGGCTATAATAATAACAGGGAACAACGCCAGGAAGGCATCCTTTATCCACATGCGTGCTATCTTATAAAGGAAGACAAGGCCCGCCAAATAGCACAAATATGTAAGTGCACGGAATACCCAAAAGTGGAAACCGGTGATATGGCAAATTTTAGCGCCCAAATAATAGATGCCGGGAAACTCGCTCACTACCCTGCCGTCAAGGCCGGTAAGATTAAAAGTAGATGGCGTGAATAGCACCGTCCCTTTTTGATAATAGGTCATTCCGTAAGCTATGCAGTCACTTTGCCGCCACTGGTGGATCGACATCGGTGGGTTGGAAATGATCTCCTGCCCGTTCGAAATGAAAAAAATGATCGCCATGCAGGTATAAAGCATCAACAAAGGATGACGGTCTAACCATCTATATACTTTAACAAACATCATTAGTCAATTTTATTTCACTGTGGTTTATAAATGTGATTATTTACCATTGCCTTTCCATCTGCCTGTTTCGACATAATAATGGCATCTGCAGGGCGAATCATTAGCTCATCTATTTTACGGTAAGACGAAAGCTTATCATTGAACAGCCTAATTGTTATTTTCCTGCAATTGGCCGGCAGCGCCAGGAATTTAGATCCCCGGAACCACATAGCTCCATCATTATCCACGCTTTCCCGGACAGGAACATCATTATACGAGATCTCTTTGCCCACGCTATCTAAAATATGCACATAAAAAGTAGGACTCCTGTACGTTTTTCGCTCCAGCAATGCCCAATAGGATATTTCATACATCTGATCTGCATACATAGGTGTGATCGCAAGCTCGGCAAAATCTGACTCTTCATTTGCCATCACCCCAAATGATCCATTGCCAAAGATCGATTCACTATTTACATCTTTATCCAGGTGGTCCAGATACCACATACCGGCATATGCTATACATGTGTCCTTATTTGTCATGGCCTGGTATACAGGTTTGATCTTGCTGTAGTTCATGCTGTCGTGCTTCCTGATACTATCCGGGTAGCAGACAAAAACGTAAAAATCAGAAAAATGGCCAATCGAATCGGAAATACCGGCCAGGTAATCCTGATCGGGGTCCAGGGGTACCTTATCATGCTTCAGCAGCAAAAAGGGCTTGCTGCTTTTTATTTCACTTAGAACCGGTTTGTCCGACCAGGGGCCGGCGGCTATACGCACCTGCTTCTCCGCTACAGACCAGGACGACCTTGATGCGACTACATCTATCATAGGCAACTTAAGCTGCAGAGCAGCTTTATAGGCCTGCAAAGTGATCCAGTTTGTTACGGTATTTACCCATATCTTATCGGTACCTATATGCGTATATGGCAGGATCAACACGGCCTGGAAGTCGGTGCTTTTAAAATGATTATCGGCCATGAATTCATTCCAGTTCTTTTCGCTTTTCATCAGGAACCAGTCATAGTTGCGTTCATAAGTAGGGTTAATTTCCCTGATCCTTTTCATGTAACCTGTAGCCTCATAGCCCCAGGTCATCAGGGCCAGTATCATCAACCCGATAGCGAGCAGCCTGCTTTTCTGAAATATTAAGCTGTAATACCGCGCCATGTACACAACGCTGCCAATGGTCATTACGTAGTAAAATATCCAGCTAAATCTCCCCAATGACCTGAATTGCCTGAACAGGGAAAGATAGTCGAGCAGCCGCTCCATGTGCCAGATGAACGGGATACCCATTGCCAAAAGCAAGGCGGCAATGGCAATAAAAAAACAGATCTTGTTCCATGATGCCAGTACATCACCCGGGGCCTTTTTGCTTTTATCAAAAACACTTATCGCCATTCTTGCGAAAATACCAGCCAGCGATACTGCCATAACTGTAGCAGGCACCAGGCCTATGTAAGCAAACCCTTCGTTGTACTCCTGCACGTGCGAGTACCAGTTCCGGTCTTTTATAAGTTTCCAGACTGGCGAGATGTAGGATGTAAACACATCCTGTATCACCGATATATATTGCAGGGTGCCGTAAGGCATCAGCGGCCTGTCCTTCAAAGGATCTATAACATAAATAATACCCTGGATGGTAATAAGGCTGCAGGTAATTGCAACTAACACAGGTATCACATCTTTTAAGCGCTGCTTGAATTTACTTTCAGCAAACAATAAATACCCCAGTGCATAAAGAAACACCATCATCATGCTTATTGCAGCATAATATGGATGCATAAATGTCATGACAACGGTTACGACATAAACATAGACAGCATATTTTATTTGCCTGTGCAGATGGTACTTTAAAAGCCAATACAGTAACAAGGGTATGTAAAAAGCATGCGATAAAGCAAAGTGCCCTGTGAGCCGGAGTACCTGTGGTGACATTACCACGATCAGCCCCGAAAATAAAATAGCCATTAAGGGCCTTACGCTGCAAGTGATAAATATCTTGTAGATAATAACCACTGTTGCTATGTAGCTTAGTAATATAGAAACATGCATTATGGCGATGGCCCCATTCATGTCTATATGCAGCAGCTCTCGTAAATAAGATATGGTTACTGATAAAAGGGGTTGGTTGTCTGTATATATCACGTTCTCACCATGGGGATAGTTCATCCCCTCAAACCATACTCCCTTACCATAAAGGCAATGAAATAAATAAGTAAAATAATTTTTTCCCCCGTCACCACCTACCTCGAGCAGGGTGTGCCCCGGATACCTGAAGAGCGGGGTAAGCATGTAATAAACTAAACCAATAGAAAATATTATCGCGACGAGCAACCATAAGTTCTTCCGCGATTTTTCCGGTAGGTTCATAGCCTGTATAAAGATTTCCTGTTCATATTACCATTCCATATTGGGATATGCACGTTGCATGAACTGCAATTCTGCAAGTATATAGCCAAGATGCTCTGTATGCCTGCCTTCCTTGCCGCCATGCTGCATCCAGCCTGTGGAGGGTATGTCCAGGCCTGCTTCGCTCATCACAGCGTTAATGCGCTCCTGCCACTTTGCTTTTATGTCATCCAGGTTAGTGCCTATTCCCGCTTCCTGCATCGCTTTATCAGTGGCATTCATAGTGTACAGCTCGCCGGTATATTGCCAGCGGTCGGTCACCGCTTCTTTGATACGTTTATTGCTTTCTTCTGTCCCGTCACCCAGGCGTATAGCCCACTCACTGCTCCACCGCAAATGATAAGTTACTTCCTTCAGCGATTTTTCCGCTATGGCAGCCAGTGTTTCATCATTGCTTTTTTGCAGGGCGGTATAAAAAAAGAAGTTAAAGGCGTCATAGCATAACGAGCGTACTACCGTATAGGCCCAGTCTTTATTTGGTTGTTCCACCAACAGCACGTTC
This sequence comes from Bacteroidetes bacterium UBA1947, assembly GCA_002336915.1. Taxonomy (GTDB): domain Bacteria; phylum Bacteroidota; class Bacteroidia; order Chitinophagales; family Chitinophagaceae; genus MKUN01. The sequence continues at coordinate 121,249 of DDET01000055.1, read as the reverse complement.
CGGAAATCCCAGCCATCGCGCAGGTAGGCCATATCATCTTCATCCATCGCTTTGCCTGTGGCAATGATGCTTTGCAGTGCAGGCGATACAAAGAACTTTTCTTTTTCAGCCGCGGGCAATGCATTGAATTGCTCTGCAGCATACTGGTACAAGCTCCTTGCCTGCCCCAAATGGTCTAGCGCTATGTTGGTAAGTGCAATATCCTGCTCCAGTATCGGCCCATGCCCGCACCACTCACTCAGCCTGTGGCCCATGATCAGTGCATTGTCCGCTATTTGGAGTGTGTATGATAGTTGACTAGTTGCTTTGTTGACTAGTTGATTCGACTCAATCATTGTTCACATTATTCTTTAAATACGTAATATAGCCATTTAACAGCTTACCCGTTTCATCAATTTGGTGCTGAAAATCAACAATCACCTCCTTCTCAATATAACCACAATCCATAGCGTCAAATAGGTGATTTAAGGTTTCAGTTAGCGAACCGCGCGCTTGTATACAAAAACGCAGTTGATCTTTGTATGTAAACCTTCCGTGACCCTCCGCTATATTGGCACCTATCGATCTTGATGACCTTATTAGTTGATCTGTTAACCTGAACTTTTCTTCAGGGGGAAATACCTTTACCAGGTTAAAAATATCATTTTTTAACTTCCTTGAGACTTGCCAAACGGTAAGTTCAGTAAAATTCTGATGTCCTTGTTTACTATTCATACCAATCAACTAGTCAACTAATAACCCAATCAACTAATTCGCTACATGTGTTTTAACTCGTCGGGCAAATTATAAAATGTCGGGTGACGATATATCTTATCATTTGCCGGCTCGTACATACTTGCCGATTCATCGGGATCAGATGTATGTATGTATTTACTTTCCACCACCCATATGCTCACACCTTCCATCCTGCGGGTATATACATCCCTTGCATTTTCAATGGCCATTTGCGCGTCGGCTGCATGCAGGCTGCCGGCATGTTTATGGTCCAGCCCCGCCTTGCTTCTTATAAATACTTCCCACAAAGGCCACTCGCTTTTGTGCTCTGCTGTTTGTTGTGACATACTATTTAACTTAACAAGATTTTTCTATAAAACATTGGCTACAATTTTCTTGTAGCCATTGCAACTATTATGCGGCTTGTTGTTCGCCGGCCTTCTTCTTTCGCTTTTCGGCATATGCTGCTGCTGCTTCGCGCACCCACTCACCTTCTTCCCAGGCCTTCTTGCGCGTTTCCAGGCGTTCCTTATTGCAAGGCCCGTTGCCTTTTACCACGTTCCAGAATTCCGCCCAGTCTATCGCGCCAAAGTCATAATGCCCGCGCTCCTCGTTCCACTTCAGGTCCTTATCAGGCACTTCAAGCCCTAATATCTTTGTTTGCTCTACCGTAACGTCTATAAATTTCTGGCGCAGTTCATCGTTCGTAAACCGCTTGATTTTCCAGCGCACACTCATCTCCGTATTGGGGCTCTCCGCATCCGGCGGACCAAACATCATTATCGATGGCCACCACCAGCGGTTCAGGGCATCTTGTGCCATCTTCTTTTGTACTTCTGTACCGTTCGACAAAGTGAGCATTATCTCGAAACCCTGCCTTTGGTGAAAACTCTCTTCTTTGCACACACGCACCATGGCCCTTGCATATGGCCCGTACGATGTGCGGCACAGCGGCACCTGGTTCATGATAGCAGCACCATCCACGAGCCAGCCTATGGCGCCCATATCGGCCCAGGTAAGCGTTGGGTAATTAAATATTGATGAATATTTTGCTTTCCCGCTGTGCAATTGATCATACAGCTCATCCCTGCTTACGCCCAGCGTTTCAGCCGCGCTGTATAGGTATAGGCCATGTCCCGCTTCGTCCTGCACCTTAGCCAGTAACACTGCTTTGCGGCGCAGGCTGGGGGCACGCGTTATCCAGTTACCCTCGGGCAGCATGCCCACTATTTCGCTGTGTGCATGTTGCGATATCTGGCGTATAAGTGTCTTGCGATAGGTATCCGGCATCCAGTCGCGCGGCTCTATGGCAATGTCCTTATCCAGTTTCTCCTCAAAATGTTCTTCAAAGGAATGAACGGTCATTGAAAATATTGTTTTTGGAGATACAAATATACGATTAAACCACCTATTACTGTGCAAATGTGAACCTAAGCATCAGCCCCGCCCTCGTCGTGGTAATAGGGTACGAGCTCGATACATATGGTATGCTTTGGCGCCTGTCATAGAACATACGCAGCGTAAGCTTATCATTAATTATATAGTCTATCGTCGGCGATATCGTGATCACTTTTTGTCCTCGTGTAGTGATGCCAATGTTCTGCGACAGGTAGTTGTTGGTCGTACGGTCTTCCCTTATGCCCACGTCCACCTTAAAGGTGAGGTCATTCTTCAGTTTACGCACACCAAGAACTGCAAACGGAAGCCTCAGGCCCTTTACGCGGTAACCGCCACCTATCACATATTCCGAGCTCTTTGTCTCACTTACCTGGTAGTCCAGCAGGTTCAGCGCTATGGTCCTTGTCCGGTTAAACCTGATACTGGCGGTCACATTATTACGGAAAGACATTTCAAAGCCAAGCAAGGGGCTCAACTGTTCGGAAATAGTAAGATTTGGTACCTGGTAGAAAGGTATATAGTTGCCCGAAGAAGAATCTATGAACGATGGTGCCCCCAGGCCATAGAGATCCGCGTACAGCAATGAGGTGTTGAAACTGTTCATCGACATCGTTCCGGTGTACGAGTGGTTCACCACGAAGCTGTTCATGATCTCTTTGAAGAATGCAAGTTTGCTCAACCCGTTATAGGTAACACGCCAGTTGGGCATAGGATAATAGTTCTTGAAAGGATTATAGCGCATGCCCGATCCTTTGTAATCTATCAGCGCTACATCATTGGCGCTCTTTCCGCTGTATGCTGCTATAAACGCGGGTATCAGCACATCCTGCGAGTATTGGGTGTATCCCTTTTTATAGTTCGGATTATTGGGATCATTCACCCCGTTAGTATACGGGTTGCTGTTACCAAGGCGCGATGATATGATCTCGCGGTTGGCCAGGAACTGGTTGTATACCGTTGAGTTAGCGCCTGATGATTTGAACATTGTCTTCAAGCCGATGTACGATATGTTAAAGCTGCCGGTTTCATATGGATTCAGATGCTGGAAGTCGGTGGCATTAGGGTCCAGCAGGGTATCCTTATACAGCTCGCTATGTGCCTTGCTGAATGTCTTGGTAAGGCTCAGGTCTATCCTGAAATCCTGGAATGGTTCGAGTGTCGTCTGCAGGTTCAGGTTCTGCGAGTAGGTCTGTTGCAGCTGTGCATTAAACAATGAGTCGGTACTCAACCTGTTACTCGAGCCTTGCGATTCTACCCATTGCCTGCTCGGCTGGTATCCGTATACAAAGTCAAAACCAGGTGCACCGGTGCTCGTATTTACACCCATCAGGCGCGTGCTGTCCAGGTAGCCCGGCAGTATGGTACCTGCATTCTCGCTATAGTTAACGGTAGTTCTCTTCAGCATTGTGAGCAACCTGCCCACTATGCGCACGCCCGGGCTTATTTCGGGGCTTACATTCCTGCGGGCTTTACGCGCAGCTTTTCTTGCCGCCTTCGCCTTCGCTTTCTCTGCTTTTTTCCTTGCAGCTTCCTGGTCCTCCAGCACTCTCCTCAATGAGTCAAGCTGGTGATCGCTCATGTGCGCTGCTTTCGCTGCAAGTAGCGCTGCTTCTATTTTGTCCTCCTCTTTGGGTTTTGCTTTTTTGTTGTCTTTTTCTCCGGTCAGCGGTGTTGGCTTCACATTGTCGTCATCACTATCACGGCCGGCCATAACATTACCAGGAGCTTGCTTTTTATCACCCGTTCTAAGGTCTTTCACATCCTTATTGCCCGTGCCGGTGTTTTTGGGCTTACTGTCTTTTTTGTTGCCGTTGCGCACTGGCTGGTTAATTGCCCGCAGGTACCGGTTCTTATTATACAAGGAGGTGAAATTAAGCTCACCTGTCACTTGTTTGGTTTGCGTATTGCTCAGGGTATTACCCAGGTCATGCGCCAGTTGCGATGCCGCGGTCCATGTATAATTAGCACTGTACGACAGGCGGAGGTTTGTCCAGTCCATGACCGGGATCTTTTGCAAGGGTACGTTATAGCTCGTGTTGAAGGTCTGGGTATAATTGGTATTCCTTCCCAGTTTCTTAATATTCGTCCAGAGTGTATCACGCTTTTCAGCGGTGTTTGCTTTCCCGTACGGTTCATCAATGCGCGACAAATTCGTTGCACTGAAATCGAACGACAAAGAACGGGTTAGTTCCCAGCGCAATGTGTACAGCCTGTTCCAGGTGAAATTCTTATAGTAAGTAGGGGGTATATCGTAGGGGCCGTCGCTTATGTTCCGCACCTGGGTCTCGTCCATTATCTTATTCAGGTCCGTCCTGAACGTGAAGTTCGAGGGCAATGGGTTAAAGTTGAAATCCCGTATCAGCGAGAACCACTTCGACTTCGATCTTATTGCCCTTTTGAAAGGCTCTATCGATTTCGCCTTTATGCTGTATGTATACCCAAGGCCCAGCTTGTTGTTCACGAGATTGTCCGACTCTATTGTAGGGTTTCTTTTGAACTGCCTGTTATATGCATAGCTCAGGTCAAAGTTCTTAACGCTCCAGGGTTTCACTTTCGCGTTTTGCTTGTCGGGGTCGCCCAGCACACGGATATTCGTAAGGTTAACGCTGGTAATGGACGTATAATCCTGTGCAGCTTTTTTGAAAGAATCCCTCTGGGCCTTGTTCACTGCAGAGTTTAGCGCATCGCTATACTTTACGTCAAGGTCATAGGGGTTGAACTCGGGGTTGCTCACGTTCTGCGAATAACCAAGGAACAAAGGTAGTTGTACACCCCATTTGCGCGGCAACATTTTACCCATGTTCAGGTTAGTCGATGCATTGTACTGGTAAAAATTATCTTTAAACCTTTGGTCTACTTTCTGATCTATATTACCATAACCTTCTGTGTGCATGCTGCCCGACAGGTTCACATTGCCAAGGTCCGCAAGTTGCACATTCACTTTACCTGCTGCAGCATAGCCTGCCTTTTCATTCAGGCCTATCATGCGCAGTTCGTTAAACCATACTTCGGTGCATTTTGGCAGGCCGTCGTCTGTGGGCGTCGTTGTGCTTTTCTTCGGGTTCAGTATACCCAGCATTATCGTTTTTGCATCGCCAATGTTGGGATTACCAACTACTATGATCGTGTTGCCTTTGCTGTCTGTTGTTGAGTAGGGCACGTAGGCTGCAAAGCCCCGGGTGTTCCTTTCCGTTTTCGCTTTCACCAGGTCATCCAGCAACATGTCCATCCTGTTTGCTTCCGGCCATATGCCCTCAGCATCGGTGGTACCCGGGTTGGTGATCTTTAAAGGTATTTGGTATTCATAATAGTTATTGGTAAAGTCACTGCCTATACGTATGAACGCTTTCACATCCCCATCTCTCAGCGGCACCTGCCCCACCTGCGATTCTGCGTGCATGAACATCCTGAGGCCGCTGAACTGGCGCATGTCCACACCTATCTCTTTATACACGCCACGCGCGTCGCCATCTTTCAGTGCACAGGTCTGCAGCGATAAGGCCTGCTCGTTCAGTTGCACATTCTGCCCGGTTGCTACAGCAGCCTGCTGGCGGTTCACTCCGGGTGGTATCACGTATGGTATAGGTTCGCGTCCGCTGTTTTCTTCCACACTTACGGTCGTTACCGAGAAGTTGTTCGATTTAATATCCGGCTCGGGTATGTTCTCTCCCGGTGCCTGTAGCGAGAACTGGTATGTACGCCATTGGTTACGGCCCAGTTGCAGCTGTGCAAAACGCGCTATAGCACTGTCGCGGAAACCGGTCATGTACATCCTGATGAAGCGTATAGCCCTGAAGTCAGAGATATCACCCACACGCTGCTGGTATTCATTCACAGGTATCTTGAACTGGTACCATGTTTCTTCTTCATAGTTACCGTTCGGCAGCTTGGGCTTGGCCACTACTTTGTTCACTATATAGTTAGTGCCCTCCTGCATATTAGGCTTCAGGTCCAGGCGGTATTCATAATAAGATTCGCTCTCGTTAAGGGTATTGTCCTTGTTTATGTCTTCCGATTCGGGCAATGTGGTCGCTGACGTAGCGAACGAAGAATTAGGGTCGGTCACAGGTGAATTGCCCTGCGGATTATTGTAGTTCTTATAACGGCCCAGCACCCCGGTACCATTGTCGTCGTAGCTGGCATCGCGGTAGTATTTATAGTTGTCGTTCGATGGATCTGCATGTGCGGCAGCGAGCGCAGCGGCATTTACTTTTACGGCCAGCTTGCCCAGGTAGTCGCCAAAAAGCCCGTTCTCATCGTCATCATTTGCACCGTCATATCCCACATCCTGCACAGCGCGCGCAGCGGGGTCATTGTCAAAAGCCCTTGTTATCTGTTGCTGGAATTTTGGCACATTTCCCCAGACTGTTTTATCAAGTTGGTCAGGATTGGAAGGATAGGGAATGCCGTTTTCAAAAAATTTCCTCGAATCTTTCAACACGTCTTCCGACACATTACCCAGGTTTATGTACAGGGAGCCACCCGGTGCATTCGGGTTATTAATGAAAGGGTCCATCACCCAAAACTCTATGAACTGCACATTCGATGCTTCAAAATCACTGTACTCTATCGGGCGCATGATACCGCCCCAGCGCCTTTCAGGATTTAGCAGTTTATCATCTGCATCCACATTGGTATAGTCGAAGTTATACGGCCCTTTGTCCTTCGGATAAAATCCAAGGTCCAGTGTACTCGTCGCATTCTGTAAAGTCGTAGTATTTTTCTGCGGAAAGATATCCTGCGTTTGCACCATCCTTATGTAGTGCTGGTTCGGATCGTTCTTCACATAATCGGGTACGCCACCGCCCGGGTCTACCAGGGTGGGTTCTATGAAGTACCATGCAAGCTTTGCCCTGTTGTAGCCATAACTTAGCTTATTGCCATCTCCCGCTTCAGGGAATAGTACATTCCCGAATTTGTCATGTGCGCCGAACGGTGTAGATGCCAGCGACCACGCGTTGGCCGGAAATTTAAGGTCATAGGCACTGGCGGTACCTTCAAAATCATCTATGTATACTGAGCCCTCAGGGTCAAGCGCATCTATCTGTTTCGGGTGGCCGGGCAGCAAGCTCGCTACTTCACCACTCGCGTTGATGAACGAGGGGGCCGTGGTAGAGTATACCGGCAGTTTATCCAGCGCACGCGAAAGGCCCGGGAATTCGGACTGATAGTTCGCATCGAGCCCCAGCACTGTGTTCTTTATAGGATCTTCGCCAAAAGTCGTTTTTTGTGTGAATGGTCTTTCGGTCAGGCGCATGAATGTACCGCCGATGGCCAGTTTTTTATTTGCATAATAGTCAAAACGTGTACCCAGGAAGTTCTGCTGCTGGAAGCCAAATGTTGCATTGTCTTCATACTGCACATTAATGGGTATGCCCGAATTCAATATACCCGAGTTGAGTATCTTTATTTTACCCAGGCCGTAATCAATTTGGTAATCCTGGTTCTCTATCAGTTTCTGCCCGCCTGCCGATACTGATACTGAGCCTTGCGGTATATTAAAACCACCCAGGAATATCTCGGAAGAAGAAGCTGATTTGTAAGAACCTTTTATCACATACCTGTTCGTTTGCTGGAACTGCCTCGCTATGGTTTTAGTTGAGTCATACAGGATCGTGTATAAATACTTTCGTTCGAGCTGTGGATTATTCCCCAGTGCAGGCCGCAAGTCTTCGCCAAAAGGCTCCAGCACGGGAAATATGATCTTGCCCTGCTGCGTATTAATGGTAATGCCATCTACGAAGTCAAATATACCGTCGGGCTGCGGATCGTTCTGAAAGTTAAGCCTGTCAAGGTTCAGAAGGGTGAGCAGCGGAATGCCCGCATTCGGCCCTTCGGGCAGGTAGCGTTTTTCGCCACCGCCGGGGTCTTGATACAGCACATTAAGCCTGAAGTCTTCCTTCGATACACCCAGCCCGCCCAGTGTGTATATATTCTTCATCATCAGGTGCCATATCGGGAAGCTTGGCCTTGCTGATATTCCCTTCAGTAATTTGAGAAACAGTACTTTCTGCGTGTTGCCCGCAGGTGGTATGTCTTCTGCGAACTCACCTACCTGGTATACCTTACCTGTAGTGGTGGTATACCGAAAGGCTACCGCCAGTATGTCATCAGGGTTCAGCTGTGTATTCAGCGATATATAACCCAGCTGCGGATTAAAAGAGAATTCAGAAGGATTCAGTTTGCGTGCAGTGGTGCGCTCATAATCCTGCTGCGGTGTAAGTCCTTGCAGTGTTGCAGCAGCTCCCTGTATCCTGTTATTAGGGTTCTGCATCAGTTGGTCATACAGCAGGTTGGTCCTGTTATCCGGGAAGGCCGGTTTGGTAGGGTCGGTAAGCTGTACAAGATATGGTTTGCTTTCACCAAGGTCTGTAAAGGCCAGCACATCACGTACGTTATCTACAGCACCTGTGCGATTGGTGATCCACACTTCTATTTTATTCACGTTCACCTGTGAATTGATGATCGGGTAGCTCTTAAGCGCATTGTTATAGTTGTTGTAGAAATATTGCGACAGCAGGTAGTGCTTGTTCTCTTCATACTCATCGGCCTTTATGGCAAACTGCTGGGTTTGCGAGCCGCCCTGCACGGTAAGGCTCTGGCGTTTTGATTTTTGTTGCGATACTACGCCTGTTACCCAAAGCCTGCCAAACTGCAATTGTGTTTTCAAACCGAAGAGCGATTGCACACCGCTTATCAGGTTACTCTTCAGCGGGAAGCTTACGTTACCTGCTTCTATCTTTTTAATGATTTCATCTTCCTTACCGGTGTACTCCAGCTTCTGCACATTCTGGTAGTCGAAGGTGGCTTTGGTATTGTTGCTTATATTCAGCTTCAGCTTGTCGCCCACTGTTGCCAGCAGGTTGATGTTCATCTGCATGTCAAAGTCAAACACACCATACTTCTGCGCACGCTGCACCAGCGTGGGGTTTTTGATATTCTGCCAGTTACCGCCAAAGGTGATATCTATATTGCCCTGCGGCCGCACCTGTATGCTGTTGCCGCCAAATATGCGATCGAAGAGGCCCTCGCGGTACATCTGCGGCAGCTCAGGTTTTTTATTGAATATGGTGAGCGCATCCAGCCTGCGTTTCCAGTACGATTGCTCATCCTGTTGCGCTTTATACTTCAGGTACTCATCCATGGTCATGTAACTGGGGTTACGGATGAAGTCGCCGCCTATTTTATTATCGTAGTAATAGTTACTGTCTGCAGGATTGTATTCAACATTCTGACTGATGTTCGGCGGATCTGCAAGGTCCATACTATGGTAGGTATTGTCCTGCATCGGGTCACCTGTCTTGTCATGTATCGGGAATCTCAGGTTGCGCGCGGAGTCTCTCGCTTTCGTTGTCTTTTGCGAATCGTCAGGGTCAGGGTCAAACTTGAAGGGGTCTTTATGCCCACGTGCAGCTGCATTCGCTATAGCCACTATAAGCGCTATAAACAACAAGAATTTATATCCAAAATTGCTTTGTCCCTTCAATTTGTAATCTCCTTAATTTATAAAACCCGTAATGCCTGTTTTATCAATTCCTCTACTGGCAATGCGGCGGGGTCATTTATTTTTTTAAGGGCGGCTTCTGCCACAGCCCTGCTGATACCAAGATTCACTAAAGCAATTAACGCGTCATCTTCCTTTGTATTGTGTATGGCTAGCGGTTTTGAGCCTGTATTTTTGCTCACCAGTAGCTTGCCTTTCAGTTCTAAAATAATGCGTTGTGCTGTTTTGGCACCTATACCTTTTACCTTTTCAAGGGTCCGCGTATCCTCCTGTGCCACGGCACGTTCCAGTTCATCCGGCGTCAGCGAGGAGAGTATGATGCGTGAAGTTGCTGCGCCCACCCCGTTTATGCCCAGCAATTGCCTGAAGGTGCTGCGCTCCTCCTGGTCGGCAAAGCCGTATAATACCCATGCGTCTTCCCGCACCTGCAGGTGGGTGTATAGCCTGCAATGCTCCAGCCCCTGTATCTTGCTATAGGTTTGCAGGGTAATGTTTAGTTCATAACCCACACCACCTACAGACATATATAATACAGACGGCGACCTGTATGTCAGATCACCTTCGAGGTATGCAAACATATTACTTTACAGTTCTTATTTCGGTTCAGGCTTGAAAATAGTGCATTTATCCGAATTAGCTGTAAAAAACGGGGCTAAAATCTTATGCGTACCCCATTAAAACATTAATAAAAAAAGCGGCATGTTTTACACGCCGCTTTTTATATATAAAATAGTTTGTTTACCTGTTTTCATCATCATACCACCACCATGGGTTTCTCCTCGCCTTTACCTTGTAGAAGAAGGTGATGTTGATCACAGAATAGGCATCATTTACTGATTTATTGCCCCTGATATCTCCTGTTTTACGAGTAGAAATATTGGTTATCTGCCATGTTTTATCCTGCATTTCCCTTGCTACCTGTGCATTGTCAGGGTTCAGGTGTTTGTCAAATTCATTCGGGTCTATGTAGGTAGCACTTGTGGCATCAAGATAATCGGTCATGCAATAGTGGTAGATGTACTCGATACCCAGATCCAGTTTTTCACCAACGCTCCAGCGTGCGCCGAGGCCAAAGGGTACTTCCATCTGCCAGTATTTGATTTCTTCAGGATAGCCTGCGCCAAAACCGTCGCCTTCCAGGTGCAGGTTCTTGAGGTTCACCCATTTGGAATTAGCATCGCCACGGCCGGGTAATGTACCCTGCGGATTGAAGTGGAAATAACCGAAACCGGCCAGTACGTAGGGATTGAACCTTCCCCTTGCTGTCCTGGGGCCGATATTTAGCCTGCGCGGGTTGAACTCAAACATCAGGTTGGCTTCCCACAAATTGGTACGCACATCCAGGTTGCGGATGTAGCGCTGGTAATAGTCGTCGGAGATATAAGTAGCGTTCCTCGCTTTATTCTCATTCCAGCTATCCGATGCATAGAGTGTACCGTAATTGACTGCCAGCCTGGCGCAAAGTGCAGGATGGATAGTATAACGGCCGTACAAACCACCCATAAAACATGGGCGGTTAAAGTATTTGCCATTATTATAATGGTCCATTATTTTCTTGGTGCCCACGTCAGCCCATAGGTCGGTCATACCGAAATTAATGCCCAGCGCCCAGCCTGAAGGTTCTACGTAGTCTTTACGCCGAATCTTCTGTGCATCTGTTGATGTAACAGTCACTGCTACTAAACCGATGGCTAAAATGCTACGGATAATTGTCTTCCGCATTGTTGTGTTATTTTAGCGTTGAAGATAAAAAAATTATTTGCCTTTAAAAATAGCTTTTCTTTTTTCTAAAAAAGCACCGGTTCCTTCGCGCATGTCTTCGGTGGCAAAACAGTCACCAAATCTTGTTATTTCATTAGCAAACCCACGGTTGTCGCCGCGGGCCGCTTCGTTCACGCAATATATAACTTTTGTTACAGCAATGGGAGCTTTTCCCTGTATTTTTTGACATATTTCTTTTGCCTTGGCCAGCAATTCCTCCTGCGGCAGCACGTGGTTCACCAGTCCCAGGGCCTTTGCCTCATCGGCTCCCACCATCTCGGCGGTCATCATCAGCTCCATAGCTTTACCCTTGCCCACCAGCTGGGTAAGGCGTTGTGTACCGCCATAGCCGGGTATCAAACCAAGGTTCACTTCGGGCTGGCCAAACTTGGCATTTGTGCTTGCTATCCTGAAGTGGCAGGCCATAGCCAACTCGCAACCGCCACCCAGCGCAAAGCCGTTAACGGCAGCTATAACGGGCTTAGGGCAGTTCTCGATCTTGTCAAACACCTGCTCCTGGCCTCTTTTCGCCAGCTCCATGCCACCTGCAGCGTCCAGTGCGGTGAACTCGGTAATATCAGCACCCGCCACAAAGGCCTTTTCACCTGCGCCGGTCAGTATCACGGTCTTTATTTCTGTATTATTATATACCTCATCAAAGGCCTGGCCCAGTTCCTGTATTACATCTTTGTTAAGCGCGTTCAGTTTATCGGGGCGGTTCACGGTTATTACCATTGTGCCTTCCTGCAAGTCTGTAAGTAGTGTTTGATACATCTCTATTATTGTAGATTTAAAATTGAATATTTTTCTTTTTTTACTTTTGAATTTTAAATTGGCTACCTCCTGTGTTCATTCACCCAGCCGGTAATATAGCCTGCTATATCCTCGGTGCGCTCGCCGGGGGCGAAGAGCTTGCCTACGCCTATCCCGCTTAGTGCCTTCATATCCTCCTCCGGTATAATGCCGCCGCCTGTAAGCAGCACATCATCCATGCCTTTTTCCTTCATCATGGCCATTACCTTGGGGAAGACCGTCATATGCGCACCGCTCAGTATGCTGATGCCTATGGCGTCCACATCCTCCTGCAGGGCGGCGCTCACCACCATTTCGGGGGTTTGGCGCAGGCCGGTATATATTACCTCCATGCCCGCATCGCGCAGGGCGGTGGCTATTACCTTGGCCCCACGGTCGTGCCCGTCGAGGCCCACCTTGGCTACCAGTACACGTATAGGGCGTTTCAGCTTGTCTGTCATATAATTAAATCAAAAAAACGCGCGTAAAAGTAATGAAATAATGCAGGCTTGCATATAATGGGGTTTTAGTTAATGTGAAAGGTGGCTAAATTTCGGATCCGCCACACGTAGAGACGCAAGATCTTGCGTCTCTACCGGGCGAAGGTAGCCGGCAATATTTTGTCCATAATGATTTCCTGCAGTTTATCGGGTTCGGTATTGAATATGGTGTGGCCCGACTGCTCGAACCAGAACAATTGTTTCTTGGGTGCTATTAGTGTTTTGAAATAGGCTGCTGATATATTGGCGAAGGTCTGGTTATCGCCGCGACCTATAAAAAAGTAGGTAGGGCATTTTACTGCCTTCAGTGTTTTGAAAAGGTTGTTCTTTATCGCCTCGTTCCATACAGGCTGCCAGGTAGTGGCCCATTCTATATAAGTGGCCTTAAAATCATCTTGTTTTGCGAAGTCCACATCGTTGTAGATGAAGAGCCATTTTGAAAAGTAGTAGAGCTGCTCCGGGTTTTGGATGGGTATAGGCACCATGGCCAGCTCTTGCAGCTCAGTTTTGTTGTTATCTTTTTTCGCCTGCTTTTGCAACATAGCCAGCGTTTGCCGATTGCTTTTTATTTGATCCACTACGGGACTGATGGCAACATAGGCATACAATAGCTGCGGGTACTTATCGGCCATATAAAAGCCCAATACATTGCCGAAGGAATGACCGACGAGATAGAGCTTTTTTTGGTGGAAGCTGTTCAGCAAATATTCCACCAGCTCATGTGCATCGGCCTGGAGTGCGCTTACCGATAAGGCAGCAGGACTGGCATTTAACTTTAGTGTTTCACCTACACCGCGCTGGTCCCACTGCACAACTACGAATTTCTGCTGCAGCCTGTTGCTGAACTTATCGGCAAAGGGTATGAGCGAACGGCCCGGGCCACCATGCAGGAACAATATCAAGGGTGCATTTCGGTCGCTGCCCTTTATGCTGATGTATTGTTTCATACCCGCTATATTGACGATCTCCGCCGTGTCGATAGGCTGCGCTATGCCGAAGCCAAATGAGAGGACCGCAATAAAGAGGAAGAGTAGCCTTTTCATGTTGTAAGGATGTGCGGGCAATGTAGTATATGCTGCGGAAAAAAATACCAGTTTGATGGCCAATACCCTCAAAAATCACCTCGAAACGATGGTAAGAGCAGAACAAACCACAAAGAGAATGTTCCTCAATAGCTCATTATTACATAAGTTTGGTTAACAAATTTGATACTCAATCCGAGATTCTCAGCACCTACATTATGGATATACTTGATTTTGATGAAGACTCACTGAAGAGAATTTTTAGTAAAAAGATTTTCAAGGTTACCGGCAAAGGAATAGATAAAAAAACCAGTTCCGACTTCCAAAAGAACTTAGATAATGAAATAGGCATACTATCAAAAAAACTTCATAATCGTACGTTTCATTTTAGTCCATATGTTGAAAAATTAAAAATAAAGCATAGAGACAGGTTCCCTCGTTTGATTTCGATTCCTACTATTAGAGATCGATTAGTGTTGGAAGTTATTAAACAGTATTTGCAGACTTTCTTTGCAAAAGAAAATAATAAAAAGCAACCCAATCATTTTATTAAAGAAGTACAGGTTTTCTTGAAAGACAATCCGGAAAAAGAGCTTTATTACTTAAGAACAGATATTCGCGATTTCTATCCTAGCGTGAATCATCAGACCTTATTACAAATGTTAAGTGAAAAAAAAATAGATGGCTACATCTTTTATCTTGTTCAAATGGCTATCAAAAATCCAACTGTACCTATCAATTATTCAAAGGATTCAGTTGAAAAGTATCAAAACTCTATAGGAATTCCTCAGGGCCTATCAATATCAAACATTCTCGCTCAAATTTATCTCGCAGATTTTGACAAGAATATGATGATGGACATAGATGCACTTTATTTAAGGTACGTTGATGATTTCTTGATTATAGGAAGCAAAGAGCAAATAGCAAATTTAAAAGACAAATTAAAAAGCAATCTTCTTAAGTTAAAACTAGATCCTAACCAAGAAAAAACGATTGAAGGACCTTTGGCCGACTATGTTAGCTATTTGGGTTACAAATTAAATTCTGATCTTATTACAGCAAGTGACAATAGTTTTCAGAACTATATTAAGGGAATCACAGGAATATTTACGTGGTTGAAAAAATGTGTCGACGACAAAAAATACAGACCCACTTTCTTATCAGACGATAAACGTTTAAAAAGTGTCTTTATAAGTAGATTAAATGAAAAAATTACGGGCGCTAAAAGCGAAGAAAAAAAATATGGATGGTTGCACTATTACGTTCAAATAAATGATGTGAAGCTATTATACAGAATAGACAGAATTATTGATAAACAATTTAGCGCACTGCAATTTTTTGATAATCAGAAACCGTTAGAAATAAAACGGGTTGTCCGGGCATACTATGAAATAAAATATAATAACGGGGGGTCTTACGTGCTTGACTATAATTTGTACGATAGTGAAGATAAACAAAGGCAATTTTTGGTGGAGTCCGGATTTATCTCTCCTGAGGACGATAAAAGTGCCAAGGACATTTCACGTTTGTATAATAAAATAATTAATACGACAATCAAGAATGTTGACACGCAAAGAGGATCTGATTTTTCCTAAAAATATAATACATTTGATTGGGGGTTACCTTCTTTTTATGAAGAAAACTTTTGAAAAAGTTTAAGTAGTGCTATACCATAGCGGCAAAAATTTCATTTTGAAATTAAAGACGAAGAATTTCAGGTAGCCCCCTTTTATTTTTATACTCATGAAAAATTACGCCGAAGCTCTTTACGAAAAGGTTTGGACAACGAAAGGCGCTAGATTTATAGCATATAAAAGGCTTGAAAGAATGAGTTCCCTATCAAATTGGTCCATTGCGCTAAATTCTATTTATGTAATAGTGGCAAGTTTATTGGGCTTACCTTCCTTTTCAAAATATTCGGGGCTCACTCCGGAATCTTTATGCCTGATAACAATTTTTTTATCAATTATTATTATTGTAGTTAGTCTAATTGAAAATTCAAAAAATTATGTTGCAAGAGCGATGAACCTTCACCAATGCGGGAAGGATTTAAGCCAACTCTACGAACGGTTGGAACAAATAAAGGGGGAATATTTGACTAGCAACTTAATCAAAACTGAGGTCGATAACTTGGGTATAAAATATCAAGAAATAATCAATCAATATTCGGAGAACCATTTAACAACAGACTATGAATATTTCAAGGCTTATAATAATCTGTATTTAAATGGGTTAACGAATACGTATAACCGTATTAAATTTCATTTCCGTTTTTATTCGATGTATTACTTATCAATGGCATTGTCTCCCATTCTTTTTTTCGTCTTCTGCTTTAAATGGTAACTTCCAGCGTCTTAAGCAGAAACAAAAAGCTGTTTTTACTTTTCATATAACAACCATTTTTCTTCCTCCACAACCCAAACCAAGTCAATCATTTTTAAATTTTGACTTTTGAATTATATCCAAAAATAAGGCTATGATACCCTCCGCAAGGGGGTATGATACCCTTCTGGAAGGGTATCATAAAACTTCAATTTTCCCATCTCAAAACTGTATCAGACCTTTGTGCTAAAAGTCCCATTTTGAAAGGGACGGGCTAAAATCTTATCAACATGTCAACCTATCAACTTATCAACATGCAATTTACTTTTCAAAACATTTCAATTCCCATAATAACCCAACAATACCTGGCATCTCCACCCATTCCACCCCCTTCATAAGTAAACACTTTTCCCGTTTACTTTTCAAAACTCTCCTCCTGCCAAGGAGGGGATGCCGATTTTGACGAATATCAAAATTGGCTGGGGAGGTCCTGTTGAGAACACTACCTCAGCCGGATCAATGAACGATAACCAATTAACCTTAACTATGAACACAAAACCAAAACAACAATCGCTCGCCCGCGATCTTTATTTCAATACCAATCTCTCACAGGCTGCCATCGCTGCCTATGTCGGCGTCAGCAAAAAAACAGTTTGCTTTTGGGTCAACGAAGGCAACTGGAACCAGCTCCGTATGGCCATGCTCCGCATGCCCTCCATGCTGGTCGAGGATATGTATGCCCAGTTGCAGGAATTAAATCACAACATCCGCAGCCGCATCCCCGGTCAGCGTTTCCCCTCATGGCATGAGGCCGATGTTATGCGCAAGCTCGTTTGGTGCATCATCAAGATGAGGCAAAACTCCTCCATAAGCGAGAGCATGGAAAGCATCACAGGTTTCTGCCAGCACATCGCAGCTAAAGACCCTGAACTCGCAGAAAAACTGCAGGAACATACCGCCACTTTCATGGAAGAAAAAATGAAACAAACCCATGTCCCTACCGAGATCGACTATATGACCCAACAAGACATCCCCGATGCCGAACAGACATTTACGGCCCGCACCTTGGAAGATGAACAACAAGACATCCAAAACGATATCGAAGCCAGCGAAGGGTTTTACAACAAGGAAGAAGAATTCAAAACCTTCTGCGAAGCAAACAACATTCCCTACTTCCCCTCACCACCAGCCTATGACATTAAGTAACCACACCTCCCCCTTGCGCGAAGGCCTTGAGCATAGCGAAGGGGGCCAGGGGGATGTCGTCGCGAGCTGCAAACCACTCTGTCACAAGCCACCCCTCACATTGTCGCAATTACACAGCCCGAACAACGAAGACCCTTCGTAATTTACAGTTCAAATATTTATCGACATGGAAATAGAAAAATTCAGTTTAGACAAAGACATCAAGGTACTCTGCCTGCAGGCCACGTCTTTCCCCAACGGCGTTATGGAGGCCTTCCAGAAACTGCATGCTAAGCTGCCCGATAGTATGGCGCGCAAAAGCTTCGGCATATCGCGGCCGGAAGGCGGCGGTGGCATAGTGTATAAAGCCGCGGCGGAGGAAATGCATGAGGGCGAAGCTGAAGAGCTGGGACTGGAAAGCTTCACGATAAAGAAAGGCGAGTTCTACAGCGTGACGATCCACAACTTTATGAGCGATCTGCCGGGCATAGGCAAAACATTCACCGAGCTGCTGGCACAGCCGGACATAGACCCAAATGGCTACTGCCTGGAGTGGTACCTGAACGATAAAGATGTGCGCTGCATGGTGCCGATGGCCTGAGGCTAAGCAATTCCGGAATAATTGAATTATTTTCAACCCCAAGATGCAGGCTTTTATAAAGAGACTTCCGCATATACTTTGCTACCTGGTGGCCATAGTGCTGGGCATGAAACAACTGCGCGAGCCGGATGTGTGGTGGCAGCTGCTATCGGGCCGCTGGATGCTGGAGCACGGGCAGGTGACACATAGTGATATGTTCAGCTACACCATGACGGGCCAGCCATGGGTGAATGTGAAGTGGCTGTATGAAATAAAGATAGCCCTGCTGGAAAAAGCTTTTTGCCCTGAAGGAGTGCTGCTGCTGCAGTGCATAGTGAACGTGATGATCGTATGGCTGCTGTTCAGGACCATAAAGCATGCAGGGCAATTGCTGAACCGAAATTTAAGCGAGTTCCAAAGTGTGGTGGCGGTGCTGCTGTTCCTGGCTACGGTTGAATACCGAATGGCAGGCAGGCCGGAGATGATAAGCCACTTTATGTGCGCGCTGTACCTGTATATACTGCTGCGCAAACCGCAGGGAGGCTGGAAGGACATCATATGGCTGGTGCCGCTGCAATGCCTATGGGCCAATATGCACGAGGGCTACCCCGTAGGGCTTGTGATGATAGGCACCTATACGGCGGGCGCGGGTATCAGTTATTCGCTGACTAAGGAGAAGACTTATATGCAGCAGGCTGTAAGGCTTGCAGCAATATTTGCAGCAGCCGTATTGGTGATACTGATAAACCCGAACGGAATTGTACTATGGAAGCAGCCCTTTGAGATATACAGGCAGGTATGGATGAATAAGTATACCACAGAGTTATACTCATGGCACGATGCTGCCTACTGGACCATACAGGCCAAGTGGCATGTGGCCTTAGTGATAATAGTACTGATGTACTGGCCACTGAGGATGCGGAAGGAGCAAAGAGGATTTTACCATCCCGCAATGGTAGCTTACCTGCTGCTGATACCACTGTTCGCCTACCTGTCGCTGACGGCCAATAGAAATATACCTTTTGCACAGATCGTGTTGCTGCCTACGGTGCCATTCATATTGCGCAGCATGGCGAGAACGATAAAAGAGAAAAATGAAAAGATACTTGCGGCGCTGGACAAGAGGGCTTTGATAGCGGGGATAGTATTGGGAGCGGGATTTTATGTAGCGGTGGTGAGCAATGCATTTTACAAAGCAACAGGCAGTGTGAACCGCTACGGTATGCATATAAGTATGCTGCACAACCCCACGGGTGCTGCAGATTTTATCAAGGAACATAACATAAGCGGCACTGCATTTTCCGACTACTTTGTTTCGTCCTACCTGCTTTGGGCGCATTACCCGAAATTCAAATCGTACATAGACCTAAGGGACCTTGACGTGTTCCCGGTGGATTTCTTTGATCAATATTTTGAGATGTATAAGAAACCTGCGCTGTTTAAAGAAGCAGATGCAAAATATAATTTCAATTACGTGGTGCTGAGCACATCGCAGATGCCGGCGCTGCAGCAGGAGCTATATTGGGGCAAGGGCTTCTTCATGATCTATGCCGATCCTGTAACGGTGATCTTTGTAAAAGAAAATGAGGTGAACAAAGCGCTCATTGATAAACCTGAATTGCAAAGGCCTTTCAACTGGCCAAAAGAAAGAGATGAACCGGGATGGGCAGCGGGACTGACCAAACTGTTGAACCCTGCTTATAAGAACGACGAGGAAGACGAAAACAATATGCCGGTACACGCCGCACGTTTCTACAACCAGCTACGCGACTATCCACAGGCTATCAGTATACTGAAGCCGGAAATGGGCAATCTACAGGAGAATAAAAGTGCACAGCTTGCCATGGCGCAGTGCTACACAGAGTATGCTAAAGTGACCAAAGATGCGGGACTGAAACAGCTGAGGGAGGACAGTGCAAGAATGTATATGCAGAGTGCTGAGGAATTGAGGTAACGCGCCCTCACCCCGTCTAACAGCGTTAAGCCGTGCGATGCTACCCTTCCCTTCAACGCGTCTGACGGCATTAAGCCGTACTGACGCTACCTGGTTCGGGCTGACGATTTTTCACTTCTTCGAATTTTGTTTCGTAGTCGGAGCGGAGGGTGTGGAACCAGCGATCCCACCAGAGGAAGTAGAGACCGTAATTACCGGTGAAATATTGGTGGTGCTGGTTGTGGCTCATGGAGGTATTGATCCACTTGCCGATGGGGTGTTTTGAAAAGCCTTTGGGATATAGCTCCCAGCCGAGGTGGCCGTATACATTGTACACGATCATCACGAAAAAGAAAATGAAAATGTGCAGGGGATGCAGTGGCATTACCATTACAAAGACGAAGAAAATGCCGGCCTCTACAATTGCTTCGAGGGGATGAAAGGCGAAGGCGGCGAAAGGAGAAGGGTTGGTGGACTTGTGATGGAGAAGATGAAAATGTTTGAACAGCTTAGGGTGATGCATGAGCCTGTGCGTGAGGTAGAAATAGGCATCGTGCATTATGAACATGGCGGGGAAGGCAAGCCAAAACCAAAGCAGGCTATGATCGCCGATGTGCTTGTAGTACTGCGTGTACTGCCTGAAGGGCGTGAGCAAACAGAGCGAAGGCACAGCAGCGAATATGATTATTGTGAAGAGGGAGGAGCTTATCTCGCGCCTGTAGTCATTGCCGGAAGGCATGCGGCTTTGTATCTTTTTGTAAGCGATGCTATTACGGATGAGTTTGTACCATACCAGCCAAAAGATACCCGCTATAACAATATAGCGTAGTGCGATGAGCAACAATACCTGGTAGAAAGAATGGAACTGCATAATGGCTGCTGCAAAGGTACAGAACAAAAAAACATTAATTTTGCAGTGCAATGCGGGATTTTTCAACAGAGGTATTTTTCAGGACGGCAAGGAGCGGGGGAAAGGGCGGACAAAACGTGAACAAGGTGGAAACCATGGCCGAGGCCTGGTGGCATGTAGCGAACTCAGGGTATTTTACCCCGGAAGAAAAAGAACTGATAAGAGTAAAACTGGAGAAGCGGATAAATAAAGACGGCTACCTGCAGACAAAAAGCAGCGAAACAAGATCGCAACTGGAGAACAAGCAGATAGCGCTGAAGAAGATGCAGGAACTGGTGGAGCAGAGCCTAATAAAACCTAAAAAACGCAAGCCTACTAAACCATCGAAAGAGGCAAAAGAAAGACGGCTGGAATCAAAGAAGAAAGAGTCGATGAAGAAACAGATGAGGAGGTCAGTTGATTAGTTAATTAGTTGACTGGTTAATTAGTCGAAAAATTAACGAGCATCAAAGTCTACTGTGACCTTTTCGGTTTTGGGGTGGGCCTGGCAGGTGAGGACGAAACCCTTTTCGATTTCGTCGGGCTCCAATGAATAATTGACTTCCATATCTACGGCACCTTCGGTTACTTTAGCGCGGCAGGTAGAACATACACCACCTTTGCAGGCATATGGCAGGTCGGCACCACTTTGCAGGGCAGCGTCGAGAATGCTGACGCCGTGATAAGGCAGGTCGATCTCAAACGTACTGCCGTCGAGGGTGATGCTTACTTTGCTTACGGGGCCATTGTCTTCGCGGTGCTCCGCAACCCATTTTTCGTGCGATTGTTTGGGTTGATCGGGGGAGGTGAACAACTCAATGTGCACATGCGATGAGGGCATGCCGAGCTCGATGAGCTTATCTTTTACAGATAATATCATGTCTTCGGGGCCACAAATGAATGCTTCGTCTACTTCTTTAATGTTTATGAGTGAGTCGCAGAAGGCGGCGCATTTGTCAGCATCTATGCGGCCGTTGAACAGGGGCACGTCCATATACTCGCGGCTGAGAATGTGGTAGACACGCAGGCGCTGCATGTATTTGTTCTTCAGTCCTTCAATTGCTTCGCGGAAGATGACGGTATTGCGGTTCTTGTTGCCGTAAACCAGTGTAAAGTTACTGTTGGGTTCATCCTCAAGTACCGTTTTCATGATACTCATGATGGGTGTGATGCCGCTGCCGGCAGCAAATGCTACGTATTCCTTGTGTTTTGCTTCAGAGGGGCGGGGAGTAAACTTGCCGAGGGGTGGCATTACGTCGAGGATGTCTCCTTCCTTCAACGCCTCGTGGGCATAGCCGGAGAACACTCCTTTTTCCACCCTCTTAATGGCCACGCGCAGTTCGCCATCGCGGGGACTAGCGCAGATGGAATAGGAGCGGCGGATCTCAGTATCACCTATGTGCTTACGGAATGTGAGGTATTGGCCTGCTGCGAAACGGAAGATTTCGGCGAGATCGGCGGGTACTTCGAGGGCAACGGACACGCAATCGGCGGTCTCGGGCCTAACATCTGTAACTTTTAAAGGATAAAACTTGAGAACGGACATAGAGGGGCAAATTTAACACGATTTTCTTGATTTTAGGATGGGCAGGATTTGTACCAAATGCGGGAATGTGATAATATGATTCGCATTATTCAATTTGGGCTAAAGCCTGTATTAGTGGGTGTGCTTATCCCCCGGCCTAAAGGCCGGGGCAACTGATGTTGCTGACCGTTAGCCTAACATATTATCGAGGTCTTCTTTCCTGATCATGGTGAAGACCTTTTTGCCATCGGGGGTGTACTCGGGCTGGCCACAGGCGAAGAGCTCGTCTATGAGTGCCTGCTGACCTTCGGGCTGCTGGATGGCATGTTTGTTGCGGGAGAGGCGGCGCGCCATTTGAGCTAGCAGTTGTTCAGAGCGTTTTGCCGTGCCATCGGTGGATTCGTTCTTCAACTGGTCTATTACTTCGTCAATCACATTACGTTCTTCACCTGAAGGCAGATCGGTGGGGACGCCTTGTACTACGAATGTATTTTGTCCGAATGGGGCGATGTCGAAACCGATGCGGGCGAGATCGGGTAAGGCTTCATTCAGCAGTATGCCATCTTGTGGTGCAAGCTCGCAGGAAACGGGAAATAGTAATTGTTGTGATGGCGTGGTGCCGCTGTTCCATTCCTCCAGTAAACGCTCATACCAGATACGCTCCTGTGCACGGCGGATATGGATAATCATGAGGCCGGACTTTACGGTTGTGACCAACATAGCACCTTGCACGAGTAAAGTATTTTTGTTGGCAGAAGCAGTTGTCTCGCTTTCGCTGTGCAAGGTAGCCGGCTGATCTTCAGAAGGGACGTTTGTAACTGAGGGTGTGGCAGCAATGGCATATAGTTCTTTCCAGTGTTTGAGGCTGTCGTTGCGCTCTACAAAATGTGCCTGACCTTTTTGGCTGAAGGTGTTGCTTAGGTACCCCTGCTGTGTTTCTTCGCGCTGGCGCTCTGTCATGGGTAGCTGAACGGAGGGCAGGCTTTGTATCTCGGGACTGAGTGTGAAGTCGAGCGAGGGGGCGATGTTATACCTTGCCAGTCCGTGCTTGAGGGCAGCGTTGAGGTAGGCATACATTAAACGGTCATCTTCGAATTTTACTTCCTGTTTGGTGGGATGTACGTTCACATCTACCCGTGCGGGATCTATCTCGAGGAATAAAACGTAAAAGGGGAATGCATCTTTTTCTATCAGTCCATCGTATGCATTGATAACCGCATGGTGCAGGTATGGACTGCGTATATAACGGTTGTTGATAAAAAAGAACTGCATGCCGCGTGTGCGGGTGGCTGCTTCGGGTTTGCCGATGAAGCCGTTGATATTTAAAAGATCGGTCTGTTCTGAAACGGGGACGAGGTTCTTTGCATAGGAATTGCCCAGGAGGTCGACGATGCGCTGTTTTAGATTGCCGGACTCGAGATGATATTGTTCGGTGCCATTGTGCCAAAGGCGAAATGCGACCTGCGGATGTGCTAAAGCTACACGCGTGAACTCATCTATTATGTGGCGGAACTCGGTGGTATTGCTTTTGAGAAAATGACGGCGTGCGGGTACATTGAAGAACAGGTTCTTCACCATGATGCTGGTGCCAGTGGGCGCCGCGCATGCTTCCTGCAGTTTTACTTCGGTGCCTTCTATCACCAGCCGGCTGCCTGTTTCATCGTCCGCCTTTTTGGTCTTCATTTCCACCTGCGCTACGGCGGCAATGGATGCGAGGGCCTCGCCACGGAAACCCATGGTGCGGATGGTAAAGAGGTCGTTGATATTGCGGATCTTGGAAGTGGCATGGCGCTCGAAGCTCATGCGGGCATCGGTGGGGCTCATGCCCGAGCCATTGTCTATGACCTGTAAAAGCTCTTTACCTGCTTCTTTTACCACGAGCTGGACCTCTGTGGCGCCTGCGTCTATGGCATTTTCGAGCAATTCCTTTACTGCAGATGCAGGCCGCTGGATCACCTCACCTGCGGCGATCTGGTTGGCTATATGATCTGATAGTAATTGGATTATGTCGGGCACCTGTGGTAAAAATTTGAGCAAAGGTAAGGAGGATTGGGTAATGTGATGATTTGATAATTAGCTAATATGACATGAATGAGAAATGTTCAACACCCTACGGGGTTACACGGATGTTCGATTTCCTGTCCCCGGATTTCATCCGTGGCTATTAATATTAAACCCCGTTGGAGTTGCTATGAGGATAGTCGTTAAACTTTGGTGCTAGCTGCAGCAGGACCTCCCCAGCCGATTTTGACAGCCCTCAAAATCAGCATCCCCTCCTTGGCAGGAGGGGAGTTTTTCGGCTAGTCTTTGGGTTCCCAGAGCTCTATTTTGTTCCCTTCAAGGTCCATTATGTGTACGAACTTGCCATATTCAGTATCTTCAATCGTATCGGTTATGGTCACGCCATCTTTTTTAAGCTGCTCAAGGAGTGCTTCCATGTTCCCGACCCGGTAGTTGATCATAAAACTGCCCGTGGAGGGCTCAAAGTATTTCGTGGTTTCCTTAAAGGGATTCCATTGGGTGAGACCTTTCTTGCTGCTGTCATCGGCGTGTCGCCATTCGAAACTCGTGCCATATTTAGTGGTTTCCAATCCCAAGTGGGTTTTGTACCATTCGTTCAGCTTGTCGGGGTCTTTGGATTTAAAAAATACGCCGCCTATACCGGTGACTTTTTTATCGTTCTTAGCTGCTGTATTTGCCTCCGCGGTTTTGTCAATCTCGTCAATGGGTTCCCAAAGCTCTATTTTGTTGCCTTCAAGGTCCATAATATGCACGAATTTGCCGTAATCACTACCTTCTATCTTATCAATTATCGTCACACCGTCTTTCTTAAGCTGATCCACAAGCGCTTCGATGTTCTCGACACGGTAGTTGATCATAAAACTGCTAGTGGAAGGTTCAAAGTATTTCGTGCTTTCCTTGAAGGGGTTCCATTGGGTGAGTCCTTTCCGGGTAGCATCATCGGCATATCGCCATTCGAAACTCATGCCATATTTAGTAGTTTCCAGTCCAAGGTGGGTTTTGTACCATTCGTTCAGTTTGTCAGGGTCTTTGGACTTAAAAAATACGCCACCTATGCCGGTAACTTTTTTATTGGACTTGTTCATGGTTTTACATTTAGCATTAAGAGAAATGGATATTGCTGCAAGAATAAACAAAATATTGAAAAATAGCTTTTTCATATTTGCAATTTAATATAGGGAGCTGACAATGCCTATTTATCGTTACCGGAGTGGGGAAACCGTTAAAACGGTTGTTTTGCAGAAGGGATATTTACATCCCACGGTTGAAACCGTGGGCTATATGTTGATCGGAGACTATTTGCATGTGCAAGTCATTAAGCCGCTATCTTATGGTCCCGACGAATAAAACATTCAACGCCCTCCGGGGTTGATAATGTTCCGGTATTGCCGTTCCCCGGATTGCATCCGGGGCTATTCATATTTAACCCCCTTGGGGTATTGCTCCCGGGAAGCATGATTAAACTTTTGTGCGAGCTTTAACAAGACATTGAGTCCTATACCGGGAGAACAATAGGAAACGCCAGATGACAATATATACATACTTCTAATGGGCGACAATGCCCCCAACGCGTCTGAGCGCGAAAAGCGGTGCCGACGCTACCTGCACTCAACGCGTCTGACCGGGAAAAGCGGTGCTGACGCTACCTGCACTCAACGCGTCTGACCGCGGAAAGCGGTGCTGACGCTACACAGCCTGCTTACGGCTTCTCTGAGGGTTTCTTCCTTTTTGGCGAAGCAGAAGCGGATGAGCTTGTCGTCTTTTTTATTGCTGTAAAAGGGACTTACGGGAATGGTGGCTACGCCATATTCTACTGTGAGCCATTTTGCAAATTCCATGTCAGGCATATCGCTGATGTGCTCATAACCTGCTACCTGGAAATAACTACCACCGGACGGTGTATGAATGGTAAATGGTGTGTCGCGCATTAGTTCTAAAAAGTAGTCGCGCTTTTGCTGCATCATTTTCCAGATCAGCTCCGATTGTGGAGCGGCTAAGTATTTTGCAAGTGCGTACTGAGCGGGGGTATTAACTGAGAAGGCAAGGAACTGGTGTATTCGACGAAAGGCCTGCGTGAGCGCAGGTGGCGCTATGCAATAACCCATCTTCCAGCCGGTGTTGTGAAACACTTTGCCGAATGAATATAATGCGAAGCTGCGCTGCCTTAATTCCTCGTGTTGCAAAACGGAATAGTGTTCTTTGCCATCGAAAATGAGCTGCTCATAAACTTCATCGGAAAGGATGTACATCTCCGTACCACGTACCAAGTCTGCAAGTGTGTTCCAGTCTTCACGGCTCCATACTGCGCCTGTGGGATTGTGTGGAGTGTTGAGTATTATCGCTTTTGTCTTTGGAGTGATTGCGGCTTTTACTTTGTTCCAGTCGACATTAAATGCGGGCGCAGAGAGTGCGACCGGAACCGCCTTTGCGCCATTCATTTCTATGTTTGGAATATAGCTATCGTAAGCGGGTTCTAAAACTATGGCTTCATCGCCTGCCTGCAGTATGGAGGTGAAGGCAGTGTATATAGCGTATGTGGCGCCGGGGGTAACAGTTATTTCTGTATCTGCATTTATATCAAGGCCGTAGCGCTGTTTAAAGTTATTTGATATTGCCTCGCGCAGTATGGGAAGGCCGGGCATGGGCGCATATTGATTAAAGCCTTCTTTTGTCGCTTCGTGTAGAAAGAGGCCCAGGCGTTCATCAATAGGAAAATCAGGAAAGCCCTGTGAGAGGTTTATAGCATTATGCTGTGTGGCCAGTGCACTCATTACTGTGAATATGGTGGTGCCTTTGGCGCTGTGTTTTTGCGGGAGTGTCATAAATGTTTCAAGTTATGATATTCCCACAAAACATTCAACCCCGCCGGGGTTGTTGTCTATAGGTCGTTACAGTACCCCGGATCTCATCCGGGGCTATTCAGATTTAACCCCGTTGGGGTATAAATTATTATAAGAAAGTGTGTCGTTGTGACCCTCGCGAGCCATTGAGTCCTCTGTAGAGAGACTCAATGGGTAAAACAGATATCGCAATTAACCACCTCTTTGATTTAGCTGTAGTGCTAGTCTCAACAAGACCTCCCCAGCCGGTTATGACATTCGTCAACCCGGCATCCCCTCCTTGGCAGGAGGGGAGTTTCCTGCAAGGCGTCTGACCGCCGGAAGCGGCGCTGACGCTACCAAATTACAGGAATTTATCGCCTTTGTTGCGCTTCACCTCGGCTACGTATTCCTTTATTTGCTGTTCGCGATTGCGCTCGCATATGAGGAGCACGTCGGGGGTATCAATGACAATGAATTTTTCAAGGCCCTGTATCACCACCAGCTTTTCATTTGGCGCTTTTATCATACACTCGGACGCGTCTATGACCATTACATTGTCGCCATAGACGGTATTGCCAAGGTAGTCCTTCTCTGAATTTTCGTAGGCTGACTCCCAGGTGCCAAGATCGCACCAGCCAAAATATGCGGGTATCACATAAACATTTTTGGCCTTTTCCATTATCCCGTAATCTATAGATATATTGGTACACTGTGAGTAAAGGCCGTGTATTACATCGTGCTCCTTAGGGGTATTATATACATCTTTTGCCTGCAGGAAAACTTCGTGCATCTCGGGCATGAACTTTTCGAGCGCATCGTAGATGGTTTGTACATTCCAAACGAAAATGCCGGAGTTCCAAAGGAAATCTCCGCTCTTTAAGAATGTGCGAGCGAGCTCCAGGGAAGGCTTTTCAGTAAAGGTCTTTACACGGTAAATGCTATCCAGCTCTTCTTCGGCATCATACTGTATATAACCGTAGCCGGTATCGGGACGGGTGGGCTTTACACCAAGAGTAAGCAATGCCGGATGATGCGATACAAAATCGAGTGCATCCTGGGTGGTGCGTTCAAATGCACGCTCATCCATTATCAAATGATCAGCGGGCGACATGATGATATTGGCCTTAGGATTAAGCGCCATCATTTTGTGGGCAAAATATGCCGCACAGGGAGCAGTATTCTTACGCGAGGGTTCGCTGATGATGTTATCATCGCTTATCTCTGGTATCTGCTGTTTTAAAGCACCTATGTAGGCCTGGTTGGTGATAAAATAAATGTTCTCTTTGGGGCAAATGTTCTTGAAGCGGTTGTAGGTCCACTGTATCAATGAACGGCCGGTGCCCAGCAGATCGAGGAACTGCTTGGGGTATGCGGTGCGGCTTACAGGCCAAAACCGGCTGCCAATACCGCCGGCCATTATGGCCACGTAATTATTTTCGTTACTCATTTCTAATTAATTACTCAAGGGCTCAATACTCAATGGCTCAATGAGAATGTGAAGTCTAAAGATAAAGATATAACTAAAAAAAACAGCAGCCACATGGGCTGCTGAATTATATAGCAAGTTAATACATGTCTTATTCTGACTCAGCCACCACTTCTTTCACTTCCGGTATCATGCGTTTCATCATACCTTCTATGCCGGCCTTAAGCGTGATCATAGATGAGGGGCAGCCGGAGCATGAACCCTGCATCATAAGCTTTACCGTGCCGTTTTCGTAACCTTTATAGCTTATGGCGCCGCCGTCCATTTCAACCGCAGGTTTCACATAATTCTCCAGCAGTTCTTTAATGCGTTTTACCACATCAGTATCATCGGCACTTACCACATTCGTATCGGCCTTTACTACTATTTCATCTTCGTTTATCACCACTTTCCCTTCTTCGAGATACTGCTTGAGGAACTCGCGGATAGCGGGTATCACTTCTTCCCACTGCGTATCAACGGTTTTGCTTATTGTAACGAAATTGCTTGCGATGAACACGCTGCGTACAAAGGGGAAAGCGAACAGTTCCTTTGCCAGGGGCGAAGGAGCTGCGCTAGCCTCATCGGGGAAATCAATGCTCTTGCCAGGATACAGGAGTTTGTTTGCTACAAACTTCATTGTTTCCGGGTTGGGTGTCATCTCGGTATAAATACTCACTATAGTGTTGCCAGTCTTCAGCATGACGATATCTTATTTGGTACAAAAATACTTTAAATATGCAGGGAATAAAAATCAATTACGCTAATATGGGTACAGGTGAAACTGATTAGGCCTAAAAGATGTTAAAATGCATTAATCTGAGGCTACTGGTGCAGTTTTTATAGTGTTAGGGCAAATAAAAACGGGGAATTATGAAAAAAACGATCTTGTTAGCGACACTTTGTGCGCTGTGCACATCTGTAAATGCCCAAAATACTAAACAGCAAACCCAAAAGAGGGAAGATACGGCCATAAGCCCGCACAATGCCCCACGGCACCGACATGAAAACGGGGCTACTGTGCCTAAGGCTGATACTGGCAAAGGCAAACTGAACAAAGAGAAGAATGCAGGCAATGTGCCAAGCCCGGGTAAATAAGCAGTGAACAGATAACAGTGAACAGAGAAGGTCTATAAAATCATAAAAACGAAAGCCATGAAAAAGATAGTGTGTATAACAGGACTGATGATAGCCGTAGTGGTGGCAAAGGGACAAAACTATAACAACAACCAACCCGTGATAAATAATGCGCCGCCCGCAGTACAACAGCCGGTGCAACCGTTGAATAATCCTGCCCAAACGACCAAGCCGAACCAGAACTCCAGCTTTGATAATAACAGCCAGCAATACAATAAAGGCAATACTATAAAAAATGCGGTGCCCTCGCCGAACGGAAGCTATGATGTTCCGGGCAGCCAGGGAACGAACAATAATAACAGCCCCAGCTTCAATAACAACAATACCCCGGGAACAATAAATAATACAGGGGCAGGTGGTACCTATACCCCAGCCGGTACATTGCAAAAATAGTAAGTCAAACCTCTACAGTAGAGGCTCTAAGGTGCTGATTATTAATTAGTCAGCACCTTTTTATTTTTTTTAACATAGCCGTGGCACGGGTTTTCAATGGGTATAGGTGAAACAGCTATTGTTTAACTAAAATAAACACTAAACATGAAACAGATATCAATAGCACTAGTGATGATCGGGATGATACATTTTAGTGCGAACGCTCAGGCAACACATAGTAAGAATGACATTAACTATAAAGTATGCCGGGCAGGCAACGGATATAAAATATGTAGCGGCGCCTACAATAGTGTACGAGAAATAAGGGCAAATGAATTACAGACACGGGGGAATTACCAGGTAGATAACAGCGGTGTAACACCTTTATCAAAAGGACGGAGCAAGAACGATATTAACTACAAGGTTTGTCTTGTAAACAGCCAGTACAAAGTTTGCAATCCTGATGAGCCCCTGATACAGAAGACAAACCATTCCGACCAAATAGTGGGCACAGAGTCTGTAAATACCGGCAGAGCAGCTTCCCTGAGCATGCAGCAGACGAACGCATATATGGGTTACACCTCAAAAAAGCGTAGCAATATACAGGTAGTAGACCAGGACAATATAGAGCAGCAACTGAACACAGAGGCTGATGGAAAAGATAAAGTAGAACACAGGAATATGAATTACAACAATGGTTCTGTTTCAATACCACCGAGCGATGGTGGCCTTAGTGACCATTAGTATTAATAGTCATAAAGGATAAAACAACGTCCGGGTTTCAGCCCGGACGTTGTTTTTATTAAGTCAGAGAGGTATGATAAACCGTTAAAACGGTTGACGTATTGGCCGTCATTCCTGGTCCCACTGTTGAACCGGGGGCTATATTTTCGATTTTGGTGCAAAAAAAATCCCGCAATTGGCTTGCGGGACAAGTATAAACTCAACTAATTTATTTGCCTAAACAGCGAAGCTTTCGCCACAGCCACAGCTACGGCTGGCATTGGGATTGATGAAGTGAAACCCTTTACCATTAAGCCCATCTGAAAAATCGAGGGTGGTATCGCAGAGGTACAGGAAACTTTTAAGATCTGTGACCAGCTTTACATCCTTATCTTCAAAAACCTGGTCGTTCGCCTGGGTCTCATTGTCAAAATCGAGTTTGTAAGACAGGCCGGAACAGCCGCCGCCTACCACGCTCACACGGAGAAAATAGTCATCACCAAGATCTGAGTCTTTCTTCAGCTTGAATACTTTTTCTCTTGCTTTGTCACTAACGTAAATCATCGTTCTTTCCGATTAATGTTTCTTTTCTTCTACCAGTTCAGGTAAGCCGTTCTTCACGCGATAATCATTGATAGCGGCTTTAATAGCGTCTTCGGCAAGTACGGAGCAATGTATCTTAACAGGAGGCAGGTTGAGTTCTTCAACTATATCCATATTGTCGATAGCCATAGCCTGGTCAACGGTTTTCCCTTTGAGCCATTCTGTAGCCAATGATGAGGAAGCTATAGCAGAACCGCAACCAAAAGTTTTGAATTTAGCATCGCTTATCAGGCCGCTCTCTTCGTCCACTTCTATCTGCAGGCGCATAACGTCGCCGCACTCAGGCGCACCCACGAGGCCGGTACCTACATTGGTCTTAGCTTTATCGAGCGTACCTACGTTCTTAGGGTTGCTGTAATGATCAATTACTTTTTCTGAATATGCCATGGTATTGGTTAATTGAAATTTTAAAAAATTAATGATGCGCCCACTCTATTGCGTTAATATCCACACCCTCTTTGAACATTTCCCAAAGGGGGCTCATTTCGCGCAGTTTAAGCACTGTTGTTTTAATAGCGTTGATGGTAAAATCAATTTGCTCCTCGGTAGTGAAGCGGCCAAGGCCGAAACGCAATGAGCTATGTGCGAGGTCATCGCCAAGGCCGAGTGCCTTCAATACATAAGAAGGTTCGAGCGAAGCTGAAGTACAAGCGGAACCGCTGGATACTGCGATGTCTTTATTGAAACCCATCATCAGGCCTTCGCCCTCTACGTATTTGAAAGAGATATTGCAGACGTGTGGCAGGCGGTGTTCCGTATTACCATTTACGTATGACTCTTCGAGTTCCATTAATGAAGTTTCCAGTTTATCGCGCAGGATGCTGAGGCGTTTGCCTTCGGCTTCCATTTCATTCATGCATATCTCGCAAGCCTTACCAAAACCTACAATGCCGGGTACATTCATAGTACCGCTGCGCATACCGCGCTCGTGGCCGCCACCGTCCATCTGGGCGGTAACCTTTACCCGAGGGTTCTTGCGACGAACATATAAAGCACCTATACCTTTAGGGCCATACATTTTGTGTGCGCTGAAGGCCATCAGGTCGATACCATCGGCCTGCACATCAACAGGTATCTTGCCTACAGCTTGTGTAGCATCTGTGAATAACAACACGCCGTGCTTGCGGGCTATCCGGCTGATTTCGCGGATGGGTTGCAGCACACCGATCTCGTTATTGCCGTACATGATTGCAATAAGGATGGTTTTGTCGGTAATGGCTTTTTCAAGTTCCGTAAGGTCAACGAGGCCATCGGCCTGTACCTCAAGGTAAGTAACCTGTCCGCCTATCTTTTCTATATGCTTGCAGGTATCCAGTACCGCTTTATGCTCAGTAGTGCAGGTAATGATATGATTACCTTTCGACTGGTACATTTCATATACACCTTTAAGAGCGAGGTTATCGCTCTCGGTAGCACCCGAGGTAAATATTATTTCTTTCGGATCAGCATTGATCAATTTTGCCACCTGTTCGCGGGCATAATCCACAGCTTCTTCAGCCGCCCATCCAAATGAGTGGTTACGGCTTGCCGCATTACCGAACTTCTCGGTAAAGTAGGGCAACATGGTTTCCAGCACCCGCGGGTCGCAGGGTGTGGTCGCATTATTGTCCAGGTATATCGGCAGTTTCAATTCCATATTTTATAAAGAACTATTTGAGGCAGTTCTAAGGCAAAGTTACGTCAAATGTGGTACTTTCGGCATAAATAGAATTATAGGTTTGCTATGATGCTATATGTAAAACTTATTCCCAAATGATGAAAATCGAACACCTGGGCATAGCTGTGAAAGAACTGGCCAATTCCATCCCATTATTCGAACAATTGCTTAATACCCCCTGCTACAAAACGGAAGGGGTGGAGAGCGAGGGGGTAAATACGGCGTTTTTCCAGACCGGCGACTCAAAAATAGAGCTGCTGGAGGCTACAAATGCCACATCTGCTATTGCAAAATACATAGAAAAGAAGGGTGAAGGGATACACCATATAGCCTTCGAAGTAGAGAATATAGAAGCAGAGATGAAAAGGCTATCGGCACTGGGCTTTGAAGTTCTAAACGAAAGGCCAAAAGAAGGAGCGGACAATAAGCTGATATGCTTCCTGCATCCAAAAACGACCAATGGTGTACTTATAGAGCTTTGCCAGGAGCGTAAATAGAAAAGCATAACCGGTTCGGCCATGCTTTAAAATTATTATTTTACATAATATTTACGGGTTATCTGTAGTGGCATCCTGCGCCAGTGGAGCATCGTCCGGGGTTGTTGCAAGGTCGCGGTCCAGATTATAAAGGGCATCACCACTGGCTTTATCGCCACCGGCTATCTTTATCTTGTCCATCAGGTTGAGGGCAAGTGATTCTTCTTCTATTTGTTCTTTTACGAACCATTGCATGAAATTCCAGGTAGCCCAGTCGCCCTCGTCAAAGCTCTGCTTTACGAGTTTGTAAATGGCTTCTGTATTCGCTATTTCCGATTGAAAAACCTTTTCGAAACAATTATTGACGTTTACGGGATCAGCATCAGGACCGGGAATTGGTGATATCCTCACTTTTGCACCCCTTGAGAGGATATACTCCAGGAACTTCATCATGTGATTGCGCTCTTCCTGTGCATGGCGGAACAGAAAGTTGGCTATGCCATCGTATCCTTCGCCGGCTGCCCATGAGGCGTAGGACAAATAAATTTGCGAAGCATGCGCTTCTTTAGTCATTTGATCATTTAGCGCAGCCGATAAGCTGTTTGAAAGCCTGTTTGTTTTCATAATTTGCGTTTGGTGATTAGTGTGCTGTATAATTATGCCATGAAGATAAAAAAAGATATATAGGGACATAACCAAAATCTTTGGCCATGCCCCTATTGTTTAGTCCCGATAGGTAGGTTTTTCTATTGTCCAGTCTTTACCAGTTTGTGGGCGAGTTCGTTTTTTTCACTTGTGCGTTGTTGGCCTGGCTGTTGTTTTCCTGTGCCTGAGGTTTGTGTAAAGCAGTAAGTGTAAACTGCATGCCCGTAGCTGCTACCAACAGTATGGTAGATACGATGGTGTTCATTCTTGTTTCGGGTTTACGGATGCCGGTGAAGAAATATGCGGGGATCACTACAAAAAAAGTGATGGCCAGCGTGGTAAGCCAAACATAATGTGACCCGTTCCAATGATTGAGTAGAAAGAGCATAGAAACAAAATACATCATACCCGCTAAGGTGCCCAGGCCCAATATTAATTTATCGCGACTGTTGCTGAGCTCCTTTGTCTTTAGTACAAAGAGCAGTGGCAGAAAAATGAAGCTAACCGTAAGAATAGCAGCAATCAATAAAAATGAAGCGCCGGGCCAATGCATGATCTTGAAAAATGAGCCCACTATAAATCCTGCAACTGATAATGTGCCGCTCACTAACATTGCTTTTTTCATTGCATAAAAGTTTTTGAAGGTTAATAAATTGATGGCCTCTTCTTCTATCTCGCGCAGTTCGTGTTTATAGAACTGTTTTATGGTTTTGTGATAGAAGCGCTCAAAGTCATCTGTCTCTTTGAGCTGCTGCTCTATGATGCAACAGATATGATCCAGGAGGTTTAACTGCAGGTCCTCCATATCAATGCCATTACGTCTAATGTCATTGAGGATATATTCTATTTGCTGATCAGTGATGCAATACATTTAAGCTATTTTGGGTTTTATATCGAGCAGGAAGGTCATGGTATCCATGAAGGACGCCAGTTCCTTTACTTTTTCTTTCACCCTTGTTTTACCTGTTGGGCTAAGGCTATAATACTTGCGCATACGCTTGCCTATATATTCGGTTTCGGTAGTTACCAGGCCCTCTTCTTCAAGGGCGTGCAGCGTAGGATATAGGGCACCCTCGGTTATCTGGATCTTGTCCAGCGTCATCTCTTTTACGGTTTGTGTTATCTCGTAGCCATACATCTTTTTGTTATCGGAAAGCAGCTTGAGCACTATTGTTTTGAGGGTGCCTTTTATTAGCTCGGAGGAGTAGATCATAGCATTTATTTCAATTGCCTAAGACAAAGATACATAAGAAACCAATGCATTGTACTATTTGGCAAAAATATTTTTTGCGCGGCGGGGGTGCTACATCAATCAGCAATTAAAAACGAAGATTATTTAGGGAAAATCAAGGGCGGAGGCGAACAAATAATTATTCCGGGCGCGCGGGGCACACCCGGAATAATCTGTCTTTAATTCTTTAAGAATTTCAAGGAAGTAATATTTCCCTGTTCAGATATTTTTACAAAATACAAGCCGGCAGCAAGATCGTTAACAGGTACAGGTTCTTTTGTACTGATGATACTACCCGATCTGACCACTTTACCCATCGTGTTCAAAATACTGTAGCTGCAATTGCCTGCCTGGTAAATATTGTTTTTGATGTAGACGACATCAGTTGCGGGATCGGGATACAGTTCCAATTCTTTTATAGTACTTACCGTGTTTACCTCGGTACCGTGGCAGGAATTGGTAAAATTGTAGAGCAGATTGATCTGCGCAACTGAAATGGCTACGTTATAGAAGTCAATGTCATCAATAGAGCCGGAGAACCAGCGGCCTATATACAGGCTGTCGTTAGACACGTTTATTGCTGTATTAGGGGGTGTGGTGCAAGTACCGCAAATGGTATTGTTTATGTATAAGGACCAGGTGCTGTCGTTGTATATTAATACAAGATGGGTCCACCCGTTTATATCACCGGTAAAAGGCTGCGCATTTGTGGGCATAATAACCGGTGAAAACGTGGCGCCGGCAGAAGGTTTATTTAGATCATACAATCCCAGGTGATAATCGGTAGGGATGTTTTGGCCGTTATAAGGGCCTTTACCAAACAGCGTCTCGAAATCGCCTTGTGCAGGTGTGCCACCCTTGTACCAGAGGCTAATAGAAAAAGCGCCTGTGGTGGGAATATTAAAGTCGCTATGAAAGGGTATCAACAGGTAATCGGTAGACGTGCCCGGAAACCGGTATGCGCAGCTGGGGTTGGAGAACCTGTCGGGCGCCGCGATTGGAACGCCGACCATGATGGCATTGTGTCCATTGCCGGAAAAATCATTTAGCGCACCCGACCCAAAGGTGTAAGTAGCTTTTTGCGCAGTGGAAGTAAGCGCTGAGGAGACAAGCAATAATGTAAAAAGTTTTCTCATAAGAATAATTTTTAAACATTAATAATTTAAAGTTAATAATTATTCCTAGTAATATTCACAAATATTATTTATGACTATTCGATTGGCATTGTGATAGGCGGACGAGGAAAATGGCCTGCAAATTTTAGAACCAGCCTTTACGCTTAAAATACACAAGCATGAGTGCAGGTATGATGAGCATCAATCCGACGCATACATAGAAGCCGATCTTTTGGTGGGCGAAAGGTATAACTTCGAAATTCATGCCGAATATACCGCCTATTACCGTGGCAGGGGCGAGCAAAAGAGCAACCATCGTGAATATCTTCATTACCTCGTTCATGCGCAGGTTCACCTGGTTCATGTACAGGTCCTGCAGGTTCATGAGCATTTCGCGATGGTTCTCAATGTAATCGTTGGCCTGCACTATATGGTCGTAAACATCTTTGTAGTATTTGTCGTGGCGGTCTTCAAGCAGTTTGCTGTCGCTGCGCAGAAAGCCATTTACCAATTCCCGCACCGGGCCGACAGAGCGACGAAGCTCCATTACCTCACGCCGGAGCATACTGATACTTGTGAAACAGTCTGTCTGCCTGTTGACAAGAATAAAATCTTCCAGTTTTTCGATGCTCTCGTTGATATTATCAATGACCCCGAAGTAGCTGTCAACTATTATATCAATAAGGCTATAGCAAAGATAGTCCGACTTGCTATCGCGCAGCTTGGCATTGCCCGTACGCAGGCGGTCGCGCACAGGGTTAAAGACGTCCCTTGTCGCATCTTCCTGGAAAGAGAGCACAAAGTCGCTACCGAGCACGATGCTTACCTGTTCCGTCTCCACAGCCCCTGTTTTATTATTAAAATAAACCATTGGCAGCAAGCAATAAATAATGTCCCCTATTTCGTCCATCTTGGGCCGCTGACCCACACTGAGTATATCGTCTACTATAAGAGGGTGTACATCATAATGCGCACAAAGGCTTTGTACCTCATCTTTTTTAAGCCCGTCTATATTTATCCAGGTCACCCTGCCATTCTCCCGGTATGGCCTGCAGGCGGACTCATTAAGCAGCTTTCGCTCGTCGAGATAGCTGCTGTTGTAGTCAAATACCGTATAAATAGGTTGTTCAACTTCTATACGGCCTTGTTGGCTCCGGGCAGGGTTGTATGTAGCAATAGGCTGGCGCTCACTATAATTCCAGGTCCACTCGGGCAGCAACTTCACCAGTTTCTTCGCCTGTTTTGTTATGCTCATACAGATATTATTGCCAGCTAAGTTACTTTTTTGTATCTATGCCTGTAAATACAAGATATCTTTTTATGAAAAAAATATTGCTGGTAGCGAGCTGCCTTTTTGCCCTAACACTTACTGTTGCGGCTAAAAAACCTAAGGAGACCAAAGTGGTAATAGAAACTGAGTATGGCAAAATAGTGATGCTACTGTATAGCTACACCCCATTGAATACCAACAATATGGTGAAGCTGGCTAACGAACATTATTACGACAGCACATTATTTCACCGTGTGATACCAAGTTTTGTAATACAAGGTGGCGACCCGGAATCAAAGCACGCAAAACCCGAGGAGGCATTGGGCAATGGCGACCTTAAATACCGTGTGCCTGCAGAAATAAATGACAGCGCCATCCATAAACGCGGTGCGTTGGGCGTGGCCAGGGACAATACACCCGATAAGTCAGGCTCAGCATGCCAGTTTTATATAGTAACGGGGAAAACATATACTGACAAAGAAATGGACAATATCTCGAAGGGCAATAAACGCAATTATACACCTGCGCAACGCGAGATATATAAAACTATTGGCGGCACACCAATGCTTGATGGCAATTATACTGTATTCGGGGAAGTGCTGGAAGGAATGGACGTTGTAGATAAAATATCAAATGAACCTCGCGATGCCCGCGACAGGCCGAGAAAAGATATCAGGATGATCAGCGTACGCGTGATGAAACAAAAGAAGAAATTCCTGGGGATATTCTAAATAGATCGCAAAAGACTGTTTAAGGGCGCCTGTGGCGCCCTTTTTTGTTATACCCCAAAGCCTGTTAAATAGTAAATTCCTTATTCTATTTTTTCTATATTTACGAGACAAGCTATTATTCAGCTTGTTACGATTATTCAATTCCCATCACTACTCATTTTTTTTAACTGATAATAATATGTCTGAGGCGAAAACTAAAGTTATTGTTATAGGCGGCGTGGCTGGAATGAGCGCAGCCTGTGAGCTTACAGAGCGTGGATTTGGTTGTGCATGACGCCCGTTGTGGCCAAACACGCCACGCAGCGCCTGGGTATGGCTGGTACTTACCATCATAGCGGTAATGGTGATAGGGTTTTTGACCATACAGGGCCATTATTTTGAGTCGAACATGAAGCCTGAGTACCTTAACCGGGCATTGTTCACCAGCAAACCTGGACTGGTATCACTTATGCTGCTCATTGCCATAGTAATGGAGAAGGGCCTACATCACCTCGATGAGGAAGCTCTCTGAAAAGAACGAGATCATAGAATCGGAAAAAAACCCTGCCGGGTAAATATATCGGGCACTACCTATGAGCTGATAAAGATCATTTCAACTGCAAATACCGCGGCAAGCTGGAAGCCAAGCATAAAGGCTTTATAGACATGTATTTTGTGGATAGTGAAAATGTGGATGTGCCGGAGATGGCCTAACGCTTCCTCTCTTATCTTTGCTAACCATTGTCATCTTATGCTAAAGCACCTGCAATCACTCAAAAAACTCCTTGACGAAAAAGTAAAGCTATACAACCAACCGGGCTTTATAGAAAAAGACCCTGTTATTATCCCTCACAGGTACAGCAAGAAGCAGGACATAGAGATAGCAGGCCTATTTGCTGCTGTGCTGGCCTGGGGTAACCGAACATCCATCATCAACAACTGCAGCAGGCTGATGGAATGGATGGATAACAGCCCGCACGACTTCATACTGAACCATAAGGACACAGAGTTAAAAAAGATGCTTTCCTTCGCCCACCGAACTTTTAATGCAACCGACCTCTTATACTTTATTTACTTCCTGCATTATCACTACAGCAGCTATAATTCGCTGGAGGATGCATTTGTGCCGGGTAAGAGCTACAAAGAGAATACTGTGGAGCAGGCGCTTATCTATTTCCACAACTTCTTCTTTTCCATAGAGCACCCGGAGCGCACACGCAAACATATCTCCACCCCGGCGAGAAAGTCGGCATGCAAGCGCATCAATATGTACCTGCGCTGGATGGTGCGCAGGGACAATAACGGCGTTGACTTCGGGATATGGAAGAAAATAAGCCCTAAGCAACTTGTTTGTCCGCTGGATGTGCATGTGGCAAGGGTAGCGCACCGGTTGGAACTGATCGACAATGAAAGATCGAACTGGGCCAATGCGCTACACCTTACTTACCAACTACGCGAGCTGAATCCTGAGGACCCTGCAGTGTACGACTATGCACTCTTCGGACTTGGAATGGCGGAACGCTTTTAAACCAGCGACAGCACATTTTCCTCAACATCTTGTTTCAGGGCTACCTTGTCCACAAATGCATCAGGGTATACTACTAGAGAAGTATTCTTTCTTTTCCACCAGCTTGCATCCAGCAACCTTGAAAAACGAATAATGCCTGTTACATGGCAGCGCTTATCGCTGCTGCTCCACTCCTCTATACGCTCAAATTTTTCATGCGGTACATGGAACAGTCCATCAAAACTTACGTATACCCGCAGGAAAAAATCATTGGTGAGCTGCGATGGTTTCTGGTACAATAATTTTTTATACTCATACCTGTAATTATAGCGCAAAGCGGAAAGATCGCTAAGCACTGCCGATGCCGTTGGAAAACTGCCGGCACCTTTACCATAGAAGAATTGCTTATCTGCCAGGCTACTTTCTATTATTACGCCATTGTACTCATTGCGTACATTGTATAGCTGGCTGTCCTTGTGCACAAATTGCGGCAATACAAATGCGGCTATTTTGCCATTATCCAGTTTACGTGCCTGCGCTATAAGTTTTATCTCGTAACCCTTCTCACGGGCAAATACAGCATCGCCGGCATGCAGGTTCTGTATACCTGTGTGCACTATATCCTGCGGTGGTGTTACTATGCCATAGGCATGAGCAAGCAGGATTGTTAGCTTATTTACAGCATCTGTACCTTCTATATCCAAGGCAGGGTTGCTCTCTGCAAAGCCCTCGATCTGTGCCTGTACAAGTGCGTCTTCAAAACTTA
This sequence comes from Bacteroidetes bacterium UBA1947, assembly GCA_002336915.1. GTDB lineage: Bacteria > Bacteroidota > Bacteroidia > Chitinophagales > Chitinophagaceae > MKUN01. The sequence goes on along the minus strand of DDET01000055.1, from coordinate 80,603 downwards.
TATTTTCTTCCGATACCTTAGTAAGGATATAATTGGTAGAGCCATTCACAATGCCGCTTATACCATGCAGCAGGTCGTTATCGTAATATTCTTCCAGGTTACGGATGACGGGAATACTGGCACAGGCCGCTGATTCATAGAGAAAAGGGGTCTGAAAATGCTGCTGTAAGGATATAAGCTCTTCGAGGTGTTCAGCAATGAGTTTTTTATTGGCACTCACTACAGCTTTCTTGTTCTTTAGGGCCGTACTTACAATGTAGTATGCAGCTTCCGAGTCATCTATCAGCTCGACAATTACATTGATCTCTTCATCCTGCAAAAGCAGGTCGGGGTCGATGGTGAATAATTCCGGCGGTGCATTCCTTTTCTTTTCAGGGTGTTTGATGCAGACTTTCTTTATCTGCGCATTTAATGTGGGGGTTTGTTCCAGCACCTTGTACAGGCCTTCGCCCACTACGCCAAAGCCAAAGAGGCCAATGTTCAGTTTTGTTTGTTGATTTTGAATAGACATGTTTTTGAGATTTATGATGTTAGACAGTATTTGTTTCGAATTAAATATTGGAGGTTATCGGCTTCAGCTTGTGCGCGTTAATTTTCGCCAAGGCTTGCTGTATATCGTCAATTAAGTCTTCCACTTCTTCCAGTCCCACGCTCAGTCGCACCAGGCTATCTGCCACACCTGCGGCTTGTCTTTGTTCTGCCGGTATCGATTTATGCGTCATGGTCGCTGGATGGCATAGCAGGCTTTTTACGCCGCCAAGGCTTTCGGCAAGTTTGAATAGCCTAGTACTGCAGACCACATTCTTCGCTGCCTCGGCCGTATCTACTTTTAGCGTGAAAGACACAATACCACCGAAGGCGCTTTGCTGTTTCGCTGCTATATCATGATTGAGGTGTGACTTGAGGCCGGGGTAATATACTTTGTCGATGGCGGGATGCTGCTCTAAAAATTCAGCTACCACTTGTGCGTTCCGGCTATGCTGTTGTACGCGCAGGTGCAGTGTTTCTATACCCCTTATCACCAGCCAGCTATCGTGCGGAGAGAGAATGGCACCACTCGCGTTTTGTATGAATTTTATTTGCGCACCAAGCTCTTCATTTTTTGTTACGACTACACCCGCTATCAGGTCGCTGTGGCCGCCCAGGTATTTTGTCGCACTATGCACCACTATATCGGCACCGAGGTTCAATGGCTGCTGCAAGGCAGGCGAGGCAAATGTATTGTCCACACAAAGCAGGATATCATTCTGCTGCGCGATCTTAGCTATTGCTTGTATGCCGCTTATTTTGAGAGTCGGGTTTGTAGGCGTCTCCAGCCAGATGAGCTTTGTTTCGGGAGTGAGCGCATCTATCACATTGGCAATATCGGCGGTATCGGTATAGTTTACTTTAATGCCAAACTTGCCGTAAATGTGCGTGAATAAACGGAAAGCACCGCCGTAGATATCATCTACAGCCAGTATCTCATCACCGCTTCGCAAGAGTTTTACGACAGCATCAATAGCAGCAAGTCCACTGGCGAAGGCGATGCCTGTGCTGCCGTTCTCCAGTTCGGCAATTATTTTCTCTAATGTGGCGCGTGTAGGATTGTTGGTGCGGGCGTAGTCAAAACCCTTGTTTACTCCGGGCTCCTCCTGCACAAAAGTAGATGTCTGGTAAATGGGCACCGATATGGAGCCTGTAAGCGGATCGACCGGGATGCTGTGAATTAGTGCTGTTGCGTTGCTCATCTTTCTGAAATTTTATGGTTAAAAAAATTGGTTACATTTTTCAATCACTTATCAGAAAGATCTGCCGGAAGTGCTTTCCCATGCGCTTGCGCATAAAAAAAGCTCCACCGATAGATCAGAGGAGCTAGCTATGTAGATACCGCGAAGGGTATTATCAACAAACTAATTGCATCTGACTTATCTTTCCCGCCTTGCGACGGGATGGAATTAGCACCAGCTTCTCCGAATGCCTCCGGAGAGAGGTTGCTAAGGCTTCACAGGGCCATGCCCTCTGCCTTTCTTGATAAGTGATATTAAAGAACTGCCACAAAGATATACGCGCCTTGTTCAATTTTCCAAATAATTTTTTTTCAGCAAGGCTTCCTGAAATATCTTAAGGCCGGGAAACCAAAGCTGGGTTAGGCTTTCACTTTGTTGTAAAAAAGTATAAAGCAGCGACCTAGCTATTGCTATCTATCAGCCAGGTCTGCATTACGCCTTTCCCCTTTATCTCTATCATGCCCCTGTCTCTAAATTTAAATTTCCCGGCGTGCTCCTTGATCAACTCTTCCCTGAAATTATCGGTACACTGTATCTCCCCCGCTATCCCTGTGCTTTCCATACGGCTGGCTGTGTTTACCGCGTTACCCCACAGGTCGTAAATGAATTTCTTTTTGCCTATCACCCCTGCCACCACCGGTCCGCAATCCAGGCCTATCCTGAATTTTATCGGGGTTCCTTCAGGCGTTTTATATTCGTGCATCAGGTCCTTGATATTCAGTGCCATCAGGGCCGCCGCCTTTGCATGGTCCTTTCTCGGTTCCGGTAAGCCTGCTACAGCCATATAACAGTCGCCGATGGTCTTTATTTTTTCCAGCCCGTGTTTTTCGGCCAGTGCATCGAAGCGGGTAAAAATGTCATTGAGTATAGTCACCGTTTCTTTTGCATCCCGGTTTTGCACAAGTGCTGTGAAACCAGCCATATCTATGAATATTATGGAGGCTGCCACAAAATGATCAGCTATAGGGTGTTCCTTTTGCTTCAGGCGTTCGGCAATTTTCGGTGGCAGGATATTGAGCAGCAGACTTTCCGACTTCCTCCTTTCCAGTGCTATAAATACTATAACGACCAGTAACAAGCCTATACCTACAAACAGGAACGCACGTTCGTTACGTTTATTGGTAGCTGCAAGGTTTTGCTGCGCAATTTTCAATTGGTCAATTTTTACCTGTTGTTTTACAGAATCCAGTTCACGCTGCTTCTCAAGGGTAGCCAGCCTGCTTTTATTGTCCTTCGAGAATACAGAATCGTGGTAGTCCGCATACAGTTTATACATTTCCAATGCCTTCCCCTTATTACCCGCAAGGTCCCAGGCCGTGGACAGCATTTTATAATTGTAGGACAGGTCTCTCAAATTGTGTAGCTCCAGGTGCAGGTCGGCCGATTGTTGCGTGTAGTCTATTGCGCGGCGCAGGGCTGTTCTTTTATCCGGCAGCTTGTACTTGCCCTTTATGTCATCTCTTACCGAATCTATTGCCAATCCCAGGTATATCTCGCCCAGGTTCGCAAGGTTCTCTGCAATGCTCTTTTTATTTTTTAACTCTTTAGCTATCTCCAGCCCTTTTGAAAAATATTCTGATGAGGCAGTGAGGTCACCAAGATCATAATAAGCAGTAGCTATGTAGCTGTATATGGGCAAAACACCGTTCTTGCCCTCGGACCCTTCGGCAAGTTTCAGCGCCCTAAGTTCAATTTCAAGTGCCAGTGAATCTTTACCCATCATCAGGTAATTGCGTCCCAGGTTCGATAAAGCAATTTCCATCTCATCCTCATTCTTATTTGTCTCTGCTATCTTCAGGGCCTTTTGCAGGTAGTCCACAGCCTTATCATAGTTGCCCATATCGCTGTATATGATGCTGATATTTATATAGTTGCCCGACAGGCTTTTTTTCTGTTTTTCAAGGATCGCGAGGCTTTTAAAGGCAAAATCAAGTGCCGCGGGATAGTCGCTCTGGTCTATTTTTACAACCGAGATATAGTCATACGCTTTGGCAATGCTGATCGTATCTTTTGCTTCCTTACTTGCCTGCAGGCTACTGTCATAGTAAGCAAGGGCCAGTTCGTAATCGCCTTTGTACCTGTAATTAAACCCCATGCTCCTGTAGGCATAGATCAAAACAACGCTTTGCTTATACTTCCTGCCCAGTGCCAGTGCTTGCTGACCAAATAAAATGCCCGAATCGGGCGAATAAGACGCATAACGCGCGCAGATCGTAGCCAGTATTTTTGACTTAATGGTATCTTCCCTTACGCGAACGGACTCTGATTTCAGGGAATCAATGTATCGCCTGCCCGGGTCCTGTGCTGCGGACAAAAAAGGTAGTGCAATAAGCAGGAGTACAAGAATTCGTTTCATGGCTGTGCTTGAATGACCCAATAGTCGACGACATTTATCTATAGATCGGAATGGGTTAGGGATACTAAAATAATAGATATTTATAAAAAAAGATAAATATTCATAATAAAAGCTGCCAATTTACTTTGTACCCCTGCGTTAAATAATTTTTACACTATTTCAGCTACCTTTGCTGGCTATCATTTACCCCTCTTAATGCGCTTGCCGGACGGAAAAAAAATTTACTTCGCATCTGATTTCCACTTAGGCATACCCGACAGGGCTTCAAGCCTGGCGCGTGAAAAACGCCTGTGCCAATGGCTGGATGAAATAAGGGAAGACGCGGCGCAAATTTTCCTGGTAGGTGACCTCTTCGACGTGTGGTTTGAGTATAAGAATGTAATTCCCAAGGGCTATGCCCGTTTCCTGGGCAAACTGGCCGAGCTAAGTGATGCCGGCATACTTATAGAGGCCTTCACAGGCAATCACGACCTTTGGATGCGTGGCTATTTTGAAGACGAATTAAACATAACCGTACATCATGATGTTATTACCCGCGAGTTTAACGGCAAGAAATTTATAATAGCACATGGCGACGGCCTTGGACCCGGCGATAATACCTACAAGCTATTGAAAAAAGTATTGCGTAGTCCCCTGTCGCAGTGGCTGTACCGCCGCCTGCACCCCGATACGGGCGTAGGTATGGCGGGTTGGTTCAGCCGGCTGGGCACAAAACATGGAGATGAACCCGAAAGGGAATTCCTTGGGCCTGAAAAGGAATGGCTGGTGCAGTACGCACTTGGCATCCTTGAGCGGGAACAAATAGACTATTTTATATTCGGGCATAGGCACATAGCGGTAAGCTATCCGTTGCCAAACGGTAGTTTGTATATCAACCTCGGCGACTGGATACGGTACGATAGCTATGCTGTTTTTGACGGAAAGGACCTGGAACTAAAATTTTATAAAGCAAAGTAGCAGAGATATGCAGCGTACACTAGTAATGATAAGGCATGCCAAATCCAGCTGGGCAAACCCCCTGCAGAGCGATTTTGAGCGCCCCCTCAATGAACGTGGTGAAAGTGATGCGCCCATGATGGGCAAGCGCCTGGAAAAACTCAAAGTAATACCCGACCTTATTATTGCAAGCACCGCAAAAAGAGCAAAACAAACGGCAAAAAAAATAGCGGACGCCATAGGTTATGACAGTAGCGCCATACAGTGGGTAGACAAACTATACCACTGCATACCACCTGTGTTTGAAGAAGTGATATACGAGATAGACGATAAAATAAAAACAGTGTTCATCGTGGCGCATAATCCCGGAATCACCTCATTTGTGAACGAGTTATCGCCCGCATTCAGTATAGACCATATGCCCACTTGCGGCATTGTGGCCGCACATATGGATACCGAGCACTGGAGCGACTTCCAATTAGCAGAACGAAAAGTATTTTTATTTGAATACCCCAAGAAACAACCATGACAGTTAGCAAATCATCAGTACAGGCCATAAGCGCACTAGAAAAATTATTCGAGGAACATTTTAATGTAAAAGCGGAGCATATAGAAATGCTACCGATATCCGGTTCCGACCGCCGCTATTATCGTTTGAGCAATGGTAAAAAATCGGCTATAGGCACCTACAACACCAATATTGCCGAGAACAATACCTATTATTATTTCACTGAACTATTCAGGAAGCATGGCATCAATGTTCCGGAGGTTTATAAGACCAGTAAAGACCGCTTCTTTTACCTGCAGCAAGATCTCGGCTCTACTTCACTTTTCGACCAGTTGATGAAAGAGGGCTATACCCCCGCAGTAAGGCAGAATTTTCATAAGGCGCTTACGCAGCTCGCCAAGGTGCAATGGATAGCCGGCCGCGAAGTGGATTTCAACCAGTGTTTTTCAACAAAACAGTTTGACGAGAAAGCCATCATGGCCGATCTCATGTATTTCAAATACTACTTTGCCGACCTGCAGAAGATACACTATAACAAAGCAGAGCTGGTGGACGAGATGGAAAGCCTCAGCAAAGAGCTGGGCCGCATACAGCCGCAAATGCTTATGTACCGCGATTTCCAAAGCCGCAACCTGATGCTGTACAACGATGAGGTATACCTGATAGATTACCAGGGCGGTATGCAGGGGCCACCGCAGTATGATATTGCGTCATTATTGTGGCAGGCCAAAGCACAGCTGCCTGATGCCTGGAAAGAAGATCTATTGAATGGCTACATTCGTGCACTGCAGGACCTGCACATACCACGAATGGACGAAATACACTTCCGCCGTGGTTATGTGCAGTTCGTACTGCTGCGCATATTACAAGTACTAGGCGCATATGGTTATCGTGGTTTGATAGAACACAAACCGCATTTCATCAGCAGCATAGGTCCGGCACTTAAAAATTTACAATCATTTCTTTCCGATAATCCCCAAACACCGGCATATCCCACAATGCGTTCCTTGCTTGAGCGCTTGTCTACAGCCGATATGCAGCAGGTTTTCGCACAACCCAAACGTGCCGACGATGCTAAGCTACAGGTAACTATTACCAGTTTCTCATACAAAAATGGCATACCCAAAAGTAGCAGCCCGCACGGCGGTGGTTACGTGTTCGACTGCCGCGGCCTGCTAAACCCCGGCCGTTACGCAGCATATAAACATCTTACAGGAAAGGACCTTGCAGTGCAGCATTTCCTGGAGCGAGAAACATTGATGCCCCAGTTTCTGGCACATGTTTTTTCGTTAGTATCCTTAAATGTGGAAGATTACCTTTCGCGCGGTTTTGAGCAACTGAGTGTTTCATTTGGCTGTACGGGTGGCCAGCATCGTTCGGTATATGCAGCAGAGCAACTGGCCTCCTACCTAAGCAACCGTTACAATGTACCTGTTAGTGTAACCCATCTGAATGAGAAAAAATGGGTGTTGCAGGAAGAAAAAGAAACGGAGAAAGAACCTGAATAGAAATAACGATACAAAAAAAGACCGGCGATAAACCGGTCTTTTTTTATTTGTATCATAGTCTTTCACAGACTAGGGATTCTGTTCTGCTTTCCTTGGGTTACGTTCCAGCACTTCATCCACCATGCCATATTCTTTGGCTTCTATAGCGGTCATCCAGTAGTCACGGTCGCTGTCTTTTTCCACTTTGCTCAGTTTCTGTCCGCTGTGAGTTGCTATTATTTCATAAAGCTCTTTCTTCAGCTTTACTATTTCGCGCGCTGTTATTTCTATATCGCTTGCCTGTCCTTCAGCACCCCCTAGTGGCTGGTGTATCATTACCCGGCTGTGCTTCAGTGCAGTACGCTTTCCTTTGGTACCTGCGCACATCAGCACTGCTGCCATTGATGCTGCAATACCCGTACAAATGGTCGATACATCAGGGTTGATGATCTGCATGGTATCATAAATACCAAGGCCTGCGTATACGCTGCCGCCCGGGCTGTTTATGTACATCTGCACATCACGGTTGCGGTCGGTGCTTTCCAAAAAGAGCAACTGCGCTGTAACGATATTCGCCACATAATCATTAATACCTTCACCCAGGAAGATGATACGGTCCATCATCAAACGTGAGAATACGTCCATAGATGCTACGTTCATCGGGCGTTCTTCAATGATATATGGTGTCAATGCGTTGGGTACCTTTATTAATGAGGAAGTGTAATTGTCGAAGGTTACACTGCTGATGCCATGGTGTTTGATGGCATATTTTCTAAATTCGTTCTGATTCATAAAAACCTATTTTTTGAGCTATGTGTTTGTTATTTTTGGTAAGGCAAATTTCAATCCATGTTAAATATAGTGCCATTAAGGCATATTTTGATGGTTTGCAAACATGGAATTTGCCAATTCGGCAATCAGGAAATCGTATTACTATCGTGGAATAAGGTTTATTTCGCTTAGTAAAACATTCTTTATCAAATTGGTAATATTGTAAATATCCGCTAAATATGAGCTGCCTGGATGCTATAAATATTTTCAAATAATGCAACTTAATCTCACACTCGACATACCGCCCCTACCCAAACCGATAAGCTACACAGATACTATTCTGCTTACCGGCTCTTGCTTTACCGAACACATATCCGACAGGCTGGCGCAGCATAAATTCAATGTACTGGCCAATCCACATGGTATCATGTTCAATCCCATCAGCGTAGCCACCAGTATTGACAGCTACATTGATGGCAGGCTTTATGCCGAAGAGGAACTCTTTTACCTTAATGAGTTATGGAATAGCTGGGACCACCACACACGCTTTTCACATATAGATAAGGCAGCAGCCCTGGCAGGCATAAACGAGTCGCAAGAGCAGGCATCAATATTTATTAAAGATGCCTATTGGCTCATCATAACATTGGGTTCTGCCTTTCAATACTATTTAAAAAACACCGATCAGCCTGTATCAAACAATCATCGCGCACCTGCCCAGTGGTTTGAAAAACGCCTTATCCCCATACCGGAAATTGTAGCGGTACTAAAACACAGCCTCTATAAATTATTTACCGCAAATCCCGGTGTGCAGGTCATCTTCACCATCAGCCCGGTGCGCCATATACGCGATGGAGTTCTAGAGAACAACCGCAGCAAAGCCCGGCTTATAGAGGCGGTCCATGAGCTTTGCAGCCAATTTGATCAAGTACACTATTTCCCCGCCTACGAACTGGTCATCGACATCCTGCGCGATTACCGCTACTACGATATAGATTTTGTGCACCCCAATTACATGGCCACCACTTATGTATGGGAACATTTTGTGAATGCCTGTATTGACCTTCAGAGCAAAACGCTCATGGAACAGGTGCAGGACATCATAACCGCCCGCAACCACAAAGCCCGTTTTCCGCAAACGGAAGCACATCAAAAATTCAAGAGTACGTATGCTGCCAAGGCCAGGAATATGATGGTAAAATATCCTTACCTAAATTTCGAAGAGGAATTGGCATATTTTTCTGCCAAATAATGTTGCCTAAAAAAGAAAGACTCCGTAGAGGAGCCTTTACATTATGTAAATCGTGGTTTAAATACTAATCCTGGTTCACATAGTCGTTCAGGCTGAGCGGCTGCTTACTTACCGTTTTTGCGCTTTGCTCCTGTACCATGTTGCACTTACCGTTGAATATAGCATTCTGTTCTATATCCAGCTTGCCCACATGCAGGTCGCCGTTGATGACACTCTTTGTCTTCAGGCACAGCAGGTCTTTTGTTGCCACATGGCCGTTCACCGTACCAAAAATGTCGGCAGCCCCTGCGTTCAGGTCGCCTTCAATATGGCCCGATTCACCCAATACCACTTTGGCTTTGCAGATTATATTGCCGGTTACTGTGCCGTCAATACGCATGTCATTGTCAGATTCCACGTCGCCGCTTATTTTGGTCCCGTGTGCAATGGTTGTTACCGAACCTACGGGATAATCGGCATGCTTCCCGCTACTATTTCTTTTGTCTTTTGCAAACATATAGCAATGTTTTTAAATGAGAAAATGTGATGGGGGAGGACTAAAATACTCATTTTGCCCGAAAATTCTAATAGTTTACCGTTTATTAACAGGGTATCAGCCGAACTTTCAAAGCGGATTCCGTTATAATTAATTTACCTTTGCACCTCATTTTTCGCATACATGGATCGTAATACAGTCATTGGTTTTTCCCTGCTGGCAGCCCTGCTGATAGGTTATGTAGTTTATAACCAGAAGTCGCAAGAGGCATATTATGAGCAGAAAAAGGCCGATTCTATAGCATATGCCAAAGCACACCCCAGGCCGATAGACACACCCAAAGCAGTTGCCACTGTTAACGCAGCAACAAAAGCTGTCGATTCCATCAATGATTCTATCCGCAGGGCAATGCCCCCGGCTTTTAACGGCACAGCAACTCCTCTTAAGATCGAAAATAAAAGGCTGGTACTCCAGTTCAGCACCAAAGGGGCCTTCCCCGTACATGCTGAGCTAAAGGATTACAAAACTTATGGCCAAAAGCCATTGGTTTTATTTGATGGCAAGGGCAATGAGTTGAGCGCCATACTACCAGGTAATAACGGCACTGTTTCCACCGCCGATCTTTTTTACACGCCTACTGTAAAGGATAGGCCCGATGGCGGCAAAGAAGTAGACTTCATGGCCGACTTGGGCGAAGGCAAAAGAGTGGACATTATCTATAACATTCCGGCTGATGATTACATGATGACCTGTAATATCCACCTTACGGGTATGTCAGCAAACAGTCTCCCATTAACATGGCAAACAAGTGCGCTCCACACCGAAAAAGACATTGTAAACGAGCGTACTAATAGCCAGGTCTATTATCAATATCTAAGCAAAGACCACGATTACTTTACCATTCGCGGCGATGTTAAAAAATCGCTTGAAGACCGTACTCATTGGCTGGGTATCCGCATGCACTTCTTTAACTCTACCCTTGTGGCCGATGAAGGTTTCAGCAGGGTGAATATTAATTCAAGCGTTACACCACCTGCTTACGACAGCAATATAGTAGCGCACGCAAACAATACTTTTGATGTGCCTGTAACGAACAGTTCGGTTGCTTTGAGATGGTATATAGGCCCTAACCATTACAAAACCCTGCACTCTTATAAGATAGGCATGGAGGAGATGGTGCCCCTGGGCTACGGTGTTATGGCCTTTGTAAAGTATATCAACAAATGGCTCATCATACCCATATTCAATACGCTCAGTGGTTTCATTGGCAACTATGGTATCATCATTATGCTAATGACCATTATCATTCGCCTGTGTCTCTCCTTCTTTACTTACAAAAGCTATTTATCCGCCGCTAAGATGCGGGTGCTGAAGCCTGAACTGGATGAGCTGCGCCTAAAGTACAAAGATGAACAGCAGAAATTCGGCATGGAGCAGATGAAGCTGTACAAAAGTGCTGGTGTTAACCCATTAGGAGGTTGCTTGCCCACACTATTGCAAATGCCCTTCCTCTTCGCCATGTATTATTTCTTCCCTTCTTCTATCGAACTGAGGCAGAAATCATTCCTCTGGGCGCAGGATCTTTCCACTTATGATAGTATCGCTCACCTGCCATTTAAAATTCCGGGGTATGGCGATCACATCAGTTTGTTCACCCTGCTGATGACCGCATCCAGCTTGTTCCTTGCCCTGTATAACCGCAACATGACGGCGCAGGATCCTAACAATCCCATGATGAAATGGATGCCATTTATCTTCCCCTTCATCCTGCTGGGCGTGTTCAACCAGATGGCGGCGGCCCTTACTTTCTACTACTTCTTCTCGAACATGATCAGCATCACGCAACAGTTCGTGATACAGAAATACTTTATTGATGAAAAGGCCATACATGCCAAGCTGATGGAGAACCGCAACAAGCCCGTGGCCCCATCCAAATGGCAGCAGCGGCTGGAAGAGATGCAAAAAGCGCAGCAGGAACGTGGCAAGCAACAGCCAAGGATCAATAAGAAATAACCTCCTTCCGGGAATATAGAAAAGGGTAGCAACACGCTACCCTTTTCCATTTGATGGTCAAAATATGGCATTATTATTGCGCCTGTTCTTGAAATGTTTTTAATGAAGCCATATACCTTACTGATCCTTGTTATCCTCCTGAATTTTTGTAACAACAGTGCATCTGCCCAGCGCGTACGCGATGAGGACGATCCCAACTACAGAAAAGCTACAAAAGAAGAACGCCTCGAAAAACGGAAAAAACGCCTGGAGCATTGGCAGCAGCATAATCAATACAAAGTCGAGGTTAAAGCGGAAAAGCGGAAGAGAAATCCCGGTCCACAGGAGCTCGATCATTGCCACATAATGCTCAGTTATGGCGTCCCTGTTTCATTGGTTATGGTACCAATCCTGTTCAGTTACGATCGGTATGCCCGGCTTTCCTCCCCCGAGTCATATGGGGCCGTTTCTCTAAGCTGTAAATACTATACTGCTAACAGATTTGCCCTGGGCCTCATTGGCAACCTCGAATTTCTTCACGGCACAATAAATAATGGCTATGCCAGTCCCTATAATGCAGTTGGTAAATACACTGAACGTATCATCACAGTTGCCCCGGAGCTTACTTTTGCTATTGTAGCCAAAAGGAAAGGCCTGTTTTACTCCTCACTTGCCATTGGCTACTCGGCTGTTGAAAAAAAATTCACTTACGACCAGGATTCTTATAATGCATCATACTACAATGGTGTTACCCGCGAAACCAATGGTGAAAGCTCAGAGCATATAACAGCAAACCTGGGAGCCGGCCTCCGTTTCGGTAGAAAGATCGGTGGCTTTATGGAGGTTAATCTAGGTTTTAAAGGGCTGTTCTGCTGCGGCCTGTCTTTTAAGCTCTAGACGCTCAATACAAGTGCGACATGCTTACACTACAGGTATTAATAACTTGCCCTCCCGATATAAGGGTGTCATCAATATGCATTTTTAAGAAGTGTTGTGTGTAGTTCGGGTAATGTATGTACTCGGAGTAATAGTACCCCTTACCTCTTATGCTGTCACCTCGTACTTCCTGCAAAGGAATAATAAAAGTACTGTCGGATGTGTTCACGTCAGCATAGGTCCTTATCATATCAGCAGGGTATAGTCCCAGCCCCATAAGGCCTTGAAGCCCTATATTTATCCTGTTCAACACCGCTGGGACACTGTCTATATTCCCATACTTTCCATCCGAGCACGAACTTATGTCGAACTGCCCAACACATAACCATTTTATGAGACTGACAGGTGACCCTACGATAAGATTGATAGTATCCCTTCTTATTCCAGTTGTATTATTTACGGTAACTATTCGTATCGGGTAAGTACCTTCAACTGCATTATTTGAATAAAATGTAAAGCGAAGAATGTAATTGGTCTTAAAAGTCCGAGTAGGTGTGTCCACGGTCACATTCGGGGGCAATCCTTCTATTGTCAATGTAATAGGCTCTGCCGCAGGGTTACCGGTTAACACATTTATATGTATTTCCAGCTGCCCTTGATTGTTAGAGGGCATCGCTACATCTCTCAGGCCATCGATATCGTAAGTAAATGGTCGCTTATCAACATTATCAACCTTAGTACAGGCAAAAAACATAATAGTAATACTTATAAGTATAGATATAGGTTTCAGATACGTCATTGCTGATTTATTTAGACGACAACTACTTATGAGTTCAATTAATATGCCAAATTTCTCTCACACCATGCAATCACTTGGAGTTATACTCCAAACTCCCTATATTAGGCTTAGATTTTTGGTTAGTAATTTACACTGATTGTTAATGAAAAAATATTGATGCCGTTACGCGAGGTTTCGACATCCTAACAAGCTTTCGTTTCAATAGGGGTAAAAGGTACGCTTGTTTTCACAGGTAACCGAAATGAAAGAGCCTTACGTTCCCGTAAGGCTTTTGCTTTTATATCATTTATAGAGCTGATCCCGGTTCCCCTTTAGGGGGCAGAGGGGGTTTCCACTTCCACACCATCTTCTATATCCTTATAACGTTTCACCTGTTCCAGCGCATCGGGCACGACATCGCTTATGATAACGATAAAGGAATCCTTCACTGCGTTTTGCAATGCATAGTCTATTGCTTCACTTTCTTTTCTTATCACCGTAGTTTTTTTGTTCTTATCTATCTGCTGTATGCCTTCCACTATCAGGTCTATTATTTCCTGCTCGGTCCTGCCCCTTAAATTTTTATCCTGCCTGATGATGATCTCATCAAATATCTTAGCACACTCTGCTCCCAATGATATAAGGTCTTCATCGCGCCTGTCGCCCACGCCTGCTATCAGGCCCACTTTCAGTGGTGCATCAAAGGCATCAACAAATTTGCCTATCGCCTGTATACCATGCGTATTATGCGCGTAGTCCAGCATCACGGTGAAGTTCTTAAAGCGGAACATATTCATACGCCCGGGCGTAAGCGCAGGCGATGGTACGAATGTCTGTAGTGCAAGCCGTATATCTTCTGTTTTAAAATCGCGCACATACACCGCCAGTATCGCTGCCAGTACATTCGCAACATTGAACATTGCCTTACCCGAAAAGGTGAGGGGTATTTCTGTTATTTTCTCTATCCTTATTTTCCATGTCCCTTTTAGTATGGTCACATAGCCGTGTTCATATATTGCCGCCAAGCCGCCTTTTGCGCAATGCGCTTTTATGCGCGCATTATTTTCATCCAGCGAAAAGTAAGCGATCTTACAGTCAAGGTCTTTATGCATATTGTACACAAGGTCATCATCCGCGTTCAATATCGCATATCCGTTAGGGAACACCGTTTGCGTTGCCACTGCTTTTACCCTCGCCAGCTTTTCCAGTGTATCTATTCCCTGCAGGCCAAGATGATCTTCGGCTACATTGGTCACCACGGCTACATCGCAATGGTGGAAACCTAAACCGGCACGCAATATCCCACCTCGTGCACATTCCAGCACGGCAAAGTCAACAGTAGGGTCGCGGAGTACGAATTCGGCAGATATCGGCCCTGTGCAATCTCCTTTCACCATCAGCTGGTTTTGTATATACACACCATCGGTAGTTGTAAAACCCACTTTATAGCCCACTTGCTTTACTATATGCGCTATCAGTCTTGTGGTAGTTGTTTTGCCATTAGTACCCGATATCGCGATGATGGGTATACGTGCGCTGCTGCCCGGCGGGTACAGCATATCTATCACCGGCTCAGCGACATTTCTGGGCAGTCCTTCCGTAGGGTCCAGGTGCATTCGGAAGCCAGGGGCAGCATTTACCTCCAGCACCGCACCACAATTTTCCGTGATCGGTGTGGAGAGATTTTCAGCCATGATGTCTATGCCGCAGATATCCAGTCCTATGATACGTGCTATTCGTTCACACATCACTATGTTCGAGGGGTGCACATAATCTGTCACATCCGTAGCAGTACCACCTGTGCTCAGGTTAGCTGTTGGTTTCAGCCACAGCTCTTCATCTTTCGCTATTACCGTTTCAAGTGTATAGCCCTTCTTCAGCAACATGTCATTCGTGAAGTCATCCACCTTTATCGAGGTCAGCACTTTTTCATGACCGTATCCCCTGCGCTTGTCGCTGTTCACAATATCTATTAATTCCTGTATCGTACTTTTGCCATCACCTATCACAGCAGCAGGTGTACGCAATGCCGCAGCAACAAATTTGTAGTTGATCACCAGCACCCTGAAATCCCTTCCTGTTATGAACTTCTCGCAGATCACCGCACGGCCATATTTTTTCGCAGCTATCAGGCCGTTTATGGCATCGTCCCAGTTCATAATATTCGTCGTCGCGCCCTTGCCATGATTACCGTCCACCGGCTTGGTCACTATTGGGTAGCCTATTTTATCTATCGCTGCTTGCAGCTCCTCTTCATTGTATATTATACGGCCGCGCGGTACCGGTATCTCCGATGCCTCCAGCAGGTTCTTTGTCTCTTCTTTATTGCAAGCTATTTCCACCGCAATGCTGCTTGTGGTACTGGCTATGGTAGCCTGTATCCTGTGTTGGTTCACACCATAGCCCAGCTGCACCAGCGAATGCTTGTTCAGCCTTATCCATGGTATCTTCCTGCGTTCGGCCTCCTCTACGATCGAACCTGTACTTGGGCCCAGCCTGTCCTCTTCCCTTATCTCGCGCAGGTTCTGTATATCCTGCTCCAGGTCATATTCTTCGCCGCTTGCCAGGGCTTCAGCTATTTTCACTGCAGCTTTTGCCGTATAAGTGCCTGCTTTTGCTTCCTGGTAGGAGAACACTACATGATAAACGCCTTTCTTATCGCTTTCCCTTGTCCGCCCGAAGCCCGTTTCCATGCCGGCCAATGTTTGCAGTTCCAGCGCTATATGCTCTATCACATGACCCATCCAGGTGCCTTCTTCCACTCTTGTGAAAAAGCCGCCGGGCACACCTTCAGAGCACCTGTGGCTGTACATGGTGGGCATCAGCGTCTTCAGCCGCTCCAAAAACCCCGGTATCAGGTTGGTGGGCTTTTCTTCCATTTCCTCCAGGTCCAGCAACATTACTATGAGCTTGGGGCGCCTTGCCGACCAGTAATTGGGGCCGTTCATCACTTTTATATCCAGGATCTTCATCGCTTACAATTTGTCTTAAGGTAATAATATTGGTCAAAATCTCAAAATGGAATAAAATCGGTAATTTTGTTTAAATCAAATCATCAGGCAAGTTGGTCATTCCCATAGGGTATCTCGTATCGGTAGGTGGTGCAGAAGACAAAGGCACAGATCTTGAAAAAGGCTTTATTCAACGCGACAGGCTACAGTTTTTTGAACTCGGCATCCTGAAGAATATTATCAACCTCACTAAGAAGGGCAAAGACTCATCCATCGAGGTCATCACTACCGCATCTTCCATACCCGATGAAGTGGCCGAGAACTACCGCGAGGCATTCGAAAAACTTGGCTGCAACAATGCGAACCATATGCGCATCCGCACCCGCGACGATGCTGCAAAACCGGAATACATAGAGCGCATCAAGGCCTGCGATTGCGTGATGCTCTCCGGCGGTAACCAGTTGCGCCTCTCCTCTATCCTCGGCGGCACAGAACTACTTGATATCCTGCGCGACCGTTACTATAATGAAGCCTTCGTGATAGCAGGCACCAGTGCCGGCGCTATGGCCATGAGCAATACCATGATATACGAAGGCAATGCTGCTGCTGCACACCTTAAAGGCGAAGTGAAGATCACTACAGGCCTCGGCCTGATGCAGAATGTTATCATCGATTCCCACTTCGACAGGCGCGGGCGTTTCAACCGTTTGGCGCAGGCTGTTGCAGGTTATCCGGGCGCTATAGGCATTGGCCTTGGCGAAGATACCGGTGTTATTGTAACAGGTGGCACATCACTCAAAGCCATCGGTTCCGGCTCTGTGGTCATCATCGATGGTAAGTTCATCGACTACAACAACATTGCCGATATTGAATTCGGCAAGCCTATTTCTGTTGAGAACATCATCGTTCACCTCATGTCCTGCGGTGATGCTTATGACCTGCAAACGCGCAAGTTCAAGGGCAAGGAGATCATAATTAAAGTCGAAGATTAATCTTTGTAGATCTTTATCTCTTTCAGGCCATCGCTGTTAGCGGCGGCCCGGTACATGCCTTCGCTGTTGAAGGGCATTTCTATATTGCCGGCTTTATCTATTGCTATCAATCCTCCTTCGCCGCCTATCTTCACCAGCTTATCATGCACCAGTATATCGCATGCTTCTTTTAAGCTTAGTCCTTTATACTCCACCAGGCAACTGATATCGTGCGCCACTACCGAACGCATAAATAGCTCGCCATGCCCTGTGCAGGATATAGCGCAGGTAGCGTTATTGGCATAAGTGCCCGCGCCCACTATCGGGCTATCACCCACGCGGCCGTATTTCTTATTCGTCATACCACCTGTACTGGTGGCTGCGGCCAGGTTGCCATGTATATCCAGTGCCACTGCACCTACTGTGCCGAATTTCTTTTCGATATGGTCCATCTGCACTACGTCTTCTGCCTTTGCTTCCTGCCACTGTTTGTAGCGCATATCGTTGTAGAAGTATGCCTCGTCTTCAAAATCAAAACCCTGCGTAGCTGCAAACTCTTCCGCACCTTCACCGCTCAGCATCACATGCCCGCTCTTCTCCATCACCACCCTTGCCAGCTTTACAGGATTTCTTATCCGCTGCACTCCGCTCACCGCACCTGCGCTCAAGTCCTTGCCGTACATGATGGCAGCATCCATTTCATGCCTGCCCTCGCTATTAAACACAGCGCCCTTACCCGCATTGAACAATGGAAAATCTTCCAGCGATGCCACCGCTGCTTCAACAGCATCAAGGCTGCTGCCGCCACTTGCCAACACGGCATAACCCGCATTCAGCGCATCATTCAGGCCCTGCTCGTACTGTGCCTGGAGTTCTGGCGTCATGCTGCTGCGCAGTATGGTACCCGCACCACCATGTATCGCTATGGAAAATTTATTGCTCATACTTTTCTAAAAAACAGCGGCTGGCACCTGCCAACCGCTCTAAAATTTATTTATCAAACAGGCATCAAAACTTATCAACCTGTCAACTAATCAACTAATCAACCAATCAACTAGATGTCGATCCTCGCATACTTCGCGTGCTTCTCAATAAAGTCACGACGCGGAGCTAC
Source organism: Bacteroidetes bacterium UBA1947 (assembly GCA_002336915.1). GTDB lineage: Bacteria > Bacteroidota > Bacteroidia > Chitinophagales > Chitinophagaceae > MKUN01. Next base: position 62,367 of record DDET01000055.1, on the reverse strand, counting down.
TTCTTCACCCATCAGCATGCTGAAGACCATATCGGCTTCGGCAGCGCTGTCTATCGTTACACGTTTCAGTGTACGGGTAGCGGGGTTCATGGTAGTATCCCAAAGTTGATCGGCGTTCATTTCACCAAGACCCTTGTATCGCTGTATATTCACACTGTCCTCTTTACCATTCGCCAGCTTTTGTATAGCCGCCAGGCGTGTGTCTTCATCCCATGCATATATCTGGTCCTTGCCTTTCTTCACCAGGTACAGCGGCGGTTGTGCCAGGTATACATAGCCTTGCTCCACCAGCTCCTTCATATAGCGGAAGAAGAAAGTAAGTATCAGCGTAGCAATGTGCGAACCATCCACATCGGCATCGGTCATGATCACTATCTTGTGATAGCGCAGCTTAGCCATGTTCAGTTCCTTCGCATCTTCCGTGGTGCCCACGCTCACGCCCAGGGCGGTGAACATGTTCTTTATTTCCTCGTTCTCGTATATTTTGTATTCCTGTGCTTTTTCTACGTTCAGTATCTTACCCCTTAGCGGCAGTATGGCCTGGTAAGAGCGGTCGCGACCCTGCTTGGCAGTACCACCGGCCGAGTCTCCTTCCACCAGGTACAGCTCGCAGCGTTCCGGGTCGCGGTCGCTGCAATCAGCCAGCTTGCCGGGCATACCGCCACCGGTCAGTATGCTTTTGCGCTGTACCATTTCGCGCGCTTTGCGTGCTGCTGCGCGCGCCTGTGCAGCTATTATTACCTTGTCTATTATCAGCTTGGCTTCCTTGGGGTGCTCTTCCAGGTAGGCTTCCAGCACGCGGCTCACACATACATCCACCACGCCCATCACCTCGTTATTACCCAGCTTTGTTTTTGTCTGTCCTTCAAACTGCGGCTCAGGTACCTTAACCGATATGATGGCGCTTATCCCTTCGCGGAAGTCATCACCTGTTATCTCCACCTTCGCTTTTTCAAACAGCTTGTTCTTATCGCCATAGGCTTTGAACACGCGCGTGATAGCGCGGCGGAAACCCGCAACGTGCGTACCGCCTTCTATAGTGTTGATGTTATTAACGTAAGAGAACAAATGCTCGCTGTACGATGTATTGTAACTCAGGGCCACATCCACCGCCACGTTCGATTCTTTATCATGCGTCTCTACATAGATAGGATGGCTCAGCAGCGGCTCCCGCTTTGCATTGCGGTCCAGCATCTGTACAAACTCCACTATACCACCCTCGCTGTAATAAGTTTCGGTAGGCATCTGGCCTTCTTCCGTCATCTCGCGCTCGTCTATCAGCGTTATGCGGATACCCTTGTTCAGGTAGCTCAGCTCGCGCAGGCGGCCTGCCAGTATCTCGCGGTTGTAGACGGAGTGTATGAAGATGGTATTATCGGGCATGAAGTGCTGCAGGGTGCCGCGCTTGTCGGTCTCGCCTATTTCGCGAACCGGGTACTGTGGTATGCCCTTCTTGTATTCCTGCTCAAATATTTTGCCCTCGCGGTATACGGTAGTATGCAGGTCACTGCTCAGCGCGTTCACGCAGCTTATGCCCACACCATGCAATCCGCCCGATACCTTGTAAGAGTCTTTATCGAATTTACCACCGGCATGCAGCACCGTCATTACCACTTCCAGTGCGCTGCGACCTTCCTTGGCATTGATGCCTGTAGGTATACCACGGCCGTCATCCAGCACGCTGATGCTATTGTTCTCGTGTATGGTTACGGTAATGTTCTTACAGTAGCCGGCAAGTGCCTCATCTATACTGTTATCCACCACCTCGTACACCAGGTGATGCAGGCCCTTTATGCCTATGTCGCCAATGTACATCGCAGGGCGCTTGCGCACTGCTTCCAGCCCTTCCAATACCTGTATACTATCCGCGTCATAGGTCTTCGCGGCCACCTCTTGTAAAACCTCGTTTTCTTTGCTCATAATTATTTATTCCCGGGCTAGTTTTTCGGGAGAAAAACCTTTAAAATCGCCATTTCCGGACGCATGGCAGAAAATTTTAAAATCAGTAAATTTTCAGTAAAGCAAAGATAAGAAAAATACCCCTTATAAGCAAGGAATTCAGGGTGGGTTTGGGGGTCATTTTGGAGGCTGAAATGTTGATAAGTTGATACGTTTTTTCAGCCTAATTTTTACGGTCCTCAGCCCATTTCCGATTTCCGGTTTATTTTCCATTTCCGGTTTTTCGGGGGGCATTCGGCTGGAATGCTTGCCTGTATTGCCGTATGACGTTTTAGTGTCATTTCTGGTTATTTCCGGTTGTCTCTTCAATGGCAACCAGGAGAAAAGTTCTGGTTTTTTCCGGTTTGCGATTGTCTGAACCGGGATTGAGGGATTTGGGGGATTTTCCGGTCATTTCCGGTTGTTACCGATCGTTTCCGGTTATTTCCGATTGCTTCTCCCTCTTCATGCGTCTCCTGAAAAGTAAACGTGAAAAAGTCTTTACTTTTGATAGCGGTTTATGGACTGCAAGGCTGTTACTATTACATCATTACAAGTATCGAGATGTAATGAAAGGTAAATAGAGACCTCTCCCGGCCTCTCCGAAGGAGAGGAGACGCGATAGGCGGCTGCCAGAAGGTGGGATTCCACGTTGTTGTATTTCAAAGAACTTCTAACAGGCCTTAAATTCTTCGTATTGACGGAGAAGTTGGGACCTGCTTTGCAAAGGTCTGATGCGAATTTGAGATGGGCAAATAAAAAAAGCATGATACCCTTCCAGAAGGTTATGATACCCTTTTGGAAGGGTATCATAAAAAATAGTTGGTCCGGGTCAAGACCCATTTAGCATTTCTACTATATCCAGTTTAATGAGTTCCCACTGCTTTCCTTTCAGGCATTCGGGGTCAAAGTCGTCATCGGCAGATGAAAAATCGCTTAGGTTTGTTCGTATCAACGCTTCGTTATGATCATAGGGGTAACGGGTCTCGTGAAAGGCAATCATTTGGTCAAGGCTAAAAGTATCGCTCAACTCATGCAGGTCCCAAAAATCCTTTTTTCTACCGAGGCGTTGCACAATATCCATTTTCATCGCGGCGATCTCTTCGGTTGAAGCCAGACGGATATCGTCGGCAACTATGGCATGCCATTTAAAAGTATCAGTATAGTACAGATCAAGCTTAATGGCATCTTGCTCGCTATTGCCTATAATATACGATTGCCCCATGCCAACCAAATCGGGCAATATCTCCGGGTAAACATAATTGAAAGTCTGCCTCAGGCATGCATCAATAGCTTTAAAATCAACTGAACCATAAGCCGCATCGGTAAACAAGTCGATATCAACCGATACCCGGTGGCCGCGTTGCAGGCTTATGGCCGTGCCACCAACCAGCCTGAACGGAGCAAACAAAGGTTCGCTCATCAAAGCTCTCAACACAGTTCTCAATTGCTCGCTTATTGTCTGCCAATGCATCATCTTGTTACCGGTTTAATCTTATCTTTTTCCAGTGTCGCTTCAATTACATCCTGGCCGTAAAAGCGGATGAGCTCCTTTTTTTCCCGCAGATTTCCACGCTCGAAAACCCTGTTTACAATGGCGCGTCGCTGGCGCCTCCAATCGATCTTTTCCAGTTTCGTATCCCAGAACAGAGCCGGACGGAACTTTGCCAGGTCGGGATGATATCCCTTTGAAAGCTTTGCTTTTTCTTGCTTTATATCAAAATACACCTGCAGCATCATTAGCAGGCCTTCTTCCATACCTAAAGCCTCCTCGATGCGCAAGGCTAATGATGTATTCATGTTTCTTTTCCCCGTCAGGATGGCGCTTAAGGTTTGGGGATACTCACCAACGGAGAGTGCGAAAGCCCCCTTGGAAAGCTTTCGTTTTTTTAACTCCCTGTCGAGAAACAAGCCGGGATGAATACCCTTTAGTATCTTAAGCCGATCATTCACTTAACAAAAATAAACAAATTTGTTTAAATAAATTTGTTTATTTAGTGATTTGGACCGTCTATTAGACAGCAATTAAGTTTGCTAGGCCGGTTACTTGTTAATGATGAGCAATAGCCGGATATTCTTCTGCCAAATAGAAGTGTAGTGTTCAGATACTACTACGCAAGAGGGCCATTTCGCGATATCGGCGTATAGCATGAAGGTACATATATCAGTGGCAGTCATGAAGTTGCCGGAGCCTTGCAAATGGTAATGAATAGTACCAACGTTTTTTAGATGCATGGAGGTATCAGCTTTGCTACCGTAGCCTGCCGGCTGAATTTCGGTGTGCAAACGCTCTTTATCAATGAGGTGGTTGTTGCTGTCAAATGTAAGTAAGTAATCGTTACCGAATATTGCGGTCTCACTGACGCCAGTTGCGGTAAGAATGTAGACTTTCTTGAGGCTGCCCTCTGCCACCGGCACCAGATTAAACTGCGTATGCTCATATCTTCTAAAGAACGCACTGTCCTTCTCCATCTCGTTCCCGGCGGCTTTCCGCAAAGCATACAATTCGGCTTCAGGCGGTGTAAACGCGTGCTTCATCATGCTTACGCTTGCCTTTTCAATATCAAAGCTACTGTCGAATACAACGGTCATTAAAACTTTGGGCTGTGCTTCACGGGAAAAAAACACGCATTTTTCATAACCATCTTCCCCAAATGAGAAGTAACCACCAACCTGGCTGAGGTCGTCTTTGTAATTAGCAGTTAGTACATCGGCGGCCTTCCATGAGGCCAGCTCAGATCGGTATAATTTCAGCCCCTCAGCTTTAATGGAGTCTGCGATGGCCCTGAGATTCCCGTGCGCCATTGCTCTGGTAAAAATGAGACAGGATAAAAAGGTGAAGATGAAACGCATATCGAAAGATAATTGCTAACACAGAGAAATCAATGCTTCTTAAATTATTTTATGCAAGTGATTGCCCTCATCAAAACCGGTAATCGGAAATCTGGCTAATTATCCAGCACAAAATTTCGTCGCACAATGCCGGCGGGGCTGCGGAGGATAAGGGTGTAAATGCCGCTGCTTAGGCCATACTGCTTTAAGGCTATGCTGCATTTATAGGCATGCACATCCTCATCATATACCTTCTGGCCCATGAGGTTGTAGATGGCTACTTTATCGAGCATATCGCCGGAGGAGATGTTGAGGATGTCGCGGGCGGGGTTGGGGTATATCTTCAGCGTGCCTGCAGCCAATGTACCTGTGCGGGTGGGTATGGTAGTAGTATCAATACAAGAGGGTACATACCACACGCTGTCCAGCCAATGTATGCGCTTGGTGATGAACTTTTTCATGTAAAAGATCTCATCAGCGTAGGTAGCACCCACATAGTAGTTGAGGAAGAGGGGCACGCCCATAAAAGGCCAGCGGGCATAATGCTGCTGCTGCGGTATTTCCAGCATGTTCACCAGCGAATCGATGATACCCAGTATGTGCAGGGTATCGAGAGCGCCCTGGTAGCGCAGGTTGGTATAGCGGCACCTGAGGTCCTGCATGTAGGTAGTATCTGTGATCAACTTCTTCCACCAGAAGGGCACCAGGCAGGGATTGCCTACCGGGCAGGGGAAGTCCCACATATAGGTATGTATGTCGGGCGCATTGTAAATGGCGGAATTGCCATAGGCCAGGTTGAAATCCCAGATAGGGCCGGCGAAGAGCTTGCTGTCCTTCTCCTTGTGGCAATAGCTGCTAAGCCTGTAGGCATCTGAGTGGTGGGCCAGCTCTTCCTGGATACTAAAATCGATAAAGGAGGGTACATCGATATAATGCCTGTAGCCGGTTGTGGTATCGTACAGGTCCACATTGGTCAAGGCGCTCTCAAAAGAATCGAGATAGCCGGCAATGTATGCTTTTTGTGGTGCGTTGATGTCGGAGGCCTTTGGGTAGCAATATGCGTAGGCTACCGGCGTAGCTGCGCTGGGGCAAGAGAGGTAGGGGGATGTCCAGCTATCGTAGCCTGCTACATCGGCATAGTCGGCGGAAAATATGTAGCCGCCTGTAAGCTCGCTGCCTGTGGTGTCTTCGGGTTTCAGCTTGGCAATATCCACACGGTTAGCGCCGCGCTTTATCTTTTCTTCCAGCACATAGATACCACGGTAGTCGCCATTCAGCACCAGCTCCACCATACGTGTGCGGCTGGCGTAGTGGCCCATATCGTTCGAAAGCTGATAAGCTACCACGTTCCGGATGAGTGTCTTATCGTCGTAGGGAGCATAGAGTACCCAGTCGTTATCGGCAGGCATATTGAGCAGGGAGACATCTACGTTGTTCGTGTAGGTAGCATCCATGGTCTCTATCTTATAAGGCTTCTGCGGAAAGTAGCGGCTGCTGTGCCCTTTGGACCTAATGGTGATATTACCGCTGTAGTCGTTAAAGGGATCGCTGAGATGGTTAGTTGCATTGGGGCCATTGTAGATGATGCCCATTGTGGCGTTCACTTTGTCATCATTGTAAAAAGGGATGACCACATTGTTGGTATTCACTACCATGATTGCCAGCCTGGACGAGTCAAAGAAGTGTGGCGGTGCCGGCGTATTGGAAAATGCCAATGACCAATTGATCAAGGTGCCATTCCCGGGACCCAGATTAGGATGCTCTATCTTTAATACCCAGTTGCCGTTACCAGAGGCGCCGTCGTTCACGTCGCCCAGCCAGCCCTCTGGACGAAACTTGCCTGTGAAGGGGGCGTAATTATTCTTGATAAGCGTAGTGACCGACTGCGTGATGCACGTATTGACAAAATCAGGGCCGCTGCCTATATTCTCACAGATGGATACATGTTTGCCATTGGGCGAGATGAGCGATATCATGAGGTCGCTTGTATTACCCCAGGTAATGTTGAGGTTCATGCTGTCGAGACCAAAGGTGCCATTTATATTCTGCGGCAGGCCACTGACCGCTATAGTATCGTAAGTGGTTAACTGGTTGCCCGATATGATGCGGCTGGCTGCACTATTATAAGACTGTGCCTGTAATGCAAAAACAGAAAACAGCAGGGCAACAAGTAAGGAGTAAAACCTATGAGCGACATTACTATTCATGACAGAAAGATAATAAAAGGAAAAGCAAAATGCGTGGTTATTTAGGCTATCCACCAATCTTGCCCAAGGTGCAGGCGCTCTTTGCTGCGCGTGATGGCGGTGTACCACCAGCGGAACATGTCGTTGCGGGGCATGCCGTACATACTTTTCTGCAGGAAGAGGAACACATCGCTCCACTCGCCGCCCTGCGCTTTGTGGCAGGTAACGGCGTAGCCGAAAGTGGCACGGAGGCTATTGAGGTAATCGTCTTTCTGCATGGCCTCTTTGTACTTGTGGCTATTGGGCGAGGTGCCCTTGCTGCGCATGCGGTTGCTGAAGTCGATCATTAGGGTAACCCCCATTAAGTATTTAGATCTGGCTCCACGACGACTTAGTCAGAGACTAGCCCGGGCGGGAAAATGGGACCTGCCTTGCAAGGGTCTAGTGTGATTTGAGATGGGCAAATAAAAAAGCATGATATCCTTCCAGAATGTTATGATACCCTTTTTGGAAGAGTATCATAAAAAATAGTTTGTGAGAGAGAAGTTTATATTAGACATTAACTAAGTATTAGTACTTTTCCGCGGATAATTCACACAAACTTTCAGTCACTAATATGGACATAACATTTAACGGTAAATTCAAATCTCTACAGAGTTTCGAGTTGAAGAATCTAACTGGTTTTAAAGTTGCCACGGGCAAAAATGGCAGTGGTAAAACTCAATTCTTAGAATTCCTGGAATTAGAAAAAACAGGCCGACAAGATGAAACCACCGCGAAAATAACCAGCATCAAATATATTCTTTATGTTTGTATAGAACACTAAACTATGACTGAAAATAATATTAAAGAGGCGCTCTCAGAATGTTTCGTCAACGTTATAGCAAGTAATAAAGGTTATAAAATAAAAAAGCTGACCCCGGACGATGGGGGTGTTGATATACATATAACCTATAGTTTAAAAATAGAGCTTAACGGCGCACCACAGTATGTGGACTCAGAAGATACATTACATTTTCAGTTGAAAGCGACTACAGAAAAGCAGCTAAAACGAAGTACAAAATTCATTTCCTACAAACTAAGAGTAAGCAATTATGACAAGCTCATACATTTTAGACAAACTAGGAAGAATACACCTTGTTTTTTAGTTTTATTTATTCTCCCTGATGAAAAAGAAGAATGGTTAAAAATCAGTAATAACTATTTAATGCTTAAAAAGCACGCCTACTGGTATATCCCAGCGATGACAGACACAATTGCAATTGGCAAGAAAAAAACTGATCATGTTTCAGTAAATATTCCAATAACAAATAAATTCGACGTAGAAACTATTGGCGAATTATTTAAAAATTATGTACCAAGATAATGCATACCCTATCTTTTGATATAGTATATTTTTTAGAGCAAAGGGAATGGGAGATCTATGATGAGACAGAAAATTTTCTCTATCTTAGTCCACCAGAAAGCATAGTGTTTGAAGGCAACTATTTAATAAAATTACCTAAAGAAAATATTTCAGAAGATTTCTATTTAATAATTGATAACTTACTAACTAAACTTAGGATCATTTACGGTGACAAGTATTCAAGAACCTTTAAAAAATTCCTAAGCATAAACCAGAATTCAAAACGTAAATATCTATCAAAAAATGAATGGATTACTACGGAAGATAGAAGTAAGATTGATAAAATAGGCTCTTACGAAATTTATGTTCCGAACAAAAAAGGTCTTTGACATGTTGCTACATAATTATTAGACTCATGTAGTTTGCTTCGGCATCTACGGATAGGTGATTCACCTATCTGAGAAGAACCAGCTTTCTAGCTGCAATTTGAAATAAATATCTCCATTCGCAGGAGCTCATTCCATTATTTATTTAAATTTTATTTTTTTTATCATTATCTTCTCTTTTATTTTTTTCCTTTCCCCAAACCTTTTTTATTCTTATTTTTTTGATATTATTATGTAATAATATGCTAGCAACAAAGATAAATTGGGATGATTATCGGGTGCGGTTTACCGAAAAGGCGCTCGTGAAAAATTATGTGCAAGAAGACATTGACGATTTACTTGATTATGCGTCAATACTCTATAATAAAAATGTCCCAATCATTTTTGATATAGAGCACTTTTGCTTGTTAGTGGGCTACAAAGAAAGCTATGTCTATCGAGCCATATATAACACTGAAAATTTTTATAGATTTTTTGAAATTCCGAAAAAGAATGGAAAATATCGAGAAATAGCAGAGCCCCTACCAAGCTTAAAAGAAATTCAATGTTGGATCTTACATAATATTCTATACAGCTTTAGTGCAAGTAAATACTCCAAGGCGTATAAAAAAGAAACTTCGATAAAAAATAATGCTAGGTTTCACAAAAACCAACACACTGTACTATCATTAGATATTAAAAATTATTTCCCTTCCATAACTATTGATTTAGTAATTGAATTTTTCACAAAAATTGGATATGATGAAGAGCTTGCCCTAATGCTGGCGAATCTATGTTGTTTAAACGAGTCTCTTCCACAAGGAGCACCAACTAGTCCTTATCTATCAAACCTGTTGACCATTGAGATTGACAACCAGTTATCAGAGCTAGCTATATCCAACAATCTACGATATACCAGGTATGCTGACGACATAACATTTTCAGGACATTTTAATGTAGGCTATATTATCAACAATGCTCGTAGAATATTACGGCAATTCGATTTTGAAATAAATGAAGAGAAAATAAGAGCACAAGGAAGACATCAACAACAGCTAGTCACTGGAATTGTGGTAAATGGGAAAAAAATGCAGGTCCCAAGAAAGAAACGAATGGATATCCGCCAGCAGATGTATTACATACAAACGTATGGCTTGGAAAACCACTTGCTAAAAAGGAACTTGAAAAAAAGAAACTACCTTGGCTATCTACTCGGAACAATAAATTATATCCTTCACATCAATCCAAAGGATGCAGAGTTTATAACATATAGAGAAACAGTGTTAAACTTAATGAAAGCCTATAATTAACTAATCGGTACTTGAGGATTATAGTTTTGAATAGTTCTATTGAGCGGAGTGCATCTGCTCAGCATAATTCGACGTGGCCCAGGGTGACAGGTTGATCTGGCACTCCGAAATGCTTCTCATAGGCGTAGTGCGGGTGCCGGGCAGAACCTTCGTACCTCAGCCTGCCTGCCGGCAGGCAGGGATGACAGTCCATGATTGGGATGACAGGCTTGATTATATTTGTGGTATGAATCGCATAGACCGCCTGTTTGGTATATCCACGATGCTGCAGAGCAAGAAGTATGTGCCTGCGGAAAAAATTGCCGACAAATACAATATCAGTATACGCACTGTATACCGCGATGTGAAGGCGCTGTGCGAACAGGGCATACCTGTGAGCTTTGAGCAGCATAAGGGCTACTTTATAGTACAAGGCTACTTCCTGCCCCCGGTGTCATTTAGTACAGAGGAGGCCAATGCACTGATGCTGATGGAGAACCTTGTGAAACTACTATCGGACCAAAGTATAGAGACGCACTATAACAGTGCGCTGAGCAAGATAAAGGCAGTGTTGCGCAGTGGGCAGAAGGAGTATATAGAAAGCCTGGCCAAGAATATCATGGTGCAAACACCGGAATGTTTTGACCACAGCTTCGAATACCTGAGTCCATTGCAAAATGCGATTGCCAGTAAACAAGTAATAGCCATAGAGTACAAGAATAATAAAGAAGAGACCAGTCAACGCGAACTGGACCCGATAGGCCTGATATTCTATGCCTATAACTGGCACCTGGTAGGCTGGTGCCACAAGCGCAACGACTACCGCGACTTCAGGGTGTCACGCATCATCAAACTGCGGGATACGGGCAAGCCATTCAAAAAAAGTATGCACCCCGCACTGGAAGAATACATGAAAATGCTGCCTGTAGATTATTAAAAAGTACACTGCCATAGGGTTGTCAGTGGCCGGTATTTCCTTTGTGGTACAAAACACAAAAACATGGAAATAATACCAATGCTGCTCAAAGAAATGGAGCAGGAAGCACAGACAACACGCAAGATGCTGCAACGCGTACCGGACGATAAACTAAGCTGGAAGCCCCATGAAAAAAGCATGAACATGGAACGACTGGTGGCCCATATAGCCGAGCTGCCGGGATGGGTGAGCATGGCGCTGAACACCAGCGAACTGGACTTTGCCAGCAATCCTTACGAGCCAAAACCAATAAGCAATAACCAGGACCTGATGCAGTACTTTGAAAACACACTGGCTGAAGGAAGAGCAAGGCTGGAAAAAGCTACGGAAGAAGAGCTGATGCTCCCATGGACCTTGCGAAACGGAGAACAGATACTTACCGAAAGGAGCAAGGCAGAAGTGATCAGGATGACGTATAGCCAGATAGTGCACCACCGGGCACAGCTGGGCGTGAACCTGCGCCTGCTGAATGTGGCGATACCGGGAAGTTACGGGCCGAGTGCGGATGAGCAATAACCCCCCGGCCCCCTGGAGGGGGGATTTGCGGGAGTGATGCTATTAAGCAGGGTACATGTGCCGGGCAGATCCTTCGTACCCCAGGGTGACAGCCTTAATGATAAAAAAAAGTCCCGCGCTTTGGCGCGGGACTAATATTTTATATAGAGGTTAAGACTAGATCTTCCAGTCGTCAACGCTGCTGTTGTCTTCTATTGAATTAACAACCGATTCAGTCTGAGGTTCCCTAACTGTTTCTGTTTCGCCTTCTGTTACTGCTGCGGCCATCGGCATACCTTCTTCGTTCTCGTTATCGTGGTTATATGCATCGAAATCGAAATCGGGCATAAGATCTGTCTTCACATAATTCACTGTTTCAGAAAGCGCTGTCACGAATTTGTTGAAGTCTTCCTTGTACAGGAACATTTTATGCCTGTCGTAACCGTTATCATCAAAACGCTTCTTGCTTTCGGTAATGGTTATAAAGTAATCGTTGCCACGTGTAGAACGCACATCGAAGAAATAAGTCCTTCTTTTACCTGCTTTAATTCTCTTGCTGTAGAGGCTCTCGTTGTTGCGATTGTCACTATTGCGGTTGTCACCAAAATTCTTGTTTTCGTACGCCACAGTTCGTTTTTTATGTGTGTGAGTAATTGATAGACAAAATTAATTAAGAAAGTGAAGTATCCAAATAATCTGATTATAAAGTATTTAGCAAGCAAAAGAAGGGGTACGCGAGGTGATTTTTTACATGTGATACTGCAAATTGGCCTACGATTTGGCTAATTGCAAGGGCCGGGGAAGTTTCTCCTATCGTCGAAATGGGGAATCCTAGTACTGATTGTAGTCGCGGCGGGCGAGGTTGATGCGGAGGCCACCGTAGAAATATGTGGTCGGTGACTGCAGGTTACTGTTAAATGTAAACTGCCGGCCAGTGAGGCCGAGATCGACAAAATAGTTTTCACGGATGCGGTAAGAAAGGTCGAGGCTAACGATAGCACAGGTGGCTTTCACCCCGTTTATCATGTGCACCCCGAAGTCCTGACTGCGGGTATCGTAGTCGAGAAAAATGTTGCTGCCGAAATTGGAAGCACCTGTATCGAGACCTTGCTCGTAGTAGGTAGCCCTGAGGTTGATGAACAAATTATTAGCGGGTTGATAACGCACTGAACCTATTACCTCGCGGAAGCCTGCACCAAGCGGGTGCGCCATGGGCTGGTTGTAATGAGTGAAATTGGCTGTACTGTCGTAGTGGGTGTAAGTGTAGGGGCGAACCATGTTCAGCTCGGCCTGCAGGTCGAGGTTCTTAATGGTGAAGGCGTCGAAGTACTTGCCGCCCAGTTGCAGGCCCCATTTATTGGCCCAGTATCCATTTTGCGCGAAGAACTGGCTGGCTGTGAATTCGTTGAGCAGGAACTGGCCGTAGAATTGGAGGTGGCCGGCGGCTATTGCCTTAAAGTTGAAACCAAGGTTCACCTTGTCGGGGCTGCCCAGGGCGCGCTCTGTCTGGCGATAAAGAATGATGGGGTTCATGTAGCCAAATTCAAAATGGTTAACACGATCAAATACCACAGCCTCGAACAAGCCGAAATTAAGCCAACGTGTTACATTGACGCTAAGGTGATGCATGGTGGCGTATTTATGATTGCGCTGCATGCCATCAGCAGGATTGAATTGTGGTACCAGTTCCATGTACAGGTTCTGATATTTGAGCTTCCAGATGCGGGTGGTAAGCTGTAAGTATGGTGCAGGTGCCGAATAATCGCTGAGGAATAAAGTGCGAATGCCATCGCCAATAAAGTGCTTGCCGTAACCAGCGGTAGCGTTGACATGATCTTTTATGAGTGCAACATCGATGGCTCCGTCTGCCTGTATGTATTGGTATTTACCCGGTGCCATAGTGTTATAGTAGCCGGCGCCTTGCACTGCATTGGTCCTTTCCGTGCGGGCATTAACATAAGATAGCTGCTCCTCATAGTTATTCGCGATATTCAGGTAAAGACCTACTTTATCTGCGATGCGTGTGCGAATAGCAAGGCCTTCGGTATGCGTGATAAGTGGCTGCGAATTGATGTCGTTCTGCTCATACATAAACTGCGCGCCCAGCACAGGGTTTATACTCAGGAAAAAACCTTTTTCATTTACAGATACCAGGTCCGGCTGCTTACGATAAAAGGTATTGAACAAGGGGTGTTTCGAATCTATAGCGCCATTACCATCGGCAGTCCACTCGCCACTAACCGATATAGCATGAAACATGTTATACAGGTCCACCTTAGTAAGCTCCATATTACGGGCATCCTGGCGTTGCTTTTGCAGAAAGTCTACTTCTGCACGGCGTGATACCGGTTTGGCAGTCAGGAAGATAGTATCGGAAAGGTAGCCGGAGCGGGTCTCTATCCTATCCAGTAAGTGATATTCCTCCTGACCTAAGGGAAGGTAAGTGATCTGGGCATTCAGGGTAAATGCTGTGATGAGTAAAACAAGAAGAATTAAGGCGCTCTTACTATTCATGGGCTTTGACCATGTAAAAATATCTTATTGCAGTGATAAAACAAGTTTGCCCGGCATCAAACATCCCTGAAAGATCAGCTCAGGGGCGCCCCGGTGCTGAATAAAGGATCGGGGTTTTTAAGCGCCTGGTAGCCGGACAGCGAACTGGCAAACCATGTCCATAACAAAAGGGGTGCATATGCAAGAGCCAGTTTTCTATCGGAACGAAGCGCTGTGCGGAAGCTTGCGGTTGCAAGTGCGGCATCCGCCTGAGTCCAAACTTCGGCAAGTATGGGGCTTCCCTTCCTGAAATATATGTAGCCGAATGAAAGGAAAATGACCCAGATGCCCCCTTGCAGGCTTAACAGCAAGGGGCGGTTAGGCAAATCTTTGTTATTCAGTATCTTAACCAATCCCCACAAGAGAAAAATATTGTTAATTGTCCATGCCGGGCCGAAAAGCCAGGATGGTGGTGCCCATGGAGCCTGTTCATTTTTATTTTGATAAAATTTGCGAGTACTTGATCTGCTGCCACTCTGCAAGGCCCCTATAACTGACACAACTACAAGTGCCAAGGCAGCCTGCCACCATTTGAACTTTCCATTAGCCGGAGCATTGCCCGCCTTTTTTGCGAACCCTTTAACCTTCAATAAGCCGTTCTTTTCTACCGTCATCTTCATGATAAAACACTTTGCGATAGCAGACTAAAAATTAGTGCCATGAAAAAACGCCATGCAAAATTTGGAAATATCAGTTATGTAACGTAACATTACGTTATGAAACGGAATAAGACATTACCAACACTGACGAAAGCGGAAGAAGAGATAATGCAGATCATCTGGCAACTGGGGCATTGCCTGGTACGGGATGTGATAGATCAGCTAGGCGACGAAGAGATACCGCACAGTACTGTATCATCGGTAGTACGGATCCTGGAGAAAAAAGGATTTGTGGACCATAAAGCTTATGGCAAAACCTATGAGTACTTCCCGCTGGTGAGCAAGGAAGATTATGCACAGCATGGCGTGAAGAGCCTGATGGAAAAATACTTCGGCGGATCGCCAAAGAAGCTGGTGAGCTTCCTGGTACAGAGCGAGGACATGAACCTGAAGGAACTGACCGAGCTAATGAAGACACTAGATAACACTAAAAAGAAATGATTATGGTACAATATCTTTTAAATACCACAGCGATATGGCTGCTGAGCCTGCTGATGTATGACATTTTACTGCGCAGAGAGAGCTTTCATAATTACAACAGGTTTTACCTGGTATTTACTTTCCTGCTGGGCGCATTGTTCCCGCTGGTGCATGCAGAAGATTATAGTGTTCTATACTCCGATACCGGCACTGTACAGCAAGTAGTAAACGTGAAGCAAAATATCATTGCTGCTACCGCAAGCAAAAGCAACAATGTTGACCTGCAAAAGTGGATATGGCTGCTGTACCTGGCAGGGGTAGTTGTTAGCAGCATCCTTTTGGTCGTTGAGCTAGTTAAGCTAGTAAGCATGTACAAGAGCGGAAGAAAATATACTGAGGGCATATTCACCGTAGTTGAAACCAATAAGCCACATGCGCCTTTCTCAATTGTCAACTTGCTGTTTGTATGCAGCCGGGAACAATACAGCGACGAGGAATGGCAGATAGTAACGGTACACGAGGGGAGGCACAGTATACTGTACCATTTCTTTGACCTGATGCTGATGCAGGCAGCGCGCATCATGTTCTGGTTCCATCCACTGGTGTATATCTACAACAAGCGCCTGCTGATGGTGCATGAGTACCAGGCCGACAAAACATCAAGGCAAAAAGCAGAGCTGTACGGGCATTTTTTGGTTGAGCAGGCATTGCTCTCCTCTGCCCCCGGCATTAGTCATTCATTTAATCGTTCACCTATAAAAAACAGAATTGTTATGCTTACAAAAAGATCATCGCGCGCGGCGCGCATTAAAATGCTGGTGTTCATCCCGCTTATACTGGCATGCGGTATTTGCTTTTCGCAGAACAGCACACATGGCAATGCAACGAGAAAAGGAGATATAATAAGCTACAACGGCAACCAAATCGAACTGTCGAAACAAATGCCGGATGATACGGCGTATGTTGAAGACCCGGTTACAAAAGAAATGCAGATGAAAGTGATGCACCTTGAACAGCATCCGGTAAAGCTGAATGGGAAAAAACTATACGATGGCAGCGATAAAGAACAAAGACCACGCTTCACCGGAGGAAATGGGAAACTTATCTCTTACCTGTACAAGGAAACAGAAGATATGCTACGACAGTTGCCGGATGGCAAATATATACTTGACCTGAACAGGCTTGTAGCAGACGAAAATGGCAAAATCGTGTACTACGAATACAAGGGCCTGGAAATGCAGCCACCTGCAGGGAGCACGATACCGGAAAAGCTGAAAAAATCTATCGACATCCGTATCATGCAGCTGCTGGACAAGGTAAAACTGAAACCTGCCCTATACGACGGCAAAGGTGTACCCGCAAATTATGACGAAGTGAATGCTGAAATATGGGAAAATAGGCTGATCGTAAAAGACCACCAGCTAACTTATAAGTAATAGAAACCACTCTTTTGCGATACTTAGGGGTCGAATCGCGCGACATTTAACCGATAATCTGCCAGTTTTGTAAAAAGGGAGGGGATTAACCCCTCCTTTTTCTATGTTTTTGCTGTCTTTATTGTCGCTGTTAAATATTTGCCTTATTTTTATGGGACAAATCAAACAAAAATCAATATTGAATATTGAATAGTAAAATTTATTCATCCTCAAAAAACTTAATTTATCATGTTTGCAAAAAGTAAAATCACGCTCGTCCTCTCGGTAGCCCTTGTGTTCATTTTAGGTTTATCTACAAAAGCAATGGCACAAAATGTGCCCGCAGTAACAATAGGCAACATAAGCACGGCTAACCATAGTACCATTGCTGCAATAACAGCACAGAACAGCCTGGTGGCTGCTGCGCCGGGATATGTGGTTACAAGGTATACTATTTCCCTGGTGGCGGACAATGCTGCTGCTACTGTTCTGATGGCACCGGTAACAATCAACAGCGCCGAGCTAACCGGAGCAGTAAAAGGCACTTTGAACAGCCATGCAAACCAGAAAACCAAACTGCTGTTAACCGGCATTCGTGTAATGGGTGGTGGTAGCATGATGGACGGCGCAGCTGTAACTTATACACTGGACCAATAAAAAAAAATTGACGGATATAAAGAAAGTCCTGCCGCTGGCGGGACTTTCTTGTTTTGATATTCCCCTATACAAGAGGTTCTGCCCCAATTTTATTGCCTGCTTCGCATTTGTTTTTACTTTTATATCATTAAACTGCGTATATCACTTAAAACACATAAAGATGATCACCAATAACAGAGTGCCGGTATTCCTGACCATTGTATTGGCCTTTATACTGGGCCTGTCCACAACTACAACTGCACAGGTAACTAATGCAAAAGGCGAGGCAGTGGTAACACTGGGCAGCATAGATGAGAAAGCGGCTACCACTATGGAGGCCGTGCTTGCTGCACCCAGATTGACGGCATCACCGGGTTTTGTGGTAACCGGGTACAAAGTATCTATACTGGCTGCTGATAAAACAGAATCGACAGGCCAGGCTTATTTTGGCCCCTACGAAGTAAATGGGGCCAAACTGACCGAACAGGTAAAAACGATCATGAAAAAATATGCGAAGGCAAAGGCACGCGTATTTTTTGAAGATATAAAAGTAATGGGAGGTGGCGGGGTCATAGCCGGAAGCCCGGTGATCCTGAGCTGCAAGGCGCAATGATCAATAAGACCTTACAAAAAAAGAGTCCTGCTATGCGGCAGGACTCTTTTTTGCTTGAACGATTAGTCTTGTAACGCGTCCGCACCTATGCAGGGTGCTGACACCGGTTATTACCAGCGGCTGCGGCGGTTGGTATTGAAGTTTCTTTTGTTGCCACCCGAGGATGCTGACACAGCATTAGGGCGCCTTACCACTTCTTTATTTTTAGGCAGGTTGATCTTTACCAGGCCGGGGGCCAGCATGTGATATGGGTGGTTTTCGATAACCGGTATCTTAATGCCTATCAATTTCTGAATAGATTTAAGGTCATCCATTTCCTCCTCATCACAGAATGAATAAGCTATTCCGCTGGCACCTGCACGGCCTGTACGGCCTATACGGTGTACATATGTTTCGGGTACGTTGGGCATTTCAAAATTGATAACGTGCGAAAGCTCGTCGATATCGATACCACGTGCTGCAATATCAGTAGCTACCAGCACGCGGGTGGTGGCAGCCTTGAAATTGGTGAGTGCACGCTGGCGGGCACCCTGCGATTTGTTACCGTGTATAGCTTCAGCAGTAATACCAACCCTTGAAAGGTCTTTAACCACTTTGTCAGCACCATGCTTGGTGCGGGTGAATACAAGAGCCCTTTCGATGTTCTTATCGGAAAGCACATGCGTCAGCAACTGCTTCTTGTCTTTTTTCTCAACAAAGAAAATAACCTGCTGTACTGTCTCGGCCGTTGTTGACGCGGGAGTAACTTCTACTTTTTCGGGTTTGGTCAAAATCGTATTAGCGAGTTTCTGTATCTCGGGTGGCATTGTAGCCGAGAAGAACAAGGTCTGCCTCTGTACGGGCAGCTGTGTTACTACTTTCTTTACGTCGTGTATGAAACCCATATCCAGCATACGATCGGCCTCATCAAGCACAAATATCTCAATATTGCGGAGGCTAATGTATTTCTGGCCTATAAGATCCATAAGGCGGCCGGGTGTAGCGATGAGGATATCAACGCCATGCTTAAGGGCTTGTACCTGTGCGCCCTGCGGCACGCCACCAAAGATAACGGTGTGCTTGATATGCAGGTTACGGCCATAAGCCTTAAAGCTGTCACCTATTTGTATAGCCAATTCGCGTGTAGGGGTAAGTATAAGGCATTTTATGGCCTTATGACCATTGTCTTTCGGAGCGCTATCTAATATCTGCAATATAGGTATGGCAAATGCGGCGGTCTTCCCGGTGCCTGTCTGGGCACAGCCCAACAGGTCTTTTCTTTCCATTACGATAGGTATAGCTTGTTCCTGTATGGGCGTAGGTTGTGTATATCCTTCAGTTTCGAGCGCCTGTAATACAGGAGCTATTAAATTCAATTCTTTAAATGTCATTATGTTATTTATTATTAAAAATATGTGCCGGTGAATTCTAAAAAAGGTAGGAAACAGCGATCAATCAGGACACAAAGGTACGATTAATATATTTAATAGGGGTTTACGGCTTGTTAAAGCTGCCTAAAGACGCTCAGAACCAGCCGGTTATCGATATCCCATACACAATTCCAAGCCTCTGTTCCGGGCTTATGCAAATAGCGATAACTACTTGACAAGGCCATGCTTTTACTTGATGAAAGAAAATACAAGCTATAAGCCTTTGTCGTAATTTGGTTTTGGTAATTATGACGATAGATTACAAAAAATGGCTGTTCAAATATAAGCTGCTTCATGTTTTCATGTGGATGCTTATAGTGTTGTCGGTCTTAATATCGTATTACGATGCTGAAGAAACTATATTGAGCCAATTTGCCTGGTCATTGTTCTTTGTGGCGATATGCGCTCCGGGGTTTTATATAGCCGCCTACACGCTGATACCCCGTTTGCTGTATAAAAGGAGGTTTTTCGCTTATATCAGCTCCCTTATTGCATTAGTGGTCCTGTCCACCATAGCCGGTTTTTTCATAATGCGGGGGCTTAACAAAGCCATTACAGGTGAGGCTATCATACAGGGCAGGGAAAATGACTTTAGATTGATCAGCGTATTGGTATGGGATAATCTCCTGGCCATAGCCTGTTCTTCAACACTGAAGATCATCTCCGACCGCTTCCGTATAGAACGGAAGCTGCACGAGGTGGAAAAGGAGAAAATAAGCACCGAGCTGGATTTTTTACGCTCACAGATCAACCCACATTTCCTGTTCAATGTAATGAACACCATTTATTTCCAGATCAGCAAGGAGAACAGCCAGGCGCGGGAATCGATGGAGAAATTATCTGAAATGCTTAGGTACCAGCTTTATGAATGCACATCGGATAAAATAGAGATCGGGAAAGAACTGACCTACCTTAAGAACTATGTAGCTATACAGGGCATGCGTATGGAACAGGGGTCGGACATACGGTTGCAGATAAATGAAAAATTTCCTTCCTTCAGGATAGCGCCACTGCTGATACAGCCATTGGTGGAAAATGCTTTTAAACACGTGTCTCATTTCAAAGAAGCATCGGAGAATAAGGTCCATATTTTTTTGGGTGTGAACGGCAGCTCGGAACTCACAATATATGTAGCCAATACCTACGATAAAACGAATAATACAAAACTTGTAATGAACAGCGGCGGGCTTGGAATACAAAATCTGAAACGCAGGCTGGAACTTTTGTACCCCGATAAACATACACTGGAGATAGCGCAAAAAGAGGATGTTTATGAAACCACTTTAAAAATACACTATGATTATTAACTGCCTGGTAGTAGATGATGAGCCTGTAGCAAGGCAGGGCCTGCTGGAGCATATACGGGAAATAGATTTCCTGAACCCGGTTGCCGATTGCAAGAATGCAGTGGAGGCCTCTGCATGGCTCAGTAAAGAACAGGTGGACCTGATATTCCTGGATATACAAATGCCCAAACTTACCGGTATAGATTTCCTGAAAAGTCTGCCTGTACAGCCTCTGGTCATATTCACCACAGCATATCCGCAATATGCTATTGAAGGATATGAACTGGATATAGTCGACTACCTGTTAAAGCCAATAAGCTTTCATCGTTTCCTTAAAGCGGCATTGAAAGCACAGGAAAAATTATATCTGCAGCGGAACCAAAGCAGACAAACAACGGACGATTTCTTCTTTGTAAAAAGCGGGCAAAAAATAGAAAAGATAAAACTGGCCGACATCCTGTACCTGGAAGGCATGTCGAACTACATCATCATACATACGAGACAGAAAAAACACGTCAGTTACCTGACCTTTAAAGGCATACAGGAGCAGCTTCCGCAAGATCAATTCATCCGTATTCACAAATCGTTCCTTGTAGCTGTGAGCGCGATCCAAAGTATTGACGGGAATGAAGTGGTGCTGGAAACAGGCAGGATACCCATCAGCAAGAATTATAAGGAAGGGGTAATGGGCAGGATAGAAAAAAACCTCTTCAGGAGGTAAGCCAGGTTTAAACGTATGCCATCGGCGACTCAAGCTGTGAGATAAGATAGCGTGCTGTGATTTCTTTCATACGCGCTATATCCTCCCTGCATACCTGCGTTCCCGGATCTTTCGCAGCCTCGTTCCATTGTGATAGCTGTACGTACCGTTTAGCGGGAATGTTCCCCGAAATGATGTTTACAATTTTACCGGTAAAACCAAGTTCCTGCAAGTACATGGAGACTACTTTATCGTGCCCCGCGATTTGCAGGAAGGGCCCGATATCGTGCAGGAAAGCAGCAACCACCATCTCATCATCGTATCCTTCAGCCTCAACCATCTGCGCACATTTCATCATGTGCATGAGCATTGTAGCATTACCATTATATGCTTTATTGCCATACTCCTCATACAATGCAAAAATCGTATCCACCATGCTATGTACCTGTTCGTATTGCATATGAATTGTTTTGATGCAAGAAACGAAGCCAGTGTTAAGCCTGCCTTAAATAATAGATAAGCTATTTTTAACATTGCACAAAAAAGACGTCCCGCTGAGGGCGGGACGTCTTAAAACTCATTTATTACTTAATTAGTTCATTACGGGCAGATAGCTATATTTCTTAGCGTACTCCATCATTTGCTGGTAGAAGCTTTCAGGGTACTCTACTTTTACATCAGTAATGCTGTCACCCTGCATAACCGGAACAAGGCGCGGCTGTATGAAGCCCCTGTAAGGTTTTACATTCAGCTTCGCATAGCGCTCCAGTATTTCCTTATGCAGTTTCTGGTCTACCTTCACACCATATGTTTCCACGAGGTTCTTGCCTGCTTTGAAATCGCCTTGCGATTTTACGCGTTGTATCTCCCTTAGCAATTGGCCGAAGAGGTCACGTAGCTTGTTGTAATCATTTACCTGTACGTAAGTCTTACTATTCTTTGTTACAAAGGCCACTACATTATCCTTCTTTCCATGCTCATAAGCCCAGCGTGCTATCAACTGGCGGTTGCGCATATGTGCTTCTTCTACATTGTCGCCCAGTTTCAGGCGGGTGAGCTGGGTCATCAAGCCGTTCATCATATAGTTGTCGTAGCCCGCTTTACCTACTTCAAGCGAGGGCATTACACCTATGTCTACCAGCTTCTGGTCGAGTATATAATACAAGCCAACCAGGTCGGCACGCGCCTCCTCGAGGCAGGATGCATAATTTTTTAAGGTTTTATCCGTAGTCTCAACACCTGAATCGATCTTGCCGGAAGCGTGACCTATACATTCATGCATATCGGTGTGCAGGCCCGAGGACAGGTTGCCGTACTGTTTCATACGCTGTAGTACGGTATCGTTTACTGCGAATTCCTCAAGAAGGCCGCTCTTAGCGCTGGCGACATTGTATGAATGCACGATATTGCTTAGTGAAACTGATTTAGATCCGTGCTCTGCACGTATCCAGTCGGCATTCGGCAGATTGATGCCTATGGGGGTACTTGGTGCAGCGTCGCCACTTTCCACAATTACTGTTATCGCTTTAGCCGTTATACCTTTTACGCTTTTCTTTTTGTGCTCGTCCATTATCGGCGAGTGGTCTTCAAACCATTGTGCCTGGTCGGCTATGGCTTTAATACGCTTGGTCTCCTCCATATCTTTCATTGACACAGTACTTTCGAAGCTGCCTTTTTTGCCTATGGCATCCAGGTATACTTCTATGAAGCCGTTTACCGCATCAAGACGTGAATCTACATCGCCCACCCAGGCTATGCTGTAATCGTCGAAAGTCTTCAGGTCGCCGGTGCGGTAGTATTGTACCAGCAGGTCGAGCGCCTTCTTCTGTGCATCATTCTCGGCGACTTTCGAGGCTTTCTCCAGCCAGCTAACGATCTTTTCGATCGAGGCAGTGTACATGCCACCTACCTTCCAGACCTTCTCCACAATCTGTCCTTTTTCGTCCTTCATCAGCTTGCTGTTCAGTCCCCAGGAAGGCGCATTGCCCTTAGTATCAAATTTTGCATAAAAGGCTTCCACTTCTTTCTGTGTTACACCTTCGTAAAAATTGTTAGAAGAATTTTTCACATTGTCTATGTTGGGCCGCTGGTCAACAACCATGGGCTCAACCTTCATATCGTATACCAATGGCTTTATCCTCGCCAGGAAGGCGGTGACATTTTCACCTTGATTTTTGGGCAGTTGTGCTGTATCGCTGGCCTGCAGGATCGTCGCGAAATATTCATACGAACATTCGGGGATGAACTTTTGATTGCCGTAGTGGTGATGGTTACCGTTGCTGAACCAAAAACGGCCACAATAAACTTCAAATTTTTTCCAGTCTTCGCTGTTCTTATCACCCTTATAGGTTCCGTAGATGGTCTCTATGGTTTTGCGCAGCAGCAAGCCATGCTTACTCTTCTGGTCGTAGATGATATCGCGCCCGCAGAGAGCAGCCTCATAGAGGTAGTACGCAAGCTGCTTTTGTTTCAGGCTTAATTCATTGAAGCCCGGCACCTCGTAGCGTAGCATTTGGAGGTCGGCAAAGCCTTCCGCCTCTACCTTGAAGGTGCTGTCGTATGTTACGGCTACACCACTTGCAGTGAGCGTATCGTTTTTAGGTGACTTGTCGCCGCTGCCGCTATTGCAGCCGGCTATTATTTGTGTGCCCATTAGAAGCATAACCGGTATTTTCCACTTATTCATTATTATAAAGATTTAAACCTGCCTTAAAAGTATGCCAATAAATGTATAAAGCCCAAAGCAAGGGGGTGATTTATTGGAGGAGAATTTACTAATAGGTATTTTTGCGCCCTGATGAATCGTGTACTGCTGTTTGCTGCTTTTTCTGTAATGGTTTTAGGGTCATGCAATGACAAGAAAGATCCCGATGTTAGCCGTAAACCGGGCTTACTGGCTGTAAATGATATAGACCAATATACCCCGCCGCCGGCCGGTACTGTGGTTACTGCCGATAGTATGGCGGTTAACGATGATCCACTCAATCATTTCACGTTCACAGTTAAGATAAAAACGAACGAGTACAGCAATAAGGGCACTTATTCCATAGCCGCCAGCTTCGGGCCAAATGATGCAGACGGGATGTTCACTATGCCAAGAGGCGGCGGACATTTAAAACCTATCCTGCAAAAAGGCAAGGAGCGATATACCTATATAATAGGTTTTGAGTATCAGCATAAGTTCCATGAATACTATAGGGTTACAGGCTCGAAAGGCGCCATCGAAATAAAGAACATCAAGGCCTACACTTTTCAGTAGCACTATCTCTTCTTCAGTGAAAAGGTAAAATAAACATAACATTTATCGGTCAGCATTATTGGCATAGCTATGCAAGGGTTATGTAGATTTGCAGCAATAAGCATAATTGTATGAACATTCCCGTAGTTGACCTGGCAGATTTCAGAAGTAATGATCCCGAATTAAAGCAAAAATTTGTAAATGAGCTGGGGAGTGCTTATGAAGAAGTGGGTTTCGTGGCTGTCAAAAATCACGGCATAGCCGATAGCCTGGTAGCGGACCTGTATCAATTTGTGCAGGAATTTTTTGCCTTGCCAACAGCGACAAAAGAATCGTACGAGATACCAGGGCTGGCGGGGCAAAGGGGTTATACTTCCTTCGGAAGGGAACACGCGAAGGGATCGGATGCACCGGACCTGAAAGAGTTTTTCCAGTTCGGGCAGGAAGTGCTTGATGATGACCTGGTGAAGAGCGAGTACCCGGAGAATGTTATGGTGGACGAGATACCCATGTTCACCCCAACACTGCATCATGCTTATAAAGGTTTTGAAAGGTCGGGCACGGCTTTGCTACAGGCCATAGCTATATACCTGGGGCTTGACGAGCAATACTTTGATCAGTATGTACATAACGGCAACTCGATACTGCGCGCCATACATTACCCCCCTATAACGCAGGAGCCAAAATCGGCCATACGTGCAGAGCAGCATGAGGATATCAACCTCATCACCCTGCTGGTAGGTGCTTCTGCCGATGGGTTGGAGATATTGAACAAGGATAACAGCTGGGTGCCTGTAACATCACTGCCTGAACAAATAGTAGTGAATGTGGGCGATATGCTGCAGCGCCTTACCAACAATAAACTTAAATCGACCACACACCGCGTAGTGAACCCTCCTAAAGAAAAATGGGGCACATCACGCTTCTCGATACCATTCTTCCTGCACCCGAAAAGCAGCATGAGCCTTGCCTGCCTGGACAGTTGCATTGATGAAGCGCATCCAAAAGCATACGAGGATTGTACAGCAGGCGAGTATCTTGATGAAAGGCTGAGAGAGATAGGCCTGAAGAAATAAGCTTTAGTCTTTTATCTTCTTGAACTTGTAAGTGGTGCATTCAAAACCATTAGCAAGATAGAAGCGGTGTGCATCTTTACGCTTCATATTTGAAGCAACCTCGAGCAGTTCGTAATTTTCTTTACCTATCAATTCTTCGAGCGCCTGCAATAAGCTTTTGCCAATGCCTTTACTGCGATGGTCTTTATCTACAAATATCTCCTGTATCTCATAGACAAGACCCAGGTGATGCAATAATGTTTGACCATGACAGCTTATGTAGCCTATTGCTTGGTCTTCGTATATAGCAATTAAGTAATGGTAGTTTGGTGTACTGATATTTTGCAGGAAGAGCGGTTTGAACAATTCGAAATCGAATTGCTCATCCTCCAATTCGCAAACGAACCTGTGAATGTCATATACGTCTTCCTTATTTACTTTCCTTATTTGCACGTTTTCTTTTTATAGACCAGCCTAAGATAACTGCAACGATGATAGTCGGTATGGCGCCGAACATAGTTACCATAGACAATGGCTTGAGTATATAATCATCTGCAGCTGAAGCAACACCAAAGGAATCATGAATGCCTTCCTGGAAAAACCCGATGCATGCGCCAAGCAATGTGCCCAACCACAAGATGTAAAAACTATTCCTGATGCTGATCCAGTAAGCATTTTTGTTACCGATAAGGATGCTGCTGCCTGTATAAGCTCCAATGAATAAAGCTGCAAGAATTACAAATATCCCACCGCCAATAATATTCAGCCGGTTTTTGCTTTCCAAGAAAAGCCAGAAACTATCACCTGTTATTGTTACCATCATCAAGTACGCAACAAGCAGTGCTATAATGGCTGCAATTGTTGTTTGTTTCTGGCCTATTCGTTTAGCTGATCTTACATCCACTTTATAAAAATAATTAAAAAAAGTCCCCCCGGTTAAACCGGGAGGACTGTATATTAAAATTCCAGATTTTGTTAGTTCTTGTACTGAGGTATGATATCGTTAGCGAGTGCGATCATCTTGGCGATACCATCTTCAGGCAGGTTGCCTTTTTTGAATTCTGCCAGTACTTGAGGCAATTTCATTTCCATTTGAGAAAGGAATGCTTCTTCAAATGCCCTGATATTCTTAACAGGCACCAGGCGCATCAGGTTATTAGTACCGAGGTATATCATTGCAACCTGCTTTTCTACGGTGTATGGCGCAAACTGTGCTTGCTTCAGCACTTCCACGTTACGGCTACCTTTATCCAGTACGATCTTGGTTGCAGCATCGAGGTCACCACCGAATTTGGAGAAGGCTTCCATTTCACGGTAGAGGGCCTGGTCAAGTTTCAGGGTACCTGCTACTTTCTTCATTGATTTGATCTGAGCGTTACCACCCACGCGGCTTACGGAGATACCTACGTTGATCGCAGGACGGATACCGGCATTGAACAGGTTCGACTCAAGGAAGATCTGTCCGTCGGTGATGGAGATCACGTTCGTTGGGATATAAGCTGATACGTCACCTGCCTGTGTTTCGATGATCGGCAGGGCCGTCAATGAACCACCACCTTTTACCAGGTGCTTAATGCTTTCCGGAAGATCGTTCATTTGCTTAGCGATACCATCGTTGGCAATTACCTTAGCAGCACGTTCCAGCAAGCGGCTATGCAGGTAGAATACGTCGCCGGGATAAGCTTCACGTCCCGGAGGGCGGCGTAGCAGCAGCGACACCTCGCGGTAAGCTACGGCCTGCTTAGAAAGGTCATCAAACACTACCAGTGCAGGACGGCCTGTATCGCGATAAAATTCACCTATCGCTGCACCTGCGAAAGGGGCGAAGAACTGCAGTGGTGCAGGATCGGCAGCCGGGGCAGCAACGATAGTAGTATAAGCCATAGCGCCATTGTCTTCCAGTGTTTTCATAACACCGGCGATGGTAGATGCCTTTTGGCCTATCGCAACATATATACAATATACGGGCTTACCTGCCGCGTAAAATTCTTTCTGATTGATGATCGTATCGATACAGATAGCCGATTTACCTGTCTGGCGGTCGCCGATAACCAGCTCACGCTGTCCACGACCTATGGGGATCATCGCATCTATCGCTTTGATACCGGTTTGCAGTGGTTCCTTAACCGGCTCACGGAAGATAACACCCGGTGCTTTACGCTCCAGTGGCATCTCGTATAATTCGCCCTGAATAGGCCCTTTACCATCAATTGGATGACCTAATGTATTAACTACGCGTCCTGACATGCCTTCACCCACTTTAATAGAGGCGATCTGTCCTGTACGGCGTACTTTTGATCCTTCTTTAATGTCTTTTCCTTCTCCCATCAATACCACCCCTACATTATCTTCTTCCAGATTGAGGGCAATGGCTCTTACTCCGTCTTCAAACTCTACCAATTCGCCATACCGAACATTGCCTAAGCCGTAAACACGGGCTATTCCATCACCCACTTGTAACACGGTGCCTATTTCTTCTAAATCCGCATGAGCGTTAAAATTGCTTAATTGTTCCCGTAAGATGGCACTTATTTCATCGGGTTTAATTTCTGGCATACCTAAAAATTTAAAAATTGTTTTTAAAGCCGTTTACACAGCATTTATTTTTCAGGCTGCAAAAGTAGGGCAACTGCGATATATTACAAAGAATGTAGCAGTATAAAAATTTTGCTCGTCCCCAACCCAAACATTTAAATTCGGGTTTATAATACAAATAATTGCTATTACGGAGTAACCGTCTATCTGACACTCTTTCGTAGATGGCAATGTAGATCTGATATTGTATTCGACATAACGCAATTGAACGGTTGGCTATTTTTTAATAGTACCGAAAGTCTATAAAACTTTTTACTTTTGTAGCAAACGTAATTATGATGAATAAGATAAATCTGCGGATTGGTGTTATTGGCGGTATAATTTTACTTGCGGCACTTAGCCGATTATTACCCCACCCGTATAATTTTTCTCCATTGGTAGCGATGGGATTATTTGGAGGCACTCATTTTCAAAAAAAATGGCAGGCCTATTTGATTCCGTTAGCTGCCTTTTTAATTTCAGATATTGTATTGCAACTAAGTGGCTTAATGGGGAGTTATAGTTTTTCGCAGCCATTTGTAATTGTTTCTCAATTGTTTGTATATGGCAGCATGATGTTGGTTACGCTGCTTGGGACTAGTTTGAAAAACCCTAAAGCTATCAAAATTGTAGGCTACTCTTTAACCGGATCAGCCATTTTTTGGATTGTTTCAAATTTTGGAGTATGGTTGGGCAATTATTTTGCAGCAGGAACTACTACTTATGAAGCCGGCCTTACGTTGGGAATGACCTATTTGCGGGCATTGCCATTTTATAATTTAATGAGTGCTGAAATGTTTCGGAATGCCTTTTTGGGGGATTTATTTTACTCAGCCATGATTTTTGGCGTTTTTGCGTTGATGCAAAAACGGGTTCAATTATTACAATACTCTGCTGCCGGCAGATAAACATAATGATGGGATTGTACGGAATGGGGTCATCATACGCACCTCCTATCTTACTAAAAGATATTAATCCAGTTATAAGAGCAGCGCAGGTGTGCTGCTTTTTTTATGGTACAGAAATAAGCTCCCCCTAAACATCTTTTAACTTTTTACGTTGATATTTCAATCCGTATCAAATTACCTTTGCGGCAAGATTAATTTTAAGATATGACAGAAAAGGCTTTAGTTTTTATAATATGCGCTTTGGTGCTAACAACCACAGTTGGGGCACAAAACGAAACAACTTCAATAAAAATCCCCATCAACCGGCAGCTTTTTCATGACAATATCAATGCCGAAAGAAAATGGTTACTGAGTAGTGATGGTAAACAAGACGATCAGTTTGAGTTTGAAAGTAATCCAGACGTAGGCCAGCTGGCCACTGCCGCTATCCACAATCAGGTAGATGCTATTAGATATATGATCGAAAGCGATCCAAAGATTGACCAAAGGCTTAAATCTGGCTATCTGATTGGGCTGTCTGATATTTTGCGTCAAATGCGTTCTGGCTGGCGCAAGAAGGAAGTAGCCCCTGCTCATTTTCCTCAAATATTTTCTTTATATAAAAAGCTTATTGAAGTAAATACGGCAAAAGAATCTATCATTCCCTATTTACAATATTTTTCCTACGATATAGTTTATACTGCAACATTGCCCAGGGTTTTTGAAGAAAACCCCAATTTCGGAGAGCTAAAAGACGTACTCATTCAGAAGTATGCTACACAATATCCTTCCAAAACATTTTATACGTTAACCAAATATACCAACTCCAAACATACAGATAGCCTTATAAGAACAATTGGTCGTCAATACCCAGAACAGCTCTATTCTTATGCTCAGGCCAACAATGCATTGGGCAATAAAATAAGAAGCATCAAAGATGACAATTTTGTAAAAACAGTGGTGGCATTGTCTGAAATGAAAAGCGGCCAAATCTACTTTCCGTTTTTAGACAATCTGGTAAATGGCAGAACAACTATTGCCGAGTTAGATGCCGTAAAAGATGATCGACTAAAATATTATCGACTGTTGGTAAAAACGCAGATGGACTACAGCCGTCGTGCCCTAAGAGGGGATACCGCCGTTGGGTTTGCAGAACTTACTGCCCGGTTGCAGAAAAAAGCAAGTGATGAGTTTGTAAATGAAATTAACGCCTTACACGAATCCTCCAATTCGGTTCGGTTTAGATGTTTGCAAGATCTTAACGCACAGGAACTGTTTTATCTGGCAGTACTTACTGATGGATTGATTTATACCAGCAGCTATACCGCTGGAGTGTACCCATTGATGATGCAAAAAATCAATAACCGAGGCGATTCGCTGCTGCTTACACTATCTTTTGATCATTACAGAAAGTTTATTAGGCAGGCTGCTGGCTACAATACTTTAAAAAGTTTTTTCACTACCTTCAAAAACAAGCAAGATGCCTTCAACCTGATGACTACTTTTGTGGCTGGTCTTGAAAAATCTAAAGGGTTGGAAGATGGTGTGGATGTAGCCGATTCCTATGCAAGCTTGTACGAAACAATGCCCGATTTGGCCAAGCAAATGTTAGTGAACGTTAAATCTAATTATCAGAGAAATATAAAAGCAGGAAACAACAGAGGTGTTGCCATTTACAATATTTTGGATAAGCTATTTTTATCTGCCGATCCCACCAAAAACGTAAACCTCACAAAAGAGTTGGGAATACCCCCCGTTTATAATATTCCGTTTAATAGTTTCACAAACGAAAAAGGACAAATTATAGCTCAAATGTTTTTTTATGGAGATGAAGACGGGATGATGGATTTTGATATTTTCGTACGTACGTTTGGCAATGATCCAAAATGGAAGGTAGATCAAAGCAACAGCAAATTTGTAGTAGCGAAAACTATCACAGGAGTGCCTATCCTTTTATACGCAAACCGACCTTTAAAGAACGAAGAAGACGCAGATTATCCTGCTCAATCAGAAATGGTAAACTATCTGGAAAAAAACAACCTGTCTCCCACCATCACTTTTCACCGCGGACATAGTTATCATGCTCCTACCAGCGTAAGCTATGTTACGCCCACTTCCCGCGTAGTATTTATGGGATCCTGTGGTGGCTTTTTTCTGATAGATTCTATTTTGAAGAAATCGGGCGATGCGCATATTATATCTTCAAAGCAAACTGGCTATCGAGATATCAATCTACCATTTATTCGGATTTTTTTAGAAAATTTGCGCCAGCATAAAGATGTGGATTGGTTGCCATTTTGGAAAGAATTTCGGGCAGCCGCCAACATTACGGGTATGGAGGATTATATTCCACCATATAAAAATTTAGGTGCCTTATTTATTAAAGCGTACAAGAAGGAAACTGGAGAAGATGATGTTTAAATTTGAAGCTAATGGTTTATTGTTTTATTAATGGTTCATAATTTTTAATGCAACAGGAAAAGAAATTATTTTTTGATATTTCTAAATTAAGGCGCATATTCCAATATGCGACACCTTATAAATCTAAATTTTACTGGTCAGTAGCTTTGGCTATATTATTGGCAGCCATCACCCCCGTTCGACCATTGTTGATACAACTCACCGTAGATAAGTACATCGCCCAATCTATTCCCAAAATGGTAGTATATATTACCATTATACAGATAGGCGTTATCCTTTTAGAAACATTGATGCGGTTTGTATTTTCGTTTATTACTGCCTGGTTAGGACAGGCTGTGGTAAAGGACATTCGTATTGCTGTGTATAAAAAAATACTGGGACTCAATCTGCGACAGTTTGATAAAACACCGATAGGTACACTCACCACAAGAACAATCAACGATATAGAATCTATTAACGATATTTTCTCTGATGGCTTAATTCCTATCATTGCCGATCTGCTTTCAATTATATGCGTATTGACGTATATGTTTTGGGTAGATTGGCAACTCACTTTAATTGCATTAATTCCGTTTCCGATAATGATCGCGGCTACTTACTATTTTAAAGAAAGCATCAATAAATCATTTTTAAAAGTAAGAAATGCGGTGGCCGCTTTGAATGCTTATGTGCAGGAGCACCTTTCGGGCATGGGCGTGGTGCAGGCATTTGCAGCCGAACGGAACGAGTTTAATAAGTTCAAAGCCATCAACAAGCAGCATCGAAATGCTAATATCAGTGCCATTTTTGCGTATTCTATTTTTTTTCCCGTAATAGAAATTGTATTGGCACTATCTATTGGACTAATCGTATGGTTTACTGCAAAAGAAGCATTGAGCCTACATCAAAGCCAACAAGGCGTTATTGTTTCTTTTATTCTTTGTTTGAACTTATTGTTCAGACCCTTGCGCATGATTGCCGACAAGTTCAACACGGTGCAAATGGGCGTTATTGCCAGCGATAGGGTCTTTGCCGTAATGGACAATCAGGACGAGGAGGTTCTCTCTGACGAAAAATCGATTCTACCTGAAACAAAAATACAAGGGAAGGTCGATTTTAAAAATGTACGCTTTGCGTATATAGACGAACATTGGGTGTTGAAAACTGTTTCTTTTGAGATAGAACCCGGGCAAACAGTGGCCATTGTTGGGCATACCGGAAGTGGCAAAACAACGATAATTAATTTACTGAACCGATTTTATACAATTCAATCAGGCGTGATTGAAGTTGATGGAATTGATATTAATAAACTTCCCATAGCATATCTGCGTAAGAATATTGGCTTGGTACTACAAGATGTATTTTTGTTCTCAGGCTCGATTATGGATAACATTACCTTGCGAAATGCCAACATTAGCAAAGATCAGGTTGTTGCAGCTGCAAAGATGATTGATATGCACGATTTTATTATGAGCCTTCCAGGAGGGTATGATTATAATGTAAAAGAACGTGGGGCTACACTATCACTTGGGCAACGACAACTATTGTCATTTATAAGAGCCTTATTGTACAATCCCTCTATTTTAGTTTTGGATGAAGCTACTTCTTCTATTGATACAGAAAGTGAAATGTTGATACAAAAAGCTACCGACAAATTGATTCATGGACGCACGTCAATTGTGATAGCGCACCGGCTTAGCACTATTCGAAAGGCAGATAAAATACTGGTATTAGACAAAGGGCTGTTAGTAGAATCTGGCACTCACAATGAATTAATGGCCCAAAAGGGTTTGTATGCCCAGTTGCATCAAATGCAATTTGAAAAGGAACTAGTGTAACCGCCCCTTTTTCAAACCATGCAATTTGCTACAGTATATTGTACATCCTATTCAAACTCATATCCAATATCTTTTCTGAAATACATATCATCGAACCGGATTTTAGCCAATGCTTCTTTTGATTTTGCAACCGCTTCTGAAATATTATTACCAAAAGAAGTTGCACAAAGCACACGCCCACCACTGGTAACCACATGCCCTTCATGCTCTTTGGTGCCAGCTTGAAAAATAATACTATCGGTTACATTGTGGATGCCTTCTATCTTGTACCCTTTTTCAAAACTTTCTGGGTATCCACCGCTTACAGCAACTACCGTAACCGCAGCTTTTGGGTCTGTTTCAATTTTTATCTCGCTTAATTTGTTTTGAACAGTTGCCAAACAAAGCGCTGCCAAGTCGTTCTTTAGTCTGGGCATTACCACCTCGGTTTCGGGATCGCCCATGCGGCAGTTATATTCAATTACTAAGGGCTCCTCGTTTACCTTTATAAGTCCGATAAAAATAAACCCGGTGTAATTAATTCCCTCTTTGTCTAATCCCTTTACGGTGGGTACAATAATTTGATCCGTTACCTTTTGCATAAAAGCTTCGGTTGCAAAAGGAACCGGACTTACAGCACCCATGCCTCCGGTATTTAATCCGGAATCTTTTTCGCCAATTCGTTTGTAATCTTTGGCTTCTGGCAATAGTATATATTCTTTTCCGTTGGTGAGAACGAAGGCACTCATTTCAATACCATCTAAAAATTGTTCTACTACCACCGTTTTGCTGGCATCTCCAAACTTGGCCTGCACTAACATTTCTTCAAACTCAAAGATAGCTTCCTCATGTGTTTGGCAAATCACTACTCCTTTCCCTGCCGCTAACCCATCAGCTTTTAGCACAATTGGCAAAGAGTGCTGTTTTAAGTAATTTAATCCTGCTTCAAATTGTTCTCCCGAAAATTCGCGATAAGCTGCCGTTGGAATATTGTGCCTTTGCATAAATGCTTTGGCAAAAGCCTTGCTTCCTTCCAATTGTGCACCAAATTGGGAAGGACCAATAAACGCAATATGCTTCAATTCTTCTTTTTGAAAAAAATCCCAAACCCCTTTTACTAAAGGCTCTTCGGGACCAGCAATAACCATTTCTACCTGAGCTTTCAAACAAAAATCGGCTAAGGCATCGAAGTCTGAAATACTAATATTGATATTAGTACCACAAGATGCAGTACCGGGGTTGCCTGGTGCAATATATAACTCATGCTTGCCATTGCCTCGTTCCTTCATATTCCAGGCAAGTGCATGCTCTCTACCGCCGCCGCCAAGTATTAAAATTCTCATTATCCTATTTTTACTTTTATAAATAGATCGTCTTAAAACGCCAATGTTCGTTACATAAAATATGGAAAGAAGCTTTTGAAATATTTATAACGACATCATTGTATAAACCAAGGGCGAAAGATAGTTATAAAATGAAAACTTATGTTTCTGTTTTTTATGTATTTT
This sequence comes from Bacteroidetes bacterium UBA1947, assembly GCA_002336915.1. Lineage (GTDB taxonomy): Bacteria > Bacteroidota > Bacteroidia > Chitinophagales > Chitinophagaceae > MKUN01. The sequence continues at coordinate 27,771 of DDET01000055.1, read as the reverse complement.
GTACGCGTTAAAATTTTCTTTAATAAAAAAATATATTGTAATGGAATCTACTCCTTCCAAAACTAAACATCCCAAGGGTTTATGGGTTTTGTTTGGAACCGAAATGTGGGAACGGTTTAACTTTTATGGTATGCGTGCCCTGCTTACCTTGTTTATGATCAATTCGTTGGGAATTGTTGAGTCCAGCACATCCATTATATACGGGGGCTTTTTGGCATTATGTTACCTCACGCCAATGTTGGGGGGCTTTGTTGCTGATAGATATTTGGGAAACAGAAACTGTATTTTAATTGGTGGTTCTCTGATGGCCGTTGGGCAACTTTTTATGTTTCTAAGTGCCACTACATTTGGACAAAATTTGGATTTGGCTAAAATACTGCTTTGGGTGGCACTGGGAATTATAATTTTAGGAAATGGTTTTTTCAAGCCCAATATTTCTTCTATGGTTGGAAGCCTATATCCCAAACAGGAAAAAAACAAATTAGATTCGGCCTTTACTATTTTTTATATGGGGATCAATTTGGGCGCATTTTTGGGCCAGTTGATCTGTCCCTTGTTGGGCGATGTAAAGGGAGTAGATGGTGTGCGGGATATTCATGCCTTTCGCTGGGGGTTCTTTGCGGCATCAATAGCCATGATGATAGGCACATTGACTTTTTTCTTCCTAAAAAACAAATATGTTGTAACGCCTGAAGGCAGGGCAATAGGCGGGCTACCTAAAAATAATACATCGGCAGACTTTGAAGAAGGGGAGGCTCAATCTGCCAGTTTTTCAAAAAAATCTATTACAACTGCTATTATTGCTTTTGTAGGGCTGGTTTTATTATTTCATTTCGTAGTTGGTCAAAATATTGTGTATTCGTTAGTTTATGCTGCGGGTATTACATTGGCGGGGTTAATTATTTCAGACACTTCTATCACTAAAGTGGAGCGAGACCGAATATTGGTTATTTATGTAGTTTCGTTTTTTGTAATCTTTTTTTGGGCAGCTTTTGAGCAGGCTGGATCCTCCTTAACCTTTATTGCAGACAATCAAACGGATCGTAATTTCTTTGGTTGGAATATGCCGCCATCGATGGTGCAAATATTTAATGGTTTATTCATTGTTGTATTAGCCGTTCCTTTCAGTATGTTGTGGGATAAGCTAAGGGCAAAAGGCAGGGAACCTATTTCTCCATTAAAGCAAGCTTTTGGCTTAATTATCATAGCCATTAGTTATTTTATTATTGCCAACAATGTAAAGGATTTGGGAAGTAGCGGATTACTGGCCATTAAATGGCTTATTCTCCTTTATTTATTGCAAACCTGTGGTGAGCTTTGCTTGTCTCCAATTGGATTGTCTTTGGTGGGCAAGCTGGCCCCCAAACGATTTGCGTCTCTTTTATATGGTGTATTTTTTATCTCTAATGCTGCTGGCTATGCTCTGGCAGGAACGCTTGGTTCTATCATGCCGGCTACTGGCGACAAATTTAAAAAAGCAAGCGATCTGGGCTTTAACCTTCAGGATGTTTTAGATAAAAAAATCACACTCACTCCCGAACAAACCTCCTTGTTGCAACAAAACCATATCCCTACGGCCAATAATCTATTTGCCGGATTCGAAATTCACAATCTGTATGAATTTTTTATGGTCTTTGTTGTGCTGTGTGGTATTGCCGGAATTATATTAGCGTTCATTTCTCCATTTTTGAAAAAAATGATGCATGGGATAAGATAAACGAATCATTCAAACGTACGAAAAAGCCGCCTTTCAAACCGAGGCGGCTTTTATATTGCCCTTCCAAAAAGGGTAGTTTCTGTTTTAGAGTTTTTGCCTACCTTTCCTGTTACGAAATTGTACTATATGTGGAAATTGCATCCTCGAGCACTCCCTTATCTCTTCTTCAGCGAAATGTGGGAGCGATTTGGTTTTTATCTCCTATTGGGGATTTTTACTTTTTATCTAAAAGACGCCACCGCAGGATTTGGAATGGACGAAAAAGATTCTGCATCGCTGTATGGAACATTTATAGCACTGATATATTTTACGCCATTTTTGGGAGGGATTTTAGCCGATCGTAAATTTGGATATTCCAATTCAATTGTTGTAGGTGGCATACTGATGGGCATAGGCTATTGCCTGATGGCAGTAAAAACAATCCCCATGCTATATCTTTCCATGACGTTGGTTATTTTGGGTAATGGTCTTTTTAAGCCAAATATTTCTACATTGCTGGGCAACGTTTATTCAACCCCCACTTATCAGGATAAAAAAGACGAAGGATATAATATCTTTTACATGGGCATTAATATTGGCGCCTTTGTATGTAATTTTTTTGGAGCCGCATTATATACTACAATTGGCTGGGGTGCGGCATTTATCGCTGCCGGAGTGGGAATGTTTTTAGGTGTTATTATTTTTCTTTTAGGGCGAAAGCAGTATAAAGATTTTGATACAAGAAAGCCTTTGAAAGAGGGGGATATGCCCATTAGTAAAATACTTGGTTTAGTGGTGCTGCCTGCTATTATTTTTGCGGCTATCGGTTATTTTGTGAAAGGAACGAATGGCGCTTTGTTCGACAGTAATAGTACCGACGCCTTCATTTTCGCCTGTTTCCCCGTTGCTGTTTTTTTTGTTGCACTATATATTCGAAGCCCCAAAGAAGAGCGAAGGCCCATGGCAGCACTTCTCTCTATTTTTGCTGTAGTAATTTTGTTTTGGGCCATTTTTAAACAAAATGGTTCAGCATTAAATACCTGGGCAGCCAGATATACAGAACGGCATGTATCTGGAGCGCCAAAAGATATTTTAGCCTCGCTAAAGCTAAGTGAGCATATTGTTTACAAAAAGGATTCTGTTACTCTTTTAGACGATCAATTTAGAAAGATCAAAGAAAAAAATACTGAGGTAAAGGGCCTTGACTATCCATCCTATTTCAAAAACATGGATCGTACTGAAAAATCTACATTAAAAGAAGGAGATACTGTTCGGGCGTGGGTGCCCTCTTTAACGCAGTCCATCAATCCATTTTGGGTTATCACACTCACTCCATTGGTTGTAGCATTTTTTACCTTTTTGCGAAAAAAACGCAAAGAGCCCAGTACGCCCACAAAAATTGCATTGGGACTATTGATTTCTGCACTTTCTGTATTAGTAATGGTGTGGGCGGTAAAGGCCGGAAATAATGGTGCAGAGAAAGTAAGTGTGTGGTGGTTGGTGGCCAGTTATGGTGTTATTACCATTGGCGAGTTATTTTTAAGCCCAATGGGATTGTCGTTGGTGTCCAAGCTAAGTCCTGCTCGTATTACATCGCTCATGATGGGCGGTTGGTTTTTGGCTACATCTATTGGCAACAAATTAAGTGGTATTCTTTCCAGTAAATGGGATGAGTACTACAACAAGGAAAATTATTTTTGGTTGAATTTTATACTGCTTTTTGGCGCAGCACTTTTTCTTTTTGCTATTTTAAAATGGCTAAACGGAGTAATGAAAGAAAAGGGAGTACGGTAGTTCCTTTGGTAACCTGAGTTTGATTTAAGCAGCAATCAATTTGTTTTGGATTTGTTTCTTCGATATCCTTTTGGTAGCCAGTTTCTTTAGAAAGAAAGAGTACGCTTCAATAACACTCATGATATAGAAAATAAATCTGGCAATGCTTCCATGTCTGGCGTATTCCATCTGGCAAATGTTCTTGTATTTGTCATTTACGGATTCAATAACGGAACGGTTTTTTAGCAGTAGTTTTTCTTCGTTGCTCAATATTTTTTGCTTCATATTTTTCCTAACTGCTGTGATTGATTGGATATTATTGCCAAACAATAAATAGAAAGTGCTGTGCCAACATAGCCCTTATCTCCAAACAATTTTCCAAATGATGACTCCGTTCAATAAATCGATCATAGAAAGCCATATTGGTGAAGCAGTCCTCTAAGCGCAGGCTATGATGTACCCTATCTTTATTAGCAGTGCCCTATGTGATGCTTCTCGAATATTGCTTTTAAACTTCTCCTAGCATCTGCAAGATTACTTTTGGATGTTCCTTTAGAGATGTTTAAAATTTCTGCAATTTGACCATGACTAAATCCTTTTAAAACATGTAGATGGAAAACTGTACGATAAGAGGATGGGAGTTGTTGCACCAGCCTCAGTAGTTCTGTTTCATCATACTTTGTAATAAAATCAGGTTCAATTCTTTCATCATGAATATTGGGGTCGTATCCTGTAATCATGTTTAATACAGATGTTTTGTTGCGATGTTTTAGAAGAGTGGCATTTATCATTATCTTTCTAATCCACCCGTCAAAAGCTTCTTCTATCCGAAATGTATGCAGGTAGGTAAAGACCCTCATAAAGCCATCTTGCAATGCTTCCTCTGCCTCTTCGCGATTGTGGGCATACTGCATACACAGCTGGAGCATCTTATCTGCATATAAATAGTACAAACGGGCTTGCGATGCTGAGCTCCCCTTTATGCAGCCTTGCAAAAGAGAGCGAAGGCTTGATTGCGGCATATTATCATATTGCTTCATTGTAGTACAATTAATGGTACGAGGTACATCTTCACTTCTGAGCCATTTTGCACAAGTGTAGTGAGTGATTTTGAATAGATTTTGAATTTTTATAAATCAACATCTCTATAAATCTTCAATGATTTGTTAAATACTGTTGATTTTGAAATTTCTTACAATTGAACCCAACCCTTTTATTACTTATTGATATCTCTATACTTGGAACTGTTTTTCCAAATAATACAATCTAAACATGGTTAGAATCATTATTATTTCTTTTCTTATTATAACCTGCAATACCATACTGGCACAATCCGGATACATTCTTTCCGGCAGGGTTACAGAAGCCGATACGTTAAAATCCATTGCTTATGCAACCATCCATTTAAAGAAGAGTGATTTTAGTACTTTGTCTAAAACTGATGGGAGTTTTCGTATTTACACTACCGACTGGTACGACAGCATTGAGGTAACAAGTGTGGGGTATGCTACTATTACTCTTGCCTTGCAAAAAGACAAGACAACTGATCTAAAAATTGTAATGCAAAGAAAGCAAGAGATGTTGCAAACAGTTGTTGTAAGCATTTCAAAACATCCTGGCAAAGCATTTATGCAAAAAGTAATAGAGCAGAAAGAACAAAACAATCCTTCCCGATTTGGAAGCTACAGTTATCATCGCTACACCCGAAATGAATTGGATATAGACAATATCGATTTCCAAAAAATAAAAGGGAAGGGATACAAAAGTTTATTATTGAAAACCTATGAAAGCCTTGACAGCTCTGCCAAAGACGATAAAGAACTACCTATTTATTTTCACGAAGTGTTGGCTAATGTCTATCATTCTGTTTCGCCTAAGATAGAACAGGAAAATATTATGGCTCAAAAAAATCTCGGATTAAAGACGGATGAGGTACTAAGCAAGTTGGATAAATTTCATTTTCATTTTAATGTATATAATGACTGGCTTCCTATTTTTAACCAAACTTATGTAAGTCCGCTTAATACAACTGCTTTTAATTATTACGATTTTTTTGAGGAGGACTCCACAGTAGTAGATGGCCAACCGATCCAGCAAATACGGTTTGCACCCAAAAGGGCGTATGAGCGCGCCTTTAGCGGAGAACTTTGGATAAACAAAAATACATTGGCTGTAGAAACTATTGTAATGCGATTGAGCAAAACGGCCAACATCAACTTTATTCAAGACCTGCGCTATAGTGAAGACTATAGCAGCGTATATGATAGTGCTACAAACAAGACTGTAAACATGCCTTACAAATACTACTCAGAAGTAAAATTTGAAAGTGGGTTAGATCTGTTGGGTATTCCGGTTCCGGAGAATCAAAACTCAGTTAAGTTTGTTTTGAAGAACACAACGGTACATGCCGATGTGGACATCAATGTTAGTGGTACTTCTGTTGTAATAGGGAATTTGGTACGCAAAGAAAAAACCACTAATTGGGACAAGTCCAATGAGTTTTGGCAGCAAAACCGGCCGGAACAGCTAACAGATCATGAAAAAAATATTTATACAATGGTAGATTCGCTAAAACAAAACAATCGTTTTATGCGAGATGCAAAACTGCTTGCCTTTGCCGGTTCCGGAGCTTGGGAGTTTGGGAAATATGTGGGTGTGGGTGCATATACTACATTTCTCAGTAATAATCCGATTGAGGGTTGGCGGTTTCGTGTTGGATTTTGGACTATGCCCGGGATCAGTAAAAAAGCAAGCCTTTTTGGATATGGTGCTTATGGAACAAAAGATCGGAAAATAAAAGGAACTGTGGGGATAAAGTATGTATGGAATGCTGCAAAGTGGACTAAATCCACACTATCTTATGGAAGTGATTATGATTTTATTCTGGATCAGGATGACGAGTTGGACAAAGACAATATTGTAAATACTATATTAAGAAAAAATATTCCATTTTCAAGAACTTACGTAAAACAGGTATTGCTAAAACATGATCAATACATTTCATCCAATTTTAGTGCGAGAGGATCTGTACGATACAGAGAGTTGAATCCTGTTTTTGATTTTCAGTATAGGCCAATAAATCCCGATTTGGATAAACCCTATGATAGTGTATTTGCTAAGGTGCTGCCGGTAGCCGCAGCCACTATCGGCATTAGGTATGCACATAATGAAAATAGTGTAATCATCAATTATGACAAAATAAATAAAACAACCTTTTCTCCAATACTGTACGCCAATTATACTTATGGCCTTGAAATTGGGAAGGCCCAATTTGAGTTCCAAAAAATAAATGTGGGAATAGAACACCGCTTAAGGCTACCACCCAAGAGTGTTTTCTATTATAAGCTGGAAGGAGGAAAAGTGTATGGAACCATCCCATATCTTTTGCTAAACATACCGGCAGGCAATGAATACTATGTTGCCAGTAGATATGTGTTTAATACCATGAGCCCTTACGAGTTTGCTTCCGACAGATATGTAAACTTGCACACCAGATTATATTTGGGAGGCGTATTAATGGACAAGATTCCGTTCATCAGAAAGCTGGGCTGGAGAGAGCGTTTCTCATTTAACAGCTATTGGGGCGATATGTCCCAAGCCAATATTGATTATAACAAAGGGTCTAATTTTAATTTGCTTGGCAAGCAACCCTTTATGGAGGCAGGGATAGGTATAGAAAATATATTCCATATCCTAAGTATTGAGTATTATAGAAGGCTCAATTATTTGAATCACCCCTACGCAAGAAGAGATGGTTTATACTTGGGTATCACACTGATGCTTTAATACGCCATACTATATGTTTATTCTGTATTTGATTTAAACACCACTAGCCTTCTTGGGAAGCAGAGTACAAAGGGCAACCTGTTTTTGCTAAATTGAAGGCATAAAAATATTTATCTTCGGTACAATGATGACTCTTATTTGTTTACTACCAATCAGGATGAGCCGTCGGTTGCTGTTTCTGGCGCTGCTCTTTTTAAATTTTTTTTCTCAGGCACAGTCAGGACAAAACTTAAACTATTATATCAAAACAGCACAAGCCAACAGTCCTCTTTTGAGTGATTATAATAATCAGGTATTATCCAACCGTATAGACAGTATGAAACTGAATGCCTTTTATGGCATGATAATTTCGGGTGAGGGAAGTGCCGCCTATTCACCTACGATAAAGGGATGGGGATACGACAATGCACTTACAAACGGACAGAATGTTTTTGCCGGTGTGCGCCTGTCCAAAGAGTTTGTTAGCCGGAATAACCTTAACGCCCGTCAGGAGAATATTAAAGCCATTGCCGGCCAAATTTTGGCGCAAAAAAATAGTAGCAGCCAGACATTAAACAAACAAATTACAGACCAGTATATCACAACGTACAACAACCAACAGCAAGTGGATCTGAGTAGAGAGATTGTGTATCTGTTACGACAAGAAGATACCATTCTAAAAAAGCTTACTCAGGCGGCTATTTTTAAGCAAACCGATTACTTATCTTTTAAGGTAACATTGCAACAAAATGAACTTTCTTTTGAACAGCAAATGGCTAATTGGAAAAGTAATTTTGCCTTATTAAACTATCTTGCCGGTATTGCAGATACCTCATTCCGGCCTCTGCAAGCCCCGGTTTTTGATGCACAAATAAGTACAGATTTTGAAAAGAGTATTTACACGCAATCTTTCAAAGCCGACAGCCTCAAGCTGGTTAGCGACAGTAAAATTATTGGATACAATTATAAGCCAAGAATATCGGGGTTCTTAAATGGTGGCTACCAGTCTGCCCTGGCACTGAACCTGTACAAAAATTTTGGTATTGGTGCCGGTCTTTCTGTTACACTACCTCTGTACGATGGCCATCAAAAACAAATGCTGATACAACAAAATGAAATTGCCTTACAAACTCGCCAAAAATATTTAGCACACACGCATACCCTTTACGATCAAGAAATTTTGCATCTGAAAAACCAGATCAATCAATACGAAAAAATGATACAGTTAGCCATCGAGCAAATTGTTTATGCAGAAACTTTGGTAGAAGCCAATGCAAAGCAATTACCCACCGGTGATGTGAGGATTGTGGATTATATTCTTTCTATCAATAATCTGCTTACGCTGAAAGGGAATCGAATTCAATACGATTATGCACTATTCAATTTAAAAAACCAATTACAATATCTGATTCTGCAATGAAAATAGATTCGTTATATATAATAGCCATAGCTACATTATTTTTTACAGGCTGTAAATTCGGTCGCGGAGATACTGCCGATACAGGATCGGCAGCACCGATAGCATCTGTTAAAACTGATGTGATGGTGGCCAATCCTACCGATACGGCACAACTCAGGCAATCTGTAACGCTAAATGCTACAGCAAGCTATCTGCTAAAATCCGATGCCAAGAGTAATGCAACCGGCTACATCACGGAAATGAACATTCGTTTGGCAGATCCTGTGTATAAAGGCCAGACTCTTTTTGCCATAGAAACCAAGGAAGCCAGGGCCTTAGGAAATACAATCAGCCGCTTAGACGAATCTTTTCGCTTTCATGGAAAGACAAAAGTGGTAAGCCCTACAACAGGCTATGTAGCCATGCTAAACCATCAGATAGGGGACTATGTACAGGATGGGGAAATATTGGCCACCATCACCGACATTGCCAGTTTTGGCTTTATTGTAGATGTGCCATTTGAGTATCTTCACATCATTAAAAGTAAGAAGTTGTTACCAATCAGCCTGCCCGATGGGAGTATGATACAAGGGAACATAAAAAAAATTATGCCAAGTGCAGACATCGTTTCACAAACTGTAAAAGTGTTACTTCAGGTGGCGAGAAAAGATATTCCTGAAAACCTGATTGGAACCATCACTTTTTACAAAACAACTGCCTATGGCCTTGCTGTTCCCAAAACGGCAGTGTTGAGCGATGAAGCGCAAACCAATTTTTGGGTGATGCGGTTGCTCAATGATTCTACAGCTGTAAAAACCCCAATTGAGAAAGGGATCGAAACAGATAAATTCATTCAGGTAACATCGGAGCATCTCACCACAAACGACAGGGTGGTGGTTTCTGGTAATTTTGGGCTTGGAGATACGGCATCAGTAAAAATTCAAACCTCGCAAAACTAATGGATAAGTCATTCTTCATGAGGTATCGTAATCCTTTATTGGTATTGCTCATCCTCATCATTGGTGGTGGTATTTATTCCTACTCAAAAATCCACTCAAGCCTTTTCCCGCAAATTACTTTTCCAAAAATAAAAGTGATTGCCGATGCAGGACAACAGCCGGTGGATCAGATGACGGTAGGTGTAACAAAGGTGTTGGAAGATGCCATCAAGAAAGTTCCCGATTTGCAGGTATTGAAGAGTGCTACCAGCAGAGGAAGTTGCGAAATATCTGCCTTCATGGCATGGAGTGTGAATGTGGACTTAGCCAAGCAACAAATAGAAAGCAGCATCAACGAAGTAAGAAACCAATTGCCTTCGGGAATAAATATTACGGTTGAAAAAATGAATCCGGCTATCCTGCCGGTGATAGGGTACTCACTTAACTCAAACACTTTGGATCCGATCGAACTAAAACAGTTGGCCTTATACACCATCAAACCCTTTTTGTCGCAAGTGCCCGGTGTTAGCGAAGTTAGGATCATTGGCGGGCAGGACAAAGAGTTTTGGGTGCTGATGAACCAGCCCATGATGGCAAGATTGGGGCTTACGCCCGCCATGGTGGAGCAGGCGGTCAACAATACCAATTTTATCAGGTCAAACGGGTACTCTTCAGATTTCCGATACCTGTATCTTACGCTAACAGATGCTCAGGTTCGCAATGAAAACCAGCTAAAAAATATTGTCATCAGCAACGATGGCAACCGCATCATCTTGCTAAAAGATATAGCAGATGTGGCCATACACAAAGCCAAACAATATATAAAAGTAAACGCAAATGGAGTAGAGAGCATCTTGATTGCCGTAATTCAGCAGCCCAATGCCAACGTAATAGACATGACAAAAGCGATGGTATCCAAGATCGCTGATTTAAAACCAATTTTGCCGAAAGATGTTGTCATAAAACCCTATTATGTACAGTCCGATTTTGTGACAGATGCCATCAAAAGTGTTACAGATGCCTTATGGATCGGATTGCTTTTAGCAATCATTGTTGCCATCATATTTCTTAGATCATGGAAGGCAAGTACGGTCATACTCATCACTATTCCCATCACTTTAAGTCTTACGATATTAGTCCTGTTTGCAATAGGCCAGACATTTAATATCATGACACTGGGGGCAATTGCAGCAGCAATCGGATTGATTATAGATGACGCTATTGTTGTAGTAGAACAAATTCATCGTACTCACGAGGAATATCCAAAAGATTCTTCAAAGGTGTTGGTGCAAAGAGCCATTAACTATTTGTTGAAGGCGATGGTAGGCTCTTCTTTGAGTACGATTGTTATCTTTCTCCCATTTGTGCTGATGAGTGGTGTGGCCGGTGCTTATTTCAAAGTAATGACAGATGCTATGATCATTACCCTGGTATGCTCCTTTTTTACTACATGGATCTTGCTCCCTGTTGTTTACTTACTGCTTACTTCCTCAAAACATAAAGAAAGAAGTACGGCAGCACATGATGTAAAGGAAAGGAAATGGGTGGGATTTTTCATAAAACGGCCTTGGATTAGTTATGTATTTGTTGTTGTGCTGATGGGGCTGACGGTAATAATTATTCCCCGCCTAAGCACCGGATTTTTACCTGAAATGGATGAGGGTAGTATTGTATTGGATTATAAATCTCCGCCGGGTACCTCATTAGAAGAAACCGACCGGGAATTAAGAGAGGTAGAAAAGATGATTACATCCACACCCGAAGTGGAGGCATACAGCAGGCGTACAGGTACCCAAATGGGATTCTTCATAACCGAGCCCAATACTGGAGATTATTTAATTCAACTAAAAAAGAATCGAACAAAAACGACCAATGAAGTAACGGATGAAATCCGAAAAAAGATAGAAGCTTCGGGCCTACCATTGGTAGTAGATTTTGGGCAGGTAATTACCGATATGCTGGGCGATCTGATGAGTAGTGTACAACCTATCGAGATTAAAATATTTGGACCAGATCAAAACATTGTCGAAACGTATTCCAAAAAAATAGCAGACATTGTGGCTACTGTAAACGGAACTGCCGATGTGTTCGATGGGATTGTGATTGCCGGGCCATCAGTATTAATCAAACCCAAGCCGGAAGTATTGGCTCAGTATAAAATTGCACTTCCCGATTTTCAGAATCAGTTACAGGCCAACTTAGAAGGTATCATTGCTGGAAACATATTTGATAATGTGCAATTCACTCCTATCCGGTTGTTGTTCAACTCCAGAAGTAACCAGTCTGTAAGCGATATGCACAATAGTATGATAGCACTACCCAGTGGTGTTGTAAAACCGGTAAGCGAATTTGCCAATATCAATTTGGTAACGGGCATGGCGGAGCGCAAACGAGAAAACCTGCAAACGGTAGGGATTGTTACTTCAAGACTTGATAATAATGATTTGGGCGGAACAGTCAAAGAAATTCAGAGACAAATAAACCAAAAATTGAAATTGCCACAAGGCTATTCTGTTGTATATGGTGGTGCTTATGCCGACCAACAACAATCTTTCAAGGAATTGCTGATCATTTTAATCATTTCCAGCTTCTTAGTATTTTCAGTGATTTTGTTTCTATTTAGAAATGTGATGGTAGCACTGATTATATTGTTTATTTCCGTTTTAGGCCTATCAGGCGGTGTTTTATTGTTGTACATTACAAATACGCCGCTAAATGTAGGGAGCTACACCGGTCTGATTATGATGGTAGGCATCATTGGAGAAAATGCCATTTTTACTTATCTGCAATATCATGAAACGCTTGCAACCAAGTCTAAACGGGATGCCGTTATTTATGCCATCAGTACAAGATTAAGGCCCAAATTGATGACGGCATTAGGTGCCATCATTGCATTGATGCCGCTTGCTTTGGGTATTGGCACCGGAGCGCAGATGCACCAGCCGCTGGCAATAGCCGTAATTGGCGGGTTTATTATTGCCTTGCCTATTTTATTGATAGTATTGCCTTCCCTACTGTACAAAGTACCTCTGCAAACGATGCAAGAAGAAGATATTGCTGTTGGCGATACACAGGAGCAAGGTAATGTTTGATAGGAGTTACCCCCAGTGAAATGTGGGAACGCTTCTGTTTCTATGGAATGCGAGGGGATGCAATCCTGTATACTCAGACTCACATAATTGATATAAAAATGCTTAAAGTTTCGAAACTGCCCTCCATGAAAAACGATGAGAATGGCAATGATCTCAGAGTCGCAAAATGTTGCTTTTCCATTTCACTTTTTGCAAGAAAAAGCGATCAATAAACTGCATTTTTTGAATTCGAGTTCAAATTCTCGGCAAAATTCACCCACTTTTACAAAAACTTCTGCAACTTCGTCAGTGTAGATACCACTTATCTAGACAAAAACTCATGTACCCAAACCAGATAAAAATATAGTAAAAGAGGAGCCGTAGAACCTGTAATTGGCCATTTAAAACAAGACTACCGACTATGCCGAAATTGGCTTAAAGGAATTCAGTAGCGATAGCATGAATGTGATCTTAGCTGCTGTAGCAATGAATTTTAAACGAGTCATGAACCTCTGGCGTACAGAGGCATAAAATGTTGGCTACTTCCTTACAGCTTCATTGTAGGCGCTTTTATTGGCATTTTATTGCCAAAAATATAAAATTGGCTTTTTGAGGGTTGGCTAAATAGCCTCCGATCTAATATTTTCGGCTTTGATGTTTGCATAGTCTTCTATTTCGTCGGCAGTGTTTTCAAACTTTCCCGCCACACTATCAATAAAATCTGCAAATTGATTTTTTAAGTCATTTCCTTTGTCGGTAATCTTTCTGCGAGTGTAAGTGCCTTTATCTGGGGCGTACAATACTCCTACTATCAATCCTAAGGCAAAGCCTGTAAGTAACTTATTCATATAAAAAGTTTTTTTGAATGTTGCGCTATGTATTAAAACTAAGGTAACAAATAATTTGCCAAAAGTTGATATTATAAAAATGGATTTAATCTCTATATGCCCTGCCTGTTAATTCTAAAAACAAGCCTTCAAGCCCAACCTGTCCGTGCTCTTTTAAAAGATGCACTAAAGAATCTTTTACAATAACTTGCCCCTGATCAAATAGTGCCACCGTGTTGCACAGGTCTTCGGCTTCGTTTAATTGATGCGAGGTGTACACCAATGTAGTGCCAGCATTGTTAATCTCTTTTAAAAAAGAGATAATAGCATTTCGAGATTGTACATCTACCCCCACAGTAGGCTCATCTAAAAATAAAATTTTTGGATTATTGATTACACCAATTGCCAGGTTTATGCGGCGCTTCATTCCTCCCGAAAAAGTTTTTACCGGTTTTGCGCTTACTGTGTTTAAGCCCATTACGCCAAGCAGATAATGCGTGCGTTGTTTGATGCTTGTTGCATTCATGCCCGACCATGCACCAAAGAATTCCATATTTTCCTCTGGCGTTAAATCTTCATAAAAAGAAAAATCCTGAGGTACAAAACCAATAAGCGTATTTACTTCCTTTTTGAACTCTTGCACTTCCTTTCCGAAAATTTTTATGCTTCCCTTTTTGTATGGCAACAGTCCGGTTATCAAGCTCATGAGAGTGGTTTTGCCTGCGCCGTTGGGCCCAAAAATACCAAATCGCTCTCCTGCATTTATTGTAAGATTAAGATCGCTGATTAAAGATGCCTGATCTTTGTATTTAAAAGTAAGCTGTTGTACTTGTACTGCTTGCATAGTGCAAAGAAAGTCTTTTTAAAAATATTATTTTACTGACAAAGCATATACGGCAAACGATGCTAGCCAATGCTCGCCGCCGTAGCCTCCATTAAATATTTGAGGTAACGACTCTTTCATAAATTTATCGGCGGTGGCTTTAAATTTGTTTTTGTATGGATGATTGGCTGGCAGTTTAGCCGAAATACTATTCATACACCAAGCACGGCTAAAACTCAGCCCGTCCAAATGTACCGTCTGATAATCGTTTCTATCGCTCACTACCGGTAGTTGGCATATTCGGTTGATGCCCTCTAATGTATAATAGGAGTTGAGCCATTTTACAAATGCAGCTTGTGGAAGAATGCGTTGCATTAAATCTGCTGCTAACAGGCTCGGTGAAAAAAAATCTGCCCCATCTGGCTCCAAGTATGCAGGAATTTTTTTATTGTTCCAATAGAAATCTTTAGCTTTTTGTGTAATCAATTGTTCAAACTTTATGTCCTTTGTTGCTCTTGCCCAGTCTATCGCAAAACACAGGCCAAAGGCAGTATTGCCATGTACACCTGTACGGTTGGGGTAAGTTTGTTTAGGTAAATATGCTTTCCAAAGTGTTTCAATTTTTTGGGTAAGCGGCTGCAACGCTTCATGCCACTGCTTTGCTATGGGATCGTTCCAGGTAAGCAGTTCTTCATCGAGTTTTAAGAGCCATGCCCAGCCATAGGTTCTTTCATAATTTTGTGATGCAGTATATTTCCCAAAATATTCCGCTTCCTTTTGCATCTTGGGTAGTTGAAAAGATTCACTCAATGCGGAAATAATACTATCCCGATTGGGCAATTGAGGAAACTGCTTCAGTAATCTAATAAGCATCCAGTGGCCATGAACGCTGCTGTGCCAGTCGAGGCAACCATAAAATACAGGATGCAACTCGTGTGGCAATAAACGTGCATCTGCTACACCATCGCTTAAGTGGGAGGTTTTGTTTGGAAATTCCGTTGGAATACAATGCAACGGCATACGGCTTAACTGGAGTGCGATGGATGTTGTAAGTTGGGTTTGGGCAAAAGCAACGCTACTGTATAGAATAACAACGATAAAGAAATAAATTAATTTTTGATTCATACACTATTTAGCTTTTCTGACAGCTTCTCTCAAATCTCTAAAGGCCTTTTTTTCGAGTGTTGATATTTCTATCAGTTGGTCTCCCATATTATTATAGTCTGCTTGCGATCCCAGTCGGCCTTTATAAATACCGCTGGCCTGAATGGCGGCGTTGCGCCATCTATCTCCGGTTGCCGTTATTTGTTCGGATACATTTAATAGCGCGTCTATGGGCAAATACTTATATGCCTGTTGTAAAAATGCACCATAAATAAATCGAAAACCGCCGCCGCCTGTGCCTATTTCTTCTTGCATTCGCACCAGTTGTGCCAAATAGGTTCGTGCTTTTTCGTCGCCCAGCTTTTCTTTCCATTTTTTAATATGTCTTCCTGTATATGCAATTCCTTTTGCACCGCCAAAAGATCCAGGAATCATGAGCATATCTCTACAATTTCTCCTAATCCCCGTAATAATGCCTCCTTTTATTTGTTCGTCAGTTGCTTCGCTAAGATCATCTCCGGGATAGTACATTTGTCCGCGAGGTGCAAATGCTCCCTTCGCAAAGCGCACTCTTTGTAGCTCGTAACTGCTCATTGTAACCAATGTTTCCATAATAGGGTCGCTAATGATATAGTCGTCGCCTTGCTTATCTACTACAATGATGTTGTGGGCGTTAAAATGAAAACGGTATTCTTTAGGAAAATAGGTAAGATAAAACACGCCTACCTGACAGGCCGTTGGCTTGCCGGCAGCTAACCGTAAATCCAACTCTGCCATTGCCTTTTGAGGCGAAGAGAATTTTTTGCGGGTTACAGGTACACCCAATGCTGTACAGGTTCTCTTAAAAATAAGTCCCGGCATAGTGCGAAAAGAAATTGCCGGACCTCCATTTACCTTCATAAACGGTAACTGAACATAAAACAAACCCGAACCAATACCAAAAGCCAAAGGCTCGGTAAGCTTATGCACTCCATAGTGTTTTAGCAAAGCAGTAGTAACGCCATTTTCGCAATGTGCAGCCTGTAAGTGATGAAATCCATTTGCGATTGTAGATTGATTTATTGAATCCAAAGTTTGATAAATTGTTGGTTAGGTCGTTAGATAAAGTTGTTAGATTTTCATGGTTACGAACCAAAGGGGTGTTTTAGCTTCTGCATTGATATGTCAAACAGGGTAGCATACTTTTTAAGTTTTTCATCGGATAATGTTTTAAAAACCACCGGTTTTATATGCCGCTTAATTGTCCATTTCCAAAAGCCAGTGTAGGCGGATAGAATGGAAATATCCATGATTTTCTTTTCCATAAAATAAAGAATAGGACTTGCAGTACCGTTTATCACCTTCTGTTTAGCTGCTTCTATTTTGTTGTTTACTTCGTTCCAAGCCACATCAAGTGCTTCTGTTTTTACGTTCCAACCGGTACTTTGGGCCGTTTCGTATTGGCCGTTATCGCCAACAACATAAGTCATTTCTCTGGCTATTTTGCCCAATGCGCCATTATCCTGAGGTATTTCATTTTTTTTCATTCTTCTGAAATGATTTATTGAGGCAAGCTAATAAAATTTGAGGAAATAATAGTGTATTTCATTTTTGCAAAAATTGGGTATTATGGACAAGATGTTGCAATTGGGTAAATGTTTTTTTCTATAAAAACAAAAAGGCTGTCCCATATTTGAGAAGCCTCTAACGAGTATTTTGAAGTAGCTTTTTATCCTTTTCCGCCGGGAGGTAAAGTAATCCAGTTTCTACCATCTCTCGCTATTAGTGCTTCGGCATCTTCTGGACCCCAGCTTCCTGGAGCATAATTTGGAAAATCAACAGGGGGGCGGTTCTCCCAAGCTTCTAAAATGGGTTCTATCACTTTCCAGGCAATTTCTACCTGATCGCTACGCATATATTGGGTAGGATTACCCATCATAGCATCCAATAGTAATGTTTCGTACGACTCGGGTTGCGGTTCATGAAACGTATCCTGATAGCTAAATACCATGTTCACCGGGTTTAAAGACATTGTTTGCCCCGGACGTTTAGCCTGAAAACGTAAGCGAATGTCCATATCTGGCTGAATACTTATGGTAAGCCTGTTAGACCTCCAAGTATCCGAAGCTTCGGGCGGGAAGGCATATTTCGGCCCTTCTTTAAACTGAATGGTAATAAGTGTGGTTTTTTCTTTTAGGAACTTTCCAGAACGCACATAAAATGGAACACCCTGCCAGCGCCAATTATCAACATAAAACTTTACGGCAGCAAAAGTTTCCACACCTGAAGTGGGGTTTACGCCTTTTTCTTCTCTGTATGCCTTTTCTTCTTTTCCCTGCATCCACCCCGATGAGTATTGGCCGCGAACGGCATACTTCTGCACGTCTTCCTTTTTTATTTTTCGAAGAGCATTTAGTACATCCGATTTTTTGTTGCGAATTTCGTCTGCATCAAAAGAAACAGGCGCCTCCATCGCCACCATGCAAAGTAGTTGCAAAATGTGGTTCTGTACCATATCGCGCAAGGCACCGGAGCGTTCATAATAACCGCCTCTATCGCCCACGCCAACCGTTTCCGAAGCAGTAATTTGCACATGATCGATATAATTGCTGTTCCACAGCGGCTCAAAAAGTGCATTAGCAAACCGAAGTGCCAAAATGTTTTGCACCGTATCTTTTCCCAAATAGTGATCAATGCGATATATCTGAGATTCGTCAAACATATCAGTTAAAAGTTTATTCAGCTCCTGAGCACTTTTCAAATCAAAACCAAATGGCTTTTCTACCACTAACCGTACATTGTCCTTGGGTTTATTTAGTTGAAGTTTAAATAAATTGGTTGTTATTTCTGGAACCAACTGTGGTGCTACCGCCAGATAGAAAATTACGTTCGCCTCAACACCCCATTCTGATTCTTTATCCTCAATAATTTTTTTGATGGGCAGATAAGAGTCTGGTTGATCCACATCCATGCGCAAGTAAGAAATAAACTGTGCAAACTTTTCCCAACTGCCGTTTGGATTTTTCTTCCGGCGAGAAAACTCCACAATTCCTTCATACAAGTGCTCTCTGAACTTATCATCACTATAATCAGTGCGACCGGTGCCAATGATAGCAAACTTTTGAGGCATTAGCCCATCCAAAGACAGGTTAAACAATGCTGGTGTTAGCTTTCGTTGGTTCAAATCTCCACTTCCCCCAAAAATAAACAGAACCGTTGCACTTGGTTTTCTGTTATTTGATTCTTTTTGCATATTGTAAATTTTCGCTATAATAGAAGTTATGCCTTCTTTTAATTTGTTCGCAAAAGTAGGATAGATGGCCGAGAATATGAAGTCTATTTAAAAGATAGACAAGGGCTCGGGAAATTAATCACAATAGTCTAAAAGACAATAGATACAACGCCCCCCTGCAATAACAATATTGCCCAACATTGGGCAAGCCCGATTCAATCTTTTCAAATTTTCTACTTTCATTTTATAGTCATTCCCTTAATTTTGCACATGGCAACAAGAAATAATTCTGCAGCAACTGCAAATTCCCCCAAAATTTCATTAGAAGGATTAACGTTTGACGATGTACTATTAGTACCTGCATATAGCGAAGTGCTTCCTAGAGATGTAGATATTCGTACCAAACTTACCAAAGACATTACATTAAACACCCCCATTTTGTCGGCAGCAATGGACACTGTAACCGAAGCGGCGTTGGCCATTGCTATTGCCAGAGAAGGCGGGTTGGGTATTTTACATAAAAACATGAGTATAGAACAACAGGCCGCTCATGTACGAAAAGTAAAAAGAAGTGAAAATGGATTGATATTGGATCCTCTTACGCTTTTGGAAGACGAAACCATCGGAGATGCACTCCGGCTGATGAGAGAAAACAAAATTGGAGGGATTCCCATTATAGATGCCAACCGCAATCTTAAAGGAATACTTACCAACCGCGATCTTCGGTTTGAGCATGACCCCAAAAAAAGGGTAAAAGAAGTAATGACCTACGAAAATCTGGTAACAGCACCCCAAGGCACTGATCTTAAAAAAGCAGAAACCATTTTACAGAAACATAAAATTGAAAAACTTCCAGTTGTTGATAAGCAAGGTAAACTGGTGGGACTTATTACTTACCGAGATATTTTGCAGGTATCCAGTTTTCCCAACGCTATTAAAGACTCCTTTGGAAGATTGCTTGTGGGTGCCGGCATTGGCATTACTGCCGATGTACTGGACAGGATAAGTGCACTTACATCGGTTGGTGTAGATATTGTAGTCTTGGATAGCGCACATGGCCATACCAAAGGAGTAATAGATGCCTTAAAAAAGGTGAAGAAAAATTTTAAAAAACTAAACGTCATTACAGGAAACGTAGCCACCGCAGCGGGTGCATTAGCCTTAGCAGAAGCCGGTGCCGATGCCGTAAAGGTGGGTATAGGGCCGGGCTCCATTTGTACTACGCGCATCGTTGCCGGTGCCGGTATGCCACAGCTTTCGGCTATTATGGAAGCGGCAAATGGCCTTGCAAAGAAAGGGGTACCAATGATTGCTGATGGTGGTATCCGCTACACCGGAGATATGGTAAAAGCCTTAGCCGCCGGAGCCGATTGTGTGATGATGGGAAGCGTATTTGCAGGAACTGAAGAAAGCCCTGGCGAAGCCATTATTTTTGAAGGTCGTAAGTTCAAAACATATCGTGGCATGGGCTCCTTAGGCGCGATGGCTACCGGAAGCAGCGACCGTTATTTTCAAGATCCAGAAGACGATGTAAAGAAATTTGTACCCGAGGGAATTGAAGGCCGTGTAGCATATAAAGGATCTTTAAAAGAAGTGATTTATCAATATGTTGGAGGGTTGCGTGCCGGGATGGGGTACTGCGGTGCTCAAAATATTGCACAATTAAAAAAGGCACAGTTCGTGCGTATTACCAGTGCCGGAATGAACGAAAGTCATCCACACGATATTACTGTAACCAAAGAAGCACCTAATTACAGCAGAAAATAGTTTTTTATCCTCTTTATAAAATGAAGTTTACAAAACTTTCGCCCAACATTTTTTATACCGATATCAAAATTGGGTTGAAACTTTTTGTTGACTGCCTTGAATTTAAAATTAGTTATGACGATTTGGATGCCCAGGAACCGTTTGGTGTAATTGAAAAAGACGGACTGGGTGTACACCTTATTCAAAGTAAAGAGTTTGCCGAAAAAGATAGACCCGAATTACGGCTCGAAACAAATAATATTGAAGAGGTGTATAGCAAAGTGAAGGCCAATTTTCCAACGTTGCTTCATCCAAACTCAAAAGAAATATCGCTCAAGCCCTGGGGTGCAAAAGAGTTTGCCTTGCATGACGAATCGGGCGTTTGCGTAATTATTCAACAATGGAATGTGCAATAGCTCGACAATGCTACTGCTGCCAAATAAGCTGTTTGGAGAATGCTTATTTGCTACAGAATACTTTGTTGCCAGCCAAGCCAAGGCAGCGTTTAGGGTCAACAACTAACGCAAGCGTATGTTGAAAACGAACCAATAAAAATCAATAACTAATAGCTATTTTAGCCGTATGGTTACAAAAGAGCAGGCTTTTGACAAAATCAAATCCTTAGTACAGCGGTTTGATGAGCAAAAAGAATTTTATAAACGAGCAACGTACAACGAAACCCAAACAAGACGAGACTTTATTGACCCGTTTTGGAAGGCACTCGGCTGGGATATTGACAATGAAAACGGCTATGCAGAAAGCTACCGTGAAGTAATCCACGAAGACCGTATAAAAGTTGGCGGTGCAACCAAAGCCCCCGATTATTCTTTTCGATTGGGAGGAGGCAAAAAGCTTTTCTTTTTGGAAGCCAAAAAGCCAAGTGTTTCCATAAAAGACGATATCCAGCCAGCTTATCAGGTTAGGCGCTATGGCTGGAATGCAAAAATGCCTATTTCTGTAATTATGGATTTTGAAGAGTTTGCTATTTACGATTGCACCAACAAACCAAAACCCACAGATAAAGCCAGCAACGGACGAATTAAGTATTTACAGTATTCGGACTACTTAAGCGAGTTTGATTTTATTTGGGAAACCTTTTCTAAAGAATATGTTCTTAAAGGCAGTTTTGACAAATACATCACCAGCGACAAAAACAAAAAGGGAACAACCACCGTTGATAGCGAGTTCCTGCAATCGCTGGACAAATGGCGTGTGGAATTGGCGATAAATATTGCGCTTCGCAACAAAGAAATTAACGAGGAAGAATTAAATTTTGTAGTTCAACATACCATTGACCGTCTCATTTTTCTTCGCATTGCGGAAGGTGGAAGTGCCGAACCTTATGGCGAATTGCAAAATTCAATAAAGTCGGGCGACTATTATCAAAATTTACTTCGTAATTTTCACATTGCCGACCAAAAATACAATTCGGGGCTTTTTGATTTTAAGAAAGATAAAATCAGCGAGAAAATTACGATAGACAATAAAGTCATCAAAAACATTATTTCAGAACTCTATTACCCTATTTGCCCTTATGAATTTTCATTTTTACCGATTGAGATTTTAGGAAGTGCTTATGAACAATTTTTAGGAAAACAAATCACACTTTCCAAAACAGGCAAAGCCGTAATAGAAGAAAAGCCCGAAGTGCGCAAAGCAGGTGGCGTTTATTACACACCGCAATACATTGTGGATTACATTGTAAAAAACACCATCGGAAAACTCATAGATGGTTCGGCAGGCTCACCATTAACACCAAAAGAAGTAAGCAAACTAAAAATTTGCGATCCTGCTTGCGGCAGCGGCAGTTTTTTGATTGGCGCTTATCAGTTTTTACTGAATTGGCACAAAGATTATTACAATCAATTACGAATTGAAAATGGAGAATTGAAAATTAAAGGGCGGAAAGAGGATGTATTGACGCCAACAGGCGAATTGACTACCGCTGAAAAGAAACGCATTTTGCTCAACAATATTTACGGTGTGGATTTGGACAGCAACGCAGTGGAAGTAACCAAACTTTCTTTATTGCTTAAATGTATGGAAGGCGAAACCAAAGAAACCATTGAAGCGCAAACAAAATTATTTCACGATAGAATTTTGCCAACGCTTGACAACAACATTAAAAGCGGAAACAGTTTAATAGATTTGGATTATTACGACAATGAATTGGACTTTGGCGAAGAAAGAAAAATAAAACCGTTTTCGTGGCAAAAAGCATTTCCCGAAGTTTTTGAGAGAAAAATACAGAAAGAAGAAAAGGAAGATTTTCGAAACTTGATAAAGAAGACCAAATACCATGCGCAAAAAGCCTTGGATTATGCTACTGAATTGGAAGTAAAAACAAATTTAGTATCCGAACCTGAATCATCTTACGGGAATAACGGAGGTTTTGATTGTATTATAGGGAACCCACCGTACGGGGCTTCGGTTTCCGGTAGTGAGGTTGCATATTTAAAGAGCCGCTACCAGACATCTGTTTGGCGTGTTGAAAGCTATTTGCTGTTTATAGAACAAGGATTAAAACTGCTAAAACATTATGGACTTCTTAGTTACATTATTCCTGACACACTGCTTAATCTAAGTTTTACGCAACCAACACGGGAATTGCTTCTGAGCAATTCTAAAATCAACGAAATGATTGGACTGCCTTCCAATGTTTTTTCAGGCGCAACAGTTGACACTATAATTTTTATCACTCAAAAAGAAAAATTCACTACCCAATACCATCCCGTTAATATTCGAATAAAGATTTTCGGTAAAAAACAAATTATTGCTTCTATTCAAGAACCGCAAAAAGAATTTTCTGTAAACAGTAAAGATTGGTTTGAACAAAAAACGTTTAATCTGCAAGCTGACAAAAACGAGAAAAAATTGCTTTCGAAAATTGAGAAATCAAAAAATATAATCAGCGACATTGCTGAAATGTATTCGGGAATTAAATCTTATGAAGTTGGCAAGGGGAAACCAATGCAAACGGAAAAAATAAGAGAAGAAAAGCCTTATACATCAGGAACAAAAATTGATAACTCATGGCAGCCATTTTTTGACGGAAAGCATATTGGGCGTTATCAATTGTTGTGGGAAAAGAATAATTGGATAAAATATGGTCAATGGCTTGCCGCCCCACGAAGTCCTGAAAATTTTGAAGGAGAAAAAATTCTCATACGTAAAATTACAGGCAAAACACTTTGGGCTACATACGTTCCAGAAACTTCGTATTGCAACACGTTGCTTTTTGTTTTAAAACTAAAGGACAAAAATTATTCTTACAAAAGTGTTTTGGGCATTCTCAACTCAAATCTTATTGGCTGGTATTTCAGGAAAAAATTTCAGATAAGTGATGATGACACTTTTCCACAAATTATGATACGCGACATTTTACAGTTTCCTATTCCTAAATTGGAGAGTAAACAACAAGCCGAAATCATCAAACTTGTTGAGCAACTTTTACAACTCAACAAAGACAAACAAAACACCACTTTGCCTAACCAACTTGAAATGATTGAAAACAAAATTGAATATGCAGAAGACAAAATCAACCAAATAGTTTACGAGCTTTATGAATTGAGTGATGAGGAAATAAAAATTGTGGAGAGAAAATGAAATCAAACACCAAGATAAAATTGGAAGATGCCATTAAAAATGCAGCACGCTATATTGAGGAAATGCAATTAATGGACGATAAGCAATTATCTAAAAACCTTGATTTGTTTCGGCAACAAATGGAGATGGCTTACCAACAAAAAAACTATGATGCTTATGAATTACTATGTGAATACGAAACTCAAATAATCATTGCAAGAGGCAACAAAGATTAATTATTGTGTAGAAAAACTGCATCAACTCATTTTACGAATCGCACAACCTATCAGCAGAGAAAAATAAACTACGTATAAAGCAAGTAGCCCACCTCTTTGAGCAAGCTAAAAACAGAGTGCCCATCACAAATATCCAAAGCGGCTTACTGCGCATTGCTCACACTGCTTGCGCCACTTACCTCGCTAATCACCTTAGGGCTTCCTTTGTATTTAATACCGCTTGCGCCACTTGCATCCGCTTTTAAAGACACACTACTAAAAATTCGAATAGTGCTGGCACCGCTGGCATCTGCATCTGCATTTTCGGCCTTTAAATCAAAAGCATTAATAGTGGCAGCACCGCTTGCCTCCGCTTTCACATCCCTACACTCACCATCCACCTTAATTGTACTGGCACCCGATGATTTTAGCTCTATAATAGGCATCCGCAACGAAAGATTGCCGCTTGAAGCCCCCGAAACCTCAATCTCAAATTTTTTATTCTGCGCAAATTTCCCCTGAGTTTTTATCTGTGCTGCCCCCGAAATTTCTACATAGTCCAACGATGGTGCCGTAATATATACCTTAATGCTCCCCGTAGGGTCCAAATTTATATTATTTTCAATACCCACTTCAAGCGTATTGCCATCGTGCACCGCCACATCCAAATACTTAAAAAGATTTTCGTCAGTTTCTATTCTAACACCCGCATTGTCGCCCTGCACCAAATACACTTCCATGCTGGAACCAATATCAACCCTCGAAAAATCTTTCAAGGTATAGCTTTTGTTGGTTACACGGCCATTACCCTGCATCCGCTTTTGATTGATAATGTTGCAGGAACTAAATGCCATCCCAACCAACAGTATAATAGTTACATATTTCATTTCATTATTTTTTTATCATCAATAAATAAATAGCATCCGTCTTGCTACGCTCAGTTCAATTGTAAAATATATAGCATCCAACACAAACGATACCCACCTTTTTTTATGTGCATCCGTCTTCAAAAATCTAATATCAAAAACCCCAAATAATATTACCTTCGCCGCATTATGACGGAACGAATACTCATTCTCGATTTTGGTTCACAATACACACAACTTATTGCCCGTGCAGTAAGAGAAGCCAATGTTTACTGCGAAATCATTCCTTACTCAAAGTCCTTCGAAATCGATGGCAATTTAAAAGGAATTATCCTTTCTGGCTCACCGTTTTCGGTAAACGACCCAAATGCCCCTGTTATTGACGTAAAAACATTAGTAAAAAAGCTCCCTGTATTAGGTATTTGCTATGGCGCACAGCTTACTGCAAAAGCCTATGCCGGACGTGTGGAAAAAAGCAGCAAACGCGAATATGGCCGTGCCTCTATGACGGTACAAGACGAAGCAGATGTATTAATGCAAGGTGTAAGTGCCAAAAGCCAGGTATGGATGAGCCATGGAGATAGTATTTTAGAACTGCCTGAGGGATTTGAAATACTTGCCACTACCGACAGCATTCCCGTAGCCGCTTTCAAAACCATACAGGAAAACCCACTTTACGGCTTGCAGTTTCATCCCGAAGTGTACCATAGTACAGAAGGAAAACACCTCTTAAAAAACTTTTTAGTAAATATTTGCGGTTGTAGCCAGGACTGGACACCGGCACACTTCATTACCGATACGGTTGCCGCTTTAAAAGAACAGATTGGCGATCGCCATGTAATAATGGCATTAAGCGGCGGAGTGGACAGCACGGTTGCCGCCACGCTTATTCACAAAGCCATCGGCAACAAGCTGCACGGAATTTTTGTGGATAATGGAGTACTTCGCAAAAATGAGTTTGAAGAGGTATTAGAAATTTACAACCATTTAGGACTACAAGTAAAGGGGGTAGATGCCAGTCAAAATTTTTATACCCAATTAAAGGACAATACCGATCCAGAAGCTAAACGCAAAACTATTGGCCGTTTGTTTATCGAAACGTTTCAACAAGAAGCTAAGCATTTTGAAAACATAGAGCTATTGGGGCAAGGCACCATCTATCCCGATGTAATAGAAAGCGTATCGGTACATGGCCCATCGGTTACAATAAAGTCGCATCACAATGTGGGCGGCTTACCAGCATCGATGAAGATGGATTTGGTAGAACCACTTCGCTATCTTTTTAAAGATGAAGTAAGAAAAGTTGGTAGAGAGTTGGGTATCCCTTCTAATTTAATAGATCGGCACCCTTTTCCCGGTCCGGGGCTTGCCATTCGCATACTGGGCGAAGTAACCAAAGAAAAAGTAATGCTATTGCAAGAAGCGGATCACATCTACATGAATGCGCTAAAAGAAACGGGTCTTTACGCAACCATTTGGCAGGCAGGAACAATCTTGTTACCAGTAAAAAGTGTGGGTGTAATGGGTGATGAACGCACGTATGAGTTTACAGTTGCGCTGCGCGCTGTAACCAGTGTAGATGGAATGACGGCAGATTGGGCGCATTTACCCTACGATTTCTTGGCAAACGTAAGCAATGAAATCATCAATAATGTGCGAGGCATCAACCGTGTGGTGTATGACATTAGCAGCAAACCTCCCGCTACAATAGAGTGGGAATAGCAGATATCATCAACCTTAATCCCTTTTAGGGTAAAATGAGTTCGGAATAATTTTTGTTGAAAGATAGTCCATTGTAAACCAACAATGGACTATCGACTTTTAAATAACCAACCAATGAAACGTTTTTGCATATTGATGTTTTTTTGTGTGATTTGTATGGCTCATCTTCAGGCACAGCCAACCACAAATGTCCGGCACAAAATGGCTATTTTCACGCCGCTGTACTTGGATGAAGCATTTGACTTTGCAGGATCCTACAAATATTCTGGCAAAAGTTTTCCCAAACAGGCCATCAATGGTTTAGAGTTCTATCATGGCGCAATGATGGCCATCGATACGCTGAACCAAATGAACCTTTCTTTGGACGTGTATGTATATGATTCAAAATCAGCGAGGGAAACGCTGGAGCAACAATTTAGTAAATGTGCCGCCGATGGTGTAGAGTTGATTATTGCCAATTGCTCATTGTCGGAATTGGGCAAGTTGGCAAAGCTGGGAGCAGACAAAAAAATTACGGTTTTAAATGCTACCGTTCCAAATGATGCCAACGTTACGGAAAACCCCTATTTTGTTGTTATCAACCCCACAATTCAAACACAGATAGAAAATTTATACAGCTATATAAAAACCAACTATAAAGGAACCCCGGTGGTGGTGGTTACCCAAAAAGAAAGCAGCTCTGACCGATATATACGCACGGTGCTGGAAACGCTAAACAAGCATTATAAGGACTCGGTGAAGCTAAGCTTTAGAGAGATGGGCAACGATTTGGCATTAAAAGCATTGAGTACAACTACGCAACCTACGCAAGTGGGCTTATTTATTGTGGGATCTTTGGATACGGAGCTGGGAAACAACGTGTTGAAACAGTTGGCTGAAAATAGCAAAAACTACGCAACACTAACAGTAATAGGTATGCCAACCTGGGAGAATCTTAATTTTTCCAAACCAGAATATAATGGCGTGAATATTATATATAGCACTCCGTTTTACAATTCAAAAACTGACGCAGTGAGCCGGGCAATTACAA
>DDET01000008.1 GCA_002336915.1 Bacteroidetes bacterium UBA1947 | reverse complement strand
CAACTTTTACTTTACTCATTTTATGTTATTTTATTAAGAACTTTTAAAAATGTGCCGCAAAGGTACAGGGATGGCATATAAAAACCAAAGCAAGTTGATAAGTTAATATGTTAATATGTTGATAAGTTCTTAAGTTAAGGCGCTAATAAGTTAAGTAGTTAGGCATAATCTGCAGCCATGATGTTTTATTTTAGCGCCCGGATAGCCAAATTCATAATATGCAACAAAAGGAGTTAAATAAGGGCAGCCATAATATACAGGTATCGACAAAATACCGGTGGATAGAGAACGGGCATATATTCCTGTGGCTGATAAAAGATACCTGCTGGGCTATGGTATGGCGGCCGGGAGGCATATTTATGATATTCCCAACGATAAGCGTCGCATTCTATATACTGTGGAAGTCGCGGCATATACGTGCCGAACTATTCCATAACCTGGCTGTTTGTCTTTGGATAATGGCGAACTCGGTGTGGATGGTGGGAGAGTTTTTTGAGATAGAAGCGAGGCCATATGCGGTATGCATTTTTATTGCGGGATTAAGCCTGTTGCTGGTGTACTATATTTTCTTCTTCAGGAAAGACAAGCGGAAGGAAGACTATGCCCTGGAGTGATCTTTATTGTGCTATTTTCCCAAAGGCGTGATTTTGGACATATAAATGTTGTATCATAATGGGTTATGCGGGCGAGGCATACCGTTAAAAAACGGTACCCCGGGAATGCCATTCATTGTAATTTTAATAGTATAAAAAGTGTATAGATATTATACACTATTCTTAACTATTAAATGCCTTAACAATGAAAAAAGTATTATTATTTGCGGTACTGTGCGTTGTCGGTATTACAGTAAAAGCACTCCCACCTATGGTTACAAACACAACAAGTTGTAACCTGACAATAACGGGATTTTGCTACGACCCCAATACCTGTCAGCAGGTGGGATTACCTTGCGGGCAAGTAACTGTATTGGCGGCCCCATCGCCAGCTGTAAATCTACCGGTTTGTGGTTGCGGTGCTAATAAGCAAGCATATAGAGTGTGCTGTGCTCCCGGCGATTGTGTCAAGGTCGGTGATGGAACATCTGCTTGCTCGGATTTGCCAAACAGTGTCACATTTGTCGCCTGCCCCTGCGCAACTTCTGTACATGTTTCCGTTTCAGCGACAGGTGATATGACAATAACTCCTTAATGCATTTTTCTCGTAACCGTTAAAAACTATAACAATGAAGAAAACAATCTTATTTGCTATGCTATGCATGATATGTGCGGCAGTGAAGGCCCAGCCGACTGTTGACAATAGCACAAATTGTACATTAATGGTAACAACTTTTTGCTACTCGACGAATTGTACAATGGTGAGTAATTGCGGAACCAAAACTGTCCCTCCATTGAGTACAGGAACTGCGCTCAGTGTTTGTACTAATTGTAACGCGCCGAACCTGGTTGGATATAGAATATGTTGTGGAGCTAATTGCGTTGCGGTTACCGATGGCGGCAGTTCCATTTGCGCCCAAATCCCCCAGACTAATACGCTTAACGGATGCCCATGCCAGGCCACAATAAATATCCAATGGTCCGGAGGTATTTTGAAACTTTTCCCATAATAGCTACAGAGCAATATACATCCTGTCATAAGGGATGTATATTGCTAATTATAAATCAATGTATCCCCCTTGCATCCAATGCCTGGTGGTAAAGGCGGGCGTTTTTTGCCTGCTCTTCTTCTGTTGCCGCAAAGCGGGAATAACCGCTGAAGTCTTCCCTGGCGCAAAAGTATATGTAGTTTGTTTCTGGCGCGTTTAGCACTGCATCAATGCTTTGCTGCGAGGGTGTACATATAGGGCCGGGAGGAAGGCCTGTATTGAGGTAAGTATTGTAGGGTGATTGAAAAGCAAGATGTGCTCCTGTAACACGACGTATGGTGAAATCGCCGATGGCAAATTTAACAGTAGGGTCGGCCTGCAACCTGATGCCTTTGCGCAGGCGGTTGAGGTATACGCTTGCTATCTTCGGCTTATCTGCAGCCATGTTCGTTTCTTCGTCCACGATAGAAGCAATGGTTGTTGCCTGGGTAGGCGTTATGCCTTTAGCAGCGGCCTTTGCTTTGCGTTCATCGCTCCAGAAGCGTGCATAATTCTTTTCGATCTTGCGGAAAGCTTTATCGGCCGATGTGTTCCAGAAGAACTCATAGGTATCAGGGATAATGGCACACATAGCAGTATTGGTATCGAGGCCGAACTGGGCGAGATAAACTGTATCGCGCAGCATTTGCTTAAGCACTACCGAATCGGCCTCCAGGTTCGCGCAGATCATATTGATGAGGTCTTGTTTGGTGCGCAGCTTATTGATGACCAGTTTCACAGGTTCCTGCCTACCGGAGCGGAGCATGCGCACCATGTTATAGTTGTTCATGCCATGCTTTATCCTGTACTTGCCGGGATGCAAGTGGCTGGGGTAGTTGGCCTGTTCAGCAAGCAGATCGAAGCTGGTAATGTCGTTCACAAAACCTCCGGCGACCAGTGCGTTTTTTATATTGTCGTATGAAGAGCCTGTGTGAATGTATAGGTACTCGCCTTGTGAAAAATTGCCGGTGTTAGGGCCAAATACTTTGAATAAGATAAAAAGACCACCTGCTATGACGATAGCAAGAACAGGTAATAACCAGCGGCTGCGTTTCTTTTTTTTTCCTGACCTTACTGACATACAATTAAAAATAAAAAAACCTGCTCAATTTAGAGCAGGTCTATGAAATTAAGTTTTGCTCAAAAATTATTTTGAAGGCGCGGTCTTTTTAGCTGGAGCAGACTGGGTTGTTGACTGCTTTCCTTTCTTGTCAACTATCTGTGGCTTAGAGGCGAACATTATAGAAAGGATGCAAAGGCCTGCTATAATGCTTATAGAAACCCAGGTACCTTTTTCCATAACGTCGGTAGACTGCTTTACACCCATTACCTGGCTGCTGATGCTGCCGAAGCTACCTGAAAGCCCGCCGCCTTTTGGGTTTTGAATCAATACAAAAAATCCTAATACTACACAAGTCAATAGTATGATGATCGTTATAATAGCTATCATGTTGTTTTCTCTTTTAAAATCGCGTCAATCTTGCGGGCAAAATAAGCACTTTTTTGAGGATTGCGCAAACTTAATTTCTTATACATATCAATGGCCATGTCATATTTGCCTTGTTTGGCATATATCTCGGCTAATGAGTCGCTGGCGAGGTCATCTTCCCTCGTAATAGAGTTGACAGCCATCTCAAACACATTTTCGGGTATCTCTTCATTTTCTTCCTCAAGGGCAGCAACCAGTTTTTCTTTCTGCCACATTGTTTTCAGGGCTCTTTGATCCTGTTCTTCTTCCTGTTCTTTTGCCTTTCTTGTTTTGAAGTGGTTGAGCCATTCGGAGAAACTCATCACTACCATCAGGGATTTGGCGGCTTCATCGTCCGGACCGAACTTATCCACGTCTGCCGGTATATTATTAGAAACGTTCAGGCCCTGGTGCAGGAAATAGTCTTCTGTGTACACAGGTAGTATCAGGGTCTCGTCATTCTCGCCTTGCTGTGGCTCTTCGGTGAACGGAACCTGTTCAAAAGTGAATTCCTTATTCCTGGCGTCTTCCTGTGGTGGAGGGGCTACTTCTTCAATTATTGTTTCAAACTCATCCTCGTTGTCTATTGTAAATATTCCTTCGTGCTGTTCAATAACAGGTTCCTGCTTTGCGGCTATTTTTTCTTCAACTGCCGGTGCTTCGTAGATGGTCTCTACCACACGGTCGCCTAGTGATTTTTTGAGGAACTCGTGGAAAAGCAGCCAGTTGCCATCATACAACTTCATAGTAGCCATCATGAATGGCTCAAAGGGCTTGTTTTGGTGCCTTTCTGCGGCCTGCATATAACGCGCAGGTACGAAATAAGGATAGGTATCTACCAGCGTTTTAATGCTCTCATGGTCCTCATCGGTAATAGCATGAGGCTCATTGAGCACCTGTGATATATATTCTATGGAGGATGGTGTTATCATTATTTACTATAAAACTACTACCAATTTACAAATGCTTTATTAAAAATATCATCCGCCAGCTGATTTCCTATATCTTCTATGAGTGCAGACTGTACATTTTGCAGATTTTGAGATGCGTCAAAGTCTGAAAAACGCGTAAATGCCTGGTCAAAACTGGTTTTATCGTTCAACTTGTTCCGGAAAGAAATGGCCACGGTAATGGTAAGCCTGTTCTTCACTGCTGTCTGGGTGTTTTGCACACCTGCGACCGTTACCTCGTAACCGGTTATGCTGCCCGACAGATCATAATCGGTATTTTGATTATTCTGGGGCGATAAACCTGTTTGCGACAAGATACGGCTACGGATCTTATCGGTCAAGGTAGGGCTTAAAGTTGGTACTACGTTGCGTGCACGGTTCTCCAACACATGTATATTAATGCTTTTACCTTCTATTTGGGCACCTGTGAAGCTATAAACCCCGCAACCGGCGATGAAAACAGATAATAGTATAAAAAGATAGAAGCCTTTACGCATTATAAATAAAACGGTATTTATTCGTTGATATTATATTCTTTTATTTTCCTGTACAAAGTACGTTCTGAGATGCCCAGTTCATTTGCAGCATCGCGGCGGCGGCCTTTATGTTTTTTAAGGGCTTTCAGGATAAATTCTTTTTCCCGATCGGACAAGAGCAATGTTTCATCTACTTCCTCGTGCTGATCGGTAGGGTGCAGCAGTATGGGGGTGGCATTGTTGTATGTGGTAGGGGTAATGATGGGTTCCGGATTGCTATAGGCCGGGATAATATTCTCCGACATTGTTGCCTGGCTGTAACCGCTTTGGTGCGCCATGTCAAAGAACATCTTCTTCAGGTCGTTCATGTCCTTCTTCAGGTCGAAGAAGAGTTTATACAAAATATCCCTTTCAGTGTTCGAATAGTCGCCGGGTGAATGGGCGGGGGAGCCTGCAGCTCCTGTTGGTATCACAGCCAGGCTGCGTGACTGTGCGTTGACGGGCAGGAACTGCTGCAGTGTTTCTGCAGTAATATTCTTGTCGGTAGAGAGCACTGAAATTTGTTCTGCTATGTTTTTCAGTTCACGCACGTTACCATACCATGGGTATGATACCAGCAATTGCTGTGCTGCTGCATCAAGCTGCACTGCAAGGGTTTTATATCGCTCGGCAAAGTCGCCGGCAAATTTCCTGAACAGCAATGGTATATCTTCCTTACGGTCGCGCAGGGCGGGTACGCGTATAGGTACTGTGCTTAGACGATAGTAAAGGTCTTCACGAAATTTTCCTTGTTGTGCAAATTCAAGCAGGTCGCGGTTGGAGGCCGCTATCACACGTACATCGGTTTTCTGTACTTTTGAAGAACCCACGCGAATGAATTCGCCCGCCTCCAAAACACGCAGTAAACGTGCCTGTGTGCCAAGAGGCATTTCGCCGATTTCATCGAGAAAAATGGTGCCTCCATTTACTGTTTCAAAATAACCTTTACGGCTATCTACTGCACCTGTGAAGGAGCCTTTTTCGTGGCCGAATAATTCGCTGTCTATTGTTCCTTCGGGTATGGCGCCGCAGTTGACCGCAATGAAGGGTGCATGCTTGCGTGCCGAGAGGGCGTGTATGATGTTTGAAAATGCTTCCTTACCTACACCGCTTTCACCTACTATCAATACAGAGAGATCTGTATTAGCTACCTGCGCTGCCGTGCTGAGTGCATGGTTGAGCGCTGGTGAATTTCCTATAATGCCGAAGCGGTTTTTAATGCTTTGTATATCCATTATTAAGTCAAAAGTCAAAAAGTCAAAAGCTAAAAGTTTTTGACCGGGACTTATTCTTTAATTAACAATCTCACCGATGAGCGTTGCGGCTGTGGCATCGGTTATTTTTACGTGTACATAGTCTCCCGCCTTAAGATCGTATTGTTCCTTGGGGAAAACAGTCATTTTATTTTGTGTGTTCCTGCCGCACCATTTCAATTCGCTGCGCCTGCTGTCGCCTTCTATCAGTATTTCGAAGGTTTTGCCTATATCGTTCTTGTAGCTTTCGCGCTGGTGGCCATTTTGTAGTGTGATGATCTCCTGGAGTCTTCTCAGTTTCACGTCGGCCGGTACATCGTCGGTATACCTGCGGGCGGCGAGTGTGCCGGGGCGCTCGCTGTAGGAGAACATATAGGCCATATCGTAGCGCACAAGTTCCTGCAGGCTTAGCGTGTCCTTGTGCTCTTCTTCGGTCTCTGTGCAGAAGCCTGATATGATGTCTGTACTAATGCTGCAATCGGGCATTATCTCGCGTATGCGCTGAATTTTGCTTAGGTACCATTCGCGGGTATAGGTGCGGTTCATCATCTGTAATACACGCGTGTTACCGCTTTGTACCGGCAAGTGTATGTATTTGCAAATGTTGTGGTACTTAGCCATGGTATGCAGCACATCGTCCGTAATATCCTTGGGGTGCGATGTGCTGAAGCGAATACGGAGCAGTGGCGAAATGAGCGCCACCATTTCCAATAGTTTTGCAAAAGTTACTGCTTCACTTCCTTCTTCGGAGGCAGTGTAGTGATAACTATCTACGTTCTGGCCCAGCAGGGTTACTTCTTTGAAGCCGTTTTCGAACAGGTTGCGACATTCGTTCACTATGCTTTCAGCATCCCGGCTGCGCTCGCGGCCGCGGGTAAAGGGCACTACGCAGAAGGTGCACATATTGTTGCAGCCGCGCATGATGCTTACAAAGGCTGTTATGCCATTGCTGTTCAGGCGTACGGGTGCTATATCGGCATAGGTTTCTTCACGGCTCAGTAACACATTAACGCTTTTCTGGCCGGTTTCTGCCTCGCTTATAAGGCCGGGCAGGCTGCGATAAGCGTCGGGGCCAACCACTATGTCCACCAGCTTCTCTTCTTCCAGGAATTTTGCTTTCAGGCGCTCGGCCATGCAGCCAAGTACGCCCACCAGCATGCCCGGGCGCTGTTGTTTTATCTTTTTGAAGGCCTGCAGGCGGGTGCGCACTGTTTGCTCCGCCTTTTCACGAATGGAGCAGGTATTGATGAGTATCAGGTTGGCATCCTCGAAATTGCGGGTAGCGCCAAAACCTTCTTCCTGTAGTATGGATGCAACTATCTCGCTATCGCTGAAGTTCATCTGGCAGCCATAGCTTTCTATATAAAATTTCTTACTGTATTGGTTCGGATCTTCTGCGAAGGGAGCATACGCTTCTCCCTGCCTTGTTTCTTCGATCTCTTTATGCAGCACGTCTGCCATAATTTCCGATTCAATTTGTGCAAAGGTAAGTAGAATATACGTGTAAATTTAGGGCTTATAGGGCTATAAACTGAAAAAATAGCAGGTGTTTTAAATGAAAAAAGCCGCCTCACATTAGCGGGCGGCTTTTTCATATTTAAAGATATTTTATTGGAACTCTGTTTCCGGAATGTCTTTGTTCACTTCAACAGTTTGCACTTTAGCTGCAAACACCTGTGCGCCTACCGATTCTTTGGCAGAATAAGGTATTTTCAGGCCACCGGTACCGGGCACTTCTTTGTAGTCCGCATATTCGGTAATTGCAGTTGGTTCTTCAGCGCTTGTTCCAGGCTCTACTTTCTTTACCAGCAGGCCGTTCTTGGTATCATAATAAAAAGTGGCTTTCTTGCCTTTTGCCGATACTGATTCAAGTACGTAAGCATCACTGCCGTTCACACTTTCAATACCCTTCAGGGTATATTTCATGCCATACTTTTCAGGATGCATTTCCATGGCAAGGTCGGCGCTTTTTTTAGCCTCATCTATTTCATCCCCTTCCATGTTCTTTTTATTTCCCTGGGCTTCCTGGTAGCCTGCTGTACCATTAAATACGCTCTTCTGCAAGGTCATCTTACTACCGTTTATGCTACCTTCAATTACAGATTTGTATTTTCCCGGTGCTTTTTTTATCTCCGTGATGGTAAGTGGTATTCCCTGGATCTCGCTGCTGCTGATGGTTTTAATATCCTTGATACTGTTGATGGCTTTTTCACCGCCGATTGCGTTGATGTATTTCTTCAGTATATCGGCGGGTGTAATATCCGTGGGAGCTGCTTTGGTAGCGGTCATTTCAACTTTAGTACCGTAGTTGTCATAAAAATCTACTTTGCCGCTGCTTGCATATTTTGCAATGCTTGGGGCCATGTCCTTACTGCCTATTACAATGATGTTCACATTGTCGGGCGAAAGGTAGCGTTGCGACATCATCCTTACTTGTTCCGCCGTTACCGCACTAAGGTTTTTCAGATAATTCTGATAGTAGTCCTTAGGCATATGGTAACGCTCTATGTTGATGGCCATCTGCGCTACGCGCTCAGGGCTTTCCAGGCTCAGGGCAAAATTACCCGAGATGTAAGTAATGCTGTTCTGCAGGTCTTCGGCACCAACGGGTGTTGTTTGCATCAGCTTCATTTCTTCCAATACTGCGCCAATTGCACTGTCAGTAACGGCATTGCGGCATTTTACATTCGCTGTAAAGTGACCAATAAGCTCGTCTTCCTGTAGTGAAGAGTAGCTGCCATATGTCCAGCCGTGCTTCTCGCGCAGGTCCAGGAACAGGCGGCCCTGTGATCCACCACCTAGTATGGTATTGGCTACTTTCGCGGCTATCACGTCATCGGTACCGGGCCTCAGGTTAACAGGGTAGGTGATGTTTACCACGCTCTGCACTGCACCATCCCTTGCTGCCAGGGCCACTTTATTTGTTCTTTGGCTCATTGGGTAAGACACAAAATAGCTGGATGTTGGTACTTCTGCTTTCTGCCATTTGCCGAAATATTTTTCGATCAGCGGTTTTGCTTCAGCAGCCGTTATATCACCCACGATAGCCATATATGCTACATTGGGACGGAAGTAAGTGCTGTAATATTTCTTGCACTGCTCCAGTGTGATCTTATTCACCGTCTCTTCGGTAGGTACTTCGCCATAAGGATGTTTCTTACCGTAGTTCAATACGGAGGTAAGATTCTCAAGCATGGCATCCGGCTGGTTCTTCGCAACTTCCAGTTCCGAAAGCGTGCGCTTTTTTATCTTGTCCAGCTCTGTCTGCTTCATATCGGCATTCATGGCCACGTCGCTCATCAACTCCAGTACTTTATTGAAGTTCTTTTTAAGGCCGCTACCACGTATTTCATCGTCCGATGCATTGAGGTTGGCTCCTATATAGTCGATCTCCTTATTGAACTGGTCGTTTGATCGTGTTTTGGTGCCGCTTGTCAGCAACTCTGCCATCATTTCTTTGTAGCCGGCCATGTCGCCCTGCAGTTCGGGTTTGATGTCCAATTGTATGTCGCAGGAAATGGTAGGTAATTTATGGTTCTCCACCACGAAAACTTTCAGGCCGTTCTCCAGGGTAAAGCTTTGTGTTTCGCCGAGTTTTATGGCAGGTGCGGGCCCCGGTTTAGGGCGTACGCTGCGGTCCACCTGCGCCCAGGCGCCGGTAGCAAGTGTTAATGTAAGTATAGATAAAACCAGTTTTTTCATACTAAGTATTTTAAAGCTTGTTGGGCCGATGATTAGTTATTTTTTTGCTCCGATTTAGGTAAATAATCCACTACAAGTAAATTCTCTTTAGTGAGATATTTGTTAGCCACACGTTTCAGGTCGGCCTTGGTAATTTTATTGTAACGCTCCAGCTCTGTATTTATCAGGTTGGCACTGCCCAGGAAAGTGTAATACGTTGCCAGGTTGGTTACAACACCTAATATACGCTGATTTTGTGATACGAAATCATTTTCCTGCTGGTTCTTCAGCTTTTGGAAATCTTCATCGCTTATTTCGCTGTTTTTTACTTTGTCTACTTCGGCCAGTATTGATTTTTCCACTTCATCAGGCTTTACACCGGTATTGGTGATACCAAACATTACCATAACACCCGGATCTTCGTTCGGGATGGCGAAAGCACCTGTTTCAAGGGCTTTCTGTTGCTTCTCCACCAGCTCATTATGCAGGCGTGAGCTTTTGCCCCTTGACAGCAGGTTGCCCAGCATATCCATTGCATAATAATCTTCGGAGCCCAGCTTGGGGGTATGGTATGCCAGGATAACAGCAGGTAACTGTATGTTGTCATAGAACTTTACGCGCCTTTCAGCAGTTTGTGTGGGCTCCACATCTGTGGGGCGGGGTATTGGTTTAGTGCCTTTAGGTATGTCGCCAAAGTATTTTGTTATAAAAGCCTTAGCAGTAGCCTGGTCTATATCGCCACCTATTACCAGCACCGCATTGTTAGGCACGTAGAAGGTTTTGTAAAAGTCCATGAACTCGCTCAGCTTAGCCTGGTCAATATATTGTTCCTTGCCTATGGGCGACCAACGGTAAGGGTGCTTTGTGAAATCGTTCTCATAGATCACGTTCACCAGCTGTCCGTAAGGAGTATTATCGTAACGTTGTTTTTTTTCTTCCTTCACTACTTTGCGTTGCGTTTCCACCCCCAGTTCATCTATTTTGGCATGCAACATGCGCTCAGACTCCATCCACAGGGCCAGCTCCAGCTGGTTTGATGGCAACTCTTCGTAGTAGAAAGTACGGTCTTGCGTTGTATTTGCGTTCAGCTGCCCGCCGTTAGCCTGTACCAGTTTCATGTATTCGCCGCGCTTGATGTTGTCACTGCCTTCGAAGAGCAGGTGCTCAAAGAAGTGGGCAAAACCTGTGCGCTGCGGGTCTTCGTTCTTAGAACCCACGTGGTACATTACAGATACCGCTACAATTGGTGTTGCATGGTCTTCATGCAGTATTACATGCAGCCCGTTGGGCATGTCATATTCGGTAAATTTTATATTGCCTGCAGCCCGGCTGCCGGTAGCAATACAAGTTGCCCCAAGGAATAGGGACAGGAAAGCCTTCCGCATATATGTGTGTTTTTTACAAAAATAGCATTTGGCGCGGTATTCGGTCATCAGTGTGGAAAAATTTCACCCCAAATTCCCCCTTAAGCCGATATTTGCAGCAAACATAGCTTTCTGAACAGCTTTTTACTTTCTACTTAGTGCTTTATAATTATATGATCAACACGGTGTTATTTGATATGGACGGTTTGTTACTGGATACCGAACCGCTATGGGGAGAGAGCATGCTGCGTGTGGCAAAGAAGCATGGCATCCCTATTGGCCCGGATCGCTTTAAAGAGACAACCGGCCTCCGGATATACGAAGTTTGTGAATATTGGGCTGTCAAATACCCATGGCAGGGTAGTACAGCCACCGAGGTGGCCGATGAGATACTGGATGACATCATTGCAACATCAAAAGAGAAGGGCTCGGTATTGCGTGGTGTAAAAAAGGCGCTGGCTTTATTGAAAGACAATAACTACAAAATAGGCCTTGCTTCATCTTCATCACTCAGGATGATAGAGGAGTTAGTAAGTCATTTTGAGATAAAACACTATTTCGATGCCATTACATCAGCCGATGCTTCTGAATTAGGCAAACCACATCCTGCAGTGTTTTTGGATTGCGCTGCTGAACTTGGCTCTACGCCATTGCAGTGTGCTGTGCTTGAAGATTCCGTGAACGGGATGATAGCCGGTAAGGCAGCCAGGATGAAAGTGATCGTAGTGCCGGATGCATTGCATTTTGATGATCCGCGATTTGCACTGGCAGATGTAAAGCTCAGCAGTATGGAAGATTTTGATTTGGAGCTGCTGAAGAGGATTAGCTAGCTATCAAAACCCTTTGAACACGGGGTAGTTGTGTTTTGTAATTACCTGTTTTTCTTCCTTGCGCCTGGCAGGCTCGCCAGTCTTATTGTCTTTATCATCCTGGTGGCGATCATGCATTTTTTCACCCCATAACGGGTATCCGAATAAAGGGGCTAAAACTGATATGTTAAACGCTGCTGCAGTTAATATCAACAATCCTATCGTGACCACTATCAAATTATAAGGGTACTGGTAGTTGGCATAGCCGAAGATCTCAATACCTATTCCTGCTAAGCCCCTTAGCAGCCTGACCCCAATTCCCGTTGTATACCAGAAGTAATTTTTCATCTCTTTAGTTTTTAGCTCCAACAATAGATTTTTAGCAGGATGTCATGAATGTATATTCTAAAACCGTGCCTCTGCCAGCGCATGTGGATATCTTATCGTGGAAGTAAAACAGCGGAGGATGATCAGCGATGAAAATCAGTGAATTGCGAAAATGTTTGAATATCCAAAACTAAAGGAGCAATTAAATATTTTATTTCGACAGCGTCTATAATAAAACCGATGGGATACAGCCTAATTATTAACGGAGATCGCATCAATAAAATTCGTTGTTATCTGTTGTCTGTGTGATGCCTTTCAACATGACAGAACCAAAAAGGAATCCATACGGATTCCCTTATGCAGGAACTATTATACTCAAATAAAAAGAGCTTTAGAAGCCTGTGTGCTTGGTCGCAATACAAAGATAGAAAACTAAAATAAAATATTATGGTTTTTTGTCATTTTTTTTCTTTCAAAAAAAGCTACCTTTAACGCTATAAAAGTAATTGAGCTTGCCTTCGTTGGCAATTGATGATTTTAGGTTTTACGCCACTTCCTTTTCTAAAAAACGACCATGTTTTACACCGGGAAAGTTGCTAAAGCCTGCGATATGCGCAGGCGTAGGCTACCGGTTATGGGTGCTTGGTCGTACCTTAGAAAGGTGGTTTTACGTCCTGCGTATTTTTTTTGACTTTCCTCCCGGCGTTTTTCATTTTATTCTTCGCAGAAACTAGTAGCTCCCTTTGCTTAAGGAATTCTTTTTACTTGCTTCGAAAGGGATATCGGCTTATTTGTGCGCGGTTCTTCTCCTTCTCAGCACCGCATCAATAAATATAATAAGCAGCACAATGTTCACAAGCGCAAAAGGTATCCACCAGCTGCCTGTCTCCATTTTACTATAGTCGAGGTGAAAAGATGAAGCGCCCGGTGCAGTGTTCCAGTTGAGGCCGGACAAAATATAAATAAAGACTGTGACAAGTAGCAGTCCAAATACTCCAGCTATGCCACGTAACACCCAGGGGTTCACATATGTTTTGGTAGCAGGGGCTATTTTGGTGGCTGTAATTGAGTCCATTACATTTTTGCTAAAACGCATGGATGGCTGCTCGGGTTCAGTACTACTGAGCTCGTTATTGAAAGAAAGCAACTGTTTGTATTGAGTTGCCCAGTCCTTGTCGGTAGCTATTAGCGTGGTAATGAGTTGCGCCTCTGCATCACTGCATTGCTTATCTATATAAGCCCATAGCTGCATATCCATATCTTCTGCATTGTTGCCCATAGCCGGTATAAAATTAATGATCATTATTCACAAATGGCTTAATTCATTACTGTAATATTTCTCAATGATAGTTTTTAGTTTTTGTCGCGCACGGAACAGCTTTACTTTCACATGGTTGGTATCAGTACCTGTTATGGTCCCTATTTCATCCAGGCTCTGCTCAGCCATGTAGAACAAGGTTATCAATTCGGCATCCTGGGCCGGCAGTTTTTGAATGGCTAATGCCATAA
This sequence comes from Bacteroidetes bacterium UBA1947, assembly GCA_002336915.1. GTDB lineage: Bacteria > Bacteroidota > Bacteroidia > Chitinophagales > Chitinophagaceae > MKUN01. The sequence goes on along the minus strand of DDET01000008.1, from coordinate 40,274 downwards.
GTGCCTTTTGAGAACGTTCCTCAGAGCGCGACGGTGCTTTTTCTGCCATACCGGTACGTTCAGCAAGCAAGGATATTTGTCCTTCCTCCGCTGAAATGGTAATGCCTTGCTTTTTCCTAAGGAAGGAAAGGCAGGTATTATTGGCGATGGAATAGAGCCATGTGCTGAACTTGCTGTTGTTATTAAAGTCGGCAAGAAAGCGGTAGGCTTTTACAAAGGTATCCTGCGCCAGTTCCTCCGCTTCTTCCCTGTTGTTCACCATGCGTAAGACAATTGTAAACACAAAATGCTGATAGCGATCTACCAATATCGAAAAGGCTTGCTGTTCCCCTTTCAATACCCGTTGAATGATATCGGCATCCTGTATAGCTTCCTGCATTGTATAGTATAGACGCTGTAAAGTAAGTGCAGGTTACACCCGAATGGATAAAATGCCCGGATAATTTTTTTTCAGCGCAACTGTAACCTGCTTTGTACTTTGGTAGTCATATGCTGTATAACCAATTAAAATAAAAAGCTCATGAGCGGCGAAGAAGTATTAGTTCCCCTGGTAGGTGCTGTTTGTATGTTCACCACCATATTCGGCATAGCTTATATGCGCAACAGGGAGAACATGGCCCTGATAGAAAGAGGCATTAACCCGCGGCAAACGCAACAACGCCCGCGTTTTTATACCAACCTGAAGTACGGTTTATTGGTATGTGGTGCTGGCCTTGGGCTGTTGATCGCCTTCTTTATAGATGAGTTTGGCCTGAACCATAAGGCAGTATTTTCAAACGGCGAAACATACACCCGTGACTTCCCGCAGATATACTTTGCGCTTATATCTCTATTCGGCGGACTGGGCCTTGTGATCTCTTATGCAATAGAAAAGAAAGGCTGGAAAGCCCATGAAAACAAAGAAGACTAGACAATAAATAGAAACCAAAGAAGAGCGGCCGGTTGTCTAACCGGCTGCTTTGGTGTTATTGCTTTCCCTTTGCGAACATTTCAGCATTAAATTCGGCGGTCTTGTTTTTCGGTATCGAAAGGCTCTTCCAGCCATCGTTGCGACATATCTTGGCTATGTATATCATCTGGCCCACATGGTATGGGTAGTGCGCCAACTGCCTGTTGATAGCCTCGAGTACGGTATGTTCTTCATTGCGTATCAATACGACCTTATTGAGATCAGCGTCAGTTATACTGTCCAAAGCATCGAAAAGGCATTTCCAGCCATCATTCCATTTTTTTAGAATCGTTTCCCTGTCAAGCTTTTCGTTGTCGAATTCAGCATCTCGTTGCCTCCACGGCTTTTCGCCATCAGTGCTCAGGAAGTCGGTCCAGCGGCTGAGCATATTGCCCCACATGTGCTGCACTATCGTTACTATACTGTTGCTCTCTTCATTCGGTTGCCAGTAGAGTTCCTCATCCTTCAGTTGTTCCATTGCCTTTTCGCCCAATGATTTGTAATAGAGGAACTGGCGTTTGGCACTGCTTAAATAGTTGAGTGTTTCCATGAAATCTGTTTTATGCGCTTGTGTTATTCGTGTCACCGTATATATCCGGCCTGCGCAACTGCATGATGCGCTCCGGGTGTTCAGGATTTATAAAGCCATATTGTGCATAAAGGCCTTGCGCATCGCGGGTGCCCAGCATAATGCTGCGTAATCCCTTCACCCAGTCAAGATCGAGCAAAACCTCCATCATCTTCTTACTCAAGCCCTTGCCCCTGTGTTCTTTGGTAATAAAAACATCGGCAAGCAAAGCCAATGTGGCATAGTCGGTAACAAGGCGGGCATAGCCAACAAGCTCAGCGCCTCTGAGTATACCTATAGTAAATGAGTTGTCAAAAGATCGCTGTACTGTATCATAAGGAATGTTCTTCACCCAGTACGATTCTTCCGAAAGCCACTTGTGAACTGCCGCAACGGGAATCCTGGTTTTGTCGCTGGTGATAGTATAGTCTTCGTACTCTATATTAAAAGCTTGCATCATTACAGTATATAGTTCCAGTTATGTGTGTCGGGTTTTGTGCCTTTGCGTATGCCAAGCAATGCCTGCTGTAATTTAAACATGGTTGCATCCTGCCCGGTGTAGCAATGGTATTGTTTGTCGCCTATGGCAATTATCTCAATAGGCGCTATCACAGCCGCTGTGCCTGCGCCGAATGCTTCCACGCGTTTTCCTGCCTCCAGCGCCACTTGTATTTCCTTATAACTGATGGCCATTTCAGCAGTATTGATGCCCATGTCCTTTGCCAGCCTGAGCAAAGAGTCGCGGGTAACGCCATCGAGTATTGTGCCTGAAAGTGGTGGAGTGAACAGCACATCGTCTATAAAGAACATCAGGTTCATGGTGCCCGATTCTTCAATGAATTCATGTGTCTTCGCATCGGTCCATATTACCTGGTCATAACCTTCGTTGCGTGCCATCTGCGATGGGTATAAAGCGCCTCCATAATTGCCGCCACATTTTGCGTAGCCTGTGCCACCTTCAGCAGCGCGAACAAATTCGGTTTCCACTTTTACTTTAAGCGGTTTTGAATAATAAGGAAAAGCAGGTGAGCATACGATCATGAACAGGTACTCCTCAGCTACTTTCACACCTATGCGCTCTTCCGAAGCTATCATGAAGGGGCGTATGTACAAAGAAGCTTCAGGATCTGTCGGCATCTCGTCACCATCAAGCTGAATGAGCTGGTGCAGGGCTTCTATAAATAAAGCCTGTGGTACTGCCGGCATACACATGCGCTCCAGTGACTTTACAAAACGCTCATAGTGCTTCAGGGGCCGGAAGATGTTGATCTTCCCGTCTTCCATCAAAAAGGCTTTCATCCCCTCAAACACGGTTTGACCATAGTGCAGGCATAGCGCAAAAGGGCTCATAGTAAGATCGCCGAAAGGCACTATCCGGGGATTATGCCATTGCCCCTGCTTGTATTCGCATATGAACATGTGCTCCGTTGGTTGAGTACCAAAGGGAACTACTGCACTGTCTTTAACTTTTCTTTCTTCCTGCCTCGTGATGGCGATGGTGTATTCCATAACAAAAAGTTTTTGCGTTATCAATTTTCAGTCGGCAATGCGATAGCAGCACCGTCGGTACCGGTTTGTTGAATATTTTTATGTTGCCTGCGGTACCCTATGTTCACCAGGTATACGCCAACAGCGATGGTTATAAATGCAAGTATCGTGTAAATGTTGAGGGGCTCTTTCATAAGCAGGTAGCCCATTATTACAGCCACTAGGGGGTTTACGTAAGCATATAATGTTACTACGCCCACCGGCAATACACTTAGGGTAAAGTTATAAGCTGCATATGCCAGTACCGAACCAAAAACAATAAGATAACCTAAAGCTAACAGTGCGTTGGTATTGGCATAGTCAATGCCATGATAGTCATCTACAAAAGGACTTATGATAAAAAGGAACACCCCACCGAAGAACAATTGCATGCCCGAGTTGAACATCGGGTTTGTTTGATTGGTGTTCTTCTTCGATATCAGGCTTCCGGCTGCCCACGATGTGGTTGCTATGAGCGTGGCTATCATGCCGAATACGTATGTGCTTTTTGAAAGGTCGCTGATGTTGTCCTTGAATATTAAGGCTACCCCTAGTGTACCTAATACCAGTCCCGAAATAATGACGGCATTGAATCGCTCTTTTTTTGAAGAGAATAGGTTGAACATCACAGCAATAATTGGCATCATGGAGCATATAAGAGCTGCTACACCGCTGGGTATATATTTTTCGCCCCACGTTACCAGCCCATTGCCCATTGTTATCATCAGTCCGCCTATTAATGCGTTACGCGAAATGTGTTCCCAATTCCAGTCTACCTTCCTGTTGGCTGCAAAAGCCGCAGCCATTAATATGATGCCCGCCGTTACCTGCCTGATGCCTGCAAACAAATAAGCAGGGTAGTGCATTACACCAACACGGATGGCCAGGTAGGTGGTGCCCCAAACAATGCAGATAAATACCAGTGCTATCCATGCTTTAGTATGCTTGCTCATAATTACAGGTCAAAATTGGAAAAAAAGTTTGAAACAAAACAGATACAATTTCCGTATTTTTGACCAATACAGTTTTTCGGTATGAAAATAACACAACGCGGAAAGCAGGAACACTTATACCTGCATATTGCTGATACTATACAGCAGCAGATAATGAAAAAGGTGTTAAACATTGGTGACAAACTACCTTCTGTACGCATGCTGAGTAAAGAGCACGGAATGAGCATCAGCACTGTATTACAGGCCTATTATCACCTTGAGGGTAAAGGACTTATAGAGTCGCGGCCGCAGTCGGGGTACTATGTTCGTTTTAACCCTGCGCGCTTTCCGCAGAAGATAGAAAAAAGTGATCCGCCACTGTCTTCAAAGAACAAAAATGTGGAGGCGATCATATCAGAAGTGTATGATGATTTCGCGATGCCGGGCCTCGTTAAATTTTCGTTAAGTGTTCCCGCGCCGGAGTTATTACCACTTGCGCGACTGAATAAATCCATGATGCAGGCCATAAGGGAGATGCCGGCAAATGCTACTTCTTATGAGCAGCTACAGGGCAATGAACTATTGCGAAGGCAGGTAGCGCGTTGGTCCATGCACTGGGGTGGGCACCTGCATGCGAACGACCTCGTAACCACTGCCGGCAGCATGAATGCGATCGCTTACAGTATGATGGCATTGGCACAGCGTGGCGATACGATAGCAGTGGAGAGTCCCGTGTATTTCGGTACGTTAAGGCTTGCCAATAGCATGGGACTAAAAGTTTTAGAACTACCCACCGATCCGGACACAGGCGTAGACCCCGACGACATGAAAAAAGTACTGCAGAAACACAAAATAAAAGCATGTTTCCTGGTGCCTAATTTCAGCAACCCTCTGGGTTATTGCATGCCGGATGAACAGAAAGAAGCCATGGTGAAAGTCTTGTCTTTCCAGGGAGTGCCGCTCATAGAGGACGACCTGTATGGAGATGTGTATTTTGGTAAAAAGCGCCCTAAATCTTGCAAGAGCTTTGATGAAGAGGGCAATGTGCTTTGGTGCAGCTCCGTATCTAAAACACTGGCGCCGGGTTATCGTGTGGGCTGGGTGGCACCGGGTAAACACCTTGAAAAGATAAAGCGCCTGAAGCTATATCATAGCATTACTACAGCTACACCGCAACAGGCGGCAGTCGGAAATTTCCTTGCAACAGGCCGTTATGAGCACCACTTACGCAAGCTCAGGCAAACACTACATTCCAATAGCCTGCAATTTATCCGTGCCATCGGTGAGCATTTCCCGGAGGGCACAAAAGTCACCAACCCGCAAGGCGGCTTTATACTCTGGGTAGAGCTGAACAAAAAAATAGATACCTACCAATTATACCAGGACGCCATGTTGCAGAAGATAAGCATAGCTCCGGGCAGTATGTTCACGCTGCAGGAGCGCTATCACAACTGTATGCGCCTAAGCTATGGTATGCCCTGGAAACCTGAAGTGGAGAAAGCATTGAAGAAGCTGGGTGGCATTGTGAAGGGGATGATGTAGTATTTATATAGCAGAAATTTGTGCTTAATTAATTGGCGCTCTTGCTATATATTTAGGTCAATGTCTCATCACCAGGAAATCATCTGTCCGAATTGTGGCTTTCATGCTACAAATAACTACTGCGCACAGTGCGGGCAGGAGACGCATTTACATAAGGATACTTTTTTCGGGCTGGTCTTTCACTTTGTGGGGCATTATTTTCATTATGATTCTAAATTCTGGCAAACATTAAAAGCGCTGGTATTTAAGCCGGGTAAACTGACGATTGCTTATCGCAATAAGCAACGCATGCGCTACATCCCGCCTATATCCTTGTATATATTTGTGAGCGCTGTTTTTTTCCTCCTGTTTTTTCTTTTTTCTGCCACGCATAAGAACCTGGCCGAGGCAGTAAAGGTAAAACCTGTACAGGAACAAACCGCCGAAGAGCGCAGGGCTGATTCATTGCAGAAGGTGCAGATCAGTAATGCAATGAAAAAGCTGAATATAGAGAAAGAGCAGGTGACAGCAAAGAACCGACAATGGATAACTAATGCTGCTAACTTCTTCAGGGATGAGCAAAAAACTGAAGAGTTTTTAGCAGGGCTGGTACATTTTATGCCGAAGGCTTTCTTTTTTATGATACCCTTTATGGCAGCTATGTTAAGCTTGTTTTATTTGCGGCGTAAAGATGTACATTTCGTCGATCACACAATATTCTCGCTGCATATACACTCTTTTATCTTTATTCTGCTGCCCATCAGTTTAATAAACGTACCGGATAATGGTCCTAATTTTTTTCAACTGGTAATTTCTTTCCTGCAAGATATCATACCATTTGCCTGTGCCCTGTATTTTGTTGTCGCGCTAAGAAAGGTATATGGGGCGGGATGGCTTAAATCGATTTGGGTCCTGTTAGCAACTGCAGTAAGTTATTTTATAGTGTTTCTTGTATTGTTTGTTATATATGCTTTAGTACTTTTTGCCAACATTACTTCTTCGGCTGCGTAGGCTTAGCTTTTCTTCTCACCGTCATCCACTCATCAATATTCACTGTAAAAGGCATATTGCCTATTTTCACAATGGCCTTTTTATCGCGTAGTTCCGTCAATGTGCCCACCTGGTGATTGACCGTGTTGCGCACCAGGTCGCCCAACTGTGGCGTGTTACCTGTTGGCTCATAATTTTTATCAGCCTTCTTCGCAGCGGCCGCATTAGCATTTACCTGCTTTCTGTGGAAGAGCACATTCTCCGCTGCATTGATCACTTCCTGCTTGTTCTCGGTCTTTTTCCAGTCGTGTATTATCTGTTTGAATTTGCGTTCCGTATCGCGCAGGTATTCCAGTTCTTCTTTCTTTACCGCATTTTGTAGACGTAGTGTGGCATGCTCCTGTCTTATTTTTTCTTTGTCGCTTAATTCCTCATAGCTCTTTTTCAGCTTTTCATTTTCCTTTATCAGCTTGTCCAGTCGCTTCTCTTTATCATCCAGCCTTACTGATTGCTGCTCGGTTTGCAGCAGCATTTTATCCAGTTTAAAATGCTCGCGCTGTGTCAACTCACGCGCACGGTCAATGATCTTGGGCGACAGGCCACTACGCTGCGCTATCGCGAAAGTATAGGAGCTGCCGGGCTTGCCTATCGTCAATTGATACAGCGGTTCCAGTTTCGCTTCATCAAAGGCCATTGCCCCGTTCATAATGCCCGCCACTTTGCCCGCCATTACTTTCAGGTTCAGGTAGTGGGTGGTAATGATACCGTAGGAATGTTTATGCGCCAGTTCCTCAACTATAGCCTCCGCAAATGCACCACCAAGGTTGGGGTCCGATCCGCTGCCTAGTTCATCAATAAAAAACAAAGTTTTCCCATTGGCAAAGTCCAGGAAATATTTCATGTCCTGCAGGTGCGCACTGTAGGTGCTCAGTTCATGCTCTATCGACTGTGTGTCGCCTATTTGTATCATTATTTGCTTGAACACCCCTATCTCTGAGTTTTCATCCACAGGTATCAGCAGGCCGGCTTGCGCCATTAGTTGCAGTAACCCTATGGTCTTCATCGATACGGTTTTACCGCCTGCATTCGGACCGCTTATTATGAGTATTCGTCTTTGTTTGTCCAGTTGAATGTTTAGCGGTATCACGGGTTTGTTCTGCTGCTTGTTATGTAGCAGCAGCAACGGGTGAAAGGCTTTAATTAAGTGCAATCCCGGGTGTGGGCTAAGCCTCGGCATCACAGCATTCATGTCCAGTGCCAGTGCCGCCTTTGCCCTTATAAAATCGAATAGCCCGCATATATGATAGTACGAATCCAGTTGCGGGTGATAGGCGGAAAGGGTAGCTGTGGTTAGCGCCAATATACGCTGTACTTCTCTTGCCTCCGCCCGTTCCAGCGAATAAACTTCATTGTTCAGCTCTATGGTTTCTTCAGGCTCTATAAAAGCCGTTTTTTGTGTGTCGCTTTCGCCATGCAGTATGCCCTTTACTATTCTTTTATACTCGGCCAACACAGCCACCACACGCCTGCCGTTCAAAAAGCCTTCCGATGTATCCGCCAGGTAGCCCAGCTTATTCAGTTTGCGCAGCACACCTTCAAAGGTCTTCCTTAGTTGTTGCCTTACCGATGCCATCTCGGTACGTATCTGCATCAGCTCCCGCGATGCGCTGTCCCGCACATTGCCTGCTTCGTCTATTACGGAACCTATTAAGGCTGGAATCTCTTTTTCATACACAATACGCTCAGTAAGCGCACGCAGGGTGAGGAATAGCTCATTATTCTTTTTGAACCACTGCAATATATCCCTCATATTGATGGATAAGTTCAGCATAGCCAGCAACTGTTCTCCATTTAGCACCCCACCGCTCACACTAAGTAACTTTAGCTCTTTCTGCACATTCCGCGTAAAGTCATTCGGTATTTGATCGGGGCTGGTCAATATCGCTTTATACTCACTGGTTTGCAGCAGTGCTTTTTCTATAAAATCAATGCGTGTATGAAAGCGCAGCTCTTCCACCCGCTCCAGTGCGGCATCAGTGCGGCATTTCTGTTTTAGCAGTCGTGCTATTTTGTTAAATTCCAGTGCTTCAGCGGCATGCGCCGGGTACAATTGTATCATGAACTCATCCTGTCAAGGCTGCAAAGGTAAGGATACCATTACATGCGAGCGCCTTTTGAACCCTTGATTTGTCAATTTATTATCAATAAAATGCAATTGTCCCTTCATCTTTTTTATGATTTTCGATAGCGTATTTTCCCTTATATTGCATACGCTCAAATTATGACAAACTACGACTGGCTTATATCGAAATTAGACGCATTTATCCGTAAGTATTATGCCAATAGGGTCATAAAAGGCTCGCTTATATTCCTTTCATGCCTTTTTGCTTATATACTTACTGCAAGTGTAAGCGAGTACTACCTATACATGCCGGTTTGGCTGCGTGTTACCTCGGTTTCTCTTTTCGTAGTGCTGGGTATTTCCTCTTTGGTAGCCTGGGTGGTTTTGCCGCTTAGTAAAATGGCCAGGCTGGGCAGCGTTATCTCGCACGAGCAGGCTGCCACCATCGTAGGACGGCACTTTCCTGAAATAAGCGATAAGCTGCTGAACATACTCCAACTGAAAAAGCACGGCGACCCCAATGCAAGTCGTGAGCTGATAGAGGCCAGCATCGACCAGAAGGCAGGCCAGTTATGGTCACTGCCTATCAATTCGGCTGTCGATCTATCGAAGAACAAAAAATACCTGCGCTTTTTATTACCCATTCTTTTGGTGGGCATATTCATACTCGTTGCGGCACCTAATGTGTTTAAAGATGCATCAAGCCGCCTGTTACAGCCCACAAAGTCTTTCGAAAAGCCTGCACCATTTCAGTTCAACATTAAAACCACTCCTTTACAAACAGTGCGTAGTGCCGACTTTGTATTAAAGGTGGAAGCAAAAGGCGCAACATTGCCTAATGAAATGTCGGTAGAGCTGGGTTCTGAAAAAGTACCTATGCAGGTGCTGGAAGGGCATAACTTCCAGTACACGTTCCGCAACGTAACCGATGATGTAAAATTTCGTTTGTTCGCAGGTGGCTACTACTCACGGGAATACACGCTCAAAGTGGTGCAAAAGCCGGTATTAAAGGCTTTCAAGATAGCTATCGATTATCCCACGTACATCGGCAAAAAGAACGAAGTACGCAACAGCCTTGGCGATATGACCTTGCCTGTAGGTACTACCGTGCACTGGGCATTTGTGGCTGAGCATACCGACAGGGCATTGATAAAATTTGGCGATGGTACTGCAGTTAGCATTCCCGGCAATAATTCATTGTACGGTTTCCAATATCGTTTCCTGAACGACACTTCTTATACCTTTACTTTAGAGAACAAACAGGCTGCCGTTATCGATAGCTATCACTACCAGGTACAGGTAATACCCGATCAATACCCCGTGCTGCAGGTGCAGGAAGTGAGAGACACAGTTTCGGGCAAGCAGATACTACTGAGCGGTACCGCCGGCGATGATTATGGTATATCAAGAGTGCTGTTCCATTTCAAAATAACGGATAACAAGGACAAGACCCTGGTCGACAAGAGCATCCCCTTAAAATCAAACTCAGGGGCGCTCACTTCTTTCCAGCAGTATTTCGATGTGGAAGCACTCAACCTGCAGGCAGGCCAGAAGCTTACTTACTTCATAGAGGCTTGGGACAATGATGGCGTACACGGTGCCAAGGCATCGCGCAGCGAGATGATGTCCTATACGATGTTCAACCCTAAGCAGCTCGACTCAGCCATCAATGAGAACTCGCAGCAGATAAATTCGGGCCTGAGCAATAGCGCTGAGCAAACGCAGCAGATGCGCAACGACTTTAAGGAAATGCAGAACAAAATGCTGCAGAGCGATGAAATGGACTGGCAGCAAAAGCAATCGCTGCAAGACATGATGGACAAGCAGATGCAGCTGCAAACCAAAATGGAGAATACCAAGAAACGTTTTGAGGAGCAGGTGCAGCAGAGCAAGCAAAAACAATACAGCGAAGATCTGAAGGACAAACAGGAAGAGCTGAAGAAGCAGATGGATAACCTGCTGAACAACGAGCTGAAGGAGCAGATGAAGAAGCTGCAGGAGATGATGGCCAAGCTCAATAAAGACAAGGCCTTCCAGGCAATGCAGGAACTGGAGCAGGAGAATAAGTTGTTTGATATGGACCTGAAGCGCATGCAGGAGCTGATGAAGAAGCTTGAGCTGCAGATGCGCCTCGAGGACATGGCTAATAAAATGAGCGAGCTGGCCGAGAAGGAAAGCAAGCTGCAAAAGGAAACAGAACAGGGAAAGAAAGATGCTGATGCACTGGCCAAAGAACAGGAAGGCATAAAGAAGGAACTGGACAGCGCCATGCAAAAGGATATGAAGGCAGCGCAGGACCTTAATGAACAGCAGCAGCAAAAGTCTCCCCTTGAAAAATCAGCACAGCAGGGCAAGCAGGCACAGCAGAATATGCAGAAGAGCCAGCAGCAGCTAAGCAAAGATCAGAAGAGTGGTGCAAGCCAGTCGGAGAAGGATGCAGCTCAAAACCTGCAGGATATGGCAGCCTCGCTCAATGCAGCAGCAGGCGGCATGGACATGGAAGAGATAGATGCCGATATAAAGACCGTTCGCCAGTTGCTTACCAATCTTATTCGCCTTTCCTTCGATCAGGAAAAGCTGATGAAGAGTGTACAGTATACTTCGCCTTCCAGCAAGCAGTTCCTTGCCAACCAGCAGGAGCAGAACAGGCTGCGGGCTAACTCTGTGATGATACGCGATAGCCTCTACAAAATGAGTAAGAAGAGTTTTGAGCTCACTGCTATAATCAACAAAGAGACCACTGAGCTCGAGAAGAACATGGGTATGACCGTTTCTTCGCTTGAAGCAAGGAAGCTTACAGACGCTGTAACGCGCCAGCAATACATCATGACCAATACCAACAACCTGGCCCTGATGCTGAACGAAACACTTGCCAACCTCATACAATCAAAGAATTCAAAACCCGGTGCAGGCATGTGTAATAAACCAGGTGGCTCAAAACCAAAGCCCGGTTCTTCAGGTGCCGCACAGCAGTTGTCCGATATCATAACTGAGCAGGAAGGCTTAGGGCAATCACTGCAGCAGATGCAAAAAGCCGGCAAATCAGGCAAAGAAGGGCAGCAAGGAGATCCCAAAAATGGTAAGGATGGCAAAGAAAAAGAGGGCGGGCAACAGGATGGCGAGAACGGTAGTGCAGAACAGATAGCAAGGCTTGCCGCACAGCAGGCTGCTATACGCAGGCAGTTGCAGGAATTGAGCAGCTTGCTTAATGGCAAAGGTGCAGGCAACGCAAAGGAGCTGAAAGAGCTGCAGGAAAAAATGGACCGCACCGAGACAGACCTCGTGAACAAGAAACTAGGCAGTGATCTCTTACTCCGTCAAAAAGAAATAATGACCAGGCTGCTGGAGGCCGAAAAATCATTGCGCGAACAGGAGCAGGACAACAAACGCTCCTCAAAAACAGCGCAGGAAATGAGCCGCCCGGTACCCCCTGAGCTGCAGAAATACATGCAGGACAGGCAGAAATTGCTTGAATTATACAAAACAGTCCCACCACAGCTCAAGCCATATTATCGTAATATGGTGGAGCAATACTACCAACTGATAGGCAGTAAATAGCGGCCTTTTTATCATGTGTTGATAACTTGTTAATATTTTTAATGTAAGCCTTTATTTCCGGGGCTTTGAGCAAACTTTTTTCATGATTTTTACGTCTATATATTAAGGATGTATGAATAATATGAAAATGGGTACTTGCGCTTAACAAAAAATATACTTAACTTTCATATCAAGTCATTTTAAAATTAAAACGTATGCCTATGCTTTTTACAAGAACTTATCGGTATCAGTCTGCAATGCCTGTGGATGATATTAAGAATCGTCTGTTGGGTAAGCACGTTAAAATTCACAATCTGGATTTCGAGATCTATGAAAAAGATCGCATGCTCAGGATTATACCCCATGCTGAGCAAGTCACTGACATCAAAACTTTACCTATTACTCACATTGAGTTCAAAGACAAAGGTGACAAAACCCAGGTAGTTATCAGTTCAAAGATTCGCAAGATCGACCAGGGCGGCCCAGCCATTCTGATGATCTTCGTTTCTTGTATGCTGGCCGGCGCTATTCTGTTTTTACTTTTTGGTAAAGAAGAAGGTCTGCCTTTGTGCTATACCTTGCTCGGTATTGCGCTTGTCATATTCTCTATCTTCTGGGTGCGTATGCAGTCAGGATATTTTGATTATGTGCGCAAGATCCGCAACTACGTTAAGAAAGAAAGTGCCGCTTAATTTACGCTAAGCCCCTTCTCTTATCTTGAAAAGTGCACCGCTAGGGCACTATCCAAAAAGAATTATCTCTAAAAGTTAATAAAAATGCAGCTGCTATTAATCGGCTGCATTTTTATTTGCGATGAAATAGCCGGTTACTCAATATACTTCTGCAAAGAGTCCAGGCGTGTTTCGCCGGAGAAGCGTTTGATCAAAATCCTGTCCTTATTATAAATGTTTATTTGCGGTAGCGCCATGTACATAAAGGTCCTATCCACAAGGTGCGAGCTGTCGATCCCTATCATCATCTGTGGATACTGGTTCACCTTCAGGCCATTCTGAAAAGCTACAAGATATTCTCCCATATGTTGCGCTGCGACCATTAATATCTTCGATTTTTTAAACAAGCCGATGTGCTCTTCCAGCAGTTTGGTCATATCCTCGCAATGGCCACATGTGGGGTTAAATAGAAAGAGGAAAAGGTTCGCATCATTCTGCACATCCTTATTAGTTATTTCCCTTGAGGGTATGTCGGGCAACTGCGATTTTTTGTTTGTGGCCCTTTGAGGCAGGGTCACTACACGGAAAGCCGGCAAGACAGCGCCGAGGTTTCTATAGTCGGTTTTATCCTCATCTTTGGCTAGCGCTTTGGGGTAACTGGTGGCTTTGTAATAGGATTCATAATTGTTTTGCGCCCATGCATTTTTTGTGCTTAACAGGAGCGTAATGATTAGTAATTTGCGTAGCATGAAGCTAAATTATGGAAAATAGCGTTAACGAAAATTGAATTTATGGCAGTTTCATCTCATATACCATTAGCCGAGCGTGTAAGGCCGCGAACGCTTGACGATTTCATAGGGCAGGAGCATCTTGTGGGCAAGGGCAAAGTGCTGGAACAAATGGTGCACAATCGCAAGGCGCACTCGATGATATTCTGGGGGCCGCCCGGGGTTGGTAAAACCACGCTTGCACAAATTATTGCATCTTCTCTTGACATGCCTATTTTCAAATTGAGCGCTATCGATAGTGGAGTAAAGGATGTGCGGGCGGTGATCGAGAAAGCAGGTATGGCTGGGCACGCACTTTTGTTCATAGATGAGATACATCGCTTTAATAAGGCCCAGCAGGATAGTCTCTTAGGTGCAGTGGAAAAAGGGCTCATTACTTTGATAGGTGCTACTACGGAAAACCCTTCGTTTGAGGTGATAGGGGCGCTGCTAAGCCGATGCCAGGTGTATATATTGAAGCCGCTTACCGAAGAGCATCTTAAAGCCTTAGTACTGCAGGCTATAGAGAAGGACGCATGGCTCAATGAACAGAAAGTTAATATTGTCGACTGGGAGGCGCTTATACAATTAAGCGGGGGCGATGCCAGAAGGTTGCTGAACCTTCTGGAGATCGTAGCTTCTTCCCTGCCCCTGGATAGCAGGGATGTGACCAATGATGTGGTGGTTGATGTGGTGCAGAATAAAATGGCCCTCTATGATAAAAGTGGCGAGCAGCACTATGATATTATCTCTGCCTTTATTAAATCCGTAAGGGGCAGTGATCCTAATGCTGCAGTATACTGGCTGGCAAGGATGATAGAGGGTGGGGAAGACCCCAAATTTATAGCCCGCCGTATGGTGATATTGGCCAGTGAAGATGTAGGCAATGCAAACCCTAATGCCTTGTTACTGGCTACAAGTTGTTTCCAGGCGGTTGAACTGATTGGATATCCTGAATGTCGTATCATACTTTCGCAAACTGCTACTTATCTTGCATCATCGCCCAAGAGCAACGCTGCGTACATGGCTATAAACAATGCACAGGCCCTTGTTGGCAAAACCGGCGACCTGCCGGTGCCATTGCCCATACGCAATGCACCAACAGGCTTGATGAAAAAAATGGACTATGGCAAAGGTTATAAATATTCGCACGATTACCCGGGCAATTTCGTGGAGCAGGAATACCTGCCCGGGAAGATAGCCGGCACTAAGCTATATGACCCGGGCAACAATGCTACGGAAGCAAAACTGAAAGATTATCTAAAACACTGCTGGAAAGATAAATATGGTTATTAAGTCAAAATTCAAAAGTCAAAAACTAAAAGCAGCAGCGGTGTTAACCGCACTTGTAGTATGGGCAACTACCTCCTGCAATAATGAAGGTAATAAGGCGCCGAACACTACAACAACACCTGTTGTGAACAATGCCCCGGCCGTTATGCAGTACCAGGTGCTGAATGAATTTCCGCACGATACAAAGGCATTCACAGAAGGCCTGCAATTCGTGGACGGTATACTATATGAGAGTACAGGTGAGTATGGTACTTCGGATGTACGAAAGACCGACTTGAAGACGGGTAAAGTAATAGCAAGTACCAAAATGGATAACAAGTATTTTGGAGAAGGCCTTACTATACTGAATGGTAAGATATACCAGCTTACGTACCGCGAACATACAGGCTTTGTTTATGATGCTAAAACCTTAGAGCAGCTATCCACATTTTCTTTTAGCAGCAATGAAGGCTGGGGCATGACCAACGACGGCACTTACCTCATTTACGATGACGGCAGCAATCTGCTGCATTACCTGGAACCTGCCACTTTCAAAGAAGTAAAGACCCTGCATGTTTCGGATGAGAACGGCGCGGTCGATAACATTAATGAGCTGGAGTTTATTAAGGGCTTCATCTATGCCAATCAGTGGAAGACCGGTAACATACTGAAGATAGATACTGCCAGCGGGCAGGTTGTGGCGCGTGCGGATCTTAGCGCACTTGGTAACAGTATAGGTATCGGCACACCCGCAGCAGATGGCAGCCGTGGTCCTGATGTACTGAATGGCATAGCATACGATGCTGCCAACAACCGTATATTCGTTACGGGGAAGAACTGGCCTAAGCTGTTTGAAGTAAAGCTGGACAACTAATCGTTGAATATACGCTCCAGCGCCCATGCCTTGAGGCGCATCTCATCCCATTCTTTTTCAGGCTCACTGTCGTAGGTGATGGCGCCACCTGTTTGGTACGACAGGTAATGATTGCTTGCATTGTAGAACAGGCTTCTTATGATCACATTGAAGTCGAAGTCACCCTCCGGTGTGATGTAGCCTACAGTGCCGGAGAACAGTTCCCTGCGCGACTGTTCGTAATAGTCTATGAGTTCCATTACTTTTATTTTAGGTGCCCCGGTCATGCTGCCCATAGGGAAGGAGTGCCGGATGGCATCTGTGAATGGCACGCCTGCTTTTAGCTGCGCGCTCACTGTTGATATCATCTGGTGCACCTGCGGGAAGCTGTAGATGCCGAAGAGTTCATCAACATGTACGCTGCCTGTTTCGCAGCTGCGGGCAAGGTCATTACGTACCAGGTCTACTATCATTACATTCTCGGCCCGTTCCTTCTCATCATACTGCAGGTCCGACTTTAGAGCATCGTCCAGTGCTGAGTTCTCTACTCTTCTTGCTGTGCCTTTGATGGGTTGTGATAAGATGGTGTTTCCCGTTTTCTGCAGGTAGCGCTCGGGGCTGGAGCAGGCCATGTATTTATCCTCAAGCCTGTAGTATGCGGCAAATGGTGCAGGCGATAATTCATTGAGCGCAGTGAAGATGTGCATTGGGTTTATATGCGCTGCCTCGGTAAAGCCTTCGCTGCAGAAGTTTATTTCGTAGCAGTCGCCATTGGCAATGTGCTCCTGCAGTGCTGCTATTGTATGCAGGTATTGCTCGCGGCTAATGTTGTGCCTGAACTGCAGGCCGGGCAGCCTCGCAGTAACGTTGCCTTTGCTCTTATTGATAGCTTCAAATATTTCCTGCGGCTTGGTATCCAGCGATTCTATGGTGAGCTCCGTCTTACTTGTGTCGATGTGTATGACCACCTGCGGGCAAAAAAATGATAGCTGCGGGAAGCCCGTTTGCACATCGTGACGCGATGTGAGCTTCGGTTCAAGAGCGTTCTTATAGTCGTATGCTATATGGCCGAAAAGCCAATCCCGTCGCAGGTTATGGAGTTCCTGTAAGGCCGACAATGAGGTGTCCGCTATTAGTTCGGCCGCACCTGCAGCCAGCAGGCATTCGTATTTCCCGTATGGTGAACTGTAATTGTTGCTGTCTAAAAAAAGAAGGATGCTGAATTGTTTAGACCAATCCAGCATCCTTCTTTTTATATCTTGGTATTGGCCTTCGGCCAATGGGAAAACAGCTTTGTACCTATGCGCAGCCTGCACGGTTAAAAGTCATCATCGTCATCATCAAAACCGCTGCCGCCTTCGCTGAAGAAGCCAAGGTCTTTGAACTCCTCGTCTATGTCGAAGTCGTCATCACCTTTGGCAGATTTTTTACCGCCTGTTGCTTTGGTCTTCGATTTAGGAATGTCGAATTCTTCAAAATCTTTCTCGATATCGTAGTCCTCTTCATCCTCTTTTTCGTAGTCATCCTCTACATCATCCGCCTCATCATCATCGTCATCGTCGTCATCACGACTTTTGGATTTAGATGCAGTTTTTTTCGCGGCCGTTTTCTTCTTCGGCGTTGTCTCCTCCACATCCTCATCTAAGTCGTCATCATCATCCTCTTCCTGTTGTTTAGCAGGCTTGGACGTTGCTTTCTTCGCTGCAGGTTTAGCGCTTGCTGCTGCGCTTTTCTTGCCTGTCTCTTTTTTTCCTGTATTTGATTTCATTGCCATCTACTTGATGTCGTAAAATTTTAATAGTTTAGGGAAATTGCCAAATTTTTTTCACGAAAAAAAATATTTTTTTCTAAGAAATATTTAGTAATTGATCCCGCCCGGTTCCGTTCGATATGTATGCGATCTTAGTGCCAAGGTATTGCTCTGTGAACCTGCAGTAATCTTTAAATGACTGCGGCAGTTCTTCATAGCTTGTACATTCACTGATAGGCTTGTCCCAGCCTGCAAATGTTTCGTACACAGGGTTGATCTCCACATCGCAAAGGTCGTAAGGAAGTTCTTTGGTTTCCTTACCATCTGCAATATAAGCAACTGCTGCTTTAATAGGATTAAACCCGTCTAAAACATCGGCCTTTGTCATTATGAGTTTCGTCACCCCGCTCAGCATTACAGCATAGCGCAGTGCTACCAGGTCGGCCCAGCCGCAGCGGCGGGGGCGGCCTGTCGTGGCGCCAAATTCATTGCCTGCCTTGCGCAACGCCTCACCGGTCTCGTCTTCCAGCTCGGTAGGGAATGGCCCCCCGCCTACGCGTGTGCAGTAAGCTTTGGTAATACCATACACCTCGCCAATGCGGGAAGGGGCTACACCCAGGCCGCTGCATACACCCGCAGTGATAGTATTGGAAGAAGTAACAAAAGGGTATGTACCGAAATCTATATCCAGCATGCTGCCCTGTGCGCCTTCAGCCAGTACATTTTTGCCGTCCACCAGTTGGTTGTCCAGCCAGTATTCTGCATTCACTATTTTGAGTGTGCGCAGGTATTCAACTGCTGCAAAGAAAGCTTCTTCCCATTGTTGCCAGTCGACAGTGGTGTCATACTGTTTCAGTATCTCGAGGTGTTTTTCTTTGAGCTTGTTATATTTCTGCTGAAAGTTCTTGCTGAGTATATCGCCTACGCGCAGGCCATTGCGGCCTGTCTTATCCATATACGCAGGACCTATGCCTTTGAGCGTAGAGCCTATTTTATCACTACCCTTTGATGCCTCTGATGCGGCATCAAGTGCGCGGTGTGTAGGCAGTATCAGGTGCGCCCTGTGCGAGATGTACAACCTGTCCAGCAGGTCGGCCTGCAGGGGTAGTATTGTTTGTATCTCTTTCTCGAGGGTTACGGGGTCTATCACCACGCCGTTACCTATCAGGTTGGTACAGTGCTTATGAAAGACACCGGAGGGTATGGTATGTAATACTATCTTTTTACCATCGACATACAAAGTATGCCCGGCATTGGGCCCGCCCTGGAATCGGGCAATAACGTCATACTGCGATGCAAGAAAATCAACTATTTTTCCCTTACCCTCATCGCCCCACTGCAAACCAAGCAAAACATCAATCATGTAGAAAATTTACGCGCCCAAAAATAAGACTGTATTCGAGATTTAGAAATTTTAAGTCAATTATAAATTTACGTGTTTAAAGATTAGGTTTTTCAGTTTAATTGTTGATAGGTTGATAAGTTGATATGTTGCGTTTTTTCGGCCCGACTGCTCAAACTTCCGGTTTGGTGGTTTTTTACTTTCGGAAGTGGGATATCCACATTTTTTTGGTTTGTTTGATGGCTATCAGTGTTTTGCAGACCTTAACTAATGTGGATAGTACTTCCGATTTAGTTCCGGTTATTGCCGATTTAGTCCCGATCGTTACCGCAAAGGCGCTGAGACTCAACGAAAAGCTGGTGGTGTGGTAAGTAAATCACGGTGCAATGAAATGGATTGATTACAATCACCCCGTCTCCCGCTGAAGAAGCGGGATCCACCCCTCTTTGAAAA
Organism: Bacteroidetes bacterium UBA1947; assembly: GCA_002336915.1. Taxonomy (GTDB): domain Bacteria; phylum Bacteroidota; class Bacteroidia; order Chitinophagales; family Chitinophagaceae; genus MKUN01. The sequence goes on along the minus strand of DDET01000008.1, from coordinate 21,020 downwards.
TAAAGAGGGGAGCTTTCGGGTTATTTCCGATTTCCGGTCGGAAATAATTATTTCCCTTTTTTTTGTGACGATTGGCTGAAATGCGCGCCAGTATTGCCATATGGGTAGAAATAATTATTTCCCGTTACTTCCCTTTTTTGCAGAATGGTTTCCTGTCAGTATCTCTTTGTCTCTTTTAGGCGACAGGGAGAGCAGTTCCTGTTGGGAATAAAGCGTCGGCATAAGACATGACCCGGCAGTTTCTGCTGTATCACCCAGGATGGCAGAGTTTACAATATTTCAAAGAACTTCTCCCTAATATCGCAAGCCCATGTTCACGTGAGATTGCTTCGTTCCTCCAATGACGCAAGAAAGATAGGGCCACAATTACCGTCACAAAGGTCGGATAAAGGTGGGGATGAGGCGAATTTTGTGGATAAAATGTCATAAAATTGAAATTGTTCATGTGATTGTTTTAGCGCAAAGAACGTAACCGGCCCTTGCGAAGCCGGTCACGTAAATTAAAACGTAGCTATTTTTATTAGTCCTTCACGAATGAGGTGAGCTTTACTTCGTTTTTGTCATTCTGCAATTTGATAAAGTAAGAACCGTTGGCCAGTTGCCTGATGTTGATATTGGTTGATCTGCCCGACATAGTACCTTTCAATACTGTACGACCTGTAACATCGGTGATGTCATAGGCCTGCACAATAGTTCCTTCGGGGCTTTTGACGGAAAGCAACTCATCAGCGGGGTTAGGGTATATTGACCAGTCGCCGGGCGCTACATTCGCAACAGCAGTGGTGTTGGGCGTCTTGAAGTTGGGCACTACACTATTGGAGAACTTATATTGAATATTGTATATTCCACCAGATGTGGTAAACGGGTCAAAATTGCTCCAGGCAAAAATTACAGGCTGCTGAGGTGATAGGTCATTTGGGCAGGGGCTGGCAGAGCTTCGGAAGTCGGCTGAGCGAGGATCGTAATCACTGCATAAAACGCCATTGACCTTGTAATAATTGTTACCCCAAAAGGAATTACCAGCCGAAGTGTTATCGATCGTTTCGGCAATTAAGAAATTCCGGTCGGTGGCGGGTAGTACATACGAGTTCGAGGTGTGCAATATGGCATAATCATTTACGCCAAATACCGAGACATAAGGTTGATGATTGTGATAAGGCCCTGCATGTGCTGCTCCGCAACCGCCGAGCAGGTTAAAATCATCATGATCGGAAATGGCGATGCCCGGCATAAAATTGAAATTGTCGTATGCGCGTATCTCAAAGTTGCTATTTGCGGCGTCAAAAGCTTTTACTGCAATTTTATATTGAACGAGTGCAGGATTTAAATTAAAGTCATCTGGAGCGTCTATACGTGGAAATTGCTGCGAGCCTGAGCCAAAAGTACCATCGTCAACAGGAACCGGGGCGGATGGCAACGCGCCCACGACCCAGCGGGAAAATTCGGTGCGGTTAAGGCCGTTTGAGAATGTTATGTAAGCAACATCTTTAGTGGCGGGGCCAACGACGCGTTGTACACCTGCAACATCCGGTTCCGTCCCTGTTCCTACCAGGCGTGCGGGAGTGGTCAATGTCATCAGGTTAAGGTCTCCCTCAGCAACATAAACCGAGCCGGCATTTTCCCAGGTAAGCATAAATCTTCTGCACCAGGGCAATGGGTTGCCGCATGCGTGCAAGCTACCATATTCGGCAATGACATCTATACGAACAGTGCCAGCATTTGTATGCGGGGTATATTTATAAGATTTTATATAGTTGATGGAAAGGGGTGAACGGTGTACTACGTAAAAATCGATCGTCGGGTTACCGGCTTTGTTAGCATAAGATGTAGCCAGTATAAAGTCATTGCAGGTATTTCTGCCGCCGGTACCATCGCTATTGCCTATTGTGATATCGGTGCCTTTGCCTACCGAATCAAATCCATAGGGGGCACCACCGGAAATAGCTGTAACATCCATGCCGAAAAGATCCCTGACGTGGATCTCGTTATAGCAGGGGGGAATAACGTTTGTAAAAGTTGGTACAACGGAGGCATAAAGACCTTCGACCGGGCCATGCAGGACACCATCGTTATATGCAATAGCTGCGGTATTTAATGCCATGGGCTGGTAGGGGCCTGCCGGGAATGGTGGCGACCAGATATTGAACCATAGATTGTCGGGGTTGTTTGGTAATACAAGATTTTGTGCCTTGCCGAGGTTTGTGCAGGCCAGCAGGCACAGGGCGCATGCTAATTTTAAAGTACCGTAACGGAAATTAACTTGTTTCATAAATAATAGTTTTAGTTTAAAACAATGTTGTTCAGTTGTGTGCAGATGCAGATAATTCAATGTGTTTCCAGGTCAAGCCATAGGCGCAGTATTTAGAAATTAAGAAAAGCGGGCCTTAGGTAGGAACAGGCAATCTATATCGGTACAAACGGCAATCCCAAACCGTTTGACCAACGGTTGAAAAACTTAGTGAACGGCGGGAAAAGAGAGGATAACTAGGAAATACTAATGGTAATAGAGACCACTGTCCACTGCAGCATGCCATTATGATCTTTTACATCGCTTATCTGCAGGCTTATCTGCTTGTCCTGTATCGCGGAGAGCTGGGCGATGCGTTTTTGTATGTTTTCAAGCCCGTAAGATTTATGGGTGCTGCCCGGTTTTGACTGTGTAGCAGCAATACCAAGCCCATTATCTTTTATGGCGATGGTGAGCAGATCGTTCTCCTCAAAAATCTCGATGCGGATAATGCTCTCCGTTGATTTGCCCGCGAAGATGCCGTGCTTAATTGAATTTTCGACAAGCGGCTGTATCAACAAAGGTGGTACCATGACCTCGGAGAGGTCTATTGCCGTGTCGATATTGATCTCGTAATTGAGCAGTTCTTTAAAGCGGAGTTTCTCCAGCTCCAGGTAATTGATCACTACATCCATTTCCTTTTGCAGGCTTATCATTTCCCTTGAAATGTTTTGCATATTCTGCCTGATGAGGTTGGCGAAAATGCCCAGGTACTTATTGGCGGCACGCTTCTCATCTTTATTGATGAGGCCCTGTACATTATTGAGTGTATTGAATATAAAATGTGGGTTCATCAGTGCGTTCAATACTTTATACTCAGACTTAAGGAATTTGATCTCGTCGGTATGCAGTTTTTCTTTCTTGTGCAACAGATATAAAACGCGATACCTTGTGAGCAAAGCTGCCAGCGCGAAAAAAACTATGACAAACAAGACCTTAAACCAAAGCGTAGCCCAAAAAGGCTTAGAAATGCATAGCGTAAAAATGGAGGGTACGGAAAAGGAGCTTGCCATGGTCCGGGCCCTTATTTTTACTACATAGGTGCCGTAGCCCGGGTTGACGAGATTTATCTCTTCACCCTTTATGTCGATCCAATTGTCCTGTTCGTTTTTGGTGAAAGAATATTGATAGTCAATATCCCTGCCACCGAATGATAGTGTTGAAAATGAAAGCCTGATGTTTTTGGCCTCTTTGTAAGATATCGTAACATTTGCAGCTACCCGGTAAGTCTTTTTTCCGGCCTTAAGATCTTTAAAAAACAATTGCGGCGGGACCGGCCTTGCAAAAAGGTCTCTTAGATTCAGTTTTGTAATGGTACCCTCCCTAAAAAAGTAGCAGTCTGAATCGTCACTGGCAATAGCTTCGACCAATAATGGAACGAATGGATTTTCGACCACCGTCATTGAATTTGTTATGCCTTCCGTAACATGATGAACAGTAAAAAGCCTGTGGAAATTATCTGTAGCAATGATAACCATGCTGTCGTTTAGCCTGAAAAAGTTGCCCCAGACACAATTTTGCCCTGCAACTGTGTCTATCGTCATCTTTTTGCGCTGCACATCGCATATTATAAGCCTGTTGTCCAGCAGCGTGATACCCAGTATATACCCCGAAACATTGCACATAGCTTTAAATGCCAGGTCTTTGAATTGCGGCTGCAGCTTACTCGTGCCATTCTCTATTTTAAAGACATGATAACGGGTGGAATAATACATGGAATTATCCGGCATTTTTGTCATGCCAAAAATCCGGCCTGCAGCCCTGTTGTCCGGCGAGTAACTTCGTTTGATACTGTTAGTGATCTTGTCATCGCTGAAGTCGGCAACCGCTATGCGCTGGCGACCTTGTATATACATTTCGCTGCCGATAGCAAACATTCTTTTTACACTGAGGCTAAAGAAAGGGTTATTGGTGCTGTATGTTCCGGGATGCTTAGCGAGTACATCATGCACAGCTATATTGTCATTATTGTAGAGGTTGTAATAATTGTAAGCCAGCCCTTTTTTTTCAACAAGGTATCCCACATCTGCGAGGGCAGGGCCACCATTTTTTTTGAATTTCTTATACTCGAAAAGCGGTTTTACGCTGCCATTTTTGTACAAGAGCAAGTCGTTGCCGGAAGTGCTGAAAAATAGCATGTGTGCATCGGCATACAGGTACCGTGCAATGCCCTTGTAGGCATTATTAGATATCGCGGTAGTCATGAAATCACTCTTCAAGCAATATATCCCATTTCTTAGTGTGCTGATCCAATAATTACCGCCGATATCGCGGGTAACTGAAGTTACTTCACAGTCCTGTAGTATTGCGATAGAATCATTAAGGTACAGCCCGTGATTTGTACCAAGAAAAGAATTTTTGCCGTCGCTATAGTAGCTGTGGAGGATGTTATCCCTGCCGATACTCTTCTTTAAAGGGTGTATGGCTATCCTATCTTCGTTATAAATAGAATCTGCATTGTAAAAGTATCGCCCAGACTGAGATCCTATGAGAACGGGTTCGAAAAATGCATTTTTTTTCTGTACCCGTATGATCCTCAGCAATGTGTCCACAACAATATTGGCCGAGTCGGTTATCAGCTCGTACTCAGAGGGCGATCTTTTTTCTTTATACGTTATGTTACCAAAGCGTTGCAGAGCCGGGACATTGAGGTTTATTAACAGGCACCTGTTCCCGGATATGTTGAGCAATACCTTGTCATCGTAAAAATTGAATGTGACACTGCTGTCCCTGCACATGGTTACATAAGTTATGTACTCCAATTTTTTACCCAAACGCAGGAAGGGCGTATTTGATTCGTTATGAAAGCTCCCGTTTTGGTAGTAACATAGTTTGCCATTGTAGGCGGCAAACCATAAGCGACCATAAGGATCTTCGGTAATGGAGAATATCTCATTGTCGGGCAAGCCGTCATTGGTTGTGTATTTTTCAAATCTTAGCCCGTTATACTTTGCAACACCTTTGTCAGAGCATATCCATAAGAAGCCCTGATGGTCTTTATGTACGTAATATATGGTGTTGGCAGGCAGACCATCGTCGGCAGTGAAGTGCAAGGTTGGGAAGTCGCGGCCGGCGGTGATGTTTGCAGCCAAGAGTAGCAGCAAGAGTAAAAGAAGCGGTGGGCGATACCTACTCACTATAAAAATTGTTTTCCATCAAATGTGCTATAAGAGAGGGGTAACGTCTGCGACTAACGGGTATCTTTGCGCCATTGGTAAGCTGAACGTGGTAATTATCCTGTTTTACGATGCCGGTAACATGCATGCAGTTGACAAGATAGGATTTGTGGACCCTGAAGAACATAAGGGGTGGAAGCAGATCTTCGTAATGAGCTATGATGTTACTGGTGGTGATCTCCTTAACAGAGCCCTGGGCTGTGTAACATATTTTGCAATAGCTGCCCTGGCCTTCGATAAAATGGATGTTCTTAAAATCAACGACCTCAATGTGGTTAAGCGACCTTAATGTGATGCGTTGGGGATGTTCTTTATTAATGACCTGTTTTAGAATACCCAGGTGGTCGGTAGTTCCGGCAAGGCGGCGATAGTTGATCCTATCCTGCAATTTTATCATTGCGTTCTCCAACTCTTCGATACAAATGGGCTTTTGTATATAGTCGACAGCATTTAATTTGAACGCTCTTATAGCGAATTCGTCGTACGCGGTTACGAAGATTATTTCGAAATCGTAGGGATGAGGTATTCGCTCAAGGAACCGAAATGCGTTTTCTACCGGCATTTCTATATCCATGAAAATAGCGTCGGGTTTGCGATGACTGATAAGCAACTCGGCCTGTTGCGTATCATGAGCTATGCCTGCGATCTCGATATTGGTGCTGACATATTGGGTAAGTATATTATTCAGGTTGTCGCATGCTTCCTGTTCATCATCTACAATGAGTAGTTTTAGCGGGCAATCTTTCATGTGTGGCGGGTGTGTTTTTCATGGTGAATTTTTTGCGGGTTTATACTGATCTAAAAATAATAAAGAGTTGGAGAATATGACGAGTTAGTTGTGGATAATGTTGGTAAATAGTTTGAGGAGGTTGAAGATCGCAGCTTTCTTCAGCTGTTCACTCGATCTCAGCAAGGACTTCCCCGGCCGATTTTGATCCCGATAGCTATCGGGATCAAAATCAGCATCCCCTTCTTGGCAGGCAGGGGAGTTGAAAATCAAAGAGCCGCATTTGCGGCTCTTTGATTTTGTATATTTCGTTTGTTTTATTTCTTTACATCCTTGCCCATAGTAGCCATTAGCTGCTGTATAGTGCGCTGGTAGTTGTCGCTGGAGCCATCGAGGAAGATGGTATTGCCTTTGCCTACTTCGGCAAAATGCTTGAGTGCATCGGTCCACATAGAGAAGAGGATGAAGGAGGCATCGAGATTGGCCTGTTCCATTTCTCTGGCTGCCATAGCCATACCCTTAGCCACCTCTTCGCGGAAGAGGGCCACACCTTGTCCGCGCAGTTGGGCAGCCTGCCTTTCGGCCTCGGCGGATATCTTGATAGCATTACCTTCTGCTTCGGCACCTTTGGTCTTGGTGATGAGCAGTGCCTGGCCTTCGTTCTCGGCTGCGGCCTTCAGGTTATTCGATGCCACCACCTGCGCCATCGAGCGCATGATGACCTCATCGAAGCTGATATCATTCATCTGTATATCCAGCAGGTGATAACCCCAGCCCTCCAGCAGGATATCGAGCTGCTCCTTTACATGCAGTATGATCTCGGTGCGTAGCTGCAGCACTTCCGACTGTTTTTTTGTTGCCACAAAAGCACGCACTGCACCCTCTACGGAGCGTATAAGCGCCTGCATGAAATTACGCTCATCGAGGAACTTAAATGCCACATTCTGAATAGTTTGGCTGTCCTCATTGAGTACCGAGTAGAGGAGCATGGCCGAGAAGTTCACATTGGCCTGGTCTTGCGTGATGGCCTGGAACTTGAGCTCCATGGAACGGTTTTGGTAAGAGATCCGGCGGAAGATGGTCTCAATGAAGGGAACCTTAAAATTAAGCCCCGGCCTGAGGATACGCTTATACTTACCAAAGACAGTTATCACTGCTACAGTGCCCTGTTGAACTGTGACGAGCGACATAAAAAGCAGTAATATGAGAAGGATCAATGGAATTAATGCGAAGATGCCCATAAGGATATTTGATTTATTTGGAAATATACAAAGATGGGCGAACTTTGAAGCAGAAAAGCCAAAATACATGTCGAATCCTAAAGGGCCCATAAAAAAGGCATTGGATATAAGCGCCATGCAGGAAGACTTCTTTGCCGATACCGCATTGGTAGGCATAGTAAGCTCGCTGCCGGCTTACCGCTTTTGCTGGGTGCTTAACCAGCACTTCGACATAGACCTGGTACGCGAGCCGGACATGGACATCTGCATACCGGGCGGCGAAAATGGAGGACATTACTTTCCCATATACCAGTACGCCGAGCCATCGAGCAGTTGTATATATACCATTTATAAGCTGAAGACCGACAAAGAAGTGCTGCTGCCGGAGGTGAAACAACTGGATTACCTGTGGATGATACAGAGCAACGACCCCGAGACCGATGCAGGGAATATAGCCCAGAGCTTGCGGGACATACCCGATATACAACTGGCGCAGGTGCTGCAGCCGGATAAGCTGAAAAATCTGAATAATCTTATAGTTTAAAAGAGACCTCTCCCGGCATCTCCAGGGTAGAGGGGCAGTTTCCCATCGAAATGCGCGAAAACAGTGGGTTTTGACATACAGAACAAAGAAATTTGTTAATTCCTGTATTAGTGCTAGGCGCATAAGCGTAATTTTCTATTTTTGTTGCCTGTCAATAATAAATACAGCTACATGAATTACCGGAAAGTGAACAACCTTGTGGGTTGGATTACCGGCGCTATTGCGTCTATCGTTTATTTAAAGACCATGGAACCCACGGTTAGCTTTTGGGATTGTGGTGAATTTCTTTCCTGTGCCTATAAACTGGAAGTAGGCCACTCGCCCGGGGCGCCATTCTTCATGATGCTGCAGCGCATTTTTGGCATATTTGCCGGTGGTGCAAGTGGTGGACCGTCAACGAACGCTGCTGTGATGATCAATTCATTATCAGCACTGATGAGCGGCGGAACGATCCTGTTCCTGTTCTGGACCATAACGCACCTGGCCAAAAAACTGGTGGCTCCCGGCGACGGTGAACCAAGCCAGAACCAATTGATACTGATAATGGGTGCCGGCCTTGTGGGCGGCCTCGCTTATACCTTCTCTGATACTTTCTGGTTCTCGGCTGTGGAAGCGGAAGTATACGCTACCTCATCTTTCTTTACCGCACTGGTATTCTGGGCCATCCTGAAATGGGAAAATATCGCCAATAATAAATATGCTGACAGGTGGCTGATATTCATTTCCTACATGATAGGCCTTTCCGTAGGCGTCCATCTGCTGAACTTGCTTACCATACCGGCCATAGCTATGGTATACTACTTTAAGCGCTACGATGCTACCCGCATGGGTACTGTAATTGCCTTCCTGGCAGGTGTTATACTGCTTGCTTTTGTACAGTTCGGCGTGATACAATACCTGCCGATATTCGCTTCCAAATTCGACCTGCTGTTCGTTAACTCATTTGGTATGCCCTTTGACGTAGGCGCCCTGGTAGCCATTTTACTGGTAGTAGGCGCGCTTATCTGGCTGCTGATGTTCGCAAAGAAAAAGGGATGGTACCTGCTTCACACGGGTGTACTGTGTATCATGTTCATCGTTATTGGTTTCTCCAGTTACCTGGCTCCCATGATACGCTCGCGTGCCGATGTGGCCATCGATATGACCAACCCCGATAACGTGCTCAGCCTGGTATCCTACGTGCAACGTGAGCAATATGGTGCACAGCCATTGCTGTACGGGCAGGACTTTGATGCGAAGATGGTAGATGTAGAGACCAAAGGATATACATACAGCAAGACAACGAAGAATGGTAAGGACTATTATGAGCAAACCGGTAAAAAACTTGACTATAAGTTTGAGCCCGATAAGATGCGTTTCTTCCCGCGTATATATGACAATAACGACCAGGGGCATGTACGTTTCTACCGTAATTATTTAGGCCTTGGCCCGGATGACCGTCCGAGCTCTGCAGATAACATGAAGTACTTCTTCGGCTACCAGATGGGCTGGATGTGGTGGCGCTACGTAATGTGGAACTACGCCGGGCGTGAAAATGACGTAGAAGGACAAGGCGATCCACGTAACGGTAACTGGATATCGGGTATAAAATTCCTGGACAAAATGCGCGTGGGTGACCTGGACCTGGCGGGGGACGGCGTGAAGAACAACCCGGCGCGCAATGAACTGTATTTCCTGCCGCTGATACTTGGTTTGCTGGGACTTGTATACCAGTTCAACAAAGACAAGAAAGATGGTATCGTAACCTTTATGCTTTTCTTCTTCACGGGTATTGCGATAGGCATTTACCTGAACATGCCGCCATTGCAACCGCGTGAGCGAGACTATGCCTTTGCAGGCAGCACCTATGCCTTTGCTATTTGGATAGGCCTTGGTATACTGATGGTAAACCAGTGGCTGCAAAAAGTGGTGAAAGGCAATGGCGGATCAATACTCGCCGTGGTGTTATGTCTTGTGGCCGTACCCTGCCTGATGGCTAAGGAAGAATGGAATGACCACGATCGCTCGAAGAAATACCTGGCGCGTACTACAGCTATCAACGTACTGAACTCATGCGCGCCTAACGCGGTGCTGTTCACCTTTGGTGATAATGATACCTACCCGGTATGGTATGCACAGGAAGTAGAAGGTGTAAGGCCTGATGTGCGTATCATTAACATGAGCCTGCTGGGTATAGACTGGTATATAGACCAGCTGAACTACAAGATAAATAAGGCGGATGCATTGCCTATGATATGGAAGAAACCTGACTACCAGGGCGACAACCATAACTATGTGTTCCATTATGCCAACCCGAACATACCGCAGGACAAATATATTAACCTGGGCGATATCTGCAAGTTCATCATAAGCAATGACGATGGCAACAAGCTGCAGACACAGAACGGCGGCTATGACAACTACATGCCTACCAAGAATTTCTTCCTGACCACGCCAAGCAAAGACCAATTGGTGAGGGATGGCCTGGTGAGTGCAGCCGATACGGCCCGCATCACAAATGAAGTGAAATTCACCTTCCCGAAAAATGCGGCTTATAAGGATGATATCGCAGTGATGAACATCATTGCCGCCATGGCCAGCGATGGCTGGAAAAGGCCTATCTACTTTGGTGGCGGTCTGCCCGGCGATAACTACGCAGGCCTTGATGAGTACCTGAAACTGGAGGGTGTGGTTTACCGCCTGATGCCTTACAAGTATACAGACGTTATAAAACAGAACAGGGGTGGCGAAAAAGGTTTTGTGGATGTTGACAAGAGCTTTAACCTGTTCATGAACGTGTACCAGTGGGGCAACTCTGACCGCAGCGATGTGTACTTCGACGAGAAGAACCGATTGATGTTCCAGGCATACCGTATCAATGCTTCATTACGTTTGGCCGATGAGCTGAATGCATCTGGCAGGAAAGATGATGCGATAAAAGTGCTGGATAAAGTAGACAAGAGCCTGAGCCAGGCGGCATATCCATATAACCCATACACACTCGAAGGTTTTGACGCCTCGGGCTATTTCTACGCAATGACCTATTACCAGGTAGGCGAGAAGGGTATACCCGGCGGACGCAAGGTATCGCACGAACTGGTGAAGAACCTTGAGGGCGACATTAACTGGATATTGAGCCTGAATGATGAAGGAAGGGAGGCATTGACACAGGATGCACAGAAAGACCTCGGCATGATACATTCCATAGGTCAGTTGGCAGGCCAGGCCGGTGACTCAACCACAGCCAAAGAAATGGATATGAAAGTGAAAGGGTTGGAGCAGAAGATGGCATCGGGCCTGAACTTGCAGGCACAACGATAGAATATACAGACATTAACAAATCCCTTCCTTAGCGGGAAGGGATTTTTATGTAAATTAAGGATGTAAATAATGATGAACATGAAAGCGCTGAAATTGATCGGTATCTTAATCCTTATCCTTGCTGCCGGTGTTGCAACCGCGCAGTCATCGAAAAGGTGGCAACGAGATCCTGCGGTCTATTTACCCAAAGCCTTATTGGTACAGTTGCGCTCGGAAAAAAGAAAGATAGATTATTTTGAGAAGGCCGGCAGCCATGCTGAGGCTGAACAGGTAAGAAAGGATGTGCAAGGTGTGAATAATGCTATGATCAAAGACTTTAAAGACCATTTCAAATTTTGCCCTTACTATTTTTTCGTTGATACCAACATAGATATGGTCAAAGCTGGGAAATTTGAGGGCATACTGCTGGATGGCAATATGCAGGCAGCAGCAAACCCCGTGGTGAAAGGAAATAGCAAGGATTATTTTATCGTTTATTTCGGTATACCTGAGCGCGAAAAAACAGGAAAAGATGGCGAGATGGCCAGCCGCACCATGTACGGCGCCGGCCTTGTAGTGACCGACTACAACTACATTCAATTGAACAAGCCCGCCTTATTCTATTATTACAATAATCGTGGGTATTATCACCTGCACGGAACCGGCGACGGATATTACTACAGCTCCAAAAAATATAGTATTGAATACTATCCCCTGGCAGCTAAGATGTTCGAAGATTTTAAAGATTTTTTCAGGTAGGCTAAACAAATAAAAAAAATGCAAGTCAACAAAACCACTATCGCACTACTGCTTATGCTGGCAGCAGGCATTTCTTTTTCAGCGCAGGGCCAACTGTTCCGGCGCAGGCATATGAAACAATACGAACCCGCGCCCAAAGTGATGCTTGTACAGCTTCCTACTTTTCAAAGAATGGCGCAGCATTATCTTAAGGCCCGACAGGCAAGGAAGGCAACAGAGGTAAGAGTTGAGGCAGAGTTGGCAGCGAAAGCTATGATCAAGGATTTTAAGTATAACTTTCATTACTGCAGGGTTTACTTTTTTTATGACACCAATGCAGCACTGATACAAGAAGGCAAGACAAACAAGATATTATTTGATGCGGACAACACGCCGGTAAATGAAAGTGAACTGTCTAAAACTGAGGCCAACTTCCTCGTCGTATTCTATGGCTTTGCGCAGCAGGAGGGCAGCATGGTGGAAACAAGGCAAGGGCTGGTGGTGATGGGGCCGGATTATGAACAAAAGGCAAGTCCTTTCCCATACCGTGTTTTCCCTTCAGCCGATCCGGGCAACAAGCTGTATTCTTACAGCTCAAAAAAATATGAAATAGAATATATAGCGGCTGCTCGTGAACTGGATAAAACCCTGCGGAAATATTATGATGAAAGCTGGCGCGACTATAGCCAATACTAAAATATAAAAAGCCCCGTAATCGGGGCTTTTCTTTTGAGAGGTCGAAAGCGGATTCGAACCGCTGTAGCAGCTTTTGCAGAGCTGAGCCTAGCCACTCGGCCATCCGACCTTACAGGATGGCAAATGTAGTAAAAAATCGTTTCTTTACAAGCAGAACTAACAAATAAAATGGCTATGTTGAATCGTAATGTAATAGCAGAATCGGAACTGATCATAACGGCAAAGGGAACCATATATCACCTTGACCTGGCCCCTGAGCAGCTTGCGGATACGGTCATTACCGTCGGTGACCCCGGAAGGGTAAAAGAGGTGTCCAGGCATTTTGACCGTATCGAGCACAAGGCGCAGCATAGGGAGTTTATCACCCATACGGGCTATATAGGCAAAAAAAGGATCAGTGTGATATCTACCGGCATTGGCACTGGCAATATCGATATAGTAATTAACGAATTGGATGCCCTGGCCAATATAGACTTAAAGACAAGACAGCTAAAAGAGGATAAACGTGCATTGTCCATCATTAGGTTTGGTACCAGCGGGGCCTTGCAACAGGATATACCTGTTGACTGCATGGTGGTATCGTCGCATGGTATAGGGCTGGATAATATCATGCACTATTACAATTACAGCAATAGCGACAACGAGCGGTATATACTGGACCATTTTAAGCAGCATAGCGGCCTGAACGGGAAAGTTATCCTGCCTTATATTGCAGAGGCTTCAATCTCGTTAAGAAAGCATTTTGGTAGCGGTTACATACATGGCATCACCGTTACCTGCCCGGGATTTTACGGTCCGCAAGGCAGGGTATTGAGAGGGCCTGTAGCCTTTCCTCACCTGATAGATGCCCTTAGTACCTTTCAATGCGGCAATGACCGTATCAGCAACTTTGAAATGGAAACTTCGGCTATTTATGGCTTAGGTAGACTACTTGGCCATAACTGCCTTTCCATAAGCGCTATTGTAGCCAACAGGGTCCAAAAAACTTTTTCAAAAGACAGCAATCTTGCAATAGAAAATATGATAAAGCGTTCGCTGGAAATAATTGAAAAGATATGAGGCATTCTTTTAACTTTTTGAGCCTATCAAGTTTCAAGCATTCCGCTTACTTTTACAGCCATGTATCCTGATTTCCAGTACCTGCTCCAGGACCTTTTCGGCCGGCCTATGCCCGATTGGTTAAGTATCTTCAAAATATTCGGCTTAATGGTCGCGATCGCATTTATGTGCGCGGCTATAGTGCTTGTGTCGGAACTGAAGCGGAAGGAGCGAATGGGCTTATTATCGCCCACGCTGCGCGAGGTTGAGGTGGGTAAGCCCGCTACCGTGAACGACTTTTTATTTTCGGCAATAGTGGGGTTCTTCCTCGGCTATAAGATAGGCGGTATGTTCGGTCATTGGGTGGAGATATCACCTAACCCGATGGGCTACCTGTTTTCCGCAAAGGGGAATATCATAGCGGGTGTTTTAGGCGCTTTGATACTTGGAGTAGTCAAATACTACGATAAGAAAAAGCAAGAGCTACCGGAAGTAAAAATAAAAAAGGAGCTGGTGTTTCCTCACCAGCGTATTACCGAAATAGTAGTTACTGCCGCATTCGGTGGTTTGATAGGAGCAAAAGTGTTTAACGCGCTGGAAAGCTGGGACGATTTTGTGCGCGATCCCATGGGTAGTTTGCTTTCATCCAGCGGGCTTACTTTTTACGGCGGCTTGATAGTGGCTACTGCTATCTTGTTCTATTATGCGCGTAAGCACAAGTTCTCATTCCGTCACTTATGCGATGCTGCAGCTCCCGCGTTGATGCTGGCATATGGAGTGGGACGGCTGGGTTGCCAGTTTGCCGGCGATGGCGACTGGGGTATATTCAACAGCGCATACGTTACGCAAGCCAACAGTACACTGAAGGTGGCGACGGCACCGGAGTTTCAGCAAGCATTGCACGATGACTCTACTTACTTTGTCCACAATTTTGGCAGCCTTAATACTGTACCGCATATAAGTGCCAAAGCGCCCGGCTGGCTGCCAAGATGGGTGTTCGCCATGAACTACCCGCATAATGTAAATAACGATGGTGTGCTTATACCCGGCTGTAGCGGCAACTATTGCGCTGTGCTTCCCGTCGGTGTGTTCCCTACGCCATTATATGAATCTTTTGCCTGTATCGGCCTGTTCTTGCTCATATGGGCTGTGCGCAGGCGCTTTAAGTACCCACTGCATCTCTTTGGTTTCTATCTGATACTGAACGGGCTTGAGCGTTTTTTCGTGGAAAAGATCCGGGTTAATTTCAAGTACGACCTTGGTTTCATTCACCCAACACAAGCTGAGATCATCTCAACGCTGCTGGTGTTGATAGGCTTGTGCCTTTTACTTTTTTACAAACCAAAGAAGGACCGTTTTCCTGATGAGGAACTTGCTAAGCCTTAGCCATTTTAAATAGCGTTTTTGGCGGGTAGATGTGAATGCCTTTACCGGGCTTAATTGCTGCGTTTATCATAGCCCTTGCCACTTGCACATCCGGTATCGGTTTCAAATAGCCCAGGCCGGGTACCAGGGATATTACGTTCATTACGGGCGTCCATATTTTTTCACCGGCGCGGTACTCTTTTCTATTGCCGGCAAGCATTCCCGGACGTAGAATGTGAATATTTTCGAAAGGCAATTTTGATACATCCCGTTCCAACTCACCCTTGATGCGAGAATAAAATATTTTGGAATCAGGGCTGGAGTATGCTGCCGATACAAGTACATAGGTCTTTACGCCATTTTCCGCAGCTGCTTTGGCAAATTCGTACTGGTAGGTATAGTCAATCTTGTATTGAGCATCTTTACTTCCTGCCTTCTTCAAGGTGGTGCCAAAGGCAGAGAATAATATATCGCCTTTCACCAATGGCATCCATGTGCCGGGCTTGTCGAAATCGATCACTTCTTCGCGGAGTCCAAGATCTGTTTTGCCTGTCGCTTTACGGGTAAATATTAAGACGGAATCGAAACGGTTGTCGAGCAATAGGATTTCCAGCAGGCTGGAACCTACAAGGCCTGTCGCGCCGAGAATGATGGCTTTCATAGGATAAAAGTATAACTTTATGAGCTATGGAAGGGTTAACAAAAACGGCATTTTGGGATGTTGATTTTAATAAGCTCGATTTTGAGGAGAATGCAGGCTTCATTATCAGCCAGGTATTTAATTATGGCTTATGGTGCGACCAGGTTTCTGTTATGAAGTACTATGGCTTTGAGCGGATTAGAAATGAAGTAGTAAGGGCACCATATTTCAATAAAAAAACCTTGTCTTTTCTTTGCCATATTTTTGACCTGCAATCATCTGACTTTACATGTTACACACGCAGACAGTCGCACCAGCTACCCTGGAAATATTGAAGGCATTAATGCAAATGCCTGAGCTTGGCAGATTTGCATTGGTCGGCGGAACGAATCTTTCTCTTAGGTTTGGGCACAGAATATCGGATGACCTTGACTTCTTTGCAAATGCTCGATTTGATAAAGAAGCGGTGCAGAAGTGTATTTTGGATAATTACCCCAAGGCGATAAAGACCGATGTATCTGAGCAAACACTTGTATTCAGTATTGGAGGGATAAAAGTAGATTTCATACTACATGACTACCCGTATTTGAACCTCATAGAGGAGATCGGGGGTGTCCGTTTAATTTCCCTCGCCGATGTAGTAGCGATGAAGTTGGGCGCTATCAGCGGTCGGGGTGCCAAAAAGGATTTTTGGGACATTGCAGAACTGTTGAATTCATTTTCTATTGAGCAAATGCTTGGTTATTACATGCACAAGTACGGATCTGACGATATTGGCTTTGTGGTACGATCTCTTGTATATTTTGAAGATGCCGAAATGCAGCCTGATCCCGTTTCACTGAAAAAAATAAGCTGGGAACAGGTAAAAGATAAGATAGTAATTGCTGTAAAGGCCTACGTTTCAAGCCAATTATAGAATAAAATGGCATATAGCACGCCAAGGCATGAATTTTTATGGTATAGCCTGAAACGGCCGTATGCAGGAAGTTTCAGAAATAAAATTATCGAAACGCAGGCTCAGCAGCCTTGTGCACGATAGCATTAAGAGTGCCAAAGCTATCGACCTTGTATATGTGAGCGATAGCCAGCCGGGTATAAACCGTGTTAAAAAAGGACCGGGTTTTGCTTATATACAGAACGGGAAAGCTGTGAAGGATAAGGAAACACTGGACCGTATTAAGAAACTTGTGCTGCCACCTGCATGGGAAAATGTATGGATATGCCCATTGCCTAATGGCCATTTACAGGCTACCGGCCTTGATATAAAAGGTCGCAAACAATACCGCTACCACAACCTATGGAATACCCTGCGCAATTTCACCAAGTTCCACCATATGCTTGATTTTGGTAAAGCCTTGCCGGATATCAGGCGTCAATTACAGAAGGATGTCTCGCAGGCCGACCTATCTCAAAGGAAAGTGCTGGCCACTATCGTATTGCTGATGCAGTATACCAATATACGAATAGGCAACAGCGCCTATGAGAAATTGTATGGATCTTTCGGGCTGACAACGCTCAAGAATAAGCACGTAGATATCAACGGGACCGCTGTCAAGTTCAGCTTTAAGGGGAAGAAGGGTGTTTACCATGATATTGCTATCAGGAGCAGGCGACTGTCTAAAATAGTGCAGCAATGCAAGGAATTGCCGGGCAAAGAGCTGTTCCAGTATTGTGATGAACAAGGTAACTGCCATTCTATAGATTCCGGCATGGTGAATAGCTACATCAAGGAGATAAGCGGGGGCGATTTTTCTGCCAAGGATTTTCGTACATGGTCGGGCACACTGTATGCGCTCGAAGCTTTCAAAGAGATGGGCCTTGCGGAGACTGAGATAGAAACAAAAAGGAACATTGTGGCAGCACTGGATATAGTTGCCAAGCGGCTGGGTAATACCCGTACGGTGTGCAAAAAATATTATGTGCACCCCTTAGTGATAGAACATTATACCAATAAGACAATCACTAAATACCTGGATGCTGCTGTGGTGCAGGAAAGCGATATGCCTAAAGACCTTAACCCCGATGAGCTGATGCTATTGAAAATGCTGGAACGGGGCAGTGCTGCGGTGATAGCGGCATAATTTGATTTTTATGGAAAAGCTGTGTATCTCCGTCATATAGCTGCTATGCGGATAAAGGACTTTCTTTTTGTTGTTTTAGTAACATCAGGTACCGGCGTTTTTGCCCAGGATATGAAGTTCGTGGTTGTGGGAATTGAAAATGGGGATACCATTTATGCGCAGATGCCCGAGGTAAAGGACGGGTCTTGCATCCACTACCGGTACGTGGAACATATGCCAGTGCCTGCTGTGGATATAGATAGCTTTATAAGAACAAGCTTGCAGTACCCGGCTGATGCAATAAATAAGAAAGTACAGGGCAGGGTGCTGGTTGGTTTTACTATTGACGATAAGGGCAACGTAGTGAATATTCACCTGGACCGACCCATATATCCCTCGCTTGACAAGGCGGCTATGAGAATAATACAAAATCTGCCGGCCTGGAAGCCGGGTAGCGAAAAAGGTAAAAATATACCCTTGGAATTCAGTTTGCCTGTGGTGTTTAAGCTGTAACTGCTAAAGGCTCTAAGTGGCCCGTATTCAGCTCAGGATTTGCCCGTTCTGCAGCCTCTATTGGCGCAAAGTTGGATAGCGCTTCACCTGTGTTCTTTCTTACTGCCGTGGTGTGTTCGTAATGCACCGAAGGCTTACCATCCGCAGTTACTACGGTCCAGCCGTCTTCGAGTGTATACACATCCCGCGTGCCAAGGTTGATCATAGGTTCTATTGCCAGCACCATCCCTTCCTTCAGGCGTTTGCCATCGCCCCTGCGGCCGTAATTGGGCACCTGGGGATCTTCATGCAGTTTCCTGCCTACACCGTGGCCCACCAGCTCACGTACCACACCGTAGCCATGCTCTTTGGCTGTATATTGCTCTATAGCATAAGATATATCGCCTACGCGGTTGTTGGCGTGTGCCTGTGCAATGCCACGGGCCAAACATTCTTTGGTAACGCGCATTAGTTTCAGCACTTCCGGCTTCACATCGCCTATACCAAAAGTATAAGCATGATCGCCATGGAAGCCGTTCATATAAACACCGCAGTCTACCGATATGATATCGCCGTCTTTGAGTTCATAATCGCTGGGGAAACCATGTACCACTACTTCATTAACGGAAATACAGAGCGCGTATTTAAAGCCATTGTAGCCTTTAAAAGAAGGCACGCCGCCATTATCGTGGATAAATTGATCAGCCATGGCATCAATGGTAATGGTTTTGATGCCGGGCTTTAAAAATTTTGCCACCTCTGTTAAGGTGGCAGTAACCATTAAAGCACTTTTCCTGATTATTTCAATTTCTTCGTTTGTCCTGATGTGTATCATACTCACTATGCTCTTATACAGAAGCGCTCACAGGAGTGTTACGTCCGGATATACGTCCTGTCTTCATTAAACCATCATACTGGCGCATCAGGAGGTGGCTTTCTATCTGCTGTAAGGTGTCGAGTATTACACCCACGCCTATCAGCATAGAAGTGCCGCCATAGAATGATGCAAACCCGCTTGTAACACCAAGCAATGCCGCAATGCCGGGGAGTATACCTGCTACTGCAAGGAACACGGCGCCCGGAAGGGTAATGCGGTCCATGATAGCACCTATATAATCTGCCGTGGGCTCACCTGGTTTTACACCCGGTATGAAGCTGTTATTACGCTTCAGGTTGTCAGCCATTTCAGTAGGATTAAAGATAAGGGCAGTATAGAAATAAGTGAATGCTATAACCAGTACCGCATAGATAATGTTGTACAACAAGGATGTATGATCGCCCATAGAGCGGAGGATACCCTGTGCATTCTCACTTTGTGTAAAGCCGGTAAATACTGTAGGTATGAACATCATTGCCTGGGCAAAGATGATAGGCATAACACCTGCAGAGTTAACTTTCAATGGAATGAAATCGCGTGAGCCGGTTGCTTCCTTGGCTGCATTGGTGCTGCCAATGATGCGGCGGGCATAGTTGAGCGGTATCTTACGCACACCCTGGGTAAGGAGGATGAGGCCTACAACAACCGCTATAAATACTGCCATTTCGATCAGGAAAACGAGCAATCCACCACCGCCACCAAGGTTCTTTGCAGAGAACTCCTGGAACAATGACTGGGGTAAACGTGCAAGGATACCTACCATAATGATGAGCGAAGTACCGTTACCTATTCCTTTATCGGTTATCTTTTCACCCATCCACATTACGAACAGTGTACCTGCGGTAAGCACCATAACAGTGCAAAGCCAGAAAGTGAACGCGCTGAACTCGGGTATTAAAGCATTAGCGTATTGGGGTGAACGCAGGTAAGCAACATAAGCACTTGCCTGGAACGCAGTAACACCTACTGTAAGGTAGCGTGTATACATGTTGATCTTGCGACGGCCGCTGTCTTCGCGCTGCATCTTAGCCACCTGCGGTATAACGATACCTGCAAGCTGCATAAAGATAGAGGCAGAGATGTAAGGCATAACACCCAGGGCGAATATAGAAGCACGGCTGAATGCACCGCCGGCAAACATATCAAGAATGCCAAGCAGCCCACCGGGGCCTTGTTTGTCCGACAGGAGAGCAGGGTTGATGCCCGGAAGTGCGATATAACAGCCTACGCGATATACTGCAACGAGCAATATAGTAAATAGTATACGCTTGCGAAGCTCGTCGATGCTCCAGATATTTTTAAGCGTTGCAATAAGTTTCTTCACTGGTCTATTGTTAGTCTGAATGAAATGCGAATAAACGATAAAAGACGCATTTCACCAAATGCGCCTTACTAGGTAACCTTAGATAATTTCTATGGTACTTCCGGCAGCTTCAATTGCCTGTTTGGCTTTGTCACTTGCCGCGTTTACTTTGAACGCTATTTTGGCCTTCAATTCACCGTTGCCCAGTATCTTAACCACATCGGTACGGCTTATTAAACCATTGATGTACAGGTTATCGAGCGAAAATTCGGTGATATTATACTTTTCTATAAGGAAATCGAGCTGGCCGAGGTTAAACACTTTGTAGTCAACACGGTTGATATTCTTGAAACCGCGTTTTGGCATACGGCGCTGGATGGGCATCTGGCCGCCTTCATGGCCTTTCTTGGACTGGTAACCGGTACGTGCCTGCTGGCCTTTGTTACCTTTACCTGAGGTAGAACCGCTACCGCTACCTTCACCACGGCCTACACGCCTTGATTTTTTTACTGAACCTTCTGCTGGCTTTAAATTATGCAGTTGCATTTCTTACAATTTTTGAACTTGCGCGGAATGTA